>NZ_AYXE01000014.1:0-277134 GCF_000502235.1 Mesorhizobium sp. L103C119B0 | reverse complement strand
GGCGCCGCAGGCTTCGGAGCGGCCGGTGCTTCGGCAGCAGCCGGTGCGGCCGGCTCAGCAGGCTTTGCTTCGGCGGGCTTGGTCTCGGTGGGCTTGGCCTCCGCGGGCGCCACGGCGGCGATCGCTTCGCCGGGTTCGCGCTCGAACGGCACGGCGGCGCGGGCCACGACCTTCACGCCGTCGGCGTCGAGACCGTCGACATGGATGGTGTAGCTGCCGACCGGGATGTCGCGCGTCGCCTCGACCAGGAAATGACCGTCGGGCGAGGTCACCGCATCACCAAGCAGGATATCGTTGGCATAGGCGCGCACCTTGCGGCCGGCGTCAGCCAGACCGGCGACGAAGATCTTGTTGCCGTCGATCTCGACCGCCTCGACGACGATCTTGGGTGCAGCCACGCCTGCCGCCGGCGGCGCTGCAGGTACTGCTGGCGCAGTTGCGGCTTCCACAGCCGGAGCAGCAGGTGCTGTTTCAGCGGCCACGGCAGGCGCAGCCGTAGCAGGCGCCTCAGCGGCTGGGGCAGCGGCCTGATCGCCGGCGGCCGGTGCCGCGGGCTTGGTCTCAGGCGCCGGGACGCTAAGCAGCTCGGCCGGCTTGCCGGGTTCCTCGACCATCGCCAGCACCTGGCCGGCGGCGTCCTTGGGAACCGAAACGACGGCGGTCTGCACGGAAGGGGTAACCACATCGCCGGCCGTCGCGCGCAACGCAATCGTATAGTCGCCGGGCTTCAGCGGATCGTCGAGAACGATGACGAAGGCGCCGTCCGGACCGGCGACAGTCGAGCCAAGCACCGAGGAGCCGTTGAGGATCTCGATCTTCGAATTGGGCGCAGCATTGCCGGCAACGACGATCGAGCCGTTGCTTTCGACGCGCACGACGTCGAAGCTCGGCGCAACCGGGCCGGCCGCGGCCGGCGCTGGGGTTGTTGGGGCAGCAGCGGGCGCGGCAGGTGCCGCCGGAGCCGCAGCTTCGGTCGCGGGAGCCGTTGCGTCGGCAGGCGCGGGTGCTGCGGGAGCCTTGGCATCGGTGGGCGCGGCGGGNCGGCGGCAGCCTTCCCTCGGTCCCCGGATCGGCCAGCTTTTCAGCCGGCGGCGTCAGCGATGCAATCGCCGCAGGCGGCGTGGGATTCAGATACGGGTCGAGTGCGCCCGATACATAGGCGGTTCCGACGACCGCGACGGTCCCACCGGCCGCGAACAGAAACGCCTTCAATGGATTACCAGCCATATTTCCCCTACCCCTTAGCCACCTGAAGCCGGTCTAGCGTGTTTTGCCGGCACCGACAAGAAAAAGCCCGGGCTTGTCAGCCCTTGGGGCTTGACCCCGCATTCAGACCCAATCACCAATCACGAATGAACACGATTCGATCCGTCTGCGTCTATTGCGGCTCGTCTCCGGGCCGCGATGAAATCTATGCCAAGGCCGGGCACCTGCTTGGCCGCTCGCTCGCCAAAGCCGGCCTGCGGCTGGTCTATGGCGGCGGCACCAAAGGCATTATGGGCGCAGTCGCCGAAGGCGCGCTCAAGGCCGGCGGCAAGGTAACGGGCATCATTCCGCGCTTCCTCATCAACAAGGAGGCGACCGAAACCGCGCTTGACCGGCTCGACGAGTTGCTGATCACCGACAACATGCACGAGCGCAAGCACAAGATGTTCGAGAAATCCGACGCCTTTGTGGCGCTGCCCGGCGGCATCGGCACGGTCGAGGAAATCGTCGAGATCATGACCTGGGGCCAGCTCGGCCATCACCGCAAGCCGATCGTCTTCGCCAACGTTCAAGGATTCTGGGATCCGATGCTGGCGCTGCTCGACCATATGGCCAGCGAAGGCTTCATCCACACCGCGCAACGGGTCAAGCCGCTGGTGGTCGAAGACCCCGAGGCCATCGTCGCCGCCATCATGGTGGCGGGGTCGTCGGTCGATGCGCCGACGGAAGGCGTGCAGTCGGTGATTGATAAGATGTGATAGTGAATAGTGAGAGAGGCCGCGCTGCCCATCACGCCGTAGCGCGAAGATCCTCGACGATGGTGCCGGCGGCAGCGACCTCCGCCTCATGGTCCGGCTCCCGCCAGGTCTCGGCGAGACCCGCGGCATACCAGTCCTGCATGGCCGGCAGGCCAAGCAATTGCGGGGGATAGGCTGCAGCTGCCCCTTCGAAAGACAGCCCATAGGATAGCACACGGAACGCCACCGGAGCAAAGAAGGCGTCGACGGCGGTAAAATGGCCGCCGGCAAGGAACGGCCCGCCGAACAGGGCAAGGCCATCGTTCCAGAGATCGCCCAAACGGAACAGATCCTGCTTCAGCGCGTCCGACATCGGCAACGGTTTCACCCGCAAGCCGCAATTCATCGGGCATGCGCCGCGCAAGGCCGTGAAACCAGAATGCATTTCGGCGGCGGCCGAGCGCGCCCAGGCTCGCGCCTTGGCCTCAGCAGGCCACACACCATGGTGGCGCTCGGCGAGATACTCGGCAATAGCCAGCGAATCCCAGACAGCCCAGCCGTCATCCACCAGGCAAGGCACGCGCCCGCTGGGCGAGAACGCCCGGTAGAGATCGAAACTGGGCCCGGTCGGAAACGGCGTCAATTGCTCCTCGAACGGAATGTCGAGGGTGCGCATCAGCACCCATGGCCGCAGCGACCATGACGAATAGTTCTTGTTGGCGATATGCAGCACGTACATCGAAAGGCTCCCTACTTCGGGGCCAACGCCACCGGGCGGATTTCACGGCCACGAAACATCGACCAGGAATACATCGCCAATGCCGCCCAGATCAGCGCGAAGGCAATTGCTTGCGTGGTGCCGAACGGCTCGTCGAAAATCAGCACGGCGATCAGGAACACCATGGTCGGTGCGATGTACTGCATGATGCCGATGGTGGAGAGGCGCAGAAGCTTGGCGCCGAAGGCGAACAGAAGCAGCGGCACCGAGGTGACTGGGCCGCAGCCGATGAGCAAAGCCATATCGGTGCCGTTGCTGGAGATGAAATGGTCCTGGCCGTTGACGACCAGGAAGACGATGTAGGCAAGCGCCGGCACCGACAGCAAAAGCACTTCGAGCAGAAAGCCCTGGCTCGGGCCGATCGGCAGCGTCTTGCGGAAGAACCCATAGGCAGCGAAGGAAAACGCCAGCGCCAACGACACCCAAGGCAATTTGCCGGCATCGACGGTCAGAACGGCAACTGCGACCGCCGCCAGCAACACGGCCGCGATCTGCAGCCGGTCGAGCTTCTCGCCGAGCAACAACGCGCCGACGACGATGCTAACTAATGGGTTGATGTAGTATCCGAGCGCGGTCTCGACGGTGCGGTCGACCGAGATCGCCCAGACATAGATGGCCCAGTTGACGGAGATCAGGGTCGCCGTCAGCGCCGCCATGGCGATGCTGCGCGGCGAGCGGATCGCCGCCTTGAAATCGGCTGTGCGGCCGGCCCAGACCAGCACTGCAGCAGCAATCGGCACCGACCAGACGATGCGGTGGGCGATCACCTCGATCAGCGGCAGATGCGCAACCGCCTTCATGTAGAAGGGCAACAGGCCCCATAGCAGATAAGCGCCGAGCGCGAGGAGAAAGCCGCTGCGGGCTTTGGAGTCGGCGTCGGGCTGGATCGTGTCGCTGGCCATGGCAAACGCTATGGCCCAGTGGGCCATCCAAAACCATCGCAAAATTATGATGGATCAATGGACTTCCGCTGATGGCTCAAGGGGCGGCGCCAGTTCCTCGCCCCACTTCGGGGGGGCGAGGAAACCCACGTCTTGCAACCCTACTCCGCCGCCACCAATCCCGCCATGTCGCGGTTCTTCATCAGCTTGTAGACGATCGAATCCATCAGCGCCTGGAAGGAGGCGTCGATTATGTTTTCCGACACGCCGACCGTCCACCAGCGTGCGCCGGTGCCGTCATGCGATTCGATCAGGACGCGAGTGATCGCCTCGGTGCCGCCATTGAGGATACGCACCTTGAAATCGGCGAGCTCCATGTCGGCGATCTCGCTCTGGAATTTGCCGAGGTCCTTGCGCAACGCGATGTCGAGCGCGTTGACCGGGCCGTGGCCTTCGGCCACCGACATCTTCTCCTCGCCCTCGACCATCACCTTGACGATGGCTTCGGAGACCGTCTTCAACTGGCCGTTGGCATCGAAGCGGCGCTCGACCATGCAGCGGAACGAAGTGACGTTGAAGAACTCCGGCAGGCCGTGCAGCATTTTGCGCGCCAACAGCTCGAAGGAGGCATCGGCGCCCTCATAGGCGTAGCCCTCGGCCTCGCGCTCCTTGACCACCGAGATCAGCGCATCGAGACGATGGTCGTCTCTGGGCACATCGATGCCGCGCCGCTTCAGCTCGGCGAGGAAATTGGCCTTGCCGCCCTGGTCCGAAACCATAACGCGGCGGCGGTTGCCTACCGCCTCGGGCGGCACATGTTCATAGGTCGCCGGCTCCTTGGCCAGTGCGGAGGCATGGATGCCGGCCTTGGTGGCGAAGGCCGAGGCGCCAACATAGGGCGCCTGCGCTTCCGGAGCACGGTTCAGCAATTCGTCGAAGGCGCGGGAAAGCCGGGATATCCCGGTCAGCGCCTCGGCCGAGATGCCGGTTTCAAACCGATCGGCGAAGGCCGGCTTCAGCGCCAGCGTCGGTACGATCGAGACCAGATTGGCGTTGCCGCAGCGCTCGCCGATGCCGTTCAGCGTGCCTTGGATCTGGCGCACGCCGGCCTCGACGGCGGCGAGCGAATTGGCCACCGCCTGGCCGGTGTCGTCATGGGCATGGATGCCGAGATGGCCGCCCGGAATGCCTGAAACAATGACCTTGTCGACGATGGCGCGCACTTCCGAGGGCTGCGTGCCACCATTGGTGTCGCACAACACCACCCAGCGCGCGCCGGCATCATAGGCGGTCCTGGCGCAGGCCAGTGCGTAGTCCGGATTGGCCTTGAAGCCGTCGAAGAAATGCTCGCAATCGACCATCGCTTCCTTGCCGGCGGCAACAGCTGCTTCGACCGACGCGTTGATCGAGTCGAGGTTTTCCTCATTGGTGCAGCCGAGCGCGACGCGGACATGATAGTCCCAGCTCTTGGCGACGAAGCAGATGGCGTCGGACTTGGACTGCACGAGCGCTGCCAGGCCCGGGTCGTTGGACGCCGACACGCCTGCCCGCTTGGTCATGCCGAAGGCGACGAACTTTGCCTTCGCCGTGCGCTTCTGCTGGAAGAAGGCGGTGTCGGTCGGATTGGCGCCGGGATAGCCGCCTTCGACATAGTCCATGCCGAACTCATCGAGCAGCTTGGCAATCGCGATCTTGTCCTCGACGGAAAAGTCGATGCCCGGCGTCTGCTGGCCATCGCGGAGGGTTGTGTCGAAGAGATAGAGGCGTTGCTTTGTCATTGTTCTGTTGGCGCGCGAGCACCCCCCTCTGGCCTGCCGGCCATCTCCCCCTCAAGGGGGGAGATCGGCAGCTTTAGCGTCGGATCTTTTCCCGCAGCGACGGAGATTTGCGAAAGGCCCGATGACAGGCAATCTCCCCCCTTGAGGGGGAGATGTCCGGCAGGACAGAGGGGGGTGCCGCGCGCTGTCATTTCCCCGCAAACCCATCCGTCGCGCGTATCAGCCGATCCAGAATCCCCGGCTCCGAATAGGCATGGCCGGCGCCTTCGATGAGGTGGAAATCCGCCTTCGGCCAGGCCTTGTGCAGGGCCCAGGCATAGCGCGCCGGGCACGGCATGTCGTAGCGGCCGTGGACGATTGTGCCGGGAATATCCGCGAGCTTATGGGCATCGCGCAGAAGCTGCCCCTCCTCCAGCCAGCCGGCGTGGACGAAATAGTGGTTCTCGATGCGGGCAAAGGCGATGGCGAAGTCGTCCTCGCCGAACTTGTCGCTGGTCTCCGGCTCCGGTAGCAGCGTGATCGTCTCACCTTCCCACAGGCTCCAGGCAAGGGCGGCTTCCAGCTGCGCCTTGCCATCGGCGCCGACCAACCGCCTGCGGTAAGCGGCCATCATGTCGCCGCGCTCGGCTTCAGGAATTGGCGCCAGGAAACGCTCCCATTTGTCGGGGAACATCTCGGAGACGCCGAACTGATAGTACCATTCGAGTTCGGCGCGGGTCAGCGTGTAGATGCCGCGCACGACAAGCTCGCTGACGCAATTAGGATGCGTCTCGGCATAGGCCAGCGCCAGCGTCGAGCCCCACGAGCCGCCGAACACCAGCCATTTTTCGAAGCCGCACATCTCACGCAGCCGCTCGATGTCGGCAACCAGGTGCCAGGTGGTGTTGGCCTCGAGCGAGGCGTTGGGTGTCGATTTCCCGCAGCCGCGCTGGTCGAACAGGATGACGTCGTAAAGCTTCGGGTCGAACAATTGCCGATGTTTTGGCGAGAAGCCGCCGCCGGGACCGCCATGCAGGAAAACGGCCGGCTTGGCGCCCCTGGTTCCGGAGCGCTCCCAGTAGATATGATGGCCGTCGCCGACATCGAGCATGCCGGACTCGAACGCCTCGATCTCTGGATAAAGAGTACGAAGTTCACTGTTCATTTCATTGCTCATATCTTCAGGCCGTGCGCGGGCCAGTCCGTGGTTTCGTGGTCGGGATGCTGGAAGGAGATGATCTGCTCCTGGCGGGAGTAGAAATCCGGATCCTGATGCACGGGCTGGTCAAAGATCGTTTCCACCCAAGGCAATCGGACCGCGTAGTTGACCTGGATCTGCGGCGCCAGATCGGAGCGGTCGTCGAAGGCGCCGATGGCGATCTCCAGTGCGCCAGGTTGGCGATAGGTCAGCGGTGTACCGCAGCGGGCACAGAAGCCGCGATCGATGTTGACCGACGACTGGAAGTAGGTCGGCTCCTCGCGCACCCATTCGACGCCATCCTTGGGCACTGTCACCAGGGCGCCGAAAAACGACCCGAACTGTTTCTGGCACATGCGGCAATGGCAGATGGACGCCCGGCCAAGCTTGCCCTTGATGCGGAAACGGACGGCGCCACACTGACAGCCGCCGGTTCGAACTTCATCGGTCATAACTTTTCCTCTGGCGGCCATTGTTCGGTGTCATGATCGGGATGCTGGTAGGAGACAAGCTCGGCAAGATAAGGCGCCGACGACATGTCGGCCATCGTGTCCTCGCCCGGCAATTGCGGAAGGGTGTCGACATAAGGCAGTTTTGCCTCGGTGCCCCACTGGATCAGCGGCACGATTTCGGCCGGATTGTCGAAGGCGCCAATGGCAAGGCCGACGCCGTCGGGCGCGGTAAAGGTCAGCGGCGTGCCGCAATTGCCGCAAAAGCCACGATCGACGTGGCTGGACGAGGCGAAATATTTCGGTTCGCCGCGCGTCCAGTCGAGTTTGGCGCCACGCACCGAGACCAGGGGCGCGTAAAATGAGCCGAACGCCTTCTGGCACATGCGGCAATGGCAGATCGAGGCGTCACCCAGCGCACCCTCGACGCGAAAGCGCACCGCGCCGCACTGGCAGCCGCCGGTGTAGATCGGCCGGTTGTCGAGGCTCATGGCGTTTCACTCCGTTTCATAGTCATTCGGGCGCATGGCAGACGGCCTCGACATTGTTGCCGTCGGGATCCAAGACGAAGGCGCCGTAATAGTCCGGGTGATAATGCGGGCGCAGCCCCGGCCCGCCATTGTCCTTGCCGCCGGCGGCGAGCGCCGCGGCATGGAAGGCGTCGACCTCGGCGCGGCTGCGCGCGGTGAAGGCGACGTGCTGATGGGTCCTCGGCTTGTCATCGCTGGCCTGCAGCCAGAACACCGGCCGGTCGCGGCCATAACCGCCGACCTTGGCGCCGCCGGTATATTCCAGTGGCACCATGTAGATCAGCGAGGCGCCAAGCGGTGCCATCGCCTGGTCATAAAAGGCTTTCGACGCGTCGAAGTCGGCGACATTGATGCCGAGATGGTCGATCATGAAACAAGCTCCTCCCTTGCTGGCGCCGGCACGTCGGCGCCGGCCAAGCCGGCCTCGATGACGATGTGCTGGCAGACATTGTCGATATCGCGGATGACGTCGTCGTTCCAGAAGCGCAGGATGGTCCAGCCACTGGCACTCAATTGAGCGCTGCGTGCCTTGTCGCGTTCTGCATCTTCTACGTCGGCATGCTGACTGCCATCAACCTCGACTACGAGGTGGTGGGCCGAACAGGCGAAGTCGACAATGTAGGGCCCAATCGGTACCTGTCGGCGAAAGCTCATCCCCATCAGCCGGTGAGCCCGCAACTCATTCCACAGTTTCAGCTCGGCATCGGTCATGACGCGACGCATGGACTTTGCATTCTTGCGCTGACGCGATGGAACGAGGTCGTGACCCATGCTCAGGCCACTCCGCGCTGGCGATTAGCGAAAACCGAGGCGAGGGCTGATCTCCCCCGCAAGGGGGGAGATTGGCTGTCGCTCCGGCCTTCGCCAATCTTACAACGGTGTCTCGCGCCACCCTCACCGCTTTACCTCCCACGTCGTCACGCGTTCGCCAGTGATAGGATCCTTGCCGTCTTTCAGCTGCACACCCTGCGCCAGAAGCTCATCGCGGATGCGATCGGCTTCGGCCCAGTTTTTCGCTGCGATCAGTTCCAAGCGCTTGGTGATCGCCTTGGCGACCGCAACCTCGTCGACCTTGGCCGCGCCAATATCGAAGCCGAGGAACAACAGCGATGCCTTCAGAGATGCGGCCGCTTCGTTGCCCTCCGCGGCCTCACCGGCAAGCTGCGTGAGTTGCTGGAAGGCGGCATAGGTGGCGAGGTCGTCCGACAGTGCCGCCACAATCTCCGCCGGGACTTGCCCTGCCGACGGCGCCAGGTCAGCTGCGCGTTTCCATTTGCGCAGCGTGTTCTCGGCTTCCTCCAGCTTGCGCACGGAGAAATCGATCGGCTCGCGGTAATGCGTCATCAGCATCGCCAGACGCAGCACCTCGCCCGGCCATTTGCGGCCGCCGAAAGTTTCGGTCTCCAGCAGTTCGGCGATCGCGTAGAAATTGCCGACGCTCTTCGACATTTTCTGGCCCTCGACCTGCAGGAAGCCATTGTGCATCCAGACATTGGCCATGACGTCGGTGCCGTGGGCGCAACGCGACTGGGCGATCTCGTTCTCATGGTGCGGGAAGATCAAATCGAGGCCGCCGCCATGGATGTCGAAGACATCGCCGAGATAGGCGGCCGACATGGCCGAGCATTCGATGTGCCAGCCCGGCCGGCCCCTGCCCCATGGGCTGTCCCAGCCGGGCTCTTCCGGTGACGACAATTTCCACAGCACGAAATCGCCCGGGTTCTTCTTGTGAGCGTCGACCGCAATTCGCGCTCCGGCCTGCTGTTCGTCGAGATTGCGCTTCGACAGCTCGCCATAATCCGGCATCGAGGCGGTGTCGAACAGCACTTCGCCGGCGGCGACATAGGCGTGGCCGCGTTCGATCAAACGTTCGATGAGGGTGATCATGTCAACCTTGCCGTCGGCGCGGCGCGCGACGAACTCGGTGGCGCGTGGCTCGACCGTCGGCGGCAAGCAGCCGAGTGCGGCGACATCCTTGTGGTACTGGTCGGCGGTTTTTTCGGTGACGCGGCGGATCGCCTCGTTGAGCGTCAGGTTTCCCGACGCGATCTCGGCGCCGAAATCGCGCAGCGCGCGGGCGTTAATCTTGTCGTCGACATCTGTGATGTTGCGCACATACGTGACACCAGCCTCGCCGTAGAGGTGACGCAGCAAACGGAACAGCACGTCGAAGACGATCGCCGGACGCGCATTGCCGATATGGGCAAAGTCGTAGACGGTCGGACCGCAGACATACATGCGCACATTCGACGGGTCGAGCGGGAGGAACACGTCCTTCGTCCGCGTTAGCGTGTTGTAGAGGCTGAGACCCTTCGATGCGTCAGACATGCGTGCCCTTCCGGCCCGTTAAGTTCTGGATGGAGTCTAACCTGTGCCAAGGCACAAATCGGCTCCAGCCTGCTGGCCGGGGCGTTTGTCCACTCTGGGGAAAGATGAGGCGAAAACGTCCGGACCAGCGCGAAGCTAGCCAATAATGCAAATGCCACAAATGGCGGAAAACGTTTTCATCGGCGGCTTTATCGCCTTGGCCGGTGTTGCCGTCAAGTCGCAACTTCCGGCAAAAGCGTCGCTGGATCATAGGTCAGGAGCCGCTGAAACATTTTATTAAACATGTCGGCACAGTCATGAAACATTCGCCGGCTAGTCCACCATAGGTCACGATTCGGTCAGATTCGGCCGGCAAACGCAGACACGGAAATGTTACCAGGGAAGAGATCGATGTCACGAACCAAGCAGGAATCGAGCCGCGCCAAGCAACCGGCGCTCGCCAACCACTACCGTGCGATCGGCCCGGCCGCGATCGTCGCCGCCCTTCTCCATACCGCGAAGAATAAAAAGCCGGCGCCGAAAATCACTTCGCCCCGCGCTGCCTGAACAGGCATCGTGCCGGCCGCCGACAAGGCGTGCGCCGGAACGGAAGGCTGAGGCGCCCATAGCGCGCCTGAAAACAACAGCTCTTCCTATTGAGCAGGTTCTTCCCGAAGACCGGACCTGGCTTCTTGGGAGCGCGCTCTAAAACAGCGTCATCTGACTGTCGTCCGCGCCGGGCTTCTGGCGCCTGACCTTGCCGGGCTCGACGATGCCCATGTCCTGTATCTCCGGCCCGGTGTTGGCGACCTTGTTGACGAGGTCGGAGACCGGAATTGCCTCGAAGAAATCGGGCAGCGCGGGCTTGAGCAGGTCGGCCACATCGCGCGGTTCGAGCGTGCGGCAGTCCAGCCAGCGGGCAAAATCTTCCGGCGCGATCACCACCGGCATCCGGTCATGGATATGGGCGATGCCGGCATTGGCGTTGACGGTAAGAATGGCGCCGGTGTCCATTTCCGAACCGCCCGGCTCGGCATAGGTTTCGATCAGCCCGGCAAAGGCGATCAACCCGCCATGCCTCGGCCGCATCCAGTAGGGCTGGCCCTTCTTGCCGCTGCCGGATTGCTGCCACTCATAGAAGCCGGAGGCCGGAACCAAGGCACGGCGATGGCGCATGGCGGCTTTGAACGAGGCTTTTTCAATAGCGCCTTCCGAACGCGCGTTGATGAGCAGCGGAAATTCCCTGGTGTCCTTGACCCAGGTGGGGATCAGCCCCCAGCGCACCAGCATCGCCTGGCGATCCGGGAAATTCGAGCCCGGCATGCGCGGCGGCCCCGACAGCGCCATCAGCACCGGCTGCGTCGGCGCGATGTTGTAGCGGGCCGGAAAATCCTCCAGCTCCGACAGGCCGAGCAAGGCGGCGGTCTGGTCCGGCGTGGCCGTCAGGGCAAAGCGTCCGCACATGGGAAAGCTCGATGAATTGATCCGATCGCGAACGTGGCGATGGAACCGGCGCTGCGCAACCGCTAAAGCTGCTCGCCGTCGGCCGGTCCACAAGGGTTTGGCCTCACATAGGCGAAAACGAGATCGATGAACGAGCAGCGCAAGACACTTCCCGCAGTCTCGGTCGCCGTCGTGCGCGGCAGGACGGTGCTGCTGGTCAAACGGGCGCGGCCGCCGTCGCAGGGGCTTTATGCCTTTCCCGGCGGCAAGGTCGAGCCCGGCGAGACGCTGCAAGAAGCGGCAGTGCGCGAGTTGCTGGAGGAAACCGGGCTGCGGGCGCAGGACTATCGTCCGCTTCGCGACATCCACATCGACGGCAGCGGCGAGAACCACCCGGTCGACTATCTGCTGACCGTGTTCGGCGCCGTTTATGCCGGCGGCGAAGCGACGGCCAGCGACGATGCCGAGACCGCCGCCTTCTATAGTCTTGATGAAATGGCGACGCTGCCGCTCGCGGGTGACGTCATGGAGGTGGCTGAAGAACTCTTGGCCTGAAACAGACCGGTATCTGCCGCTCCGAGAATCGCCTTGCAGGCGACAAAATGTTTCGCCAGATAGACTTATGACCCGCACCTCGCTGTTCCTTGCCGCATGCATCGCCGCCGCCACGGCTTTTGCCGTGCAGCCGGCGCTGGCCGCCGAGTCGCCGTTCGAGCCCGGGCTGATGCGACTGGCCGAGGTGCTGGGATCGCTGCATTTCCTGCGCAATCTGTGCGGCGAAAAGGGCGACCAGTGGCGCACCGAGATGGAAAAGCTGATCGATTCAGAAAATCCCGATCCCGAGCGGCGCGCCCGCTTCATCGCCAGCTTCAACCGCGGCTACCGTTCCTTCGGCGGCACCTATACCCAATGCACGCCGTCAGCGACCGAAGCCATCAGCCGCTACATGAAGGAAGGCGAGACGCTGTCGCGCGACATCGCCTCGCGTTACGGCAACTGACGAGCGCCAGACGGCGTTTAGCCACGCCTTTTCGAGCACCCGCCTTGTATCCACGGCACGTTGATGCAATCTTGGTGTTGCACTTGCGCAACAGTATTAACGAAACGTTAGCGCGCGAATGCGGAATTAACTCAAACTGAAGGTTTTCATCCCGCTCACCGGGCTAATCGGCTAAGTTTGAATCGGACCGAACGCAGGCGACGAAGTTTGTAAAGACGATCAAAAAAATGTCGTATTTACAGACACTTACTTAGCCTGCGTGAGATAGGGGCAGCCAAGCCGGATCCGACCCGTCGGACCGCCGCTTGAAAGGTGGACATCGCAAATGGAACATGGCGTCAACGACATCGACGCGCTGGTCAGGGAAGAAAAGCGCCTGACCGCGGTGGAAAGCCATAGCGAGGCCTGGGCGGAAGGTCTGTCGGCCGGCATAGAACCTGAAATCATCGCCGAGGCAGCGCTTGAAACCGCGTTCGGCGAGATGCTGCGAGCCAATGGCGAAACCTCGGCCCTTGCCCTGCTCGATCGCATGCGTGAAAAGGTGATCGCCGGCGCATTCGAGCCGGAGCGGTTTCGGCACTAGGCGTCGCGCGTCTCAGAGGGTGCACTGCCAGCTTACCGGTTCTTTGACGACGGCGAGTCGTTTGGGCATCATGCCTGAAGAGCCTAGGCCCGAGGAGAGGCAAGCGGTGAATTTTTCGATGTCAGGCCGGCCTCGCGGCGTGGTCCTCAGCATCTGGCTTGCCGCTTCCTGCGCCGCGGTTCCGCTGGCGCTTGTCCTGACCAGCAACCCTGCCTGCGCGCTGAGCGAGATCAAGCGCGAGGAGCTTCCAGCTCCTGCCGGGCCACCCGCCAATGGTGAGACGGCGCCGTCTGAAAATTCAGTGCCAATGCCCGACCTGCCCGGCAGGACGCCGCCGGCGGCCAGCCAGCCGAAATCGCCGTCAGAGCCCGGACAAAGCCACCCGGAAGCCCCCGCCAACGATGGCGGCGTGGCCAACCCAAGTGCCGATCCCGAAGGGCCGGTGCCTGAAGTCGTCTACGACCTTTCCAAATTGCCGGAGCCCGTCAGGCGCATGCGCGATCTGATGGTCGAGGCCTGCGTCAGCGGCGACATCGAGAAGCTGCGGCCGCTGATCGGCAAGGGCGACACCATGACCCAATTGTCGCTGGGCGAAATCGAGGGCGACCCGATCGCCTTCCTGAAAGGGCTATCGGGCGACAAGGAAGGTCAGGAAATCCTCGCTATCCTGGAAGAGGTGCTCAATGCCGGCTATGTCCATGTAGACGTCGGCACACCGCAGGAACTCTATGTCTGGCCATATTTCTTCGCCCTGCCGCTGGACAAGCTCAACGCCAGGCAGCGGGTCGAACTGTTCAAGATCGTCACCGCCGGCGACTATGACGACATGAAGCAGTTCGGAGCCTACATCTTCTACCGCGTCGGCATTACGCCCACCGGGCAGTGGACGTTTTTCGTCGCCGGGGATTGAACGGCGATCCCCCTGGGATGGCTACTGGCTAGGGCTAGAAAGCTCGAGGCCTGTGTCAGGCCATATGCGGATACCTTCATTTCGAAGGGCCGAAATCGCTTCGACCGCCGCGTTGGGATCCATTTGCAGCACCTCGGCGGCATGCCGCAATTCTTCCTTGTCCCGCAGCCTGTTTACCACCCAAGCCACCTTGCGCTCGATATCCACGCCATAGGCCGCCTTCGCCTTGCCAACAGCGTCGCTCGGGATTTCCTTATAGATGCCAACCAGCACTCCAAGATCGATGGCATCGCGATATGCAATTGCACGGTCCTGACATCGATCCGCGTTCGCCAGCAACTTCTCGGCAAACATATCCGCCGGGACCAGGGCGGATACATTCAGATCGTCGTCGAAATGGCCTCGCAGTTTTATGCGGCCTTCGCGGATGACTTCAAACTTGATCGTTTGGCCTTTCAACCGCACGATCGTCCGCAAGCCATATTGATCGATCTGGAAGTCCCGAACAGCCTCGACCGGCTCAGGAAAGAACGCTCTGACGCCACGTTCGGCTGCGGAGGTCCGCAATTCGCGATAGCCATCACTGTCGGCACACAGGAAGTCCACATCCAGTGAGCGGCGATATTCCCCGAATTTCATAACGATCGCAGTGCCACCGCCGAACCAGCACTGGTTTGCGGTCAGGAAATGGCGATCCATCAACCCGAGCGCTTCGGCAATGATCTGGTGCTCGGGCCTCTTGAATTCCATCATGACGCTCGCGGTGTGTCCTGTTGATATTCCGGCTGCGAGGAACGATCAGGTGAGGGAAATCAGCCGGCGGTCAAGAGCACGCCGTGACCGAATTTGTCTGCCAAACTTTGGATAAGCATCTTCTCACGCACAGTAAGACGCTTTTGATCGACAAACCGCCAATTACGCTCATACAGCGCAAATGCCTCTTCGGCCGGAATCGGGCGTGCCGCATCGCGGTTCCAGGCGAGCGCCTGGAGCTCCGGAAACTCCGCAGGGACGATCATGGGCGCGATATCTGCGTTCATAATGCCCTTAACGTAGTGGATAGCGCTTAAAAAATCCAACGCAGCAAGAAACCGCTAAGCCGGCAGCGCCTCGGAAAACTCTACCGGCCTGCCCTGCCCGGGCGTGACGATCTCGCCTTCCCACATCACGCGACGGCCGCGCACGATGGTGCCGATCGGCCAGCCGGTGACTTCCTTGCCGTCATAGGGCGTCCAGCCGGCCCTGGAGCCGGCTTGCGCATTGGTGATGGTCTCGCGCCGCTGGAGGTCGACAATGGTGAAATCGGCATCGTAGCCGGCGGCGATGCGGCCTTTCCTGGCCATGCCGAAGATGCGCTGCGGGCCGTGGCTGGAGAGGTCGACGAAGCGCTGCAGGGTCAGCAGGCCTGAATTGACATGGTCGAGCATGATCGGCACCAGCGTCTGCACCCCGGTCATGCCAGACGGCGAGGCCGGATAGGGCTTTGCCTTCTCGGCCGGCGTGTGCGGGGCGTGATCGGAGCCGAGCACGTCAATGATGCCTTGCGCAATGCCGTGCCAGACGCCGTCGCGATGGCGGGCCGCGCGAACCGGGGGATTCATCTGGATCAGCGTGCCCAGCCGCGCATAGTCGTCGGCGGCGAGTGTCAAATGGTGCGGCGTCGCCTCGCAGGTGGCGACATCCTTGTGCTGTTGGAGGAAGATGATTTCCTCGGCAGTGGAGATATGCAGCACATGGATGCGGGCGCGGGTGTTTCGCGCGATGCGCACCAGCCGCTCGGTACAGCGAAGCGCCGCGATCTCGTCGCGCCAGACGGGATGCGATGACGGGTCGCCCTCGACGCGCAGGCCCAGGCGCTCGCGCAGCCGGAACTCGTCCTCCGAGTGAAAGGCGGCACGGCGGCGGGTGTTGCGCAGGATCGATGCGACACCCTCGTCGTCCTCGACCAGCAGGTCGCCGGTGGACGAGCCCATGAACACCTTTATCCCGGCAGCACCCGGCAGCCGCTCGAGCTCACCGACATCATCGGCATTCTCGCGCGTGCCGCCAACCCAGAAGGCGAAGTCGCAATGCATCCGGCTGGTGGCGCGGCGCACCTTGTCGGCAAGCGCCGCCTCGCTGGTGGTCAGCGGATTGGTGTTGGGCATTTCGAAGACGGCGGTGACCCCGCCCAGCACAGCCGCGCGCGAGCCCGTCTCCAGATCTTCCTTGTGCTCCAGCCCCGGCTCGCGAAAATGCACCTGACTGTCGACGACGCCTGGCAGGACGTGCAGCCCGCGACAGTCGATCGCTTCGCCGGCCGAAGCTTGGCGAAGATCGCCCATTGCGACGATGCGACCACCCTTGACGCCGACATCGCGCGCGCCCTCGCCATCATGGTTGACCACCGTGCCGCCTGTCAGGATGAGGTCGTAGGTGGTGGCCATGGGCGTTCGGTCTCTTGCGGGGGGAGTATCGTCGGCTTACGTAAAGGCCGACCGTTTTGCAAGATCAGGTTCTTTGCCGCCCATGCCTTTTGCCCTGCTCAAAGACCGCGCTCTCATTTCTGTGTCAGGCCCGGATGCCGAGCATTTTTTGCAGAACATCCTCACCACCGACCTCGACACGCTGGGCGCCGGTGCGGCAAAACCCGGTGCGCTGCTTTCGCCGCAAGGCAAGATCCTGTTTGATTTCCTGATCTCGCGTAGCGGCGAGGACGGATTCCGGCTGGATTGCCGTGCCGACGTCGCAGACGACTTCCTGCGCCGGCTGATGCTTTACAAGCTGCGCGCCAAGGCCGAGATCGCGAAGCAGGATCAAGTGCTTGTGACGGTTGCGTGGGGCGATGATTCAAGCGCCTCACCTTCTGATTCAACGACACTTGCCGATGCCCGCTTCCGCGATGTGGTTGTGAGCCGTTCCTATGGCGGCGCATCCCTAGGTGGCGATCCGGCTGCATGGCAGACGCTCCGCATCGCCAACGGCATTGCCGAAAGCGGTCCCGATTATCAGCTCGGCGATGCCTTCCCTCACGACGTGCTGCTCGACGAGACCGGCGGCGTCGGCTTCAAGAAAGGCTGCTATGTCGGCCAGGAAGTGGTCTCGCGCATGCAGCATCGCGGCACCGCCAGGCGGCGCGTGCTGATCGTTTCGGCCGACCATGCCTTGCCCGCGCCGGGCTCGGAGCTGACGGTTGCGGGGCGGCCGGTCGGCACGCTCGGCTCGACCGCGGGCACGGCCGGCCTCACCATTGCCCGCATCGACCGGGTCAAGGCGGCGCTCGACGCTGGCCAGCCGGTACTGGCCGGTGATGTCACCGTCTCGCTCGCCATCCCGGCCTGGGCGCAGTTCAGCTTTCCCAGGGAAGCCATCGGCGCGGAGGATGCCTGATGGCTGCCGATCGCGTCGGAGCGCCACCGCGCGCGTGGCAGCGCATGCTGTCGGGACGGCGGCTCGACCTGCTCGACCCCTCGCCGCTCGACATCGAAATCTCCGACATCGCCCACGGGCTTGCCCGCGTCGCCCGCTGGAACGGCCAGACCCGCGGCGATCACGCCTTTTCGGTTGCCCAGCATTCGCTGCTGGTCGAGGCGCTGTTCAGCGAGTTGCAGCCGGACGCCTCGGCCAACGCTCAGTTGGCAGCACTGCTGCATGACGCGCCGGAATATGTCATCGGCGACATGATCTCGCCGTTCAAATCGGTAATGGGCGGCTCCTACAAGGAGTGTGAGCTGCGTCTCCAGCGCGCCATCCATCAGCGCTTTTCGCTGCCGCCCGAACTCGGCGTCGGCTTGCGCAAGGAGATCAAGCGCGCCGACCAGATCGCCGCCTATTACGAGGCGACGCTGCTTGCCGGTTTCTCGACCGCGGAAGCAACCGAGTTCTTCGGCCGGCCGCGCGGGTTCAATGCCGACCGCTTCGACTTTAAGCCGCACTCGGTGACCTCGGCGCAAGCTGCCTTCCTCAAACGCTACGCAACGCTTGAAAAGCAACGCCAGGCAACGGTTGCCGTGCATTCGGCGCAGTGAACATACGCTAAATTAACCAGCGGTAACCACAGTACCGGGTTTCGATCACGGTCAGCAGGCACGCCTCATGTCCGTTGCGCACGTCAAGGGTGGTTCGCCCGTCCGCAGACGGGGAGCCGGAGGCGTCGCCGCGCCACGGCAGATCGCCGACGAACTGCGCCACCAGAACGAGCGCTTTTCCGCGGCCGTCGAGAATATGTCGCATGGGCTGTGCATGTTCGACGCCGACGAGCGGATGATCATCTGCAACGGCAACTATATCAGCATCTTCTCCCTCGACGCGAAGATCGTGCGGCCCGGCATCGCGTTCCTGGACATTCTAAAGCACAGCGTCGACATCGGTGTCGCCTCACAGAGCGCCGAAGACCTGTATGCCATCCGCAAGCCCTATATCGAGCGCGCGCAAGCCTCGACCTACGAGGAAATACTGTCGGACGGACGCATCGTTTCCATCACGCACCGGCCGCTGGCCTCAGGCGGCTGGGTGTCGATCTATGAGGACATTACGGAGCAAAGGCGGGCCGAGCAGGAACTGAAGGAGCAGCACCGCCGCTTCGATGCGGCGCTCGCCAACATGTCGCAAGGCCTGTTGATGTACGACGCCGAAGGCACGCTGATCGTGCGCAACCAGCGCTTCCTCGACCTCTACAAGGTCACGCCTGACGACTTCCCGCTCGGCATGAGCCAGCGCGCCCTGCTCGAACAGATGGTGCGACTGCGCATCTATCCGTCGATGGACATCGACGGCGAGATCGCCAACACCAGAGCCAGCCTGCAGGCCGGTGAGGAGCGTTCGACAGACCGCAGCCTTGCCGATGGCCGAACGCTGCTGGTTGCGCGCCGGCCGCTTGCCGGTGGCGGCTGGGTGGCGACCTTCGAAGACATCACCGAGCGCCGGCGCGCCGAAGAGCGCATGAGCCACCTTGCCCATTACGACACGCTGACCGACCTGCCCAACCGATCGATGTTTCGCGAACGGCTCGACCAGGCGATGGCCGGCGATACACCGTTGGCGATCTTCTCGCTCGACCTCGATCGCTTCAAGGCCGTCAACGACACCTGGGGACACCCGGCCGGTGACTGGCTGCTGAAATGCGTGGCGGAGCGGTTGCGGCACAGCCTGCGCAGCGACACCGATGTGGTCGCCCGCCTCGGTGGCGACGAGTTCGCCATCCTGCAGTTCAATCCCAAAGGCGCCACCGATGCGGAACAACTGGCAAAACGCATCGTCGCTGTCGTCAGCCAGCCGTTTCGCGACAAGGGCCGCGACATGCATGTCGGCATCAGCCTTGGCATCGCGCTGTATCCCGGTGACGGCAAGGACGCCGACACGCTTTTGAAGAACGCCGACATGGCGCTTTACAGCGGTAAGAGCGAAGGCCGCAACGTCTACCGCTTTTTCGAGCCCGGCATGGATGCCTTGGTGCGGGCGCGCCTGGCGCTCGAAACCGATCTCGAGACGGCACTGAAGCGGCGGGAGTTCGTGCTGGAGTTCCAGCCGATCACCAACATCGCGTCGGGCAAGATCGTCGGCGCCGAAGCGTTGATGCGGTGGAATTCACCGACGCGCGGCCTGGTGGCGCCCGACGATTTCATCGCAGCCGCCGAAGACAGCGGGCTGATCGTTCCGCTGGGCGAATGGGCGCTGAAACAGGCCTGCAGCGTGGCCGCCGGCTGGCCGCCTGGAATGCGCATCGCCGTCAATGTCTCGGCAGTGCAGATCAGAAGCGCCGACTTTGCCCGCAGCGTGATTTCGGCGCTGGCCGTTTCCGGCGTGCCGGCCAGCCGGCTCGAACTGGAAATCACCGAGACCGTGCTGATGGATGAGAGCGAGACGGTGCTGAAGACGCTGAGACAGCTGCGCGAACTCGGTATCCGCATCGCGCTCGACGATTTCGGCACCGGCTATTCGTCGCTCGGCTATCTCAGGCGTTTTCCCGTCGACAAGATCAAGATCGACCGCTCCTTCATCCACGATATCGACAACAAGGACACGGCGGCGATCGTGCGCACGATCATCGGGCTTGGTGCCGAACTTGGCATCACCGTCACCGCCGAAGGCGTCGAGACCGAAGCGCAGCTCGACATATTGCGCAAGGCTGGCTGCGTCGAGGCGCAGGGCTTTCTGATCGGCATGCCGTCAAAGGCCGCCGACATGGCTCGACTTCTCAAGACGAGGGCAGCGTCCCGGCGCGCCTGAACATCCCCGGCGTCATTCCATGCGCGGCGCGGAAGGTGCGCGAGAGATGGCTTTGGTCGGAGAAGCCGGCCGCAAAGGCGGCACCGGCGAGATCTGAACCTTGCCGGATCAGCAGATCGGCACGGCGCAGCCTGCGGTCACGGATGAAGGCAGCAGGGGTGAGACCCAGCACTTTCCTGAAATCGCGGATAACTTGAAAGCGCGTCACGCCTGCGGCTTCAGCGAGCCGCTGCAAATCGAGGTCCGAGTTCAGATGGTCTTCGATGACCTGTTCATAGACCCGGAGCCGGCTTTTCGATCCGAAGCTTTCGACCGCCTCGCGCCGCCGGCCGCCCCAATCGCCGTGGCGCAGGATGAGCTTGCGCAAGGCGATCAGCATGGATGTTTCGGCGCTCGTGGCATCACCCGATGTCGAAGCCAAGTGCGCGACGCCTACTGCCTGGACGAGATCGGCATCATCGACGATCGCTTGCGAAAACAACGGCGGGCGATCCTGCCCGAGTTCGTCCGCGATCGCACCCATGAGCCAGGCCGACGGATAGAAGGTGCGGTAAGCCCAACCCTGGTCGGCACCCGCCTCGCCGTCATGCCATATCTCCGGATTGACGAGCAGAACCGTGCCCGACGGCGCGAGGACAGTCTCGTTGCCGATGCGGACCCGCTCGCACCCTTGCGTGATCAGGGCGACGACATAGGTCGGGTGCGTGTGCAGCTGGTAGCGATGCCGCGTGAAGCGCGCCTTGAGCATGCCAAGATCGCGAAAGCGCGGATGACGCCAGAACTGCGTCGTCTCCTGAGGCTGTTGAATTCCAGACACGGTCAATCCTGTTCAAGACGCTGCCGGCGCAAATCCTTTACGTGCTGGCATCGACAAGGCCGAATTTACGATAGCCGGCAAGGAGAGCGCAATGCTGCACAACGACCCCATCGCCGCCCTCACCCCGCAGGTGGTGGAATGGCGGCATCACATCCACGCCAACCCCGAACTCGGTTTCCAAGAGTATGAGACCGCGCGCTTCGTCGCCGACAAGCTGCGCACCTTCGGGCTCGACGAGGTTCATGAAGGCAAAGGCGGCACCGGCGTGGTTGGCGTCCTCAGAGGACGACCAGGCGTGCGCGCCATCGGGCTTCGCGCCGAACTCGATGCCTTGCCCGTGCTGGAGAAGACAGGATTGCCATATGCGTCGAAGAAAGACGGCGTGATGCATGCCTGCGGCCACGACGGGCACATCGCGATGCTGCTCGGCGCCGCCAAGCTGCTCGCCGACAACAGAGCCTTCGACGGCACCGTCTGTTTCATCTTCCAGCCGGCGGAAGAAAATGAAGGCGGCGCCATGCGGATGATAGAGGACGGACTGTTCGAGCGCTTCCCCGTGGAAGCCATCTACGCCGTCCACAACTGGCCGGGGCTGCCGCTCGGAAAGATCGCGGCCCGTGCCGGGTCGATGATGGCGGCCGTCGACACTTTCGAACTGAACTTTGAGGGGACCGGCGCGCATGCCGCCATGCCGCAGCTAGGCGACGATCCCGTGCTCGCGGCCGGCGCCTTCGTTCAAGCCGTGCAGCGCATCGTCAGCCGTTCGGTCGACCCGCAAATGGCGCTGGTCGTTTCGATCACCCAGATCCATGGCGGCAATGTCGGCAACATCGTGCCGGGCAAGGTCTGGCTGCAGGGAACCTGCCGCTTCTTCGAGCCCACTTTGTCGGGCCATTGCGAAAGGCTGATCGGCGACATCGCGCAAGGCATTGCCTCGGCGCATGCACTCACCGCCAAGCTCGCCTACAAGAAAGGCTACCCGCCGCTGGTCAACACGTCGGCTGCCACTGACCGGGCCGTCCAGGCGGCAACCGCGGTTGTCGGCCGCGAGCAGGTCGAGACCGCATTCAACCCGAGCCTCGGCTGCGAGGATTTTGCCTACATGGTCCGCGAAGCCGGCGGCTGCTATGCCTGGGTCGGCGCAGGAGCTGTCAGACCGGGCGAAGGGCTGCACGGCGATCGCTATGTCTTCAACGACGCCATCGTCCCCACCGTGCTCCGCTATTTCGTCACGCTCGTTGAGCAGACGCTACGCTGACGGCCGAGCGCCTCAGCGCAAGGTCTCGACGTATTTCTCGTGGAAGCTGACATAGCCGGGTTCGACGACTTTGAGATGGCGCTCGATCAGCTGGTGGAAGGCCGGCAGCTGATGGAAGGGCACGCCGGGATAGGCGTGGTGCTCGGCGTGATACGGCATGTTCCAGGCGACTTTGCGCACCAGCCAGTTGGTCAGCGTGGTGCGGGTGTTTTCCAGCATGTTGGCGACAAGCGGGCAGCGGCCATGCTCGGCCAGCAGATAGAGCCTGAGGAAGGGCTGGCCGAGCAGCGCCGGCACGATCCAGACATAGAGCAGTACACTTGCCTCGAACCACAGGGCTAGCGCGGCGACCACGACATAGAAAGCGATCATGGCGCGGGCTTCAGTGCGCACCTTGGGCAGGCCTTTCGGCGGCACGTAGCTGTCGTGGCAGCCGCCAATCGCGTTGGTGTAGAGTGTCTGCAAATGCCCCCACCACACCGGCAGGCCCGAGACGTGGACGATGTATTGCCGCATCGTCTCCGGTTTCGGGAAGGCGAGTTCCGGATCGGTCTCTGGATCCTGGGTGAAACGGTGATGGGCGAAGTGGAAATAGCGAAACCAGTCGGCGGGCAGCGCGATCGCCAGGCTGCAGACCCTTGCGGCGGCATCGTTGAGCCACTGCGTCTCGAACGCCGTCCTGTGCACCGTCTCATGCAGCAGCGTGAACAGGAAGACGATAAGAATGCCTTGCGGCAACATCAACAGCGGCCAGTACGACACCTTGGCCGCAATCAGCCCGCCGATAGCCACAATCGCGCCGAGATGGAAGGCGAGTTGGACCAGACCCGGCCCGTCCGACTTGCCGGTCAGGCGGCTGCGCTGCTCATTGGTCAGGAACGCGATGACGTCGAGATGGTCTCTGGGTTCAAACTGGGCCGATACGGTCATGGCGCCAAGCTACTCGAATAAGAAAGCTTTCGAAAGACGAGGATTTCTGCGACACAGATAAGCTGACCTTACCTATCGGATCACCCAATGACCGCGCTTCCTTCCCTGAGAGGACTTCAAGCCTTCGAGGCGGCGGCGCGCTCGGGGAGTTTCGCCGCAGCGGCGGATGAGCTCTCGATCTCGGCGGCTGCGGTCAGCCAGCTCATTCGCACCGTCGAGGAGCAGATGGGTCGAAAACTGTTCCATCGCGTCAACCGCCGCGTGGTGCTGACGGAAGCCGGCGTCGAGATGCTGCCCCGGCTGACCCTGGCTTTTCGGGAGATCGGCAGCATCGCGCGTGGCAGCGATGCCTTCCGCCCGCGGCTTGTCGTATCGGTGCCGCCGTCCATGGCGATGGGCTGGCTTTCCGAACGCCTCGCCGGCTTTGTCGCCAGCCACGGCGCCGTCGACATATCCCTGCGCGGCGATGACGATCCGGTGCCGTTCGACCGCGAACTGATTGACATCCGGCTGTCCTTCGGCCCGCACTATCGTGAACACCCGAGCGAGGAGATCGTCAGGGACGCCGTCTACCCCGTCTGCGCGCCAGAACTCACCGCCAAAACCGACAGCCTCGCCGGCCTGCCACTGATTCACACCGACTGGGGACCGACCGGCGCGTCGTTTCCGTCTTGGCGCACATGGTTCGAGGCGGCGGGCATAGAGCCCGGCCGCACAGTGCAGCGCGGCCTGTCGGCGAACTCGTCGCGGGCAGCGCTCGACCTTGCCATTTCGGGGCTGGGCGTGGCGCTGGCGCAAGGCATTTATTGCGCCGGGGCGCTGGAAGAGGGCCGTTTGGTCCGGGCTAATGCCCTATCGATCGCGCTGCGTCAGCCATATTGCCTGACGATCCCGGAACGCAGTGCAAGGCGCGACCTGGTGGCGGCGTTTCGCAATTGGCTGATTGAGGAATGCCGGCGGTCGGTGGGTTCGCCGGTGCTCCTATGATGGTCAGCAGCGTCAGAGATGCGCAGCCAGCGCCGCTGTCATGTCCTTGTTCGTCGCCACGGGAATGATCTCGAACTCCACCAGGTCAGACCATTCGATGACCCAGCGCTGCAGCAGCGTGACGTCATCGGCCTCGACCAAAAGGAAGCAGCGGCTCATATCAGCCGCGATCCAGGAGTGGTACACGACAAGCGCGTCCGGCTTCAATCTGCCGCGCTCGCCGAAACGGCGGTAGATCTCCTTGCGGTCGCAGCCGGCGAAATCCTCGATGACGATGAACTGCATTTTTCCCCCTCGGTTGAATTACCGCCCGGGGCGGCAAACTAACGCCCGGGACGGTCCAGCCGCTCCAGGAACCATTGCGTCAGCCGCACCCAGACTTCGTCCTTTTCGCCGGAATCCTCCCAGCCATGGTCGAGGTTCGGGTTGTCGTTGACCTCGATGACGAAGACGCCATCCTTGGTTTCCTTGAGATCGACGCCGTAAAGCCCGTCGCCGATGCAGCGCGCCGCCTTCACCGCGGTGTCGACGACATGCGGCGGCGTCTCTTTCAGCGTGAAGGTCTTGATGCCGCCCTGGTCGGGCTTGCCGCTGGCCTTGTGGTTGACGATCTGCCAGTGTTTTTTCGCCATCAAATAATGCACGGCAAACAGCGGCTGCCCGCCGAGCACGCCGACGCGCCAGTCATATTCGGTCGGGATGAATTTCTGCGCGATCAGAAGATCGGAATCCTCCAGCCACTCGGTGGCGAGCGTCTTCAGTTCTTCGAAGTTGCCGCATTTCTTGACGCCGCGCGAGAACGATGAATCCGGGATCTTCAGCACCAGCGGAAAGCCCAGCGTCTGCGCCGCCAGTTCGAGGTCCGAGGTGCCGGCTATCATCACCGTCGGCGGCACCGGCACCTTGTTGTAGGCCATCAGTTCGTTGAGATAGACCTTGTTGGTGCAGCGGATCATCGACAGCGGGTCGTCGATCACCGGCATGCCTTCCTGCTGGGCGCGGCGCGCGAAGCGGTAGGTGTGGTTTGAGATCGAGGTGGTCTCGCGGATGAACAGCGCGTCGTAATTGGCGAGCTTGGCCAGGTCCTTCCTGGTGATCGGCTCGATTTCGACGCCCATCTTTTCGGCGATCTTGGCCCAGTAACGCAGCGAGGAAATCTCCGACGGCGGCAGTTCTTCATGCGGATCGACCAGCGTGGCGAAGGTGTAGCGTGCCGGCGTGCGGCCCTTGGTGTCGCGCCACTCGCGGTTGGTGTATGTCTCGAGCGCCTGCACGAAGAGNGGGCTTCTTCCTCCTCGGCCATCCTGGCCAGCGGCAGGAAGCCGATCTTGCGGATCGAGGCCCATTCGGCGCTGTCCTTGATGTGAACCTCAAGCGCCGGAGCGCGGAACCAGTCGAACAACAGCTTGGCGAAGCGGTCCCAGACCTTCGACGGTCCGATGCCGAAGAAGATGCAGATTTTTTGCGGGAAAACGCCTCCGAGATCCTTGCGGCATTTGTTGAGCGCCAGCTCCAGTTCCGGCAGCGCGTGCTCGTAGAGCTTGCGCTCGGACAGGTCGATCATCGTCTCGACCGTCGGGATGACCTTGTGGCCGCGCGAACCGGCGAGCAGAGAGGCATAATAGCCGCGGCTCTGGTAGGCGTAATTGTTCGATAGGTTGATGACCTTCGGCTGCTGGCCGCGAAACAGCGCCGGATGCGCAAGATAGTCACGGTTGGTGATGATCTTGTGCGGCGTCGCCGCCGGGTCGAGATCGTTCTGACGGCCGGTGAGGATGACCCAGGTCATTGTTATCAGCGTTTCCCAAGAGTGATGGCAGCACGCAGTCCGTCGCGGCCAAATTGCGCCATGTTCATGAAGATGCCGTGCGGCACGGGAATGTTGGCGGCATCGAGGATGGTCTCCTGTCTTTCGTCCTCGACCCAGGGATCGTGGATCAGGATGTGGTCGCCATCGTCGCCGATAGCCAGCACCCAATGCGGCACCTTCTTGCCGAACATCAGGAAGCCGCTGATCAGCACCAGCACCAGTTTTCCCTGAGCCAGGGCGCCGCGGATATCGTCGATGGTGAATGGACGGTAATTCACCGGGATGCCGTAAAGTTCCGCGCGGCGGCGAAAGTCCACCTGGGCAAGTTCCATCACCCGGCGCTTGTCGTCGCTGCGCACTGATTGCAAGAACAGCGCGCCATAGAAGGACACGAAGATTTCCGCCGCAAGCCCGCTTTCGTAGCCGGAAACCGCAAGGCCGAAGGGCTCGCAGCCGCCTGGGCCGGACATCATGAACACGGTCGTTGCCTCGCGCCATAGGCGGATTTCCATGACCGGATCGGGCACGAAGCCGGAATCGAAATTGGCCATCGCCATCATCAGGCAGCATGGACCGCAGGTGAACTCGCAGGTCTGCTGGTAGAACGGGACTTTGGTGGCGACCGGAATATCGCCGCGCAAGGTCTTTTCGTAGCGCAGCGCGGTGGCGCCATCCTCGTAATAGAGAGGCTCGCGACCGATCTTGCGGTAGCCGCTCTGCTCATAGATGCCAATGGCGCGAAGATTGTCCTCGCGCACTTCGAGACGCAACATCATGCGGTCGTGCTCGAAGGCAGCTTCTTCGGCCGCTGCAAGCAGCATGCGGCCAATGCCGCGGCCGCTGAAAAACGGGCTGGTGGCAAGCGAATAGAGCCGGGCGACGCCGCTGCCCTTGCGAAACAGCACGATGGCGTAGCCGGCGACACGACCATCGCTTTCGGCGACCAGCATCTCGGCTGTCTCGCGTTCGATCAACAAGCGGAAGGAGCGCCGGGAAATGCGGTCACTGGAAAAGACCGCCTTCTCGATGGCGGCGAGGTCATCGACGTCGGACGCGCGGGCCTTGCGAATCTCGGCAGGCATGCGGGTTTGGAAAACCTCGATTGGGTGGAGGAAAAGACCGCAGTCAAAAACGTCGCAAACATCAGCCGAAACGCCGATATCAGCCAAGCGCTATCGCACCTTGAATAGGGCCGAATTGTGACAGTTCCACCGCGAGTGGCGGGCGGTGACGGCGGCACCGCCAGGTGCGGCGCCGCCTCGGCGCATGACGCCAAAACGGAATGTGCTCAACTGGCGATACCGGCCAGAAGCTGACCGTAGGCGCGCTTGGCGACCGCGGCCAGTTGCTCTCGCGGCAGGGAGCCGACGACGGCGCAGGCATAGCCCTTGTCCAGCCAGTAGACCGCCTCGGGGCCGTCGGCCTCGGCCATGTAGGTGCCCTTGGACTTGGCTGAGGAATCAGCGGTAACGAACAAGGAGATGCGCTGACCCTTGGCGTCCTCGTAAAGCAGCATCGCTGCCTTGCCCTGGCCGGCGGGCAGCAGCCGGCCGCCAACCAGCTGGAAGCCATCCGCAACCAGATCCGGCGCCACCAGTTTCAGGCCGACGCGGTTGGACAGCCAGGTCTGCAGGTGATCCTTGTCGCTTGCCGGCACTTCCACCGCATGGCGCTGTTCGGCGGCATAGATGACATGGGCGGCGATAGCCTCTTCGGCCAGTTGGTCATCGGCGCCATCTTCCCTGCCGATGCCGTCGATGCCGGCAAAATAGCCGCCAAGACCGCCGATGACGAGCACTGCGGCCGCCGCGGCCGCAAGCCACCAGCGCGACTGCCGCGCCGCCGCCTTGGTCGCGCCTTCACCGCTAACGATCTGCTTGAACAGCACCGGCACGGGCTCGTCGAGCACACCGGCAAAGGCGGCGCGCAACGCGGTGCGGTCGGCGGTGTAGCGGGCGCTTTTGGCCTTCATTTCGGGATTGGCGTCGATCCAGGCGTCGTAGGCGGCGCGCTCGTCGCCCGGCAGCTCGCCGTCGAGAGCCATGTGGATATCACGTTCGGAAAAATCGCGGCGGGTCATTTCTCGACGATCCTTATCGAGCGGCGGCGCGCCGTGTCATCGAGCAGGCTGCGCAGCTCCTCGCGTCCGCGCGCTATGCGCGACATCAGCGTGCCGGCGGGCACGCCGAGAATGTTGGCGGCTTCGGCATAGGAAAACCCTTCGATGGCGACCATGACGAGGGCGGCGCGGCGGTCGGGGCTGATCGCCTGCAATGCGTCGATGATCTCGCGCGACGCGGCGTTCTCCGCCTGCTCGGCGGGGACTGCCTGCGCCTCGTTTGCGTCAAGCGGTAGGATCGTCGCCTCACCGCGCCGGTTCACCTTGCGCATCTGATCGATGAACAAATGATGCATGATCGTAAACAGCCACCTCCGGGGGCTTTCTCCCGTCTGCCAGCTTTCAAGCCGCAAGAGCGCTCGTTCGAGGCAATCCTGGACGAGATCGTCAGCGGATTCGCGGTCGCGCAGAAGCGAGCGTGCGTAGCGGCGCAGGCGCGGTATTTCGCCAAGGATTGCTGCCTTCTTTTCGTCCATGACCGCTGGTTCTGAGGTCGCCCTTGTTTAACCCGATTGAACGCGCCTTCCCGGCGCGGCGCAAGCGGCCAGCGCGAAGCGGTCTGCCGCCCCGGTCACCCAAGCAGTGAGATAACGAGTTGATCGGCTAAATTATTCCCCGCAATCAACAAAAGGGCCGAATTATCCTAAATCGGTCAGTGCGAAATCATGGCCTTTGTACAGCAGTGGAAGATCGCGGCTTTTCGCGCAGGCGTAAGCAAAACAGTCCCCGAGAATCAGATCCGCCTTGTGGCCAACGGCTTTGCCGTAACGGGCGCTCGCGTCAATGGCCCGAGAGCCGATGTTGTCGTCAATGGCCAGACTCTCTCCCATGATCTCAACAATGAACTCATCGATCAGATCGCGGGCATGGAGAAGGGCTTCAGCGCTGGGTCTGCGCGGGCCGGCGCCGGCCCTTGCCAATGCCTGTGTTGCTTCGAAGTGAACCAACGGAGAAACCCAGACCTGCCCGGAAAAACCGGATAGCTGCTTCAGCAATTCCTCCCACCCAGGTTCCTGGTTGAGAATGGCGACGATCACCGACGCGTCGACAAACATCAGTCTTCCCACAGCTCGTCGGTGAACTTCTTCATATCGAAGTCGGGATTGGGCAGGCCAAGCTTCCTGGCCCTGTCCTGAAGACTGGCGATCCGATCGCGCAGCGGCACCTTCGCTCGATTGCGCTCAAGTTCGTGCACGAGCGCGACCCGCACCGCCTCCGTTTTGCTCGGAGCGTTCGTCTCGCGTTGCAATCTGCTGGCCAGCGCATCCACTTCGTCGTCGCGGATATAGAGCGGCATTGAATATCCTCCGTTGGATATTCATTTATTCTACCTCGTATATCACTTCAAGTTGCAGCGTTGGCCTCCCTCGCCGCCCGCGTCAGCAGCCGCTGGTAGAACAGGCCGATGCCGATCAGCACGGCGCCAAGACCGATGAACGACAGCGCCCTGAGCACGCCTTCCAGTTCCGACATGTCGAACAGGAAGACTTTTACCACGGCAATCGCGATCAGCGCCGCCGAGGCAATGCGCAGCACCTGCGACTTCAGCCAGACGCCGGCGGTCAGCAGCACGACGCCGATGATCAGCCAGAGCGCCGAATAGGTGTAGGTCTCGAGCTGGCCGAGGCCGCTCCACAGGCCGATGAACTCGCCCTTGAACACGCGCCTGACCGACAGTGTGGCGTAGGCGAAGACAAGCAATGCCGCCACCACCGCCAGCATCTGCGCATACCATGGCGGCCGCTTGTCCCTGGCATAGAGCGCCAGCCCGCCGGCAGCGATGGCCGGCAGGAGATAAGCCAGGAACAAGAGGTTGAACACCGGGATCTGGCCGGTCGATTCGTCGGTGAACAGCGGATTGAGCACCAGGAAATGCTGGAGGACGATGAAGGCGACCGAGAGCACGCCGGCAGCCATCGAGCCATAGCGCAGCACAGAGCTTGGCGAGCGCATGTCGATGGCCACCAGTATCGCGCCGGCGCCGATGGCGATCAGCGTATAGATCGCCTGTTCGGCGAGCGTCACCGGGCCGGTGTCGATGACGCCGCCATGCATGGCGTGGCGCACCAGCATGGCGACGGTGAGCAGCGCAAACAGGGCTGCACCCGCCTCCATCGCAAGGCGCGGCCGGCCATTACCAGCTGTTGGTAGTGCGGGGGTGGTACGCGCGAGTTGCCAGGCGGCAAAGCCGAAGGCTAGCGCCGGTACGCCGTATCCCGGCAGCAGCCAGTTGAACACCCGCGTCGTCGTCAGGAACTCGGCGCCGACGATGGTCGGATCGAAGGCGACGCGGCCGAGCACGGCGACGACCGCGCCGACCGAAATCCAGCCCAGCACCGGATAAGAACGCCAACGCGTCGCCAGCGCCGGCACGATGGCGGCAACGCCGGCAAGCAACGTGGTCCAGCCGGAACCGAAGGCCATGTGCAGCATCAGGAGCCCGGCCAGAGCCGAGCCGCAAAGCGCGAAGGAGACGGCGACGTCGCCCTTGAGCGGCGGCTGTTCGGCGCGCGCAATCCATTCGCCGCCGGCGGCGAAGACGACGACCAGAAGGGCAGCTATCGCTGCGTAGACAAGGTCGCGGTCGAGATTGCCGTAGGCGAGCCACAGCGTCAGCAGAATAAGCAGCGGCGAAGCGACGCCCCATGCCGCCCAGCATGCCGCGCGGACCCGTGCTGAGGCGGCGAAGCGGCGTGCGGCCCAGAAGCCGGCGCCGATGAAAACCAGGCCGAGGGCAATGCCGATGCGCAGCGTCAACGGATTTCCGGCCGCCACCGGCATGCCGTCAAAGCCGATATTCCCCTGGGTTATGTCGGAGCCGATGGTGGTGGGCGGAATGATGCCGAGATGGATCATCACGCTCACCACGCCGGCGGCATGCAGCAGCGGCAGCGCGCGCGGCCGGTAGAGTGCGGTGGCGACAAGGGCGACGAGGACGAAGGCGCCCGGCAAGGCGCCACCGGCGGCGACCAGCGTCGTGTCGACGGACAGGCCTAGCGCTGAAAACGCAACGAAAACGCCTGGCACGATCGAGGGCCAGTCGAAGCCGGTCTTCGCCGTCTCCGCTTCGCTGTCACGTGTGCCCAGCCAGACAAAGGCAAGCACCGCCAGCGTCACCGCGTCGATGAACAGGATGACGGCAAGGTCGGCGACTAGCGTGCTCATCATGTAGACGATGGTCCAGGCGCCGGTGCCGAAGAAGGCCGCCGCAATCAGGAATTTCCAGTCGCGAATGCGGGCGATCACGGCTGTAGCGGCAAGCACGATCGCCAGGTAGACGAACAGCGCCCATGGGTTGGGCGCCTGCGAGGACACAAGCGCCGGCGTCGCCATCGAGCCGACGAGACCGATGCCGGCCAGGGCCTGGCCGTGGACGAGGGCGGCGACAATGGTCGCCACGCCGATGGCGCCGAGCACGGTGAAGGCGAAGGCCGGCCCGACGAAACCGTAAATGGCATGCGCGGCATAGACCGTACCGAACAGGATGAAGGCGCCGGCAGCCGTCAGGATCGCCGGAATATAGGCGCCTGCAGCCCCTTGCACCGGCACCTTGAAGCCGGTGCGGCGGATGAACTCGCCGCCGCCGATCAGCACCAGGCCGAGCAGCGCCGCCAGGGACAGCCGCACTTCAGGGCCGAAAATGCCGGCCTCGATGGTGTAGCGGATCAGGAACAGGCCGCCCAGGGCCAGCGCGACGCCGCCGACCCAGACCGCCCAACGGGTGCCGAGCGCCGTTTCGACCTCTGACTGGCGGGCTGCCTTCGACGTGGCGGCAGGCGCGGATCCGGTGAATGCCGCCTTGGCCGCGGCCGACAGTTCTGGCACGGCCTCGCTGGTGGCCGCATCGGCTTCGGCGGCCGGTGCCTGGGCATGTGCCGCGTCTGCTGTTGTTGGCGAAGCTATGTCGGCAACTGGTGCGCTAGCGTGAGCGGCATCCGCCGGTGCGCTTGCAGCCTGCTCGGCCGGTTTGGCAACGGGCGGTGTCGCATGCACTCCGGACAGAACCAGGCTGCGCAGCGCTCCGAGCTCGCGCTCGATCAGACTGACGCGGCCCTGCTGGCGCAAGACGAGGACAAAAAGCACGATAACGACGACGGCGCCAATCAGGCTTTCAAACATGGCGGTTCCCCCAAACCAGGCCAGTTTTCACTGACAATTGCGGCGGCCACACGGCCACCCCAGACGGCTATTCAAGTCACGCCACCGCAATGGTGGCCGAAAAGAAGTTATCGAGCATGTTTCGTCGGCAAATTCCAGCGGCCTACGGTCTTTATCCTCACCCATCATCTGAGATAGCCAGGAATGGCATGCCGCCGCCACTTGCCCAGGAGCCATGCTATCCTCGGATGAACTGTGGGGAAATCGAATGCCGAAACGAAGTGCAGGGCTGCTGATCCACCGGACAAGGGCCGGCATTCTCGAATTTCTGCTCGTCCATCCCGGCGGCCCATTCTGGGCAAGGAAGGATGAAGGCGCTTGGTCGATCCCCAAGGGCCTCGTCGAGGACAATGAAGATGAGTTGGCCGCCGCCCGGCGCGAGGCTGGGGAAGAACTCGGAGTCAGCATCGAGGGTGATTTCGAGCCTGTCGGCAGCTATCGGCAAGCCGGCGGCAAGATCGTCATCGCCTGGAGTGTCGAAGCCGATTTCGATCCCGATGCCGTTAAAAGCAACATGTTCACGATGGAATGGCCGCCCAGGTCAGGCGTGACGAGGGAATTTCCCGAAATCGACAGGGCCGGCTGGTTTTCCTTCGCGGAGGCCAGCCTCAAGATCCTCGGCGGTCAGCGCGCCATCCTCGATGATTTCATGGAGCATCGCAAGGCCGGCTGAGGCTCTTGCCCTACGAGTACCCCCACCCTAACCCTCCCCACAAGGGGGAGGGAATGCTGCCGCATGCAGCTTTTGCTGTGAACCTGGACGGTTGCGGAGGTCAGCACCCACCGAGTCTCCCTCCCCTTTCTGGCGCAGCGTCTGCCGTAGTGGCGGCATTGCCGCCCGAATGATGCTTGCGCAAGGCGGCGAGGAAGCCGGCACGGGCATCGGGCTGTTCAATGCCGCGCGGCTCGTAGACATGGCGGGTGAAAAAGAAACCGGTCAGATGGAAGGCGTCCTCGAGTGCCGCGTGGTCCGCCCGCAAGCCGGAGCCGCGCTGCAGGAAGGCCGGCAGCGCCAGCATCTTGTCGCGCCACGGCGCACCGGCGGCTCGCGACACCGCACGGCCGGATTTCGGCGAGACATAGGCCAGATCCTGCCTGGCGCCGGTCGCCGCGCACTGGCTGAGATCGAGGCCGAAGCCGAGTTCGTCGAGGATGAGCAGTTCGAAGCGCGCCACCAGTTCCCCGGCGGCATCCGAATCGTCCAGATGGGCGATCATCACGGCAAGCGTCTCATACAGGCCGCCATGGGCGTCGCGCTCCGGCAGGAGCCTGAGATGCGCGGCCATGGTCTGCAGGCCGTAGACGGCGACTGCGCTGTCCATCAACCGGGCGGCATTCATCTCGATCGCCTCGGCCTGGAAGGTGCCGAGATGCTCGTCGAGGCGTGCCCGCCACAAAAGGTCGACGCGGTTGCCGGGCTGCAGCACCGGCTGCTGCTTGCGCGAGCGCCCGCCGCGCACCAGGCCGAGATGGCGGCCATGCGCACGCGTCATTACCTCGAGAATGGCGCTGGTTTCGCCATGCTTGCGGGTGCCGAGTATGATTCCCTCGTCGCGCCATTCCATGGCAGGAGCTTGTCACCGGTTGCATGGCGAAATCAAGATTTTGGCGCACCGCGTGCGATCTGTGCTGACATTGGATCTCCGCACATCGTCGAAAGGCTCCGATCACGCGAATTTCCGGTGATCGGCCAGGACGTCGTCGATGACGCGGCGCGATCGCTCGGCTTCGGCCTGGTTGGCGTCGTGTCCGGCAACGGTGATCAGCGCCTTCCACAGCGTCCAGCCGCGGCCGCGCGCCCAGGTCGCTTCATCGACGTCGATGGCGGCACGGAACGCCTCCCGGCTCTCGCCCTGGAAGAACGTCCAGGCGATCGCCAGGTCGCAAGAGGGATCGCCGATCCCGGAGGTGCCGAAGTCGATGACGGCGCTCAAACGGCCGTTTTGGACCAGAAGGTTGCCCCAGGCGACGTCGCCGTGAAACCAGACGGGCGACCCTTGCCAGGTGGCGGCAAGGGCCGCATCCCAGACAGCGGTGGCCGCCTGGGTGTCGATCTGCCCCTCCAGCGCCTGGAGTGCTTCCCTTGTCTGGTTGTCATACACGCTCGGCGATCCGCCGCGGAAGAAATTGTGCTGGCCCGCGGGCGGCCCGCCCGCCGGATCGATCCGCCGGAGCGCAATGAGGAACTTGGCCAGATCGACCGCGAACTGTGGGCGATCGGCGATTTCGGCGGTCTTGGCTGTTTCGCCGTCGATCCAGCGGTAGACGGACCAATGCCAGGGGTAGCCCTCCCCGGGCTCGCCCATCGTCAGTGGAACCGGGATCGGCAGCGGCAGAAGCGGCGCCAGCCTGGGCAGCCAGCGGTGCTCTTTTTCGACCTGCAAGGCATATGGTGCGGCACTCGGCAGCCGCAGAGTCATATCATTGCCGAGGTGGAAGGTTCGGTTGTCCCAACCGCCAAACGTCACCGGGCTCACCGGCAGATGCCGCCATTGCGGAAACTGCGCGTTGACCAGCCGGCGCACGAGATCGGTATCGATGGTCGGTTTTGGATCAGGCATGTCATCGTCTCAAACTGCCGGGCGGCACTTCTAGACGATGAAGCTCAATGGGGAAACTCAAGCCCCATGTCGCGGTAGCGCTCGGGGTCGTCGCCCCAGTTTTCACGCACTTTGACAAACAAGAACAGGTGCACTTTCTGCTCGAGAATGCCGGCTATTTCCATGCGCGCCGACTGGCCGATGGCACGGATCGTCTCGCCCTTGTGGCCGAGCACGATCTTCTTCTGGCTGTCGCGCTCGACATAGATGGTCTGGTCGATGCGTACCGAGCCATCCGGTTTCTCTTCCCATTTCTCGGTCTCGATATGGGAGGAATAGGGCAACTCCTGATGCAGCCGCAGATACAGCTTTTCGCGAGTGATCTCGGCCGCAAGCTGACGCATCGGCAAGTCGGAGATCTGGTCTTCCGGATAGTACCAGGGGCCGACCGGCAGCGCTTGCGCGAGATAGTCGAGCAAATCCTTGCAGCCGGAGCCGGTCAGCGCCGAGACCATGAAGGTGCGCTTGAACGGCACCTTTTCGTTTGCTGCCGCGGCCAGGGCCAGCAGTGCCTCGTGCTTGACCCGATCGACCTTGTTGAGGATCAGCACCATCGGTTGGCGGACGTCCTTCAGCCGCTCGAGGATGGCGTCGGCGTCACCCCTGATGCCGCGCTCGGCATCGATCAGCAGCAACACGATATCGGCGTCCTTGGCGCCACCCCAGGCGGTGGTCACCATGGCGGTGTCGAGCCGGCGCTTCGGCTTGAAGATGCCGGGCGTGTCGACAAAGACGATCTGCGCGTTGTCATGCGTGGCGATGCCGCGCACGATGGCGCGGGTGGTCTGCACTTTGTGGGTGACGATCGACACCTTGGCGCCGACCAGCTGGTTGACCAGCGTCGACTTGCCGGCATTGGGCGCCCCGATCAGGGCAACGAAACCGGAATGCGTGGCCTCCGCGGCCGGAGGGAGATCTTCGCTGCCGGTCATGCCGCACTCCCTTGGTTGGCCCAGATGCCCTCGCGCATAAGAAACGCCGATGCCGCCGCTTCTTCGGCTGCGCGACGAGAGCCGCCCGTGCCGCTTGCCGGCGCAAAACCGCCGACCTTCACGGACACCGTGAAAACCGGTTGATGTTCAGGTCCTTCGCGTTTCTCGATCGCGTATTCGGGCCTGACATCGCTGGTCTTGGCGATCCATTCCTGCAGGTCGGATTTCGGATTGGGCGGCTTGGCCACCACCTTTTGCGAGCGCGGCTCCCAGTAGCGCAGGACGAATTGCCTTGCCGCATCGAGGCCGCCATCGATATAGACCGCCGCGATCAGCGCTTCGACCGCATCCGCCAGATAATTTCCGCCCGAGCCGCGCGAGCGCGCCTTCAAGGCAGCGTCGGCCCGAACCAGATCTTCGAGCTGCATTTCAATGCCGATCTCGGAGCATGTCCGCGCATCGACCAGGGCATTGAAGCGCGGGGCGATTTCACCTTCCGGCGCTTCAGGAAACTTTTCGAAAAGCAGGTCGGCAACGATCAGGCCGAGCACGCGGTCGCCAAGGAATTCGAGGCGCTGGTTGTTGCTGCTTGCCTTGACCGCGCTGGAATGGGTCAGCGCGGTCTCGAGCAAACGGACATCCCGGAAGGAATGGCCGGTTTTGGCTGTCACCAAATCGGCCAGAGTTTCACCCGTCGGGCGCTTCAAAGCCATCAATTCACGAAATGGAACAGGCGCGACAGGCGCACCAGCGACGGCCATTTCCAGATCTCGAGCGGGCTCGCCTTCCCGGCGATCGAGAAGAAGACGATGTTGGCGCGGCCGACAAGGTTCTCCGCCGGCACGTAGCCGACGCTGAGGCGGCTGTCGGAGGAGTTGTCGCGGTTGTCGCCCATCATGAAATAGTTGCCGGGGGGCACGACGAACTCGCGGGTGTTGTCGGTGATCGAATTCGGTGTCAGGTCGAGCGTGTCGTAGCTGACGCCGTTGGGCAGGGTCTCGCGATAGACGTCGACCGGCTCAGGCACTTCCGTGATATCAGGATTTTGGATCTGGCCGGTTTTCACACGAGGCACGCCCTGGCCGTTGATGAACAATTGGCCGTCCTTCATCTGGATCTTGTCGCCGGGCAGGCCGACGACGCGCTTAATGTAGTCGAGCGACGGATCCGGCGGGAACTTGAAGACCACCACGTCGCCGCGCTTCGGATCGGAACCCCAGATGCGGCCGGAAAAGATGTCGGGGCCGAATGGCAGCGAATAGCGCGAGAAGCCGTAGGACCATTTGGTGACGAACAGATAGTCGCCTTCGAGCAAGGTCGGCCGCATAGAGCCGGACGGAATCGAGAAGGGCTGGAACAGCAAGGTGCGGATGACCATGGCCAGCAGCAAAGCCTGGATGATGACGCTGACGATTTCGCCAAGCCCGCCGGATTTCTTCTCGGATTTTTCAGCCACGCTCATGTCGTCCTCGATTGTGCGTTGGATGGTATAGAGTCTCGGCGCGCGCTGGGCAACGTCAAGTCGGCGTTAGATAGCGGTCGTCTGATGCAATCAATGTGGCGCTTGTTCGGCGGGCAACGCCTCGATGATCACAAAGGCTTGAGCAAGCGGGAAATCATCGGTGATTGTGAGGTGGATCGCCGCCCTGTGCCCCTGTGGCAGGATTTTGGCCAGCCGTGCCGCCGCTCCCCCGGTCAGCGCCATGGTCGGCGCGCCGCTGGGCAGGTTGGCGACCCCCATGTCGCGCCAGAACACGCCCTGCGCCAGGCCGGTGCCAAGCGCCTTGGCGCAGGCCTCCTTGGCGGCGAAGCGCTTGGCATAGGAGGCGGCGCGGCCCTTGCGGCCTTCCGAGCGGACCTGTTCGACCTCGGTGTAGATGCGCTGGATGAAGCGCTGACCATGCCGTTCCAGCGACTTTTCGATGCGTCTGATGTCGATCAGGTCGCTGCCGATGCCGATGATCATTCCGCCGGAACTTCCCGTCCGCGGTGCCCGGCCTTATGCGCCCGCTCTGCCATGCGCTTCCTGCGCTGCTCGCGAAAGGCTGTCATCCCCCAGCGGGTGATGCCGTAGAAGATCAGCCCGAAGATCAGGCCGAGCGGCACAGCGCCGATCAGCATCGGCTCCAGCACCGGATGCCACAGTTTTGCAAACGACAGCGTGTGCATCATCTCACCAAGATGCGCAGGCGGTCCGTTCTTGGGCAGGCGCTCATGCAGGATCAGCTTGCCGACTTCCCAGGACGCTCCCCACAGCAGCGGGAAAGTCAGCGGATTGCCGAAGAATACCGCGCCGAGGGCGGCGGCCACCAGATTGCCGGCGACCACCCAGCAGAGCACGGCGGCGACGGCGAAATGGAAGCCGAGCGGAAAGAAGGAGGCGAAAACGCCGGCCGCGACGCCGGCCGCGACTGCATGCGGTGTCGCCTTCAGCCGCAGGATGCGCTTGGAGAAATATTGCAACGAGCGCGAAAACGAGCGGCGCGGCCACAGATAGGTACGCACCCGCTCCAGAATGCCATCAGGCTTTCGGCGTCGAAAAAGCACTCTGTTCCAGTTCCCGGTTCATCACGCCCAAATTGCAACCACCCTGGCCGGGCGCGGTCGCTCCATCTTGCGCTTCGAGGGCGCAGAAAGGCAACAACGACTTTGATATAGCGACTGCCTTGCGGCGGAACAATGAAACGCCGCCGCGATGGTCTGCCGCAGGCGGGTAACAAGAGCGCCATTGGGGCGAAACTGAGGACAATATCGATGAAAGCTCCCCGACGACGGCAAGGCCCGCGCGAGACGGCGCCGAGGCGGATAGACTATTCCCGATATTCGCTGACTTCGACCAAATTGCTGTCCGGATCGCGGAAATAGACCGAGATCATCTTACCGCGGGCGCCGGTGCGCTCGACCGGACCGACTTCGATGGCAACGCCATTGGCTTCCAGACGGGCGCAAATCTCGGCAAGCGGCCTTGCGGCGACCAGGCAGAAATCGCCGGACCCAGGCATCGGCACCTTGGCCTTGGGCTCAAAGGTGCGGCCCACCTGATGCAGATTGATCTTCTGCGATCCGAACAGCAACGCCGTCGGCCGGTTCGGCTCGTCGAGGCGCTTGAGGCCAAGCACCCGCTGGTAGAAGGCGCAGCTGTCCTCCGCAGAGCGGACCGTCAGCACGAAATGATCGATGCCGGCGATCATGGTGATGTCCCCTAGATGTTGCGGCTTCCTGGCTTAACGGCGGGAATGGCGGCAAGTTCCGGCGGCAGGCGGTCGGCGGGATAAGCCGGGACCTCGTATTCGGCAAGCGCGATCAGCGGCACGCCGACATTGGTCTTGCCGGCCGAGCGGTCGATGATGCAGGCCGCCGCCACCACCTCGGCGCCAATCGCGCGCAGGCAGTCGATGGTTTCGCGGATCGAGAGACCAGTGGTGACGATGTCCTCGACGATGACGACGCGCGATCCCGGCGCGATCTCGAAGCGGCGCAGCCTGAACTCGCCGCCTTCGCGCTCCACCCAGATTGCTGGCACACCGAGATGGCGCGACGTCTCATAGGCCGGGATCAGGCCGCCGATCGCCGGGCCGACGACGTAGTCGATCTTGCCCGGCACCGCCTTGCGGATCTTTTCGGCCAGCGCCTTGCAAAGCCGCTCGGTCTTGTCGGCATGCATGAAGACGCGCGCCTTCTGCAGGAAGACCGGGCTGCGCAGACCCGACGTCAGGATGAAATGTCCCTCCAGAACAGCGCCTGCCTCGCGGAAAATGCCCAGAACTTCATCGGTATTCATAACTCGCCCCATGTCCATGGTGAATGGTGAATGGTGAATGGTGAATGGTAGTGAGAACGCCTTCTTTCACTATTCACTATTCACTATTCACTATTCACCCATTCACACGCCGCGCATCGCTGACGCTCGAATTATCCTTGAGCTGCGACAGCAGCCGGTTGAGGTGCTTCAGATCCCAGACTTCGAGATCGATCAGCATTTCGGTGAAGTCGGGCGCGGTGCGCACCATCGACAGCGTATGAATGTTGGCGTCGTTGGAGGCAACGACCTGGGCGATGTCGGCGAGCGAGCCCGGCGCGTTGATGGCGGTGACCGAGACGCGCGCCGGAAAGCGCTCCTTGGTCTGCTCGTCAATGTCCCAGCGCACGTCGATCCAGCGCTCCGGCTGGTCGTCGAAGGCCTGCAGCGCCGGCGACTGGATGGGATAGATGGTGATGCCGGTGCCCGGCTGGACGATGCCGACGATGCGGTCGCCAGGCACGGCCCCTTCCGGCGCGAAACGCACCGGCAGGTCGCCGCGCACGCCGCGGATCGGCACCGCGCCATCGCGCGGCTGGTCCTTGTCCTTGCGCGCGGCTCGGGTGCCGGGCATCTGGAACAGCATGCCGGCGGCGTTGCGGATCTTCGACCAGCCCTCCTCGCGCTGCTTGGGGGCGCTGACGGTGACGCGCTCGTCCTTGTAGTCTGGGAAGACCGCCTTCATGACGTCAGTCGAGGCAAGTTCGCCGCGCCCGACCGAGGCCAGCACATCTTCGATGTCCTTGCGCGCCAGCCGGTGCAGCACCGGCTTCAGGCTTTCCTTGGTGAAGGTCTTGCCGGCGCGCTCGAAGGCGCGCTCGAGAATGCGGGCACCAAGACCTGAATATTGCTTGCGAATGGCGTTCTTGGTGGCGCGGCGGATGGCTGAACGCGCCTTGCCGGTGACCACCACCGACTCCCAGGCCGCTGGCGGCACTTGCGCCTTGGAGCGGATGATCTCAACCTCGTCGCCGTTCTTCAGTTCCGTCATCAGCGGCATGATGCGGCCGTTGACCTTGGCACCGACGCAGGTATCGCCGACATCGGTGTGCACGGCATAGGCGAAGTCGATGGGCGTGGCGCCGCGCGGCAGCGCGATCAGCATGCCTTTCGGCGTGAAGCAGAATACCTGGTCCTGGAACAGCTCCAGCTTGGTATTTTCGAGGAAGTCTTCCGGGTTGTCGCCTTCTGCCAGTTGCTCGATGGTGCGCCGCAGCCAGGCATAGGCGTTGGTCTCCTTCGAGATCGCATGGGCGGCACCGTTCGTCTTGCCGCCGGTGTCCTTGTAGATCGAATGGGCGGCGACGCCATATTCGGCGATCTTGTTCATCTCGCGGGTGCGGATCTGCAGTTCGACGCGCTGGCGCGATGGGCCGACAATGGTGGTGTGGATCGAACGGTAGTCGTTCTGCTTGGGCGTCGAGATGTAATCCTTGAAGCGGCCAGGTACCATCGACCATGTGGTGTGAATGGCGCCGAGCGCGCGGTAACAGTCTTCGACGCTGTCGACGACGACGCGGAAGCCGAAGATGTCTGAGAGCTGCTCGAAGGACAGCGCCTTGGCCTCCATTTTGCGGAACACCGACCAAGGCTTCTTCTGCCGGCTCTTCACGCCGGCGTTGATGGCATGCTTTTCGAACAGCGCCGACAGCGCCTTTTCGATGTCGGTCAGCACGCCCTTGTTGCGCTCGAATATCTCGGCAAGCCGCGCGGTGACGGCGCGATAGGCTTCCGGATTGATGAAGCGGAAGGCGATCTCTTCCAGTTCCTCGCGCATGCCTTGCATGCCCATGCGCCCGGCGAGCGGCGCATAGATGTCCATCGTCTCCTCGGCGATGCGCAGGCGCTTGGCCTCGGGCATGTGGTCGAGGGTGCGCATGTTGTGCAGACGGTCGGCGAGCTTGACCAGCAGAACGCGGACATCCTCCGAGATGGCCAGCAACAGCTTGCGCAGGTTTTCCGCCTGCTCGGCCTTCTTGGAGACGAGATCGAGCTTCTTCAGCTTGGTCAGGCCTTCGACCAGCTTGCCCATTTCGGGGCCGAACAGATCGTCGATCTCGGCCCGCGTCGCGGTGGTGTCCTCGATCGTGTCATGCAGCAAGGCGACGGCGATCGTCGCCTCGTCCATGTGCATTTCGGTGAGGATGGCGGCGACTTCGAGCGGATGCGAGAAATAGGGATCGCCGGAAGCGCGCTTCTGGTGGCCATGCTTCTGCATGGCGTAGACATAGGCCTTGTTGAGCAACGCCTCGTTGACGTCAGGCTTGTAGCGCGCAACGCGCTCGACAAGCTCATACTGACGCATCATGGGCGGGTTCTCACGGTGCTGAAATGATTGATGCGCCGCACTGATGTACGGCGCATCTCATAGATAGCCACGAAACTCACGGGACGGAAGTGCCGGAACCATATTCCCGGCAGGTCCAGGGCAGCGATTAGTAGTCGTCGCTCTTTTCCGGGGGAACCAGGCCCTCGATGCCGGCCAAAAGGTCTTCCTCGGTCATGCGATCGAAGGTGACGTTTTCTTCGGCGTCGTCGGCATCGGTAGCTGCAACTGCGTTGCCGGTCTGGTCGGCGATCGCCTCGCCATCGGCCTCGGGCTCGTCAACCTCGACATGCTTCTGCAGCGAGTGGATCAGATCTTCCTTGAGGTCGTCGGGCGACAGCGTCTCGTCGGCGATCTCGCGCAGCGCCACGACCGGGTTCTTGTCGTTGTCGCGCGGCACGGTGATCGGCGCGCCCTGGCTGATCTGGCGGGCGCGATGGCCGGCAAGCAGCACGAGCTCGAAGCGGTTGTCGACCTTGTCGATGCAGTCTTCAACGGTTACGCGGGCCATTGATTGCCCCTTTCATGCCTGGATTTGATGGAAAACAGGCGCGGTCCATAACCCGAACGCCGCCAAAATACAAGCATTATGGCTCTGTGGCCCCATGGGCTGGCGAATGCCAGCTTCTGGCGCCGCTGAATGCCTTGCCGGCGAAGCCCGCCTACCGGGCGACGACACGGCTCCTATCACAATTGCTTGCAGTGCGCCCCGGCACCCTTGGATTGCCGTAAAACTGGCGCTATCTCGGTTGACGAAAGGTCAGCCGGTTTATTTACGAGCCGAGCGATATAATATAAACGACCCATTTCGATTAGTCCGCCACCTATTTCGAAAAAGGAATATTGCCATGTTCGACCCCCGTGAAAAAATCGCTCTTTTCATAGACGGCGCCAATCTCTACGCCACCTCGCGCGCACTCGGCTTCGACATAGACTACCGCAAACTGCTGTCCAGCTTCCAGAAGCGCGGCTATTTGCTGCGGGCCTATTACTACACCGCTCTGGTCGAGGATCAGGAATACTCTTCGATCCGTCCCCTGATCGACTGGCTCGACTATAATGGCTTCAAGGTGGTGACCAAGCCGGCCAAGGAGTTCACCGACTCGACCGGCCGCCGCAAGATCAAGGGCAATATGGACATCGAACTGACCGTCGATGCGCTCGAACTTGCCGATGTTGTCGACCACTATGTCATCTTCTCCGGCGACGGCGACTTCCGCACACTGGTCGAAGCGCTGCAGCGGCGCGGCCGCAAGGTCTCGATCGTCTCCACCATGGCCTCGCAACCACCGATGATCTCGGACGATCTGCGCCGCCAGGCCGACCATTTCATCGATTTGACCTCGCTGAAGAACGAGGTCGGCCGCGATCCCTCCGAACGGCCGGTGCGCAGGCCCGAGCCGGCCGAAGTCGAAGAGGAAGACTATTGACGGCGGCGGCCTTGGACGCCGCTCCCGAACCCGACCGCGACTGCCCGCTCTGCCCGCGCCTGCATGATTTCATCGCAGACTGGCGGCAGCGCGAGCCGTCGTGGTTCAATGCGCCGGTGCCGACTTTCCTGCCGCCTGATGGCGAGGACGCCGTCGAGCTGCTGATCGTCGGGCTGGCGCCCGGCCTGCGCGGCGCCAACCGCACCGGGCGACCGTTCACCGGCGACTATGCCGGCGACCTGCTCTACTCAACGATGATCGCTCACGGTCTTGCCCGCGGCGAGTTCAAGGCGCGGCCGGATGACGGGTTGCAGCTGGTCGGCACCGCGATCACCAATGCGGTGCGCTGCGTGCCGCCGGAGAACAAGCCGGTCGGCGCCGAGATCGCCACTTGCCGCAGCTTCCTGGTGCCGACGATTGCACGCTTTCCAAAATTGCGCGCCGTGCTGGCGCTCGGTTCGATTGCGCACCAGTCGACGGTCCGGGCACTGGGCGGGCGTGTCGCCGCCTATCCGTTCAAGCACGGCGGTCAGTTGCCGGCCGGCGGCGTCACGCTGTTTTCCAGCTACCACTGCTCGCGCTATAACACCAACACCGGTGTGCTGACGGAAGCGATGTTCGTTAGGGTATTCAGCGACATCGCGGAATTCCTGAAAAAATAGCCGCGCCTTTCAGAACCCCTCCAGCACGATCTTGCCCTTGGCCTTGCCGGTCTCGATCAGCGCATGGGCGCGCTTCAGATTGGCGGCGTTGATAGTGCCCAACGTTTCGCCCAGCGTGGTGCGGATGATGCCGGCGTCGACAAGCCGCGCCAGTTCGTTGAGATGCTCGCCCTGCGCGGCCATATCAGGCGTTTCATACAGCGAGCGGGTGAACATCAGCTCCCAGTGGACCGAGACGCTCTTGCGCTTGAACGGATTGATATCGAGTGTCTGAGGATCGTCGATCAACCCGAAACGGCCCTGCGGCGCGATCAGTTCGACGATCTCAGCCAGGTGTTTGTCGGTGTTGGTGGTCGAGAACACAAAGGCCGGCGCGCCGATGCCGAGCGCTGCAACCTGGGCGGCGAGCGGCCTGGAATGATCGACGACATGATGGGCGCCAAGGCCGAGCACCCAGTCGCGGGTTTCGGGCCGCGATGCGGTCGCAATCACGGTCATATCGGTAAGCTGGCGCGCAAGCTGGACCGCGATCGAGCCGACGCCGCCGGCGCCGCCGATGATCAGGATGGCGTTTGTGGCGCCCGCGACAGGCTTCTTCACGTCAAGGCGGTCGAACAGCGCCTCGGAGGCGGTGATCGCCGTCAGCGGCAGCGCCGCCGCCTCGGCATAGTGGAGCGCGCTCGGCTTGCGGCCAACAAGGCGCTCGTCGACAAGGTGGAACTCGGCATTGGTGCCTTGCGGTGCCAGCGCACCGGAAGACGTCGTCTCCGGCCTTGAACAGGCTGGCGTCCGAACCCGTGGAGACGACGCGGCCGGCAGCGTCCCAACCAAGCACCCGCCAGCTTCCGGCTTCGGGTTTAGCGCTTTTGCGAATCTTGGTGTCGACCGGATTGACCGAGACCGCCTTCACCTCGACCAGCAATTGACGGCCTTTCGGCTCCGGCTTGGGAAGGTCGATATCGACGAGGGACGCCTCATCGGTGATGGGGGCTGGGATTTGATAGCCGACGGCGCGCATTCTGGTTTCTCCGCAATTGCTGTTGAGCGTTGTGTAGGGCAGAGATGCGGTTTATGTTCGCAAAGCGCAAGAATGCGCATATAAAGCACATAGTGTCGAAAAGGATACCGTCATGCCGCGCATTCGCCATGAGCGATTCGATTGCAGCCCCGGCTGCACCGTTGAGGGCACGCTGCGCTATATCGACGGAAAGTGGAAAGGCGTGGTGCTCTACCATCTGTTGGAAGGCACAATGCGTTTCAACGAGATCCGCCGGCGCATTCCAAACTGTACACAGCGCATGCTGACCAACCAGCTTCGCGAGATGGAGACGGACGGGCTCATCTCCCGCAAGGTCTATGCGCAGGTGCCGCCGAAGGTGGAATACAGCCTGACGCCGCGCGGCCGAAGCCTGGAGCCGGTGATCACCGCCCTGAAAGTCTGGGGCGATGCCAATGTGACGCTGGCGCCGGAGGTTTCTCAGGCCGCCTGATCTCAGGCCCCCGTCTCACACCGGCAGCAGCGCGTCCGGCTTCACGTCCGATATCGACGCATAGGTGTGCGTTTCCCTGACACCCGGCAACGGCAGGATCACGCGCTTCAAAAAATCCTGGTATGCAGCCATTTCCGAAATGCGCGCCTTCACCAGATAGTCGAAGCCGCCGACGACCATATGGCATTCCAGCACTTCTGGAGCTTTCGCCACCGCTTCGGCAAAACGGTCGAAAACATGCGGCGCCGCCTGGTCGAGCCTGACTTCGATGAAGACAAGCGTGCCACGGCCGATCTTTTGCGGATTGAGGACGGCTCTCACTGCAGTGATGAAACCGTCACGGAAAAGACGCTTCACGCGCTGGCTGGTGCCGGTCGGCGACAGGCCGACGCGGGCGGCGAGATCAAGCGTGGTGCGACGCCCATCCTCCTGCAGCAACCGAAGCAGGCTGCGGTCGATGGCATCAAGCTGATCGGATTCATGATTCACGTTTGCAGCGCCCATATCGCGTGACTTTCACTTCCATATTGCGAAAACAGCATATTTTGACGCACCATTTTCGACAATAGGCTGCGTTTTCAACGAAAGCCGTCTGGAGGAAGTACCCTTCCGCTGGCAGGATCGAGCGGGACAAGAATGCACGTGACAGAGGACCGAAACACGAAGCCGGCAATCCTTGCTGGCCTGGCCATGATCGGCATCTACGCCGTGCAGTTCGTCGCCGCCCGCTTCAGCCTGCGGGAACATCTGACCGCGACCGATTTGGCAACGTTGCGCTTTGCCGGCGCCGGCATGGTCATGCTGCTGGTCGCCTGGAGAAACGGCCGGGCGACTGGCAAGGCATTGGGCTGGAGGCGTGCCTTGACGCTGGCGGCACTGGCCGGACTGCCCTACCCTATCATCATCAATTGGGGACTGACCTATGCGCCGGCAGCGCATGGTGCCGCACTTTGCCCTGCCTCGATCGTGTTCTTCTCATTCGTGCTGTCGCGCATCGCCACGAGGGAGAAAACCTCGCGCCAGCGAACCATCGGCGTCGCAGCCATCATCGCCGGGCTGATCCTGTTCATTGCACCCGTGCGCACTGGCGGCGGCATGAAGGATGTCCTCTTCGGCGATCTTCTGTTCGTCGGATCCGGCGCGATGTTTGCCGCCTATGCCGTTCTCGTGCGGCGCTGGCGCGTCGATCCGGTTGCGGCGACCGCAACGGTGGTGCTGCTGTCATGCGTGCCGCTGCCGTTGCTCTATTTCTTTGCCCCAAGCGGCCTCCGCGCGGCATCAGTGGCCGAGATTGCCAGCCAGATCGTCATTCAAGGGTTTTTGGCAGGTGCGGCCGCCATGTTCCTGTACACCTATATCGTCCGGCAGCTGGGGTCGCAGGCGGCATCGCTGTTCATGCCATGCGTGCCGATCGCAACCGTGCTGATCGCGATGACGGTGCTCGGCGAGACGCCGACCGGCGCCCAGTTCGCCGCCGTACTGATCATGGCCGCGGGGATGGCTTTTTCGGCTCTTTCCAGGCCTGTTCCCAAGCCTGCGTAAGACTGCGGATGCCAAACTCAAGGCCAGATGATTCGTTCAAGGCGATGGAGGCTTTTGCGAAGAGAGCGATGCGGGCGCAGCAAATAGCTCGGCCAGCGTTTGCTGCCCACCCTGCAGGACGTTGAGATCGACATCGCCCTCGATCCCGTCGACACGGCCCATATTGTGGTACTGCCAGTAAATCCAGCCGTCCTCGCTCGGCTTGAACGCCAGCGAGCGCAGCCAGCGCTGCCGCACAGCCATCTGTCCGGCATAGGCGTCCTCAGCCTCGTCGGTCAGGTAGATGATCGCCGGCTTGCCGAACGCAGCTTCAACCGGTCCGAGGAAGGCCTGGAGTTCCGCGCTCAGCTGTTCCGGCGACGGGCGTTGCGGGCAGTTGCCGCCGAATTCGATGTCGACGACCGGTGGCAGCAGCGGCTGGTCGTGCGGCACCACCGCGATGAAATTTTTCGCCTGGTCGGCGCCCGGCCGGCAGAAGGTGAAGAAGTGATAGGCGCCGACGGCGAGGCCGGCCGCGCGCGCCTCGCGCAGATTCTTGGCGAAGGCATCGTCGACATGGTTGCCGCCCTCGGTCGCCTTGATGACGGCGAAGGCGACGTCATCGGCGGCAACGCGCCGCCAGTCGATCTCACCCTGATGATGGGAAACGTCGATACCCCTGACCGGATAGCTGTCACGATCCGGCGAGAACGTCCGGAAATAGAAGATGCCACCTGCGGCGACGATGCCGGCGAAGACCAGACTGGCCGCACCCCAGAGAATGATCCGGTTCTTCAAGCCTTTCCCCATCGTATGTCGCTGGAAACTTGAAAGCCGATGTGGCTTTTCTGGGGCTGTGGCTCGAGGTTCTTAGCCCCGTTCCTTCATGAGCCGGCCCTTTTCGCGCGACCAGTCGCGCTGCTTTTCGCTCTCGCGCTTGTCGTGCAGTTTCTTGCCGCGGCCGACGGCGAGCAGCAGCTTGGCACGGCCCTGGTCGTTGAAGTAGATTTTCAGCGGCACCAGCGTCATGCCTTCGCGGTCGATGCTCTGCGCCAGTTTTGCCATCTCGCGCTTGTTGAGCAGCAGCTTGCGGCGCCGCCTGGGCTCGTGGTTGAAGCGGTTGGCCTGCAGATATTCCGGCAGATAGGAGTTGATCAGCCAGATCTCGCCGCCCTCGACCGAGGCGTAGCTGTCCTGGATGTTGGCCTGACCCTGGCGCAACGACTTGACCTCGGTGCCGGTCAGCACAAGGCCGGCCTCGACGGTGTCGAGCACCTCATAGGAAAACCGCGCCTTGCGGTTTTCCGCAACGGTCTTGTTGTTGGGATCGGCTTTTCTGACCTGGTTCATGATGCGGAGAGGTGGCGCCTCATCCTTAATTTATCAAGCCGGCGTGTTTCATCGCCGCATCGATCTTCTCGGCGGTCGACGCCTCGATGGTCACCAGCGGCGAGCGCACCACGTTCTCGACCTTGCCAATTTTCGACAGCGCGTATTTGACGCCGCACAGGCCGGGCTCAAGGAAGATGGCCTTGTGCAGCGGCAGCAGACGGTCCTGCAATTCCAGCGCCTTGGCGCTGTCACCGGACAGTGTGGCTTCCTGGAATTCGGCGCACAGCCGCGGCGCGACATTCGACGTCACCGAGATGCAGCCGACGCCGCCATGGGCGTTGAAGCCGAGCGCCGAGGCATCCTCCCCTGAAAGCTGGATGAAATCCTTGCCGCAGGTGGCGCGCTGTTCGGACACGCGCTCGACCTTGCCGGTGGCATCCTTGACGCCGACGATGTTCTTGAAGTCGTGCGCCAGCCTGCCCATCGTCTCCGGCATCATGTCGATCACCGAGCGCGGCGGGATGTTGTAAATGATGATCGGCAGCTTGGTCGCCCTGGCGACGGCAGCGAAATGCTCGTACAAGCCGCGCTGTGTTGGCTTGTTGTAATAAGGCGTGACGACCAGAGCGGCGTCGGCGCCCGCCTGCTCGGCGTACTGCACCAGACCGACCGCTTCAGCGGTGTTGTTGGAGCCGGCGCCGGCGACGACCGGAGCGCGGCCCTTGGCCACATCGATGCAGACCTTGACGACATGGCGATGCTCGTCATGCGACAGCGTCGGCGACTCACCGGTGGTGCCGACCGGGACGAGGCCCGTCGTGCCCTCGCCAAGTTGCCATTCGACGAAAGCGCGAAAGGCTTTCTCGTCGAAACGTCCGCTCTTTTCGAACGGCGTCACGAGCGCAGTAAGCGAGCCTCTCAGCATGTCGTCCAACTCCTTGGAACTTGTTTGTTTATGCGTATCATCGTCCCAAAACCGGTTCCCGCTTTTGGGCGACATGCATCGGGCGCCTTCTAGCCGAAAGCGAAGCCGCGCACCATAGTCTCGACACTGTTGCGCGGCAAGCATGCCGATGGTGCCAGCAAGCGCAATTCGAACGGCCTCGATAACCCTTTGTTTACGAGCTCTTCACGACCTAAGTCTAGGCTCTCGGGCACCTGGGCTTGCCATCTAAAGTGCCGCAACAGGGAAAGATCAGGATCATGCCGGCCAGTCGGCCACTCCGCTTCATATTGCTTGGCGCCGTTGCCCTGCTGATAGTGGGGACGGCGGCAAACGAGAGCGTCGACGAGCAGACGACCTCATCGATCCCGATGCCTGACATGCAAGATGGAGCGCAGACCGATGCGCCCTCCGCCAATATCGCCGTGTTGAAAGGCAGTCTCGACGCGTTGGCGACCGGCGATATCGCCGCGGCACGAGCGGTGCGCGAAACATTGCCGGCCAGTTCGCTGGACCGCCATATCCTGGCCTGGGCGATCGCGCTCTATGGCGGCGACCGTGTGCCGAGCAGCGAGATTGCCGATACCGCAAAGATGTTGCCGAATTGGCCGGGCACCATCGCTCTGCGCAAGAACAGCGAGCGCGCGCTTTATCGCGAAAACCCCTCGCCGCAGACCGTGGTGAAAGCCTTTGACGGCAGCCAGCCGCTGACCTTTCAAGGCGTGGTCATCCTTGCCCGTTCTTATTTAGCTCTTGGCAACACCAAGGCTGCGCTTTCCGTGCTGTCGCCATTCTGGCGCACCGAGAAGCTGGAAGCCAGGGACGAGGCGGCCGTCAGCAAGGAGTTTGGCGCCATCATTCCGGCTGCCGACCATCGTTTCCGCATGGAACGGATGTTTTATGCCGACCGGGAGAATTCGGCGCTGCGGGTCGCAGCCCTTGCCGGCGCGCAACCGCTGGCCGATGCCTGGGCCGCCGCCTCGCGTGGCGACAAGAACGCGGCCAAGCTGTTGAAAGCAGTGCCTGCCGCACAGCAATCGGCCGGCTATTTCTTCGCGCAAGCCGAATATCTGCGCAAGCAGCGGAAGTTTGCGGACGCCGCCGCGGTGGTAATGAAAGCGCCAACGAACCGCGACGCGCTGGTCGATCCCGATGCCTGGTGGGTCGAGCGCCGCGTGCTGTCGCGCGCGCTGGTCGATCAGGGCGACTGGAAGACCGCTTACAAGATCGTTGCCGCGCACGCCGCCGAAAGTCCCGCGAGTGCCGCCGAGGCGGAATTCCACGCCGGCTGGTATGCGCTGCGCGGCCTCAACGATCCTGCGATGGCCTCGACCCATTTTGCCCGCATCGCCGATCTCGCGCAGGGACCGATGTCGCTGTCACGCGCCTATTACTGGCTTGGCCGCGCGGCGGAAGCCGGCGGTCCCGGCAATGCGAAGGATTATTTCACCAAGGCGGCGGCCTATGGCACCACTTTCTACGGCCAGTTGGCGGCGGAACGGGTTGGCTTGCGCACGCTGAACATCGTCTATCCCGAGCCAAGCACTGCCGACCGCCAAAGCTTTGACGGCCGCGAAGCCGTCAGCGCCATCAAGCGGCTGCAGGAGGCGGGCTACGACCGCTATGCCGAGACGCTTTACCGCGACCTCGCCGGGCAGTTGACCAGCCCCGGCGAGCTGGCGCTGCTTGCGGTGCTGGCGGAAAAGCAAGGTAATCATTTCATGGCGCTGAAGATCGGCAAGATCGCCGGCGCGCGCGGCATCGATGTCGGCGCGCTGTCGCATCCGCTGGGCGTCATTCCCGACACCGCCGACATATCCGGCTCGGGCAAGGCGCTGGCCTATGCGATCGCCCGCCAGGAAAGCGAATTCAATGTCGGCGCCGTCTCCAGCGCCGGCGCGCGCGGCCTGCTGCAGCTGATGCCGGGCACCGCCAAGCAATTGGCGAAGAAGGCAGGACTGAGCTTTTCCCAGGATCGGCTGACCAGCGATGCCGGTTACAATGCGACGCTGGGGGCTGCCTTCCTTGGCGAGCAGCTCGACCGCTTCGGCGGCTCCTATGTGCTGACCTTCGCCGGCTACAATGCCGGCCCTAACCGCGCCAGCCAATGGGTAGCCAAGTACGGCGACCCGCGCGGCAAGGGCATCGACGCCGTCGTCGACTGGATCGAGCGAATTCCCTACACCGAAACAAGAAGTTACGTGCAGCGCGTGATGGAGAATTACGAGGTCTACAAGATGCGCATTTCGGGGAAGTACGATATCGTTGGGGATTTGGTGAACGGAAGAGGCTGAGGCCGCAGAGCTGTCGCCACGGGCAGACGTTGGCGATCCTTCGCGCACCCTTGCCGGCCATCTCCCCCACGAGTGGGGAGATCAGCTGTCATTGCCGATTTCGCCGATCTCCAACGTCGAAGGAAGGGCGTAGCGCCTGAACCGCCAATCTCCCCCCTCGTGGGGGAGATGTCTGGCATTTCCAAGAGTGTCAGCTTGCTGACAACCCTCGATTTGACCGCTCCCACCCTCGCCTGTAGCAGACGGAGACAATCCGGACAGGGAGTCCTTTTAATATGTCGAGCACCGACGGCTTCTCCGACTTTTTCTACACCGCGCCGGACGGGCTCAAGCTTCACGCCCGCGTCTATGGCGAGACCAATTCGGCAGACTGGCAGGTCGTTTGCCTGCCCGGCCTGACCCGCAACGCGCGCGATTTCCATGAGCTGGCGCTTTATCTGTCGCAGCGAACCGACAATCCGCGCAAGGTCATCGCCTTCGACTACCGTGGCCGCGGCCAGTCCGCTTACGATCCTGATATCGGCCACTACAATGTCGGCATCGAAGCCGGCGATGTCCTCGCCGGACTGGCCGCTCTGAACGTCGAGGAAGCGGCCTTTATCGGCACCTCGCGCGGCGGGCTGATCATCCACGTGCTCGGCGCGCTGCGGCCGGCCGCGCTGAAAGCCATCGTGCTGAACGACATCGGACCGGTGATCGAGGCCGCGGGGCTCGCCTATATCCAAACCTATCTCGACCCGGCACCGAAACCGAAGAGCCGCGCTGAGGCGGTCGATGCCCAACGCGTCGCTCACGGCGCGGATTTTCCCGCTCTGACCGCAGCGGATTGGGAGCGGATGGTGTCGGCCCTCTACCGCGAGACGGGCGAAGGTCTCCTGCTGCCGGATTTCGACCCGCGGCTGGTCGAGACGGTGGCGGGCCTCGACCTCAGCAAGCCGTTGCCGGATCTGTGGCCGCGGTTCGAGGCGCTGGCGGCGATACCTTTGCTTGCCATTCGCGGCGCCAACTCGAAACTCTTGTCGGCCGACACACTCGACGAGATGCAAAAGCGTCATCCCGGCATGGAAGCGATCACCGTCGAGGGCCAGGGTCATGCCCCCTTCCTGGAGACAGGCAATCTGCCGGGCGCTATCGCGGCTTTCCTGGATGAAGCGGAATGTTTGGATCGGATAAAGTAAACCCCAAGATCAACTCTGATCCTGGGGCTGTCGTGGCAGTATATGAAAGCCTTGGGTAACTATTTGGCTTTCGAGCTTTTCCGGGGCGCCTTGGGTGCCTTCGCCGCTGCCGCTTTACTTTTTTGAGCAGGCGCTGGCACTGAGGCCGTGGTCAGCGGCGATGCGAAGGCCGAGCTTTTTCCATCGCCGGATAACCCCTCGCCGCGGGGCGTTTCCAGCACGACGACGCAACCGTCGAGATCGTTGGTGGCCAGATGCGCATAGCGCATGGTCATCGAAAGCGTCTGGTGGCCGAGCCACATCTGCACGCGGCGGATGTCGATGCCGCCCTGGACCAGACGCGAGGCACAGGTGTGACGCAAGATGTGCGGCACCACCTGGTCGTCGGCGCCGAGACCGACTTCGGCCTTGGCATCGTTCCAGATGGCGCGAAATTGTGCCTGGCTGAGTTTGGTGAACGGACCCTTGGGCCGGCGGCCCTCTGACGGGGGCAGTTTGATCACCTCTTTGACCCGCTCGGTCATCGGGATGGTGCGGCTGCGGCCGGATTTGGTGATCCAGAACGAGACGCGGTGTTCCTGAATGTCGTTCCAGATCAGTCCGAGCGCCTCGCCGAGACGGCATCCGGTGTCCACGAGAAAGCACGAAAGACGATAAGCATCCTCGCTGCGGGTCCTGATGGCAGCGAACAGCCTTGCTTCTTCGTCCCTTTCGAGGAAACGAATCCGTCCCGCCCGCTCCTTCTGGCGGCGGAACTCGGGCAGGCTGTGGATATCCCCCATCTTGTAAGCCTTGCGCAGCAGTTTGCTGAGGGCAGCCATCTTTCGATTGATGGTTGCATTGCTGTTGCCGCGCTGGCGCAAGGTGCCGATAAGATTATCAAGGGTGCTCTGGTCAAAGGCGCTGAACCGTTCTCCGAGGAGAATCTCGTCTATTTCGCCGATGAAGGAGCTGACATTGTATTTATGTCGCCCATCATCCCAGAGTATGTCTCGGTACGCTGAAAAAAGCTCTCCGACCCGGTGCGACTTTACTTCTCTGATCTTGTTGTAGCTGTATTTTATCTTCGCAGTTTGAGAAGAGAACATTGAGAAATGCTCGGAGGGGTCGCCCTCTTGTATCGCTTCGATGGTCATAAATTGCCACACCCCCGAGTGGATAGAGTCAGACCTACCCGCTTGGAAGCGTCCTTTCAAGAGATTTAATCACGCAGTTGTGAATTCATCCGCCCATCAGCGGATCCCACGAACTCACCCTACGGACTGTTCAGCTGCCGATTCCCCCTGTTCCTTCTGCTTGTCTTGTCCAGTCACGAAACAAAAACAGCCCGGGCGTCGAAGCGCCCGGGCTGGTATTCACCTGTATAGAACCAGCCCTTAGAACGAGCGCTGGAAGCGGAGCATGCCGCCGATGGCGTCGTCGTCCCGTGCATCGGTCCAATCGGAGTCGCCAACGTTGATGTAGTCGACTTCGGCCGTGACCGTGAGGCCGGGGACGACGTCATAGGCGATGTTCGCCGCGGCGCCGAAGTTCTTGTCTTCGTCATACGAAAGCTGGACGTTGAACGAGGTCTTCTCGTTGATGGTGTAGGTGCCACCACCCCAGACTGCCCAGTTGCCGCCCCACTGCTTGTAGAAGCCGCGGCCGCCGGCCGGGATTGCCCAGGTCGGATCCGACAGATTGTCGTCGGTGCCATAGCCGCCAATGATAAACAGCGACAGGTTCTGCATCGGGGTGATGTCCAAACGAACCTTGCCAGCGACTTCTTCGTAGTTGCTGTCGTAAGCAATGACGCCGGTGATGGCGCCCCAGCCCTGCGTGTACTTCAGACCGCCGACGACATGCGGAACATAGCTGTCGATGGTGCCGACGACGCCGGCGCCTTCTTCGAGCGAGAGGACGGCGGAGAAGCCGTTGCCCGCATCGAAGTAGTACTGGATGACGTTGGTGTCGAAGCCGCCGTAAGGAACCAGCGTATCCTGGATGACGTTGCCGGCGTAGCCGATGAACGTATTGAAGGCCGATTCGTCTTTACCGACGCGGAGACCACCGAGCTGGATCCAGGCGAAGTTCAGCGAAACGCTCTTCATGCCGGCCGGATTGCTATCGAAAGCGGTTTCATCGATGTCGGTGGTGGCCGGATCATCAGCGATGTTGGTGGCGTACCGATTGTTGTTGCCGAAGTTGAAGCGGGTCTCGGTGTAGGTCTTCAAGGTGCCGAGTTCGGTTTCCTGGTTGGTCCAGGTCTTGAAGGTGGCGCGGGCATTCTTGTACCAGGTGTCCTGCGCGTCACCATCTTCGTGGTCGAGCGACTCCGCACCCGTGAATGCGCCGACGTCGCCAGCGCCGATGTCGTAGCGGACATAGCCGCCGATGCGCAGGCAGGTTTCGGTGCCGGGGATGTAGAAGTAGCCCGAGCCGTAAACGTCGCAAATCTTGACGTATTCAGCCGGTTCCGGCTCGGNAGGACAGCGTTCCCTGCCCCATCCCCACTACCGAAAAAGATGCGCACCGCGCCGCTCCTTCGAAATCGACATTACCCATGAGGCGGCGACGTTCAACCACGATCGTACCGGAAAAAGGGCTGTGCGGGTGCTATCCCCCGGCGTTGTTGCACAAATGACACGATTTGGCCTCAGTCAGAAAGCTCTCATTAACTATCGAGGGCCCGGAAGTCTTTGCCGCAGCGCCGGAATGCGGCCGAATCCGGCGATGAACGGCCGAGATTGCGGCCATGTCGCCGACTCGCCAGCCAGGGAACCGCCGCAGAATCGCCGCATGCAAAAGGCGGCGCTGCGACCGAATCCGGAATTTTCAGAGATAATGTCGCCGGCTTGTTGATTGTGCCCGCGCTTTTCTTTATCCAGCGGCGCAACGGAGAGGTGGCCGAGTGGTCGAAGGCGCTCCCCTGCTAAGGGAGTAGAGGTCAAAAGCTTCTCGTGGGTTCGANGGAGAGGTGGCCGAGTGGTCGAAGGCGCTCCCCTGCTAAGGGAGTAGAGGTCAAAAGCTTCTCGTGGGTTCGAATCCCATCCTCTCCGCCATCCTGCTTCGCTCTTCGAGCTTCGCAGGACAAGCCCAACCCTCAGCGCGAAGCAGGATGGCGGAGAGGATGCCCTCCGAAGCCTTGGCGTAGGAGGGCCGGACCGTGTGGTGTGCTACGTGCCGCACAGCGTAAGCCCAGAGAATCCCTCTGCAAAATTCGATGGAGTCCTGCTTCGCTCTTCGAGCTTCGCAGGACAAGCCCAACCCTCAGCTCGAAGCAGGATGGCGGAGAGGATGCCCTCCGAAGCCTTGGCGTAGGAGAGCAGCTCATGTGGTATGTGTATCTTCTGGAGAGTACGGCTGCGGAAGGCGAACGCTATATCGGCATAACGACGGACCTGAAACGACGGCTTGTCGAGCACAATGCGGGGAAATCCAGCCATACATCCAAGTTTCTGCCGTGGCGGATCGTCACCTATATGGCCTTTTCGAACCAGGCCAAGGCAGCTTCATTCGAGCGCTATCTCAAATCCGGTTCAGAGCATACTTTCGCCAACAAGCGCCTGTGGTGATGGCCGCATCACCTGCCGCAAAGTCCATTTTTTCAATAAACTTCAACAATAACAATTGATTACAGCGAAAACGCCTGTCGCTGGCTTCACTGTCTTGTTCGATTCTGACTGGAGGTCAGAAAATGAACATTAAGAGCCTTCTCCTCGGCTCCGCTGCGGCCTTGATCGCAGTTTCCGGTGCGCGCGCCGCCGACGCCGTCGTCGTCGCCGAGCCGGAACCGGCTGAATACGTCAAGATTTGCGACGTTTATGGCTCGGGCTACTTCTACATCCCCGGCACCGAAACCTGCCTGCGCATCGGCGGCTATGTCCGCTACGACATCGGCGNCTGATCGCAGTTTCCGGTGCGCGCGCCGCCGACGCCGTCGTCGTCGCCGAGCCGGAACCGGCTGAATACGTCAAGATTTGCGACGTTTACGGCTCGGGCTACTTCTACATTCCCGGCACCGAAACCTGCCTGCGCATCGGCGGCTATGTCCGCTACGACATCGGCGCCGGCGACGTCGGCTCGTTCGACGGTGCGAGGTCCTTCGACCATAAGGATGGCGACGAGCAGGACACCTTCTACAAGAACGCCCGCTTCACGCTGAAGACCTGGACCGGCCAGGAAACCGAACTCGGCACCTTGAAGACCTACACCGAGACCCGCTTCAACTTCGGCAACCGCAACGGCTACCCCTCGGCAGACGATCCGACTACCGAAGCAGACGAGTTCAACTCCAACCCTGCCGGCAACAAGAACGTTTCGCTGAACTTCGCCTGGATCCAGCTCGGTGGTCTGCGCGTCGGTAAAGACGAATCGGCCTTCGACACGTTCATTGGCTACGCCGGCAACGTCCTTCAGGATACGCTCGTTCCCTACGGCGACTTCGACACCAACGTCGTCCAGTACTACTTCGATGCGGGCAACGGCTTCTCGGCCGTGGTCTCTCTCGAAGAAGGCTCGGGCTTCGACACCATCGACAGCTACGTTCCGCATGTCGTCGGCGGCGTGAAGTACACGCAGGGCTGGGGCGCCATCACCGGCGTCGTCGCTTATGACAGCAACTATGAAGAAGTCGCCGGCAAGGTTCGGTTGGACATCACCCCGATGCAGAACCTGTCGCTGTTCATCATGGGCGGCTACGGCACCGACGACAATTTGACGGACTCGAGCTATGCGATCGACGCTGGCGGCCGCGGCTTCTACAAGCAGTGGGGCGGCAACTGGGCTTTCTGGGGTGGTGGCACCTACACCATCAACGAGAAGACCTCGTTCAATGCTCAGGTCTCCTATGACGAATGGAAGAACCTCGGCGTCGCTGCGAACATCGCCTACGACGTTGTTCCCGGCTTCACGGTCACGGCCGAAGTCGACTACCTCAACGCAGGCAAGTTCGACGACGCCAACTTCTCCAACTTCACCAACGCCGACAAGAAGAGCAGCATTGGCGGTCTCCTCCGCTTCCAGCGCTCGTTCTAACCGGCAGAGCCTGGCTGAAAATCGAACCCGGCGGGCAACCGCCGGGTTTTTCTTTTTGAAGCATCCGTCGCCATAGTCATTGGCTGCAGTGCTGGCCTTCAAAAGGCTGCCGCCTACCGGCGGTCAGGTCGTAGAGCGTGGCCACCCGCGCCGATTTCATCACGGGCGTCATGGCCACTATTTCCAGCCGCGCCAGAACTTGCGCCGTCCTATTGGGCACGCTAGCAAGAAGGCCCATCTTCTCGTGAGCCTTTGCCATGCGCCAGCGCCCTGCCCTCACGCCGCTTGTCGGCGCGCTTCCCTCGACGGTGCCGTTTGTCGGACCGGAAGCGCAGGAGCGCGAGCGCGGACGTGCTTTTCGCGCCCGCATCGGCGCCAATGAAAGCAGCTTCGGGCCTTCGCCGCGCGTTATCGCCCGTATGGAGCGCGTCGCGCGTGACCAGTGGATGTATTGCGATCCCGACAATTACGATCTGAAGCAGGCTGCGGCCCGCCATCTCGGCGTCGGCGCCGAAAACGTCGTCGTCGGCGAAGGCATAGACGGGCTGCTCAGCCTGGTGGCGCGCATGTATGTCGCGCCCGGCGACGCAGTGGTCACCTCGCTCGGCGCCTATCCGACCTTCAACTTCCACATTGCCGGCGTCGGCGGCCGGCTGGTCACGGTGCCTTACGAGAACGACAAGGAAAGCCTGGACGGCCTGCTCAAGGCAGTCATCAAGGAGAAGGCGCCGCTGGTCTATCTCTCCAATCCGGACAATCCGATGGGCAGCTGGTGGGAAGCAGGAGATATCACCCGCTTCGTCGAAGCGTTGCCGGAAACCACCATGCTGGTGCTCGACGAGGCCTATGGCGAATTGGGGCCGGCCTCGGCGCTGCCGCCGATCGATGTCGCGCGGCCCAACGTCATCCGCATGCGCACCTTCTCCAAGGCATACGGGCTGGCCGGCATTCGCTGCGGCTATGCGGTGGCGGAAGCCGAGGTGATCCGCGATTTCGAGAAGATCCGCAACCATTACGGCGTCAGCCGCATGGCGCAGATCGCCGGCGTCGAGGCGCTGGCCGACCAGGACTGGCTGCACAGCGTGGTGGCGCGAGTTGCTGCCGGCCGCACACGTATAGCCGGGATTGCGGAGACGAACGGGCTGAAGCCGCTGCCATCGGCGACCAATTTCGTCACCATCGACTGCGGCCAGGACGGCGCCTTCGCGCTGAAAGTGCTGCAAAACCTTTTGTCGCGCGACGTTTTCATCCGCAAGCCGATGGCGCCAAGGCTCGAACGTTGCATCCGGGTCAGCGTCGGCCTCGATCATGAACTCGACATCTTTGCCGAGGAACTGCCCGGCGCACTCGCCGCGGCGCGGGGAAACTAGCCCCGCCGATTGCCATCGCAACAGAGCCTGCCGAGGCCGCCAAGGCCAAAACAGAATCAGCCGCGACCCCGACTCCGTCGATCCAGCAGCAATCCGACACTCAAGCCTGTTGCTTTCGTCCGATTCCGCGCCAGTTTCTGTGCATGGGAGGCAACGATGGATGACCGGCAAAAGGCGGTGCAGGCGAGCGTGCATGGTAAGGTGCAAGGCGTCGGCTACCGGATGTGGGCGCGAGGCGAAGCGACAGGGCTTGGCCTCGTAGGTTGGGTACGCAATGAACGAGACGGCACCGTGACGGCCTCGATTGCCGGTGCCGATGCTGCGGTTTCCACAATGATCGAACAGCTCCGGCAAGGGCCAAGGGGAGCTTCGGTTTCGAAGGTCGAGACCGAGGAATTCGAACTCCTCGACGCGCCCATCGACTTTCGGATCATCGTCTAGACGGAACCACTTTATTGCCGCTTGAATTAATTGAACGTTCGTTTTATTACTAGGTATCGGGAGACGTTCATGGCACGCACAACGGGATCCGACGGCGAAAAAACTGAAGCGGCCGTCCGGGAGGCTGCGGTCAGCCTGATCGCCCGCTTCGGCTACGAGGCAATGTCGATGCGGCAGCTTGCCGCCGAGGTCGGCGTCCAGGCCGCCGCGCTCTACCGCTATTTTCCGACCAAGGAAGACCTGCTGTTCACGCTGATGCGCGAACATATGGAAGGGCTGATCGAAGCGTGGGACGCCGCACGCCCCGACGCTGCCGATCCGGCAACGCGGCTTGCCGCCTATGTCGAAAACCACATCGCTTTCCACATCGAGCGCCGCCACTCCACCCATGTCTCGAACATGGAATTGCGCAGCCTGTCGCATGACCGGCTGACGCAGATACTGCGCATGCGCACCGCCTATGAGAAGGAGTTGCGCGCCATCCTGCGCGACGGCGCGGAGGCCGGCGCCTTCAGTGTCGATGACACCGGGCTCACTGCCATGGCCCTGATCCAGATGATGACCGGCGTCATCGTCTGGTTCCGGCCGGGCGAGCGGCTGTCGATGGCTGAAGTCACGGCGACATATCTTTCAATGACAATGCGCCTGGTTGGCGCGAAGATCGAAATCGGGGAGGAACGGCATGTACACGAACACACTCAGCTTCGGGCATGACGAGGACATCGAGGCGCTGCGCGATCTGGTGCGCCGCTTTGCCCAGGAGAAAATAGCGCCGATCGCTGCCGAGATCGACCGCAGCAATCAATTCCCCACGCATCTGTGGAAAGAGCTCGGCGCGCTCGGCCTTCTCGGCATCACCGCCGATCCCGATTTCGGCGGCAGCGGCATGGGCTATCTTGCCCACGTCATTGCGGTGGAAGAGATTTCGCGCGCCTCGGCCTCGGTTGGTCTCTCCTACGGCGCCCATTCGAACCTCTGCGTCAACCAAATCAACCGCTGGGCGACGCCGGCGCAGAAGGAGAAATTCCTGCCGGCATTGTGCTCGGGCGAAAGGGCAGGTGCGCTGGCCATGTCGGAATCGGGCGCCGGCTCCGACGTCGTCTCGCTCAAACTGCGCGCCGAAAAGCGCAACGACCGCTATGTGCTCAACGGCTCGAAAATGTGGATCACCAACGGCCCCGACGCCGAAACGCTGGTGGTCTACGCCAAAACCGATCCGGAGCGGAAATCGCACGGCATCACCGCCTTCATCGTCGAAAAGACGATGGCCGGCTTCTCGGCATCGCCAAAGCTCGACAAGCTCGGCATGCGCGGCTCCAACACCGGCGAACTGGTGTTCGACAATGTCGAGGTGCCCTATGACAATGTGCTGCATGAGGAGGGCCGCGGCGTCGAGGTCCTGATGTCGGGCCTCGACTACGAGCGCACCGTGCTCGCCGGCGGACCGCTCGGGCTCATGGCGGCCTGTCTCGACGTGGCGATCCCCTATGTGCATGAGCGCAAGCAGTTCGGCCAGCCGATCGGCGAGTTCCAGCTCGTGCAGGGCAAACTTGCCGACATGTATTCGACGATGAACGCCGCGCGCGCTTACGTTTATGCTGTCGCGGCTGCCTGCGATCGCGGCCTGACGACACGCAAGGATGCCGCTGGCTGCGTGCTGTTTGCCGCCGAAAAAGCGACGCTGATGGCGCTCGACGCCATCCAGCTGCTTGGCGGCAACGGCTATACCAACGAGTATCCGACCGGCCGGCTGTTGCGCGACGCCAAGCTCTACGAGATCGGCGCCGGGACCAGCGAAATCCGCCGCTGGCTGATCGGGCGCGAGATCATGGCGGAAGGGGTTTAGTGCCTGCCAAGATGGCAGGCTGTAGTTTTGCGGGTATCGAGAGACAAGTAGGGCGATAGATGGTTACGTCATCGGGGCATCCAGTCACAAGGCGGGGGATATTTGCAATGGCTTTGTTTTCCACAATCGCTGGCTTTCTCGGGCGCGCGAAGGCTCAGAAGCGTCGCTTTTCTAATATGGCGGAATTCAGAGAGCTCGTAATTGCCGAATTCAAGCGGCAGCCGGGTGTCGATAGCGCTGTCGCAGACCCATCGGATCCTGCAAAAATCGGTGCAAAACTCGATGGCGCAGAAGTGACGGCAGACGTCACAAACGTGTTCGGGCACTTGAACTCATACCCCGACGAAGACGCCGATGCGGCCATACGCAGGCTAGTCCGAGGCCTCGCCGAAATACGATCTAGGGCGAGTGAAGAAAGTCTGATCGCGGTGATACGGACCCAGCAGTATGTCGAGCACCTCAGATCGATGGGTTTGGATTTATTGTGCGAACCGCTGGTTGGTGAAATTGCGGTCGTATACATGGCCGACCTTCCCGATTCAGTCTCACCTGTTGCTCCGAAGGACTTCCCCGGCCGGGCGCTTTCGGATTTGCGCGATGTCGCACTAGACAATGTGAAGAAATGGCTGCCGAAAATTGTCTCCGACGGCCAGATTGGCACATTTTATCTCTATTACGTCGACGGCAATACGATGCTCTCCACGAGCCTTGTGCTGCTCGACGAGTTCTGGCTGTCGATCAAAGCACAGTTTCCCGGCGATGTTTTATTTGCGCTGCCGCGCCGGGATCAATTGTTCATCTTCGATGCGAGCAATCCGAAGGCCCAAAGCGCGGCCAGACAGATGATCGACGTCACGTTCAAGGATGGCTTCAATCTGCTATCCGATAAAATTTTCGAACGCCGCAACGGCAAACTCCTAGCGCAGGTGTAGAGATCGATATGGCCGTACTTCAAACCCAGATCTCCCCTTCCTCCGAAGCCTTTCGCGCCAACACCGAGCGCATGCGGGCTCTGGTTTCCGACATTGCGGACAAGGCGGCAAGCGTCGAGCGCGGTGGCTCGGAGGAGGCGCGCGAGCGTCATGTTTCGCGCGGCAAGCTGTTGCCGCGCGAGCGGCTGGCGCAGTTGCTCGACACCGGCTCGCCTTTCCTCGAGATCGGCCAGTTCGCGGCATGGTCCATGTATGGCGAGGAGATTTCCTCGGCCGGCCTCGTCGCCGGCGTCGGCCGTGTCGAAGGCACCGAGGTGATGGTCGTGGTCAACGACGCCACGGTGAAGGGCGGCACCTATTATCCGCTCACGGTGAAGAAGCACTTGCGCGCACAGGAGATCGCGCTGCAAAACAATCTACCTTGCGTCTATCTGGTCGACAGCGGCGGCGCCAACCTGCCTAATCAGGACGAGGTGTTTCCCGATCGCGAGCATTTCGGCCGCATCTTCTACAACCAGGCCAACATGTCGGCGGCCGGCATTCCGCAGATCGCCTGCGTCATGGGCTCATGTACTGCGGGCGGCGCCTATGTGCCGGCAATGTCGGACGAGACGATCATGGTGCGCAACCAGGCGACCATTTTTCTCGGCGGCCCGCCTCTGGTGAAGGCGGCTACGGGTGAAGATGTCAGCGCCGAGGAGCTTGGCGGCGCCGACGTGCACACCAGGCTGTCCGGTGTCGCCGACCACTATGCGCTGGACGACGAACATGCGCTGGCCGTCTGCCGGCGCATCGTCAAGAACCTCAACCGGCGCAAGACCGTAAGCCTGAGCTTACAGGAACCCGCGCCGCCGCTTCACGATCCGCGTGAACTCTATGGCATCGTGCCGACGGATTTGCGCCAGCCCTATGATGTGCGCGAGGTGATCGCGCGCGTCTTCGACGGCTCCGAGTTCGACGAGTTCAAGCAGAATTACGGCACCACGCTGGTCACCGGCTTTGCCCATCTTCAGGGCATGCCGGTCGGCATCATCGCCAACAATGGCGTGCTGTTTTCCGAAAGTGCTGTGAAGGGCGCGCATTTCATCGAGCTGTGCTGCCAGCGCAAGATCCCGCTGATCTTCCTGCAGAACATCACCGGCTTCATGGTCGGGCGAAAGTACGAGGCCGGCGGCATCGCCAAGGACGGCGCCAAGCTGGTGATGGCGGTTGCCACCGCCAAGGTGCCGAAGGTGACGATGATCATCGGCGGGTCGTTCGGCGCCGGCAATTACGGCATGTGCGGACGCGCCTACTCGCCGCGGTTCCTGTGGATGTGGCCGAATGCGCGCATTTCGGTGATGGGCGGCGAACAGGCGGCGACCGTGCTGGCGGTGGTCAAGCGCGAGGGAATCGAGCGCAAGGGTGGTGAATGGAGCGCGGACGAGGAAGCGAAATTCAAAAAGCCGATCCTGATGAAATACGAGCATGAGGGCCATCCGCTCTACTCCTCGGCGCGGCTATGGGACGACGGCATCATCGACCCGGCGAAAACGCGCGAGGTGCTGGCGCTCAGCCTGTCGGCCGCGCTCAACGCCGACATCGAGGAAACGAAGTTCGGCGTGTTCAGGATGTAGTGATGAGCAAGCTCGGCCAACGGATACATGTCCACACCGGCGACATCACCAGGCTTGCGGTCGATGCCATCGTCAACGCCGCCAATTCCTCGCTGCTGGGCGGCGGCGGCGTCGACGGCGCCATTCACCGCGCCGCAGGCCCGGAGCTCGAATTCGAATGCCGGATGCTGAACGGCTGCAAGGTCGGCGAAGCAAAGCTTACCAAGGGCTATCACCTGCCGGCACGTTACATCATCCACACGGTCGGACCTGTCTGGCAAGGCGGCGGAAAAGGCGAAGCCGGGCTGCTCGCCTCCTGCTATATCAGGTCGCTCGAAATCGCCGCCGCCAGGGATTGCCGGACCGTGGCATTTCCGGCGATCTCCACCGGCATCTACCGTTATCCGAAAAATGAGGCGACGCAGATTGCCGTTGGCATCGCAGCTACCTTCGTCGGACAGAACTCAACGCCCGAAACAGTTATTTTCTGCTGCTTCGACGAGCCAACAGCTCAACTATACCGACAAGCCGTTGCTGCCATTGAAGGATGCTAGTCTGCATGGATAAGATGGTTCATCCACCTACGCAAAAGCAATTTTCGGTGAGCAGGCTGGCGGCACTGGAGAATAGACGCTATTGTTCATCCCGCATTGGGCAACGGGGATGGGGTAAAGATGAGGCCGAAATATTCGGGAAAAACGACTGCGTGGGTACTTGCAGTCTTGCTTATATTTGCGGTACCCGGCGTTGGCGCCGCGGCATCGCTGGCGGGAAGCAAAGGCGACATCCATTTCTATCCGTATTTGCCGAAAAGCCCGAAAGACCAGTGCACCATGGCTTACAACGCCTATGTGGCCGCCGGCGGCCATTCGGCCTATGCGACCACGCCCTATGCCCGGATCCGTTCGTTGTACATCATCTGCGGCTCGGGCTTGAATGCACCGTCACAGAAGGCTGCCGAAGAACGGGCGATGAAATCCTGCAAGTCCGCCCGCAGCCATTACAAGGTCATTACAGGGGCTGGCTGCGAAGTTGCGGCATCGAAGTAGGCCGACAAGCATCGGCTTGGGCATTTTTCAAATGGGCGGCGCAAGATGAAATCGACACGCATCAAACGAATTACTGTATCGATGCTTGCCGGCCTGCTCGTATTTACGGCACCCGGTATCGGGGCGGCTGGATCGCTGGCGGGCAGCAAGGGAGACACCCGATTCTGGCCTCCGTTGTCACTGAATCCAAAGGAGCCCTGCACGAAGTCGTACAACGCCTATGTCGCGGCGAGTGGCCACTCGGCCTACGCGACCACATTCTACTCGCGCGTCGACGATCTTTACATCATCTGCGGTGCGCGGCTGAACGCGCCATCTCAGAAGGCCGCGGAAGAGTTGGCGTTGCGAAGCTGTCAGGTTGGCCTGAAAAAGTGGAAGGTTCAGACCGCGAGCGGCGGCTGCAAAATCGCGGCTTCGAAATAGGCTCATTCCTGCCAGACCGGCGCCGCCCGAGACAAACCCGGGAGGCTCCATGTTCGCCAAGATCCTGATCGCCAATCGCGGCGAGATCGCCTGCCGGGTGATACGCACGGCCAGGAAGATGGGAGTGCGCACCGTTGCCGTCTATTCCGACGCGGACGCCAAGGCCCTGCATGTCAAAATGGCCGACGAGGCAGTGAGTATCGGTGCCTCGCCGGTCGGCGAAAGCTATCTGCGCGGCGACAAGATTGTTGCGGCGGCGCTGGCGACCGGCGCCGAAGCAATTCACCCCGGGTACGGCTTCCTCTCGGAAAACCCCGATTTCGTCGACCTGGTGGTGGCGGCGGGGCTCACATTCATCGGCCCGTCGGCCGCCTCGATCCGCGCCATGGGGCTGAAGGATGCGGCCAAGCGGCTGATGGAAAAGGCCGGCGTGCCGGTGGTGCCGGGCTATCATGGCGAGGCGCAGGAGATCGTGCTGCTGGCGTCCAAGGCGCGTGAGATCGGCTATCCCGTGCTGATCAAGGCGCGCGCCGGCGGCGGCGGCAAGGGCATGCGCCGCGTCGAACATCCCGAAGATTTTTCGGAAGCGCTGTCAGGCGCACGGCGCGAGGCCAAGGCCGCGTTCGGCGACGATCGCGTGCTGGTCGAAAAATACGTCGACAAGCCGCGCCACATCGAGGTCCAGGTGTTCGGCGACAATTTTGGCAATGCCGTGCATCTCTACGAGCGCGACTGCTCGGCGCAGCGCCGCCACCAAAAGGTGATCGAGGAAGCGCCGGCGCCCGGCATGACGCTGGCGCTGCGCGAGGCGATGACGGAAGCGGCGGTCAAGGCCGCCAAGGCGATCAGCTATTCCGGCGCCGGCACCATCGAATTCATCGTCGATGCCTCGCAAGGGCTGAAGGCCGACCGCTTCTGGTTCATGGAAATGAACACCCGCCTGCAGGTCGAGCATCCCGTCACCGAAATGGTCACCGGCACCGACCTGGTCGAGTGGCAGTTGCGGGTAGCCGCCGGCGAAAAGCTGCCGAAGACGCAGAGCGAAATCACGCTTTCCGGCCACGCCTTCGAGGCGCGCATCTATGCCGAGGACGCGGCGAAAGGGTTTCTGCCGGCGACCGGCACGCTGCATCACCTGGCGTTTCCCGACAACGCGCCCGAAGGCGCCAGCATGCGCATCGAGACCGGCGTGCGGGCCGGCGATGCGATCTCGCCCTTCTACGATCCGATGATCGCCAAGCTGGTCGTCCACGCCAAGGACAGGCAGGCGGCACTCGATGCGCTCGGCACTGCGTTGTCGCAGACCGAGATTGCCGGGTCGACCGTCAACACCGCGTTTCTCGCGGCACTTGCCGCGGACGCCGATTTTTCGGCCGGTGATGTCGATACCGGCCTGATCGGCAGGCATCAGGAAGCGCTGACCGCGGTCGCCCCGCCGCGCAGCGAGATCGTTGCCGCGGCGGCCCTTGCCGCGGCGGGCGCCGGTGCCTTGCCGCCGTCGAACGATCCGTGGTCGTCGCTTGCCGGCTATGCGCATTTCCACAGCGTTGCGCGCCGCACGCGCCTGCGCCATGGCGAGGACGATATACTGGCGCGTGTTTCAGTGCGGCCGGACGGGCGCTTCGAGGTGGCGCTGGACGCGCCCTATGACAGCGTCAATTCGCATGATCTTCGCGCCGCCCCTCGCGTTGCCCGCTGGCCAGGCCACGTCACCGTGTTCGAAGGCGCGGTCGGCTACAGTTTCCTCGTCCCGGATCCGCTGGCGCGCACCGACGAGGCGGCCGCCGCTTCCGGCAGCCTGCGCGCGCCGATGCCAGGCGTGGTCAAGCTGGTGCGCGCGGCAAAGGGCGAAAGGGTGATCAAGGGCCAGCCGCTGTTGATACTGGAAGCGATGAAGATGGAGCACACGATCGCCGCCAGCCATGACGGCGTGATCGCGGAAATCGCCACCGAGGGCGCGCAGGTCACCGACGGAACGGTGCTGGTGCGCTTCGTTGACGAGGCTGCATAGCCGAGGCTTGAACGAAAAATGGCCGGGACAAGCCCGGCCATTTCCTTGAGTACGCGGACGATTACTGCGGGATTGGCGCGTATTTGCCGTCATGCCACTGGTTGATGTCGTAGCTGGCGTTCTTCAGATCGCCCTTCTCATCAAAGGTCACGTCGCCGACCACGGTGCTGAAAGGCGTGCCGTTCTTCAGCGCTTCGGCTACCTTGACCGGATCGTCCGTTCCGGCGCGCTTGACGCCCTCTGCAAACGCCTGAACGACGGCGTAGGAGAACAGCGTAAAGCCTTCCGGCACGAAGCCGCCCGCCTTGATCTTGGCGATGGCCTCCTTGGCTTCCGGCTTGGCCTGCGGGTCCGACGGGAAGACGAACAGGGTGCCTTCACCGGCGGGGCCGGCGACCTGCCAGAATTCCGGCGAGGCGATCGAGTCCGGCATGATCAGCTGGAACTTGACGCTCTGCTCGGCCGACTGACGCAGGATAAGCCCGGCTTCCGGGTGATAGCCGCCGAAATAGACAACGTCGGCCTTGAGGTCCTTCAGCTTGGTGACGAGAGCCGAATAATCCTTCTCGCCGGCATTGATGCCTTCATAGTCGATCTCCTTGAGGCCACCGGCATTCATCGTCGCCTTCACGGCATCGGCAACGCCCTGACCGTAGGCGCTCTTGTCATGCAGGATAACGACATTCTTGCCGGCATATTTCTTGGCGATCCAGGGGCCAATGAAGGCGCCCTGCGCGTCGTCACGCGTATAGAGACGCATGATCGTCGGCCAGCCGGCCTTGGCGGCGGCATCGGTCAGCTCGGGATTTGAAGAGGCCGGGCTCATCATCAGCGCGCCGGCCTCGGCGTAGACGGCGGAAGCCGGGATGCTCGAACCTGAACAGGCATGGCCGTCAATAAACTTGACGCTGTTGGCAACGATCCGGTTGGCCACAGAAACCGCCTGCTTGGGATCGCACTGGTCGTCCTCGATGTCGAGCTTGATCATGGAGCCGTTGACACCGCCGGCGGCGTTGATCGCATCGGCGGCTGCCGTTGCGCCCTGCTTGAACTGATCGCCGATCGTGGCGAGCTGTCCGGTCATCGGGCCGACCACCGAAATGGTGATGTCATCGGCAAAGGCAACCGGCGCGCTCATCATCAGGCCAAATACGGCCGCGCTCAAAATACCCGTTTTTTTCATGGTGATAGAACTCCTCCCACACTCGCGCAGCCGCTCTGGCCGCGCTTCTTTCCGAAGGCGGGACAATTTCATCCTTCATTGGGCCTGTCTAGGCGCATCGGCGCCGCTCGATTGGGCCTCATCAACGCAAAAAGCCACGCCAGCCTGTTCCGGCCGGTCGTGGCTTTTAGCTCGTAGCAGTCCCCATGCGCCCCCGCGCCACGAAAACCTGCCCGCCGTCCCCATTGTGCACGATTGGACCGTGCCGGCCTGCCGCGTTCTTGTTCTTTCATGGTCGGCCGTCTTGTCGCGGCCTTGTCGTTTCACCGGTTCCGACCGTCTTTGCGGTCTTGATCCCGGGGCTTCCCTGTTTTCGATAATCTGCTCGCGATCTCAGTGCATCGTCATCCATTCGCGGGCTTCGCGCAGCGCCTTGGCGATCTCGACCTTGGACATTGCGGCCGACAGTTCCGAGCGCAGTTCCGCGGCGCGGACCGAGCCCTTGATGGCGGCGATGTTGAACCATTTGTGGGCGGCAACGACATCGGTCTCGCAATCGCGGCCGGTCGCATACATCATGCCCAGTTCGAAAAGAATGTCGGCCTGGGCAGTTGCCCCCATGGCGCCGAAGCCGGCTTCAAGCATTTCAAAACGTGCCATTTTAGTCCCCTGTCTGGCTCCCGAGAGCGGGCCTCTTCTGTCCCCCCGGTGTTCCCTGGGGAGCCGCTCGTTCGATGCTTCCGAGAATGAGGCCGAGCCTTGAATCCGTCGTTAAATGGCGTGCTTAATTTGGAGAAAACAAAGCTAAAACAAGAGGTAAACGCGGAAATTCGTTAAGGATACAAAGTCAGCAATCCCGCCGTTTCTCGACCGATTTGACGAAAATTTGCAAGGCGCCGATCAACACTCTGCTAACCACGCGAACCAAAGCCAACGCCTCGATCGTTTCATTTCCACGGGCTGCACTCTCCCGACCCTGCATGAAAATTGCGAAACCTTCCGTCGCGGCACGCTTTTGTTTTGCCGGGAGCTGGATTAGCTTACGTTTGCGTAAGGGGCAGAGAGGCGGCTGCCCATCTAAACCAGGGAGGACAGATATGTTTCGCAAAGTGAGCTTGGCCCTGGCGGCCGCCGTGATGATGGCTGGTGCGGCTTGGGCCGATCCGATCGAAGGCAATTGGAAGACACAAGCCGGCGACACAGCAGTTATCGGCGGCAGCGGTTCATTCTCCATCACCCTGAAGACCGGCAAATATGCCGGGAAGACCATCGGTTCGCTCAAGGCGGCCGGGGCCAACAAATATGCCGGCAACATCACCGATCCGGCAAACGACAAGACCTATTCGGGCAAGGCAACACTGTCGGGCACCTCGCTCAAAATGAGCGGCTGCGTGCTCGGCGGGCTGATCTGCAAGAGCCAGACCTGGCACAAGCTCTGATCTTGCTGCTTTGAGTTGACCAACGGGGCCTTCACAGGCCCCGTTTTCTTTTGCAGGACGGTCCGCGCCATAGCGACGACCGTGCCGTTTGCGGCGGCGCAAACCCGAACCGACGCTCTCTCTAAGACCTCGTCAATCACTTTGAACCGCAGATGAACGTCGGCATCAGCGCCGGTTCAGTCGCATCAGGGCATTTTGATGGCGTGTTCAAGGAGACACTACGCAAATGCTCGCTCGCCGCTTCACCATCGTCTGCCTGTTGATGAGCCTGTTCGGGATGCTCTTCGCCATCCTCGTGGCCGAATCCGGCCGTCCGGCCCGTTCCTGGGATGCAGCCAGTTCCTGCCAATTCGATTGCATGAACCATTTTCGCCCCTGAGACGACAAAGACATAGATCCAAACAGAAAAGCAAAAGCCATGAACCGCATCGCCATCAACGCCCTCCAGACCCTTCGGCTCCTGCCGCGGGCGGCGCTCGTTCTGGTCGTGCTGTCGGCGCCGGTCCTGGCCATGCCGATGATGCGGGCCAATGCCGACACGACGATCGACGCGCCGGCGACGAAGAAGCATGGCGTCGGCTTTGTCTTGCTGGTCAGTCTGCAGCGCGGCTAAGGTGTGCCGGTATTAAGGTGATGCCGGCCTGCAAGTGGCGGCCTTGGTGCCCACATGCTTCGAGTACGCTCCGCTCCGGTTCTCGAAGCCAACCAGTTTGGTCGCTTCGCGCCCGTCCTCGACTCCGGCTCAGCCTTACCTGAATCTCAGCACACCTTGGGCGTGGAGGAATAAATCGACCACTTGGCGGCCACCCTCCCCTCCCAAGTGCGGCCTCAAGTCTCTATATTGAGCCATGGAAAAGCGAATCTACCCACGAGCTATCGAATCGGTCGTCATGCCGGAGCCTTTCGGCAAGCAGAGCTTCGACGACGCCAAAAAGGCCGTGGCCGCCTTGCAGGTGCTCTACGACCGCAACACCAAGTTTCTGCGCGACTCCTTTGCCACGCTTGCCGCCGGCGGCGACGAAAGCAAGCGCTACCGCGCCTTCTACCCAGAGATCGGCGTCACCACCAATTCGTTCACCCAGATCGACTCGCGCCAGGCTTACGGCCACATGCCGACCCCCGGGCATTTCTCGACCACCATCACCCAGCCGGTGCTGTTCGAACGCTATCTCGTAGAGCAGCTTCGCCTGATCATGCGCAATCACGGTGTGCCGGTAACGGTTTCGGAATCGACCACGCCGATCCCGCTGCATTTCGCGTTCCTTGAAGGAACCCATGTCGATGGCGCCGCCGCCGACCGCATCAAACGGCCGATCCGCGACCTGTTCGACGTGCCGGATCTCGACGGCACCGACGACCAGATCGCCAACGGCACCTTCGAGGTCGCGTTCGGCGAACCAAGGCCGCTGGCGCCGTTCACGGCGCAGCGCATCGACTATTCGCTGCACCGCATGACGCACTACACGGCGACGAGCCCGCAGCATTTCCAGAACTTCGTGCTGTTCACCAACTACCAGTTCTACATCGACGAGTTCGTCGCCCGCGCGCGGGCCCAGATGGCTGAAGGCGGCCACGGCTATACCGAATTCGTCGAACCGGGCAATGTCATCACCAAGGCAGGGCAAAACGCACCCAGCGAAGGCGTGGCGGCGCCGCGCCTGCCTCAGATGCCAGCCTATCATCTGAAGAAGCCGAACCATGGCGGCATCACCATGGTCAACATCGGCGTCGGCCCGTCCAACGCCAAGACGATCACCGACCATGTCGCGGTGCTGCGGCCACATGCATGGCTGATGCTCGGCCATTGCGCCGGCCTGCGCAACACTCAGGCGCTGGGCGACTATGTGCTGGCGCATGCCTATGTCCGGGCAGACCATGTGCTGGACGATGACCTGCCGGTGTGGGTGCCGATACCGCCGCTGGCCGAGATCCAGGTGGCGCTGCAGGAGGCGGTCGCCGAAGTCACCGGACTTTCCGGCTACGATCTCAAGCGCATCATGCGCACCGGCACCGTCGCCACCATCGACAACCGCAACTGGGAACTGCGCGACCAGCGCGGACCGGTGCAGCGGCTGTCGCAGTCGCGCGCCATCGCGCTCGATATGGAATCGGCCACGATCGCCGCCAATGGCTTCCGCTTCCGCGTGCCCTACGGCACGCTGCTTTGCGTCTCCGACAAGCCGCTGCATGGCGAGTTGAAGCTGCCCGGCATGGCGACCGAATTCTACAAGCGGCAAGTGGCGCAGCATCTGACCATCGGCATCAAGGCGATGGAGAAGCTGGCGGAAATGCCGATGGAACGGTTGCATTCGCGCAAGCTGAGAAGCTTTTCGGAGACGGCCTTTCAGTAGACCGGCTTGCCGTAAATGTTTGCCGCGAGGCGTTTCGTCATCTTGATTGGGCCGCATTTCAGCCGATAAAGGCCTGATACCTCGGCAATGTATTACCCGGTCTATGGGCAAAACCCGGTCTGATGGCACGCGTGCGAAAGATGATGGCTTCAATGGCGTTCCTGGCAATGCTCGGCCTCTCGGCCGCGCTTGTAGCCGGGTTCTTTGGCGCACTGCATCCGGCCTTCGATTCCTTTGCCCATTTCCGCATCCATTTTGCCGTGCTGATGGGGCTGATTGCGCTGCCGCTGCTCGCCACCTCGTTTCGCCTGCAGGCGGGCGTGGGCCTGCTGCTGGCCGTGGCCGCCTTCGCCAGCACGTTGAGCACCTTGCCGCGCCTGTGGCCGGTGCAGGCCGCCAATGACGCCGCGCCCGGCAACGAACCGGTCTACCGGCTGCTGCAGATGAACCTGCGTTTCAACAATCCGACACCCAAGAAGGTTCTTTCGCTGATCGCCAGGACCAACCCAGACGTGATCACGCTCGACGAAGTATCGGCCATGTGGGCGACCGAACTCGGCTATATCCAGAACGCCTATCCCTATCGCATCCTGTGCGCCCATCCCGACGGCGTGTGGGGCGTGGCGCTTTTGTCCCGGCGACCTTTTGCGGCCGGCACCGAGCCGCATTGCGAACCGCGCGGCGCGATGGCGGCCGCCACCGTCGATTTCGGCGGCACTCCGGTCGATGTCGCGGCGATCCATTTGAGCTGGCCGTGGCCGAAGGAACAATACTGGCAGATCGGCGAGTTGACCGAGACGCTCACCTCGCTCGGCGAGACGGCGATCATGGCCGGCGACTGCAACGCCGTGCCGTGGAGCGCCGCGGTACGGCGCGTTGCCTCGCTCGGCGGACTGACCGTGATGCCGTCGGCCGGACCGACCTGGATCCACCGGACCCTGCCCGATTTCCTGCGGCGCTATGCGGGCCTGCCGATCGACCAGGTGTTTTCGAAGGGCGGGGTGACCATCCTGTCGTCGACGCAGATGGAAGAGACCGGCTCCGACCATCTGCCGGTGATGGTGGAATTTTCGTTGATGCGCAGCGAGACCAAGCCGGTCGACGAGGATTCTACCGCGACTGTGTCGCTGATCCAGCCCAGCATGGGCGGCTAGATCGTACGCCACGGGGCTTACGGTTTCACAAGCCTACCAAGGCCTCGATGATGCGCTCGACATGGCCGCCTTCACTGTGCTCGCGCGCGTCGAACGCGATCTGTTTTGCCTCATAGAGCTTGGAAGTGGCTTGCAAGCGCCGCGTGGCTTCGACGCGCGTTTTGTTGCATTGCGGATCGTTGGCAAATTTCAGGCCGCGAACCGACCGCTCGGCAGCCTGCATCATCTGCCCGGCGATACGGCCATGGGTTCCTTCATGAGCGAGAACGCCTGTGAAAAACCGGTTCCAGCGTTTGCGCAGCGCCGGCGTGACGGCCGAGGCGACGCGCGGGTAGGTGTAGGCGATGTTGAGCGTTCCATTGGCCTGGCGCAGGCGGCAGACGCCGTTGACCTGACCCACGTCCAGGCTCCAGTCGGCGGTGTAGCTTGTCTGCGCGATGGCGTGGGTCATGAAACCGTGCTTGGGGCCCCTGCGGTTCATGGCGATAACCAGACCGGCACCTGTCGTGCCGGTGATGTCATAGGTTCGCGTCTTGACGACGGTTTTCACCCCCGCCGACGCCGTCCCGACGACGCCGCAGGCCGCGCTTATGACGGCGACGCAAAACAAGACCAACACGCGCATGCCATTTTCCCCATGGACGCGGCAATGAGACCACAAGCAGACGACGGTTTCAACAATCTTTGGCGCCGAGCGCTTACATGCCTTGGTAAACCCGGCCATCGCCGCCATTTTTGCTGGTTGAGACGGCCCCGGTCGGTGAGGCTCACATGCCCTGATAGACCGGGCCTTCGCCGCCTTGTGGCGGCACCCAGTTGATGTTCTGGTTGGGATCCTTGATGTCGCAGGTCTTGCAGTGCACGCAGTTCTGCGCGTTGATGACGAAGCGCACATCTTTGGCAGACGGATCGGCGGCGGCGTTGCCGTCCTTGTCGACCCATTCGTAAACACCGGCCGGGCAATAGCGGGTCGAAGGCCCGGCAAAGACATCATGCTCGGAACGCTTCTGCAACTCCATGTCGCCGACGATGAGATGCACCGGCTCGTTTTCCTCGTGATTGGTGTTGGACAGGAACACCGAGGACAGGCGGTCGAAGGTCAGCACGCCGTCCGCTTTGGGATAGGCGATCTTCTTGTGCTTGGCCGCGGGCTCAAGCGTGGCATAATCGGCCTTGCCATGTTTCAGCGTGCCGAAGGGCGAGAAGCCGAACAGCGTGTTCAGCCACATGTCGAGACCACCGAGGCCGACGCCGATAATGGTGCCGAAGCGCGACCAGAGCGGCTTGACGTTGCGGACCTTCTTCAAATCCTTGCCGATATCGGTCGCGCGCCAGGCGTCCTCATAAGACGACAGCTCGTCATTGGCGCGGCCGGAGCCGATCGCTTGCGCGACATGCTCGGCCGCCAGCATGCCGGACAGCACCGCATTGTGCGAACCCTTGATGCGCGGCACGTTGACGAAGCCCGCCGCACACCCCATCAGCACGCCGCCGGGGAAGGAGAGTTTCGGCACCGACTGCCAGCCGCCTTCGGTAATGGCGCGCGCGCCGTAGCCGATGCGCTTGGCGCCCTCGAAGGTGCGCGATATCGCCGGATGCGTCTTGAAGCGCTGGAATTCCTCGAAGGGCGACAGCCAGGGATTCTTGTAGTTGAGATGCAGGACGAAGCCGACCGCGACCTGGTTATCCTCGAGGTGGTAGAGGAAGGAGCCGCCGCCTGTCTTCAGGTCGAGCGGCCAGCCGAAGGAGTGCTGCACCAGGCCCGGCCGGTGGTTCTCGGGCTTGACCTGCCACAGCTCCTTGAGGCCGATGCCGTACTTGCCGGGCTCACGGCCGTCGGACAGTTTGTATTTTGCGATCAGCTGCTTGGACAGCGAACCGCGCGCGCCCTCGCCGATCAGCACGTATTTGCCCATCAGCGCCATGCCCGGCGCAAAGCCCGGGCCATGTGTGCCGTCTTTTTCGACGCCCATGTCGCCGGTGACGACGCCCGTGACCGCGCCGGCATCGTTGTAGACGAGGCTGGCGGCAGCAAAGCCCGGATAGATTTCGACGCCTAGCGCTTCAGCCTTGGTTGCCAGCCAGCGGCAGACATTGCCGAGCGAGACGATGTAGTTGCCGTGATTGTTCATCAGCGGCGGCATCAGGATATTGGGCAGACGGAACGAGCCGGCGGGGCCGAGCACCAGGAAATCGTCGGCCGTAACCGGCGTCTTGAAGGGATGGCCATCTTCCTCGCGCCAGCCCGGCAACAGGCGGTCGATGCCTATGGGATCGACGACGGCGCCTGACAGAATGTGTGCACCAACCTCGCCGCCCTTTTCCAACACCACGACGGAAAGCTCGGGATTGACCTGCTTGAGACGGATCGCTGCGGCAAGGCCCGCCGGGCCGGCCCCGACGATGACCACGTCGAATTCCATGCTCTCGCGTTCGATCTCGCTCATCAACCCCTCCGCACTGGCCAACCGTTTCCGGCATTTTGCTGGCTCCTGCGCTGCATAGCGCATCAATCCGCGACAGGAAACCGGCGCTGACGTGACAATGCCGATTTCGACAAAAAGTCGCGGATAACAACTCTGCCGCAAGCGTTTTGCGCGCGGCCGCGCTCAGCGTCCCATATTTTAATTGTTCGACGGCTCTCTTATCGGCCATACTTATTTCCATGCGCACGCCGTCCGGCTATTCATTGACGCGCTTCCCCCTTCCGCCCGGCCGGACGTGCCGAGCGATCCTTCTCGCCCTTTCAATGCTTACGCCGGTTCGCGCTCAGGCCGAGCCGGTGAAGGTATGGGCGACCGGCGCCTATTCCTTTTCCGACGAGCTTGGCGGTTTCCACATCACCGGCGCCTCGGGCACCGGCACCAAGGAAGATCCGTTGGTCATCTCCGAGGAGCTGAATTCGTCGACGCCGGTGACGCTCACCATCCGCACCACCAAACCGATCCAGCCGTTCAGCACCAACGGCGAATTCGCCAACGGCATCCTGTACATGCGTATCGAGGTGCTCAACAACAGCGGCCAGGCCTGGGTCGAATTCCAGTTCGAGCTGCAGGAGATACTCAACCAGCCGAGCGTGTTCGGCGACGGCCTGTCCTTCGACCAGCGCAACAAGACGCCCGACAACATCCTGTCGAGCGCGTACGCCGATTTCGACCGCGATTTCGAACCCTATGACCGGCTCTTGTTCAAGAGTGGACAGATCGACCCGCTGAAGAGGGGACGCTTCGAGTTTCTTATCACCGACTACACGCCGCGCTGGACGTTTTATCTGGTGCAGGATCCGCGGATACCGACGGGGTAAGCGGCAGACGCCGTGAAAATCGCCACGAAATGCCCTTCGTGATTGGCGAAAGCCGACGAGCGCGTAATCTCCCTCCTTGAGGGGGAGATTACTAACCGCCCAACCTTGCAAATCGTCTCTCGGCGGACGAATGTGCCCGGTATGACTGCCGCCTCCCCCAACAACCGATCCGACCTGGCCGAGTTGCTCGCCTTCTACGCCTCTGCCGGTGTCGACGAAGCGTTGGAGGACGCGCCGGTGAACCGGTTTGCCGGGGCAGCACCGAAGCGCCCCGAGCGCACAACGGCGCCTGCCGCGCCGCCTCGCGAAAACAAGTTTCCGGAACAAGCCGCCGCCAGCCCCGGGCTGGACGCAAGCCGAGTGCCGGACGCGCCGGCGCGTTCCGTTCCGGCCATGGCGACGGTGCCCGACGAGGCACAGGCGGTCCTGGCCCGGCAAATGGCGGCAAGTGCCTCGACGCTCGACGAACTGCGCCAGCACATGGCGTCCTTCGATGGCTGCAACCTCAAATTCACCGCCAAGAACCTGGTCTTCGCCGACGGCAATCCGGAGGGTTCGGTGATGCTGGTCGGCGAGGCGCCCGGCCGCGACGAGGATATTGAGGGCCTGCCCTTCGTCGGCCGCTCCGGCCGGCTGCTCGACCGCATGCTGGCGGCGATCGGGCTTGACCGGACTTCGGTCTATATCGCCAACGTCATTCCCTGGCGGCCGCCCGGCAACCGCACGCCGACGCCGCACGAGACCGAAATCTGCCGCCCCTTCATCGAGCGGCAGATCGAGCTGGTCAATCCGAAGGTGCTGGTCAATCTCGGCGGCCCTTCGGCCAAAACCCTGCTCAAGACGACCGAGGGCATCCTGCGCCTGCGCGGCAATTGGCAGGTGCACAAGACGGCGTCGGGCACCGCCATTCCGGCCATGCCGACGCTGCACCCGGCCTATCTCTTGCGGACGCCGGCGCACAAGAAACTGGCGTGGCGGGATTTTCTCGAGGTGAAGGCGAAGTTGCGGGAGCTGGGGTGAAGCGCGCCTCTTCCTTCCACCCTTGTGGGGGAAGGTGGATCGGCGCGCAGCGCCGAGACGGATGAGGGGTGTTCCAGCGGAGTGAGATGTTGGCGTTCCCTGGAACACCCCTCATCCGACCGAGCTTCGCTCGGCCACCTTCTCCCACAGGGGGAGAAGGGAGAACCGCGCCAATGACCTCCCAGGTAATTGAAATACGCCTCTCCCCGGCCTACTCATCCCCGATGACAACAGTCCAAACCTCCGCCGGCAGCCTGATCCGCGAATGGCGCACGCGCCGGCGCATGAGCCAGCTTGATCTCGCAATGGAGGCTGAGATTTCCCAGCGTCATCTCTCCTTCGTCGAAAGCGGCCGCGCCGCGCCCTCGCGCGAGATGGTGCTGCATCTGGCCGAGCAGCTTGAGATTCCGCTGCGGCAGCGTAATCAGCTGTTGCTGGCTGCCGGCTTTGCGCCGAGCTTCAGCGAGCGGCCACTCACAGACAAGACGCTGGCGCCGGCGCTTGCCGCGGTCGAGACCGTGCTCAAGGGGCATGAACCGTTCCCCGCGCTCGCCGTCGACCGGCACTGGAACCTGAGTTCCGCCAATGCCGCCATCGGCCCGTTTCTGGCCGATGTTGCCGAGCCGTCGCTGCTCCAGCCGCCGGTCAATGTGCTGCGCCTCAGCCTGCACCCGAACGGCATTGCGCCGCGTATCGTTAATCTGGCGGAGTGGCGAGCGCATCTGCTGGAGCGGCTTAAACACCAGAACGATGCCGCCGGCGATCCCGTCCTGGTCGAGCTGGAGCGCGAATTGCGAACCTATCCCTCCGGGCTCAAGGGCGCGCGGCCGGTGCCGGTCGAGCCCAACGGCATCGTCCATCCGCTGCGGCTGGCGCATGGCGACCAGGTGCTGTCCTTCATCAGCACCATCACCGTCTTCGGCACGCCGCTTGACGTGACGCTGTCGGAACTGGCGATCGAGTCTTTCTTCCCGGCCGACGAGCAGACGCGAGCGGTGCTGGTGCGGCTGGCGAAGGAACGTGCGGAAGCTAACTGAGCCAACCCCGCGGACCTCCTCACCCCTGTGGTGGCGCTGCCTTCCGCGTTCGGGTGCGTTCCAGGCCGAGTTGGCGCTCGCGCCAGATGATGAAGATGCCGGCGGCAACGACGATCACACCGCCGACGAGCGTGTTGATGGTGGCGATATCGCCAAAGGCGAAATAGCCGACGACGACGCCGAGGATCATCGAGGTGTATTCGAACGGCGCCACCACCGAAGCTTCGGCATGGCGGTACGCCGCCGTCATCAAAATCTGCGCCAGCCCGCCACAGAACCCCGCTGCGACCAGCAGACCGGCCTGCGGCGGTGTCAGCGCCTGCCAGCCGAAGGGCAGCGTAAGCAGCGCCATGACACTCGCCGTCGCCGAGAACCACAACACGATGGTCGCTGTTCGTTCAGTCTGGACAAGATTGCGCACGAGCAGGATGGCATTGGCGGAGATTGCCGCAGAAACAAGAGCAGCGATGACGCCCAGCACCTCCTGGTCGCCGAGCGCGGCGCCCGACGTGAGCAGCGTCAGCTCCGGCCACGAGATGATCAGCACGCCGACCAGACCGACCGCAACCGCGCTCCAGCGATAGACGCGGATAGCTTCGCCGAGGAACAGCGAAGAGAACACCACCACCAGCAAAGGCTGGGCATAGTTCAGCGTGATCGCTTCCGGCAGCGGCAGCCGGGTCAGCGCGAAGAAGCCGAGCCCCATGGCGCAAACGCCGACGACACCGCGCGCAATGTGGTTCAGCGGGCGTTTGGTGGCGAACGCCGTACCGAGTTTTCTCTTGAAGGCCAGGAAGACGATGATCGGGAAGATGGCGAAGAAGGAGCGGAAGAAGACGATCTGGCCGGCCGGCAAAGTGCCGGCGGCCTTGATGCAGGTTTGCATGCCGACAAAGACTGCCATCGACATGACCTTGAGCATGATCCCGGTGAGAACATTAGAGCGCCGCGCCTCGTCTTCGACGCGCAAAGGACGCTCTGACACTTTAAATCTGCGCATCGTGCTTTCCAAAAATCGACATCGATTTTTGGGCCGATGCGCGCCGGGATGATCGGACAGTTTCCCACCCGCTTCGTCTCCAGGCCCGGCTTTCACTGTTCTGTTGCTTCCCGGATCTCCGCTGAGATGCGCGTCGAACAACGCGGTACACAGGGCGCCCATGCCGAACTTCGATGTGACGACGGTCATCAAGGCCTCACGATGATGGCGGAAGGGGAACGCCCCGAAATAGGCATTGGCGCAGTTTTGTCGAGTGACCGTTTCGTGTAAAGAGCGCGCAACTTTAGATTTAATGGGCCAGGACACGTCAGCGGCTCCGATAGCGACAGGGAAACCCAAGGGAATGCGAACCGATACCGGCCAGGTCTTCAAGCTCGAAGACTACCGCCCCAACGACTTTTCCATCCCGCAAACCGGCCTCACCTTCCGCCTTTCGCCAGACGCAACGCGTGTCACCGCAGTGCTGACGATCGAACGCCGCGATGGCGCCGCCGCCTCGACGTCGCTGGTGCTGGACGGCGACGGGCTGGTGCTCAAGCGCATTGCCATCGACGGTCGCGAGCTTGCCCCGGCCGAGTATCTCGCCACGCCGGACCAGCTGACCATTTTGAGGCCGCCGGCCCGTTTCCAGCTGCTGCTCGAGACCGAGATCGCGCCGGCCAGCAATGAGGCGCTGATGGGCCTCTACCGCTCCAGCAATGTCTATTGCACGCAATGCGAGGCCGAGGGCTTTCGCCGCATCACCTATTTCCTCGACCGCCCCGACATCCTGTCGGTCTATACCGTGCGTATCGAGGCGAGGCTGGACGAAGCGCCGCTGTTGCTTTCCAACGGCAATCCGGTCGAAAGCGGCGCGCTTGCCGACGGCTGGCACTTTGCAGTCTGGGACGACCCCTTCCCCAAGCCGTCCTATCTGTTTGCGCTCGTGGCCGGCAATCTTGGCCAGGTCGCCGACAGTTTCGTCACCATGTCCGGCCGCAAGGTCGAACTCGGCATCTATGTCGAGCCAGGCAAGGAGGGGCTCGCCGGCTACGCCATGGACGCGCTCAAGCGCTCGATGCAATGGGACGAGAAAGCGTTCGGCCGCGAATACGACCTCGACGTCTTCAACATCGTCGCCGTTTCCGACTTCAACATGGGGGCCATGGAGAACAAGGGCCTCAATATCTTCAACGACAAGTATGTGCTGGCCGACCGGGAAACCGCCACCGATGCCGATTTCGCCAATATCGAGGCGATCATCGCGCATGAGTATTTCCACAACTGGACCGGCAACAGGATCACCTGCCGCGACTGGTTCCAGCTCTGCCTTAAGGAAGGGCTGACGGTTTTTCGCGACCATGAATTCTCAGCCGACCAGCGCTCGCGCGCGGTCAAGCGCATCGCCGAAGTGCGCACGCTGAGGGCGCACCAGTTCCCCGAGGACCAGGGACCGCTGGCGCATCCGGTGCGGCCGCGCCGCTACCGCGAGATAAACAATTTCTACACGGCGACGGTCTACGAAAAAGGCTCGGAAGTCGTGCGCATGATCCGCACGATTCTCGGGGCCGAGGCTTTCCGCGCCGGCATGGACCTCTATTTCGAGCGCCATGATGGCGAGGCCGCGACGATCGAGGACTTCCTGAAGGTGTTCGAGGACGTCTCCGGGCGCGACCTGTCTCAGTTCGCGCTCTGGTATCACCAGGCGGGCACGCCGAACCTGACCGTCAGTTCGACGCACAATCCGGCGACGCGCGAGTTTACGCTCGAGATCGAGCAGTCGGTGCCGCCGACACCGTCGGAGAGCCGCAAGCGCCTGATGCACATTCCGCTCGCCTTCGGGCTGGTCGGCGCGGGCGGTGAGCCGGTCGCCTATGATGGCGTCGAGGGAGCCACCGTCGAGGACGGTGTCATCCATATTCGCAAGCGCCGTCACATGGTGCGCTTCTCAGGCGTTGCCGAGCGGCCGGCGGTGTCGCTCAATCGCGGCTTTTCGGCGCCGATCACGCTTTCGGTCGAGCAGAAGGCCGACGACCAGTTCTTCCTCGCCGGCCATGACAGCGATGCCTTTGCGCGCTGGCAGGCGTTCAACACGCTTTTGACCGATGCGCTGATAGCGGCCTTCCGCCAGATCCTCGGCGGCGCAAAGCCGGCCTTCACCGCCAGGCTGACCGGACTTGCCGGCAAGATCGCCGGCGACGAGACGCTGGAACCCGCTTACCGGGCACTGGCGCTTTCGCTTCCGGGCGAGGCCGACATTGCTCGCGACATCGGCAGGAATATCGACCCCGACGCCATCTTCGCCGCCCGCGAGGCGCTGGCGCTGGCAATCGCGCGCGCCAATCAGCAAACGTTCACCGACCTATACGGCCGCCTCGCCGACGACGGGCCGTTCAGCCCCGACGCGGCAAGTGCGGGACGCCGCGCGCTGCGCAACATCCTGCTCGACTACCTCTCGCTGCTGCCGAAAGGGGCTGCGCTCGCCGCCCGGCATTTCGAGGTCGCGACGAACATGACCGACCGCGCCGCAGCGCTGACCGTCCTTGCGCACCGCCATGACGGTTCGCCGGAGGCGATCAAGGCGCTGGCCGATTTCGAGGCCCGTTATGGCGCCGATCCGCTGGTCATGGACAAATGGTTCCAGATCCAGGCCAGCGTGCCGGGACCCCGGACAGTCGACACGGTACGCGAGCTGACTGGTCACGCAGCTTTCTCGATGGCCAATCCGAACCGGGTGCGCTCGCTGGTCGGCACATTCGCCAGCGCCAACCAGACCGGCTTCCACCGCGCCGATGGCGAAGGCTACCGGTTTTTTACCCAGACCGTACTCGAGGTTGAAAAACGCAATCCGCAAGTGGCGGCCAGGCTGGCGACAGCGCTGCGCTCGTGGCGCTCGCTGGAGCCGGGCAGGCAAGCCAAGGCCAGGGAAGCGCTGCTGGCCATCGCCGGTGCCGAGAACCTGTCGGCGGATTTGCGGGACATTGTGGAGCGAACGCTGGCCTGATCCCTCCCCCTTGAGGGGACGGTGGACAGCCGCCGAAGGCGGATGGACGGGTGGGGTCGTTGCGGCAGTGCGCGACCTCGACCAACTTCGACCGTGATTGAGAGAGTCGAGCGCTTCGCCGAGGACCCCACCCGGCCCTTCGGGCCACCCTCCCCTCAAGGGGAGGGATTTCAGCGTTATTTCAATCAATTTTTAATGTTTTTCGGCCGCGCCTCTGGACAAGGCGAATCACCTTTGATTCTTTACAGACGATTCGGATGTGCGGTGTTGCCGAATCGTCAAGCGTACGGAAATTCGGGGAGTGCCATTTATGGCCAAGGCGGACGCGTGGGGCGCGCCCGAAGGGACGGCTTTTGAGCGGCGCAAGGCGCGAGGCGACGGCCTCGCCGGCAATACGCGGCTCATCGCTGAACCAGCCTACCGGCGGCTCCTGGCTGCCGAACCCCTTCTGCGCCGTTCGATACCGGCTCTCATCATCATCTTCCTGATCGTCATCGCCGCACTGCGCGTGCTGTCGCTGATGAACGAGCGCGACGAGGCCGAGCGCGACGGCAAGGCGGTGCTAGGTCTCGCCGCCGGCCAGATGGCGAACGCAATCTCGGCCGACCCGACCGCGGCATCCAGCGGTGCAATTGATCTTCTGGAAAGCACGAGCCGCCAGGGCGCCATGGGCAGAAGCCATGTGCTTGTGATCACCGACAGCGCCTTCAAGATCATTGCCGTGTCGCCGCTGTCGACCGGCTGGCAAGGGCGATCGCTGGACAGCCTGGTGCTGGACGGCCAGCCGCTGTTCATGTTCGGCGACCGCGCCGGGGTCATGGATGTCAGCATCGGCGGCCAGGACTGGTACGCGGCGGTGAGCCTGACCCGGGACCGCAAGTACGCCGCCGCCGTGCTGGTGCCGCAGGAAGCGGCGTTCGACAACTGGCGCAAGACCGTCTCGCTCAACGTCACGCTGTTTGTGCTGACAGCCGGCGTGCTGATCATCATCCTCTACGCCTATTTCGGCCAGGCATCGCGCGCCCAGACAGCCGACCGCATCTATCTCGAAGCCCATCAGCGCATCGACATGGCGCTGGTTCGCGGTCGCTGCGGCCTGTGGGACTGGGACATGGTGCGCGGCAAGATGTACTGGTCGCGCTCGATGTACGACATGCTGGGCTACGAGCCCTGCAACTCGATGCTGTCGTTCGGCGAGGTCGACGACATCATCCACCCCGAGGACGGCGACCTGTTCGAGCTGGCCAACAAAATCGTCGAGCGCGAGATCGACCATATCGACCAGGTGTTCCGGATGCGTCACGCCGACGGCCAGTGGGTGTGGATGCGCGCCAGGGCCCAGGTGATCGACCCGGAAGCGCCTGAGATCCAGCTGATCGGCATTGCCGTCGACGTCACCGAGCAGCGGCATCTGGCGCTGCGCTCGGAGGCGGCCGACCTGCGCCTGCGGACCGCGATCGAAAACATCAACGAATCCTTCGTGCTGTGGGATGCCGCCCAGCGCCTGATCATGTGCAATTCCAAATACCAGAAGGACAACGGCCTGTCGGACCGCGACGTCATGCCGGGCGCTGCGCGCGCCGTGCTTGAAGAGCGCATGCTGGCCTTCGCCTCTGAACGGCGGCTGGCCAACACCAACGGGCCGCAAGGGGGCGCAACCTTCGAGCGGCAGCTCTCCGACGGCCGCTGGCTGCAGGTCAACGAACTGAGGACCCGGGACGGCGGCACGGTCTCCGTCGGCTCCGACATCACCCAGATCAAGCTGCACCAGGAAAAGCTGGTCGACAGCGAGCGCCGGCTGATGGCGACCATCCACGACCTCAGCCTCGCCCGCCGGGCCGAGGAAGAGCGCGCCAAGGAACTGGTCGAGCTCAACCGCGAATATATGAAGGAAACCGAGCGCGCCGAGGCCGCCAATCGGGCCAAATCCGAATTCCTAGCCAACATGTCGCACGAGCTGCGCACGCCGCTCAACGCCATCATCGGGTTCTCCGAACTGATGGAACAAGGCCTGTTCGGGCCGCTCGGTTCGCCGCGCTACGAGGAATATGCCAACGACATCAACGGCAGCGGCAAATATCTGCTCGGCGTCATCAACGACATACTCGATATGTCGAAGATCGAAGCCGGCCAATTCTCGGTGGACCGCGAGGAAATCGATCTCTGCCCGCTGATCCGCGAGACGGTGCGGGTGATCTCGCTGCAGGCGGCGGAGAAATCGATCACGGTCGAAACCCGCATCGCCGATACGATGACGCTGTTCGCCGACCGCCGGGCGATCAAGCAGATCGCCATCAATCTGCTGTCGAATGCGGTGAAGTTCACCGGTCAGGGCGGCCATATCTCGGTGCGCGCCCGCAACACGTCAGGCGCGCTGGTGCTGACCATCGAGGACAATGGCTGCGGCATTCCGAAGGAGGCACTGAGCAAGCTTGGCCGCCCCTTCGAACAGGTGCAGAACCAGTTTTCGAAGAACCACGCCGGCTCCGGCCTCGGCCTTGCCATCTCGCGCTCGCTGGCCGAGCTGCAGGGCGGCGCGCTGAAAATCCGCTCGACCGAAGGCGTCGGCACGATCGTGTCGGTGCGCATTCCGGTGAAGAAGCCGGCGCTGGCGGTGAAGGCGGCGGCCTGACGGCCCGCCAATGCGAGCGGTGCTCTCCGCCGCGTTCAAGGACTGAGTAGCCCCGGTCATGTAAGGGCTCCGGCGGCTTTCGCCGCCGGAGACATATCGCCATTTCACTCCATGCTGTCGTCGCCGCCGTCCCATTGGTGGTGGCGGCCCATGCGGCCTTTCTTTGGCAGTTCGTTGCGCTCGATCTTGCCGTCATTGTTGCGGTCGAGCATGGCGAACACCTTCTTCTCGCGCCCGGTGATGTCGTCCGTGGTCAGCGTGCCGTCGCCCTTGCTGTCGTAGCGGGCAACTATGCGCTTGGCCATTTCCTCGAACCGCGCCTTCTCCAGCGCGTCAGCGAGCTGGGCGACTGTCAGCTTGCCGCCATTATCGGCGACCAGCTTCTTCAGCCGCGCGTTCATGGCGTCGGAAAACTGGTCGAAGCTGATGGTGCCGTTGGAATCCTTCATCGCCTTGTCGAGGCGCATCATCGCGCCCTCGCGCATTCTGGCGCTGGCATTGTTCTCGGCATAGGCGGTGGTGCCAACGGCGCCGGCAAGCGCGACAAAGGCAAGGGCAAGTCCGGTTGTCTTTCTCATGGGTATCTCCTGTTGCATCGTCACCCCCGATGCGATCCGAAACAGCCGCCAACGCTTCACGCCCTCACGACCGTTTCGTACGAAGCAAAAGGTTGAAATCCTTTCTGACCTTTTGCGACGTTTCCTTGAGATGTGCTTCCAGCACACCGAAATCCGGCAGGTCAGTCACCGCCAGAAGCAGATCCGACAATCCCGGCGGAACGTCATCGCGTTCGAATGCACCGGTGAGGCAAAGCCGCGTCATCTGGGTCAGCGCCAGATAGAGTTGGTAGGCTTCGCAAAGCTGCTGCCTGACGTCAGCCTCGGCGAAATCCGGCGACAGATGCGCCAGGATTTCGCCGGTCGCGGTCACCCTGCGGCCGGCTTCGACCTGCCCGGTTATAACCGCCACCTGCGCGATGAATTCGAGGTCGATGAGGCCGCCGGAGATGAGCTTGATGTCCCAGAGATCGCGCGGCGATTTTTCCTTCTCGATCAGCGCGCGCATCTCGGATGCCTCCGCCCTCACCTTGGCGGCGTCGCGCGGCAAGGCCAGAAGTGCCGCCACCTCGGCCTCGACCTCGGCGCAAAGGGCAGCGTCACCGCCGATGGCGCGAGCCCTTGCCAAAGCCATGTGCTCCCAGGTCCAGGCCTCCTGGCGCTGGTATTTCTTGAAGGCGTCGATATGGGTCGCCACCGGCCCCTTGTTGCCGGATGGCCGCAAGCGCAAATCGAGTTCGTAGAGAACGCCCTCGGCGGTCGGCGCCGAGACAGCCGCGATCAGCCGCTGCGTCATCCTGGTGTAGTAGTGCGACGGTGCGAGCGGCTTGTCGCCGTCGGACTCGTCGGCATCCGGGTCGTGATCGTAAAGCAGGATAAGGTCGACGTCCGAACCCGCCGTCAATTCGCGGCTGCCGAGCTTACCCATGCCGAGCAGCGAAACCGTGCCGCCGGCGATACCGCCGTGGCGCAGCGCGAATTCGGTGGTCACCGCCTGCAATGCGGCGTCGATGGTGAGGTCGGCGAGATCGGAAAAGGCGCGGCCGGCGCGCGCCGGGTCGATCGAGCCGGCGAGCAGCCTGACACCGATCAGGAATTTCTGCTCGGAGGCAAAGATGCGCAGCCGGTCAAGCACATCCTCGTAGGGCCTGTCGCCATCGATGAAAGCGGCCAACCGCGCTGAGAGATAGGCGCGGTTGGGCAGTTCGGTGAGCAGCGCCGGGTCGAGCAGACCGTCGAAGACATGCGGGCGCCTTGTGATGATTGCCGCCAGCCGAGGCGCGGCGCCCATGATCGTCGCCATAAGCTTCAGCAGAGCGGGATTCGACTGCAGCAGCGAAAACAGCTGGATGCCGGCGGGCAGGCCGGCGAGGAATTCGTCGAAGCGAACCAGCGCCTCGTCGGCCCGGCGCGTCTGGCCGAAGGCTTTGAGCAGCGCCGGCGTCAGTTCGGTCAGCCGCTCGCGCGCTTCCGCAGACTGGGTGACGCGGTAGCGGCCGAAATGCCAGCCTCGAATCACGCGGCAGATGTCGCTTGGCCGCTGGAAGCCAAGGCCGTGCAAGGTCTGCAGCGTGTCGGGATCGTCGACATCGCCGGTGAAGACCAGATTGCCGACGCCGGCCGACAATTCAGGCGCGGTCTCGAACAGCGCGGCGTAATGGCGCTCGACCTCATGCAAAGCCGCGCGAAAGGTTTCGGCAAATCTGGCGGCATCGGCAAAGCCCAGCATATGGGCGATGCGTTCCAGCCCTTCATCATCGTCGGGCAGAATATGCGTCTGCTCGTCGGCGACCATCTGGATGGCGTGTTCGACGCGGCGCAGAAACCAATATTGCTGCGTGAGCGCGTCGCGTGCATCGGCGGTGATCCAGTTGCGCGCCGCCAGCGCACCCAGCATCGGCACCGTCTCGCGGCCGCGCAGCTCCGGAAAACGGCCGCCGGCGATCAGTTGCTGGGTCTGGACGAAGAATTCGATTTCGCGAATCCCGCCGCGGCCGAGCTTGACGTTGTGTCCTTTGACCGCGATCTCGCCATGACCCTTGTGGGCATGGATCTGGCGCTTGATCGAATGAACGTCGGCGATCGCCGCATAGTCCATGTATTTGCGCCAGACATAGGGCTGCAATTCCCGCAGGAACGCATCCCCGGCATCGAGATCGCCGGCCACGGGACGCGCCTTGATCATGGCGGCGCGCTCCCAGTTCTGGCCGCGCGCCTCATAGTAGCGAAGTGCTGCCTCGACCGGGATCGCCAGCGGCGTCGAGCCTGGATCGGGACGAAGCCTCAAATCGGTGCGGAAGACATAGCCGTGCCCGGTGCGGTCCTGCAGGATGCGGACCAGCCTGCGGGTCAGGCGCGCAAACAGCTCTGTGGCCTCGAGCGGATCGACGATCGCCGGCGCATCCGGATCGAAGAAGACGACGAGGTCGATGTCGGAGGAGAAATTCAGTTCATGCGCGCCAAGCTTGCCCATGCCGAGCACGATCCAGCCGGATTGCCGTGACGGATTTTCGGGATCGGGCAATTTGAGCTTGCCTTGGCTGTGCGCCTCGCGCAGCAGGAAGTCGACCGCCGCGCAGGTGCAGGCATCGGCGAGATTGCTGAGGCGCCTTACCGTCAGCGCGGTATCGGCCTCGCCGGAGAGGTCTGCAAGTGCGATCAGGAAGTGAGCTTCACCCTTCCACTGCCTGAGTTCCATCATCAGGCTGGATTCGGAAACGGTCTCGGAAAAGGCGGCCTTGCCGATCGCTTCGGCGATGGCGAGCAGCCGAGCCTCGACACTGCCATCGAACAGCGCGTCGAGGATTTGCGGCCGGCGGCGCGCGACATCGCGGAGGAAAGGCGAGAGATCGAAGACGGCAGCGAGAAACTCCTGGGCCGCGCCCTTGCCTCCTAGGAATTTCGCCAGCCGCGGCAGGTTCTCGTCCTTGGCATCGCCAGCGATCTCCGACAGTTCACGCAGGGCGCGGGCCTCATCCAGCGGCGCGAGTTGCGCCGCCAGTTGCAGGCGCCATTCGGTCTCGATCCGTTTCTGCGCCATCCGCACCGCCATCAATGGTCCTCCCGCCCCGGGAAGCTCATGATAACGGACAATCCGGGATTGGCAGGCAGAAGTTCAAGCCGGCCATTGTGAAAAGTCATGATCGCCTTGGCGAGGCTGAGGCCAAGACCGGATCCCGGCTGCGAGCGGCTCTTTTCCAGCCGCACGAAGCGCTCGGTCGCCCTGGCGCGGTCGGCATCGTCGGGGATGCCATGGCCATTGTCGGAAACGGAGAGGCGGATTTCGTGACCGACGCGCTGCAGGGCTACGCGCACGGCAGGCTTTTCCGTCGCATCGGTCGAGTATTTGATGGCGTTGTCGACGATGTTCGACAGCGCCTGGCCGATCAGCTCGCGGTTGCCATTGACGGAAAAATTCCCGTCCGCGGCAGTTTCGAGCACCACGCCAGCCTCCTCCGCCACCGGCTCATAAAGCTCGACAACGTCATGCACCGCGGCGGCGAGATCGACCTTGCTGGTGCTCTCCGAGGAATAGCCGGCCTCCAGCCTGGAGATCATCAGGATGGCGTTGAAGGTTTTTATCAGCTGGTCGGATTCGGCGATGGTGCCTTCCAGCGCCTGCCGGTAGTCGGTGGTCTTGTGCTTGCCCGAAAGTGTCGCCTCGGCGCGGTTGCGCAGTCTGGTCAGCGGCGTCTTCAAATCATGGGCGATGTTATCGGAGACCTGCTTCAGCCCTTCGTTCAGCGTCGCGATCCTGGCCAGCATGGTGTTGAGGTTTTCCGACAGGCGGTCGAACTCATCGCCGGCGCCGGTCACCGGCAGCCGTCCCGTGAGATCGCCGCCCATGATGCGGCGGCTTGCCTCCGAGACGCTGTCGATGCGCTTCAGCGCGGCGCGGCCGACAAAGAACCAGATCAGCAGCCCGCCCAGGCCCATCATGCCCAGCGCCAGCATCAGGGCGCGGCGGACGACGGCGCGGAAGCGCTCGGGCTCGCCGAGATCGCGGCCTACCAGCATGATCATCTGGTTGGGCAGCCGCAGCACCAGTGCGATGGCGTTGTGGCCCTTCTCGCCCTCGGACTGAATTTCGGTCTCGCCGGGCTGCGCGCCGTTCGGGTCGGCAGCCTGGTTGCGCTGCCGTTCGAGCTCACCTTCGCCGAAACGGCGATAGGAGAAGGGTTCGGTCGTCCAGCCATCGCTCTCGAGCACCCCCGGTGCCAGGCTCTGCACGTTGCCGGTGAGGATCTGGCCGTTGACGTCGGCAATGAGATAGAGGTTGGCGCCGGGCTGGCGCGAGCGCTGCTCGACGACGCGCACCAGCCGCGGCAGGCCGCCGCTCTGATAGGCACGGGCGAGGCCGAGCACCTCGTCATTGATGGTCTGCTGGGTCTGGCCGGTCAGCATGCGGGCCGACAACGACGTCATGTAGAAGACCAGCAACACGGCACATAGCGCGAAAAGCAGGAAATAAAGCGCTGAAAGCCGCGCCGCCGTCGTCCTCATGATGGCCGGCAGGGAAAGGGCCATCGAGTTCTAGCTCATGATGAGATTTGGCTGAAATCTCATCATGACCTACCCCTTTGTTGGAGCATGATCTTCTCCAAAAACCGGTACCTACTTTTTGGGATCATGCTCTAGCCGCTCTTCAGCATATAGCCGGCGCCGCGAACCGTATGCAGGATCGGCTTGTCGAAACCCTTCTCGATCTTGCCACGCAGGCGCGAGACGTGAACGTCGATCACGTTGGTCTGCGGATCGAAATGATAGTCCCAGACATTTTCGAGCAGCATGGTGCGCGTCACCACCTGGCCGGCATGGCGCATCAGATATTCGAGCAGGCGGAATTCGCGCGGCTGCAGCGTGATCTCGCGCGCCGCGCGCTTGACCGAATGGGACAGCCGGTCAAGCTCGAGATCGCCGACCCGGTAGACGGTTTCGGCTTCCCTGGCGCTGGCGCGGCGGTTCAGCACCTCGACGCGGGCGAGCAATTCGGAAAAGGCATAGGGCTTGGTCAGATAGTCGTCCCCGCCGGCGCGCAGACCGGTGACGCGGTCATCGACTTCGCCCAGCGCCGACAGGATCAGCACCGGCGTGGTGTTGCCGCGCGAGCGCAGGCCGGCAATGACGGAGAGCCCGTCGCGGCGTGGCATCATGCGGTCGACGACCATCACGTCATAGTCGCCGGCATCGGCCAGCGCAAAGCCGGTTTCGCCGTCGCCGGCGACATGGGCGGTGTGCCCAGCCTCGGCAAAGGCCTTCTGCATATAGTCGGCCGCCTCGCGATCGTCTTCTATGACGAGAATCTTCATAGAGCCGTTATACGCGATTTCGCCGGAAGATTGAGGGGCCGCCATGAGCGCAAAAGCTTTCGTTCAAGCATGTCGTTTTGCCAAAACCGCCGTGCACTTTTGGGCGACATGCTTCGATGTTAGAGCGGCAGCGGGCGATGGGGGCCCGCTGCCGCCCGGGGCAGAACACAATGACTGACTAACGCGTTCGGCCCCTTGCTTCCCGTGCGGCGGCTCGGGGGTGTTGAAACCGCCGCACTGGAAACTGTGTGATGTCAGCCTTTGGCGACTGGCAGCGCGACGAAGCGGTTTGAATCGTCGCGGGTGATCTGCATCAGCACCGCCTTGCGGCCGGACTTGACCGCATCGGCCATCGCCTTGGCGACGTCTTCGGTGCCGTTCACCTCCGTCGAATTGACCGAGGTGATGACATCGCCGGGCTGGATGCCGCGGTCGGCGGCATCGCTGTCTGGATCGACATCGGTCACCACCAGGCCCTTGCCGTTTTCCGACTTGGTGACGGTGAGGCCGAGATCGGCCAGCGCGGCGGGCTTTGCCGGTGCCGCGGGCTGCTGCGGGTCGGCCGAGGCCTGCTTGTCGGTGGACGGCAGCGTGCCGAGATCGACCTTGATGGTCTGGCTCTTGCCGTCGCGCCACACCGTGACGTCGACCGACTTGCCGGGTGGGTAGGCGCCGATCAGACGAGCCAGTTCCTTCGGCGATGCGACGTCCTTGCCTTCGACCTGGGTGATCACGTCACCGGCGGTGATGCCGGCCTTCTTGCCGGGGCCACCGTCCTGGGCGCCCGAAACCAGAGCCCCGTTCTGCGACTTCAGGCCCAGCGATTCGGCGATGTCCGATGTAACCGGCTGGATTTCGACGCCGAGCCAGCCACGCTGCACCGAGCCGCTCTTCATCAGATCCTGCACCACCTGCTTGGCGGTCGAGGCCGGAATGTCGAAGGCGATGCCGACGCTTCCGCCCGACGGCGAGAAGATCGCGGTGTTGATGCCGACGACCTGGCCGTTAAGGTTGAAGGTCGGTCCGCCCGAATTGCCGCGGTTGACCGAAGCGTCGATCTGGATGAAGTCATCATAGGGACCGGCGCCGATATCACGGCCACGGGCCGAGACGATGCCGGCGGTGACGGTGCCGCCGAGGCCGAACGGATTGCCGACGGCCACCACCCAGTCGCCGACGCGAACCTTGGAATCGTCGGCGAAATCGACATAGGTGAACTTGCCGACGCCATCGACCTTGAGCACCGCCAGATCGGTGCGCGGATCGGTGCCGATCAGCTTGGCGTCAAGCTCCTTGCCGTCATTCATCACCACTGTGAAGGCGGAGCCTTCCTCGACGACATGGTTGTTGGTGACGAGATAGCCGTCATCGGAGATGAAGAAGCCAGAACCCTGCGCCACCGGACGCGGCTGGTCGTTGTTATGGTCGCGGTGGCTGAAGCGACGATTGCCGCCGTCATGGCCGTTCTGATCACCAAAGCCGCGGAATTGCTTGAAGAACTGGCGCAGCTGCGGATTGTCGGGCAGGTTGTTCATGCCGTCCGGATCGTCGGACTGGTCGGAGCCGTCATCGGCGGCAGGCTCGATCTTGGCCTTGACCTTGACGCTGACCACGGCCGGCGAAACGCGCTCGACGACATCGGCAAAGCCCGGCACCTGGGGCGCTTCGACCCGCACGGCGTCGGCCAGAACGGGAGCTGTACCAGTGGCAACGGCGCCGAAACCGATGCCGCCGGCAATGGCCAGCGAAGCGGCGGCGGCCAACAGGCGCTTGCGGGTGCGGGAATATGGGTTGGGGGCGATAGTCATGGGTCTCGTATCCTCTTTTCACTGGATGCGGCTCAGGCAGAGCATCCTCGGACAAGAGAAATAGAGAGGCGCACATTACGGCGCCATTTCCGGTGCATGAAAGTTTTGTAATGTTGGGCGGTCGCACAAATCGCTTGGTTGCGCTCGCCTGCTGCCCTATGGCGTACACAACTCAGCACAAGGCTTTCACAATGACAGCAAGCACCACCATGACCATTCGAGTCTCGTCCGAGACCAAGCTGAAGCTGGAGCAGATCGCTACCGATACCAGGCGTAGTAAATCGTTCCTCGCCGCCGAGGCGGTCTCAGCCTATGTCGATCGCGAGCTGGATATCATCGAAGGCATAAAACGTGGCATGGCCGACGCAGAGGCTGGCCGTGTCGTGCCCCACGACGACGCCATGGCGGAGCTCGACGCGGTGATCGAAGCAGCGAAAGCCAGGCGCGCAGGCAAGGCGTGAAGCTGTTCGTCACCTGGTCGCGAGAAGCGCTGGACGATCTCACGCAGCAAGTTGCCTTTATCGCTCAGGACAATCCTGCCGCCGCCCGACGCCTCGCGGACCGTATCCGGGCCGGGGCCTTGGTGATATGGCGACGGGCCGACCTGGCCGGGTAACAGGCACTTATGAGAAGCCCATCGGCCGCCTGCCCTACATCATTGCCTATGAATTGCGCCTGATCGCCGGCCGTCAGAGCATTGTTATCCTGCGCGCCATCCACACGTCGCGGGACTGGCCTTTGGAGGAATGGCCGAGCTAGTCGCTCAGCATCTTGTCCAGCGCCGCCTGTTCCTCGGCGCTCAGCGCCTTGGTTGCCAACGAGCGGCAGGAGCGTGTGGTCAGCACAATGAAAATGCCGCCGACTAGAAGCAGAAGCACCGGCGTGCCCCAAAGCAAGGCGTTGCGCGGGCTGAAGCGCGGCTTCAACAGCACGAACTCGCCGTAGCGCGACACGATATAGTCCATCACCTGCTGGTCGGTATCGCCGGCAACCAGGCGCTGGCGCACCAGGATGCGCAGGTCGCGGGCGAGGTCTGCATCGGATTCGTCGATGGACTGGTTCTGGCAGACCATGCAGCGCAGGCCTTCCGACAGTAGCCGCGCCCTCGCCTCGAGCGCCGGATCGGTGAGAACCTCGTCCGGTTTCACCGCTTGCGCCGCGCCGGCAAACAGCAGCGCCAGAAGCAGGGTGAGCGAGGCCAACGAGAACCTGGTGCTCACGGCGCGCCTGCCGACGGCATGGAGGCTGCCTGCTTGCGGCGGCGCGAGGGTGCGCCAACCCGCAGGCGACGGTCGAGCAGCGACATTGCGGCTCCCGCCATCATCACCAGAGCTCCGCCCCAGATCAGCGTCACCAGCGGCTTCCACCACAGGCGCACCACGACGGATCCATCGGTGCCTTCATCGCCCAGCGACAGATAGAGCTGGCTGAAGCCGATCGTCTCGATGCCGGATTCGGTCGTCGTCGTCTGCCGCACCGGAAAGAAGCGCTTTGCCGAGGTGATTTCGGCTGAAACGCCGCCATCGGCGCCGATCAGGGAAAAGCGGCCGCGCTGCTCGCTGTAGTTCGGACCCTGCGCCGGGAAGAGGCCGTCGAAACGCAGCGTGTGGCCGGAGAGTTCGACGCTCTCGCCGGCATGCATCGACAGTATCCTTTCGGTGCCGAAGCACAGCGTGCCGACAATGCCGAGCGTCGTCAGCCCGAGGCCGAGATGGGCAAGTGCAGTGCCGAACACCGAACGCGGCAGGCCGGCGAAACGGCGCAGCATGATGGCGGGCGACACATTGCCAAAGCCGGACTTGACGGCGAGGTCGGTGAGCGCGCCGCAGACCAGCCAGCAGGCGAGGCCGACACCAAGGGCGGCGAACACCGACGCGCCGTCGATGAACAGCCCGGTGACCAGCATCGCCAGGAGAGCGGCGCCGAAAGCCGCCATCAGGCGCTGGGCGACGGCATAGAGGTCACCGCGCTTCCAGGCGAGCAATGGTCCGAAAGGAACCACGACCAGCAGCGGCACCATCAGTGGGCCGAATGTCAGGTTGAAGAAGGGGGCGCCGACCGAGATCTTGCCGGCCGAAAGCGCCTCGACCGCGAGCGGATAAAGTGTGCCGACCAGCACGGTGGCCGTGGCTGTGGTCAGGAACAGATTGTTGAGGACGAGTGCGCCTTCGCGCGAGATCGGGTGGAACAGGCCGCCGGCCGTCAGCCGCGAGGCGCGCAGCGCAAACAGGGCCAGCGAGCCGCCGATGAACAGCGTCAAAATGCACAGGATGAAGATGCCGCGGGTCGGATCGGTGGCGAAAGCATGCACCGAGGTCAGCACGCCGGAGCGCACCAGGAAGGTGCCGAGCAGCGACAGCGAGAAGGTGAGGATGGCAAGCAGCAGCGTCCAGATCTTGAGCGCCGAACGCTTCTCCATGACGATCGCCGAATGCAGAAGAGCCGTGCCGGCCAGCCACGGCATAAAGGAGGCGTTTTCGACCGGATCCCAGAACCAGAAGCCGCCCCAGCCGAGCTCGTAATAGGCCCAGTAGGAGCCCATCGCGATGCCGCCGGTGAGGAACATCCAGGCGACCAGCGTCCACGGCCGCACCCAGCGCGCCCAGGAGGCATCGATGCGGCCTTCGATGAGGGCGGCGACCGAGAAGGAAAAGCAGATAGAAAACCCGACATAGCCGAGATAGAGCAGCGGCGGATGGATGGCGAGGCCGAGATCCTGCAGGACCGGGTTGAGATCGCGGCCCTCGATCGGTGCCGGATTGAGCCGGGTGAACGGATTGGATGTCGTCAGGATGAACAGGAAGAAGGTGGCGCCGATAGCCCCCTGCACGGCCAGCACATTGGCGCGCAGCGTCGCCGGAAGGTTGGAGCCGAAGACAGCGACCAGCGCACCGAAGAAGGTCAGGATCAGCACCCAGAGCAGCATCGAGCCTTCGTGATTGCCCCAGGTTCCGGTGATCTTGTAGATCAGCGGCTGCAGCGAATGCGAGTTTTCCCACACGCTCGCCACCGAGAAATCGGAACTTGCATAGGCGCCGGCGAGTGCTGCGAACGATAGCGCCGTGAGCGCGAAGCCTGTGACCGTGACGGGACCGCCGACAGCCATCAGCCTCTGGTTGCCGGTACGGGCGCCGATCAGCGGCACCAGCGTCTGCACCAGCGACAGCACAAAGGCGAGGACGAGCGCGAAGTGTCCGGTCTCAACCATTACTGGCTCTTGCTCTCTTGCCACACGCCCTTGGCCTTCAGCCCGTCAGCGACTTCCTTGGGCATGTAGCGCTCGTCATGCTTGGCCAGCACGCTGTCGGCGACGAAAACGCCGTCGGCGCCAAAGCTGCCTTCGGTGATGACGCCCTGCTCCTCGCGGAACAGATCGGGCAGGATGCCGGTATAGCTGACCTTGACCGATTTGTGCGCGTCGGTGACCGAGAACGCAACCGTCGCGCCCTGCCCGCGCACGACTGTGCCCTTTTCGACGAGGCCGCCGAGCCTGATGCGCTGTCCCGGCTGCAAGCTGGCGGTGGTCAGATCGGCGGGCATATAGAAATAGGAGGCCTTCTGGCCCAACGCATAGAAGGTCAGCCCGGTGGCGGCGCCGAGGAAGGCAAGACCTCCCACAATCACCGACAATCGCTTCTGCTTGCGCGTCATGTCCTACTCCGTCGCCGTCAGGCCGAGCGAGGCGGCAAAGGCGGTGAATTTCTTCGCTTCCTCACTGTCGGCGCCAAACACGGCGATACCGCGATGCAGCGCGTCGCGCGCCTGGTCGGCCTTGCCCAGCACAACATAGGAACGAATGAGCCGCATCCATCCTTCCGTGTCGCGCGGTTTTTGCCGCAATTTTTCGTCGAGGCCGGCGACCATGGTTTCGATCATGGCCTGCCTGTCCTGCGGCGCCATCGACGAGGCGGCGTCGACGGCCGCGGCATCGGGGCCTTTCGCCGGCTCTCCTGAGGCGACGCTGCGGTTGGCAGCCTCGGCTAACGCCTGTTGGACAGCTCCGCGCCATGGTGAATCCTGCGGCAGGGAATCGAGCATTTTCTGCCACGCCGCGGTTGCCTCGGGTATGCGGCCTTCCTGGGCCAGCGCCATCGCCAAATAGAACGAGGCTTTCGCGTTTGCCGGGTCGAGTTTTAGCGCCTGTTCGAAAGCGGATTGCGCATCGGCCGAAACGATGCCGCCGGCCGCATTGGCAATCGCTTCGCCGAGGCCGGCCTCGCGGGCGGCCGTGTCGCCATCGAGGCGGATGGCATTGCGATAGGCGGTCACGGCATCGGGAAAGCGCTGCAGGCGCAGATAGATCGGGGCGAGCACGTCCCAGCCGCGTCCATCGCCAGGGTTGGCGGCAAGATGGGCCTCGGCGCGCGCCACCAACTCGTCGACCGAACTATCGGCCGGATTCTTGGCCAGCCGTTCGGCGAGCGGCTGCGACGGCAGATCCGGCGAGCCGAGCTGGCTGTACAGGCCCCAGCTGAGCAGCGGGACCACCAGCACCGCTGATGTTGCCATCAACCTGGCCGCCCTCGACGGCTGCCGCGCGCCAGGTGCATCGGCTTGACCGACATTGGCTTGACCAACATCTCCCAGGCGAAGGATGCGGCGGGCGATCTCAGTGCGCGCCTCCTCGGCTTCGGCCGGCTGAATCAGGCCGCGCGCGGCGTCACGCTCAAGCTCGGCCAATTGGTCGCGATAGACTTCGAGATCATGGTCGCTGCTGGTCGGAGCGCCCTTGCCGCCGCTGGTCAGCGGCAGCAGCACCGCCAGGCTTGCGCCCAGCGTGAGGAGTGCGGCTATGACCCAGAACAGCATGGTTCTTCCAATAGAGCGAGAGCCCTGCTCTCACAACATGAGGGTGCTGCGACGCTTTGACGGGATTCCGGCCCCGGCCCAATGTTCAGGTCAGCGGCGTCCAGCTGCCGTCGGCGTTGCGGCATGCGGTGCCCCGCGCGGTCTGGCCGGCCGTGCCGGTAAACACCGTATGGGTGTACTGGCGGCAATCCTGCGAGCCGACGCGGTAGGGCTGGGCCGCGACGACTTCGCCGGAATGAGCCGAACTGTCGCTCTTCCACGTCACCTTCTGGCCGCTCGCCGTATATTCGAGCGCCTTGTATTCCGCCTCGAGCGCCTTGCGCTTCTCGGTGCTGTTCAGGCCGCTGCCGATCGATCCGCCGACGAGCCCGCCGGCCATGGCCGAGATGATCGTCGTCGCGACTTTGGCCCCTGAAGGAGGCGACGCGGGCGGGTTGGTGATGGAGATATCCGGGCCACTGCCCTTGCCCAGCGTTCCGCAGCCGGAAAGAGCGAGCAGTGCGGAAACGAGCGCAACGCGAATCTTCATGCCAACAACCGGTTTTCTTGAACGGGATGCGCTGGGGGCCGCGTCATCGGGGGCGTCAGGACGTCATACTATTGATATTTGTCGGAAATTTGGCCGTTCTTAACGGCTTTTGCGCAATCGAGGGGCCGCCATAACACAGGCATTCGGCCGTGTCGATTGGCCCTGGGCAGTACATCATTGCAAGCTCCGCAAGCGCACAACCGCCTTCAGCCCGCCCATCGTGGAGCGTTCCAGCGCCAGCGCCCCGCCATACTCGTTGACGAGGTCGGCAACGATGGCAAGTCCGAGCCCGGTTCCCGGCTTTGTCTCGTCGAGGCGCCGGCCGCGTTTCAAGACATCGCGGGCCTTGTCCTCGGGGATGCCGGGACCGTCATCCTCGATCGATAGCTCGAACAGGCCGGCTGCGGCCGGCGTGACGGATACGGCAACAGTGCTCTTCGCCCATTTCATCGCATTGTCGAGAAGGTTGCCGAGCAGTTCCTCCAGATCCTCGCGCTCGCCGGCGAAGACGATGTCGGCCGCCGGCAACACAAGCGACAGGCTGACATCAGGCTTGAGTTTTTGCAGCACGCGCACCATGCGCTGCACCAGCGGCGTCACCGGCGTGCGGTAGACGACGCTGTCGCGCTGCGCCGCGACCCGTGCCCGCTGCAGGTAGTGGTCGACCTGTTTCTGCATCGACGCCGCCTGGTCGGCGATGAGCTGGCCCTTGGCGCCGCCGAGAGCCCGGCCCTCATTGATCAGCACGGCGAGCGGCGTCTTCAGCGAATGGGCAAGGTTGCCGACCTGCGTACGCGAGCGCTCGACGATGCGCTTGTTGTTTTCGATCAGCGCATTGGTCTCGTTGGCGAGCGGCTCGATCTCGGCGGGAAACCGGCCATCGAGCCGCTGCGCCGTGCCTTCGCGCACCTGGGCAAGCGCGTTGCGAACCCGGCGCAAGGGCTGGAGGCCGAGCAGGATAGCAATCGCATTGATGGCGATCATGCCGACGCCGAACAGGCTGAGATAGGTCAGCAATCGGCCCTGGAAGGTGGCGATCTCCTGTTCGAGCTCGGTCTTGTTGCCCATCACGCGGAAGCGCGCGGCGCGGTTCTTGGCATCGAGCACGAATTCGCTCTCGAACACTTCGAGCTGCTCGTCGCCGATACCGTCGGTGGAGTAGCTGCGCTGGAAGCTCGAATTGAACGGCACCTCGGCGACGGTCGGCGACGGGATCGTCGTGGTCATCGAGGACGAATGAAGGTTGCCGTGCACACCTTCGGAAGCCGGCTCCACCGACCAGTACCAGCCCGAATTCGGCTCCGAGAAGCGCAGGTCGCCAAGGTCGGGAGCACCGGTGAGCTGGCCGGATTCGGAAACGCCGACCGAGCCGATCAGATTGAACAGATGCGCCGACAGCAGGCTGTCGAAGCCGCGCTCGCTGGCCTGGCGGTAGAGCGTGGTGATCAGAGTGAAGATGACGATCAGGGTGAGGATCGCCCAGATCGTGGAAAAGCCGATGACGCGGAAGGCCAGCGAGCGCGGCCAGAGCCGCGCCGAAAAAGGCTTCCTTGCTGGTATGGGGAGCGGTTCCGCCTTACGCCTCCGGCTCACGCATGCGATAGCCCATGCCGCGCACGGTTTCGATCATGTCGATGCCCATCTTCTTGCGCAGCCGGCCGACAAAGACCTCGATGGTGTTGGAATCGCGGTCGAAATCCTGGTCGTAAAGATGCTCGACCAGCTCGGTGCGCGACACCACCTCGCCCATATGGTGCATCAGATAGGCCAGCAGGCGGAACTCATGCGAGGTCAGCTTCAGCGGCACGCCGTTGACATCGGCCTTGGAGGCCTTGGTGTCGAGGCGCAGCGGCCCGCAAGTGAGCTCGGACGAGGCATGGCCGGCGGCGCGGCGGATCAGCGCCCTCACCCTGGCCAGCACCTCCTCGATGTGGAACGGCTTGGTGACATAGTCGTCGGCGCCGGCATCGATGCCCGACACCTTGTCGCTCCAGCGGTCGCGCGCTGTCAGGATCAGCACCGGCATCTTGCGGCCGTTGCGGCGCCAGCGCTCGACGACGCTGATGCCGTCCATCTGCGGCAGGCCGATGTCGAGCACGACGGCATCGTAGGGCTCCGTGTCGCCGAGGAAATGCCCCTCCTCGCCGTCATAGGAGCGGTCGACGACATAGCCGGCATCGACCAGCGCGTCGGCCAGCTGCCGGTTGAGATCCTTGTCATCTTCTACGACGAGTACGCGCATGATCGGTCAGGCCTGTTGATGTGTCAGCTATAGGCCGATTCCGGTGGTCTGGGAAACGAGCCCTGCAAGAGGGAAGATTGGATCAGTTCGCCGGGACGACGATCTCGGAACGGCGCGGACGCTGGCCGTCCTTGCCCGGCACAAGCACGACGATGACGCAGACCTCCTGGCCGCCACGCGTCGTCTGCGAAGCCTTGGCCAGCGTGCCGCCATTCTGCTCGGCAACCTGCTGGCCGATCGCGTAGCAATCCGCCGCGGCTGCCGGCGTCGCTTGCGACGCCAACAGGCCGGCCGCTGTGAGCGCCAGTATCGCGGTTCTGACATGAGAGCGAAGCGTTTTCATGGTCGGCGTTGTAACGCAACTGTGCTGAACGTGAAATGAACGGTGAACGGGTGAAAATCCATCCCCGCAATACCCCCTGCGCGCGCAACGAATGAATGCGATCCTACCGCCCAGTCCCTCAGACCGGGCAATGGATTCATAACCGGAAAACCGGCTGCGCGGCTATGGTTTTTGCGCGCAGGTTCTCAATTCGCAGCCAGATTGGGAACAGGTCAAGGCGAGACCATTCTGAAGGCCGCCCTAAATAGCGCGGGAAACGCCAAATCATCGGAGGGCGCCATGACGGATAAAGACCTTGCCGACCTTTACCGGGGCTATATCGCTTGCCTGAATGCCCAGGACTGGGCGAAACTTGGAGACTTTGTCGGCGACGAGGTGCAGCACAATGGCGAAATGCTCGGCCTGTCGGGTTATCGCCGTATGCTCGAAGGCGATTTCGAGGCGATTCCCGACCTCCGCTTCAACATCGAACTGCTGGTCTGCCAGCCGCCGCGCGTGGCGGCGCGCCTGCATTTCGACTGTCATCCCAAGGGCGTGCTGTTCGGCCTGCCGGTGAACGGCAAGCGCGTGTCGTTCGCTGAGAATGTTTTCTACGAATTCGGAGAGGGTCGCATCCGCGAGGTGTGGTCAGTCATCGACAAGGCCGAGATTCAGGCGCAAATCTAGGTTGCTTCAATCACTTTGCTCGGTGAGAGCGCGTATCCGCAGCACCCCGTGGTAGAGCGCCAGGTCCTCGTCGTAGCGGGCCTCGGCGAACTCCAGGGACAGGCGGGTCTGGTCGCGCGAGCCGGTGGCGAAAGCGGCGCCGTCAAGGCGCGCCCGGATGCTGTCCATGATCAGACGCGTCTCGGCCTCGCCTTGCGCCTTCGACCAGACATGCAGCGTGATGAGCTGGTCGTCATCATTGTCGGCGCCGGTGTCCAGATCGAATGCGCTGGTCCTGCCATAGGTCACATAAGGGAAGGCGGCACTGTCGGCCGCCTGCTCGCGCAACCCGGCGCCGCCGAGCAGCGCCGTCAGCGAGGCATCGCTCTTCAATCTCATGAACAAGGCTTGCAGCAAATCGCCGGGCGCCGTCATCGTCGTCTCCGTTCGCCTGTCACGCTTTGAACAACCTCAGTTTCGCGCGCAACCTAACCGCGTTGCACGGATTTCGCCAGATGACGATCCGCCTGATGGAAGGCGGCGAATCGGGCGGCATGGCCCTTTCACGGACCGGGTTCTATTTGGCATGCGGGGAGTTTCAAGAAGGGTGTTATGAGGAGCCCTGTTTTCTCCGGCAATTCGAGGTCATTTCATGCGAACGCCACCGCTGCTGCCGGCTTTTGGAAAGCTCGGCGTCAAGCCCCCGGTCGCGATTGCGGCAGCACCCGCCCTGTCGAAGAGCACCGTGGCCCTGCGCATGCGCGAGATACTTTCAATGCATGGCGGCCTGGCCTTGAAGCTGTCGGTGGTGGCCTGGACAATCCTGATCATGGCGGCGGCATTTTTCATGTCAAGGGCCTGATGCCGATATGGCAAACCGCTACGCGTTGCGCATGGACGAGCCCGAGAGCTGGACTATCTTCGACATCTTCACCGGCCAGCCTGTCGAGCTTAAGCAACAGGTAATGGTGGCCATGAATTTGCGGGATGCGGAAGCGATGGCCGACCGCCTGAACAGCCGGGACGTCAAGCGGCGGGCAAAAGCCGACCGCAAGTCCTGACGCACGCTGATCTCAGCCGCCCTGATGCAAGACGAACGCGCGCTAGCCGAAATCCGCGGCTGTGAGCACATATATGCTCTTGCGGGTGCGGGCGTAGGCCTTGCTGGCAATGTCATGGATGGAGCTGGACGCGGTGTCGAAGGCCGCCAGATAGGTGGCTTCCGCGGTCGCCGTCCCTGATGGCACCTTCGAGAGGGCATCGGCTGCGACGGAGAAGGAAATCTGGAACATGCCGTCATGGCCGACAAAGCGGATGCGCTTGCCGGCCTCGTCATAGAAGCGACTTGGATTGGGGAATGTCAGGCTCATGACGTGCCCCCCTTCGGCGCGGCGGCGGCTTTCTTGACTGTCGCCACTGTCGCCCGCTTCTTCTTCGGTGTGGGGTTCAAGGCTTCCGCGACGCGGTCGGCCTCTTCCTTGGCCAGGCGCAATTCCCTGAGCCTTGCCGTCTTGATCTCCCTGGCCCTCGCTTCGGACATGTAGTCGGAGGTTGCCTTGTTGCGCTCGGCCGTCTTCTTCTGCTTGTCCATGAAGCGGGCTTCAGCTTTTTCCATGATGCTCTGATTGCCTTCGGCCATCGCCTAAATCTCTCCTCGTGCCTGAAATTGTGAAATCGAACTTACGATATAAATAGTCGCTTTGGCCTCGAAATTCAATTTTTCGAAATATCTAGGCGCCTCGCGACGTTTCGAACCCTGCAGACATCATAATACTTTTTAATATTTAATTTTGGCCACGAATAATTTTTGGCACTCCTATCTATCGAGTGCCAACACGCCTATAAGAACGGCGCGGTCGCCTATGCCGGCCCCAGAAAGAAGTTCTCATGAAGTTTCGGCCACTCCACGACCGCGTCGTCATCCGGCGCGCCGAAGGCGATGTCAAATCCAAGGGCGGCATCATCATTCCCGACAATGCCAAGGAAAAGCCGCAGGAAGGCGAAGTCATCGCCGTTGGGCCGGGCGCACGCGACGAAAACGGCGCGCTTGTCCCGCTCGACGTCAAGGCCGGCGACTTCATCCTGTTCGGCAAATGGTCGGGCACCGAGGTCAAGATCGACGGCGAGGACCTGCTGATCATGAAGGAAGCCGACATTATGGGCGTCATCGACAAGAGCGAGACGGCCGCTATCGGCAAGAGCGGGACGGTCGTCACCGAGAAAAGCGTCAAAGCCAAGAAGGCCGCCTGACCGGCCTGGCTTTGCCAGGCTCCGGCGAGCCGCTTGCTTCACCACACCAACGGGATTGAAAAAAATGTCTGCCAAGGAAATCAAATTCGCCACCGACGCGCGCGACCGCATGCTGCGCGGCGTCGAGATCCTCACCAATGCGGTGAAGGTCACGCTCGGCCCCAAGGGCCGCAACGTCATCATCGACAAGGCCTATGGCGCGCCGCGCATCACCAAGGACGGTGTGACGGTGGCCAAGGAAATCGAGCTTGCCGACAAGTTCGAGAACATGGGCGCGCAGATGGTGCGCGAAGTGGCTTCGAAGACCAACGACCTCGCCGGTGACGGCACCACCACCGCCACGGTGCTGGCCGCATCGATCCTGCGCGAAGGCGCCAAGCTGGTTGCCGCCGGCATGAACCCGATGGACCTCAAGCGTGGCATCGACCAGGCTGTCGCCGCCGTGGTCAAGGACATCAAGGCGAAGGCCAAGAAGGTCAAGTCGTCGGCCGAGATCGCGCAGGTCGGCACCATCGCCGCCAATGGCGATGCCAGCGTCGGCGCCATGATCGCCAAGGCGATGGACAAGGTCGGCAATGACGGCGTCATCACCGTCGAGGAGGCCAAGACCGCCGACACCGAACTCGACGTCGTCGAAGGCATGCAGTTCGACCGCGGCTATCTCAGCCCCTATTTCGTCACCAATGCCGACAAGATGCGCGTCGAGCTGGAAGAGCCTTACGTGCTCATCCACGAGAAGAAGCTCGGCAATCTGCAGGCGATGCTGCCGATCCTCGAGGCGGTGGTGCAGAGCGGCAGGCCGCTGCTGATCATCTCGGAAGACGTCGAAGGCGAAGCACTGGCGACGCTGGTCGTCAACAAGCTGCGCGGCGGCCTCAAGGTCGCGGCCGTCAAGGCGCCGGGCTTCGGCGATCGCCGCAAGGCGATGCTGGAAGACATCGCCGTGCTGACATCGGGCCAGATGATTTCCGAGGATCTCGGCATCAAGCTCGAAAACGTCACCATCGAGATGCTTGGCCGCGCCAAGCGCGTACTGATCGAGAAGGACACCACCACGATCATCGACGGCGCCGGCACCAAGGCGACCATCCAGGCGCGCATCGCGCAGATCAAGGGCCAGATCGAGGAGACCACGTCCGACTACGATAAGGAGAAGTTGCAGGAGCGGCTGGCCAAGCTCGCCGGCGGCGTCGCCGTGATCCGCGTCGGCGGCGTCACCGAGTCTGAAGTGAAGGAAAAGAAGGACCGCATCGACGACGCGCTGAATGCGACGCGCGCGGCGGTGGAAGAAGGCATCGTGCCCGGCGGTGGCGTGGCGCTTCTGCGCGCAAGATCGGCTCTGGCCGGCCTGACCGGCGCCAATGACGATGTGACCGCCGGCATTTCGATCGTGCTCAGGGCGCTTGAAGCGCCGATCCGCCAGATCGCCGAGAATTCCGGCGTCGAAGGCTCGATCGTCGTCGGCAAGCTGTCCGACAGCAAGGACCAGAATCAGGGCTTTGACGCCCAGAACGAGGTCTATGTCGACATGATCAAGGCCGGCATCGTCGACCCGGCGAAAGTGGTGCGCACCGCGTTGCAGGACGCCGGCTCGATCGCCGCCCTTCTGATCACCGCCGAAGCGATGATCACCGACGTTCCGGCCAAGGATGCGGCGCCTGCGGGCGGCGGTGGCGGCATGGGCGGCTACTGACCATCGCCCGAAAATTGCCCGCTGGAATCTGGGCGGGCATAAATCAGAACAGGCTGCCGGGGACATTTCCCCGGCGAGCCAGGAATTTCCGTCAGTCAGTCAAGACTGTCATCAACGACAGGGAGATCGACAGATGATCACATTCGCCCCGAAGCCAAACGCTGTATCCGCGACCAAGCCGGCGGAGGAGAGCCGCTTCGATCGCATCCGCCGGATTGCCGCCGACAAGCACAGGCAGGCCGATGCCGGGCCGATTCGCCGCGAGCCGTCGAAGACCGGCGACAAGCGGCCGACGTGACGGCTGCCAACCTCACGACACCGGCAACGCTCCGCCCTCTTCGGTGCGGCGGGCAATGAACTCGTCGAGCACATCGGATGTGGCAACGGCCGACGCCGGCGGCTGGAAGTCGGCCAGCGTCCGCTTCCAGATGCCGGTGGCGCGCTCGGTGGCCGACTTCGAACCGGACTGCGTCCAGCTGCCGAAATTCGACCAATCGGCGACCAGCGGCTCGTAGAAGGCGGTGCGGTAGCGCGTCATGGTGTGGCCGGCGGAGAAGAAATGCCCGCCCGGCTGGACTTCAGCGATCGCCTCGAAGCCGATCGAATCCTCGTCGCCGGGGGTCGTAGCGCAGAGTTCGGCAACCGTCTGCAATGCCTCGATATCGGTGATCAGCTTCTCGTAGGAGACGCTGAGGCCACCCTCCAGCCAGCCCGCGGCATGGATGCAGACGGTGGCGCCGGCAAGCACCGAGCCCCACAGCGCGAACTGCGTCTCGTGCGCCGCCTGCACATCGGAAATGTTGGCCGCACTGCCGCCGCCGGACCGCCAAGGCAGGCCGGTGAAGCGCGCCAGCTGGCCGGCGCCCAGCGTCGCCTTGACGTGCTCGGGCGTGCCGAAGGCCGGTGCGCCGGACTTCATGTCGACATTGGAGGAGAAGGATCCGTAGACCACCGGTGCGCCCGGCCGCACCATCTGCGCCAGCGCGAGACCAGCCAGCGCCTCGGCATGCTGCAGCGTCAATGCGCCGGCGACGGTGATCGGCGCCATGGCGCCGGCCAGGCAGAAGGGCGTGATGACAGAGACCTGGCCGGCGCTGGCGAAGTCGATGATGCCTTGCGCCATCGGGATATCGAGCTGGCGCGGCGAATTGGTGTTGATCACGGTGTAGCAATGGACGCCGGCCAGGAACTCGTCCTGCGAGAGCCCGCGCGCCAGCCTGATCATCTCGAACCCATCCTCGACCTGCGGCGTGCCGCGGGCGAAGACGAAGGGGAACTTGTCCGACAGGGTCAGCTGCGCACGGTTGACGGCATAGTGGCGCAAATGGTTGTCGACATCCTGCGGCTCGATCCAGGGGCCGAGCATATGCAGCACGTCGAAATTCTGAACAAGCTTGGTCAGTTCTTCGAAAGCGGCGAGCGTGCCCGGACGCCGTCCGCGTTCGAGATCGGTGACGTTGGGCGCCCCGGCTCCGGCCAGGAACGTCATCGAGCCGAGCTCCAGCATGAGATCGCGGCTACGGTTGCCCGCCAGCGCCCGGATGGATTTCGGCGCCGAGGCCAGTGCCGCAGTGACAATATCGCGGCCGATGCGCACCATCTGGCTGTCCTCGTCGACCAGCGCACCGGCTTTGGCGTAGATCGCCCGTGCCTCCGGCAGCAGCACCTTGATGCCGAGCTCTTCCAGCACGCGCAACGCCGTGTCGTGGATGGCCGCGACCTGGTCGTCCGAAAACACCGGCTGCGGCAGGAACGGGTTCTTGAGCGAGCGATAGTTCGGGTGGCGGCTTGACCCGCTGCCGGCCTCACCGGTGTGCCCGCGCCGGCGCTCGCGCCTGGTCTCCCTTATAATGTCATCGACCATGGCCAAAACTCCTCATTGCCGCATCGCCTGCCCTCGGGGTCGTATGGCGAGGCCGGAATAATTCGCGCCGGCCGCTCGACGCCGACAATGTGCACCCAAAGCGCGGTCCCCTCCCCGGCGAATTCGTCGCCCAGCAACGTCAGCGCGACGCTTTTGCCTATTGTGTAGCCATAGCCGGCTGAGGCGACGAAGCCGACGCGCCGGCCCTTGTGCCAGACTGGCTCGAAGCCACTGGCGTCGGCATCGACGGCGTCGACCTCCAGCGTCACGATCCGGGCGGCGCTCAACAAACCGTGCGGTGTGGCCTGGCTGCCCTTGTGAGCCGGGCTGAAATGGAAGAATAGTCTTCGCCGGGTATGCCCGCCCTGAAATTGCCCGCTTGCGGTTCTCAGGTGGGTGGGGTGAGTTTCGGGAATGGCCAGTCCTTTAGAACGACGTCCAAGACGAAGAGGTCCGATCGCCGCCGCACTGCTGGCGGTGGACGCGTGGATCGATTCCTCGCTCTACGAAATCGGCTTCAAGGCCGGCCAGTTCTGGGAATCGGCGACCATTTTTTCGCGGCGCTTCCGAGTCACCGGCTGGCGACGCGGCATCATCGAGGTGCTGAGCGAAGGTTTTACGATGGGCGCCGGCGGCGTCGTCGTGCTGCTCGCACTCGCGATGCCGGCCTTCCAGATCACCACCGGCGACTGGCGCAGTCAGGGCGATTTCGCCGTCACCTTCCTCGACCGCTACGGCAACGAGATTGGCCAGCGCGGCATCATCCAGCGCGATTCCGTGCCTGTCGACGAGATGCCGGACCATGTCATCAAAGCAGTGCTGGCGACCGAGGACCGGCGCTTCTTCGAGCACTACGGCATCGACGTGCTCGGCCTGTCGCGCGCCATCTTCGAGAATGTGCGGGCCAATTCCGTCGTCCAGGGCGGCTCCAGCATCACCCAGCAGCTGGCCAAGAACCTGTTCCTGTCGAATGAGCGGACCTTCCAACGCAAGATCAAGGAAGCCTTCCTGTCGCTGTGGCTGGAGGCCAATCTGTCGAAGAAGGAGATCCTGCAGCTTTATCTCGACCGCGCCTATATGGGCGGCGGCACGTTCGGCATCGAGGCGGCGGCGGATTTCTATTTCGGCAAGAGCGTCAAGGATCTGAACCTCGCCGAGGCGGCGATGCTGGCCGGCCTGTTCAAGGCGCCGACCAAATACGCCCCGCACATCAACCTGCCCGCCGCCCGTGCTCGCGCCAATGTGGTGCTGTCGAACCTCGTCGATTCCGGTTTCATGACCGAAGGCCAGGTGCTGCAGGCAAGGCTGCATCCAGCCGAGATCGTCGACCGCGGCGAGCAGAAGAGCCCGGATTATTACCTCGACTGGGCCTTCGATGAGGTCAAGAAAATCGCCAAGCCCGGCCAGCATTCGCTGGTCGCCCACACCACTTTCGACGCCAACATCCAGAAAGCGGCGGAGGAATCCGTCGAATTCCATCTCCGCCAGTTCGGCAAGGAATACAACGTCACCGAGGGCGCCGTTGTAGTGATCGAGACCAATGGCGCGGTACGCGCCATTGTCGGCGGCCGCGACTATGGCGCAAGCCAGTTCAACCGCGCCACCAAGGCGCTGCGCCAGACCGGCTCCTCGTTCAAACCTTACGTCTACGCCACCGCCATGGAGCACGGGTTCACCCCGGACTCCGTCGTCTCAGGCGGGCCGATCAGCTGGGGCGGCTGGTCACCGCACAATTACAATGGCGGCTCGGCCGGCAATGTGACGCTGATCACGGCGATCGCCAAATCGATCAACACCGTGCCGGTACGGCTGGCCAAGGACTATCTCGGCATCGGCCCGATCAAGGCGATGGCCGAATCATTCGGCGTGGAATCGCCGCTGGAGTCGCACAAGACCATGGTGCTCGGCACATCGGGCATGACGGTCATGGACCAGGCGACGGGCTACAGCGTGTTCGCGCAGAACGGCTTCGCCGGCTCGCGGCACGGCATCACCCAGCTCGTCACCCGCACCGGCGATGTCGTCTACGACTTTGCCAAGGATGCGCCGGCGCCGCATCGGGTTCTGTCGGAACAGGCTTTGAAATACATGAACACCATGCTGGCTGCGGTGCCGGCGATCGGCACCGCGCGGCGCGCGCAGCTGCCCAACATCGTCGTCGCTGGCAAGACGGGGACGACGCAATCCTACCGCGACGCCTGGTTCGTCGGCTTCACCGGCAACTACACGGCTGCCGTCTGGCTCGGCAATGACGACTTCACCCCGACCCGCAACATGACCGGCGGCACGCTGCCGGCGATGGTGTGGCAGCGGCTGATGGTCTACGCGCACCAGAATATCGACCTGAAGCCGATCCCCGGCCTAGACAAACCCTTCGTCGACGAAGAGATCGCGGCCAAGGCCGAGGAAGCGGAGAAGAAAAATGCCGATCAGGCAGCAGCGGATGCCGCGGCCGAGCGCCCGGCGGTGCTGTCCAGCCGCACGACACAGACGCTGCGCGAGATGACCAAGGTGTTCCAGGCCGCGCCCGTGCTCGGCTCGCCGCAGACACCGGAGACCCTGTCGGCGCTTTGATTCCACAGCGCTGCTTGCTCTGCGGCCTGCCCCGCTATATCCCCCAACGATAATTCACTCGTCCCGGTTCTTCATGCTCAAGACCGCCTTTTTCACGCTGCTTTCGCTTGCCATAGCCATCGGCCTCGGCGGCGGCAGCGTCTGGTATGCGCTGCAGGCGCAGAGCGGCGTCGGCGCGATCAGCATCGGCGAATGGACCGCCTTTCCCGAGATCGGCACGCAAGATGCCGACCCCTATTCGAAGGCGCGCGTGGCGCGTGAAGGCGTGCTGGCGCTCGGCAAGGCCGAGGGCTTGTCCTTCATCGCCGAGCGCGATGCGGCCGGCAATGAGCTTCAGCGGCAATGCGACTACAGGATCGAGGGCAGTTTCCCCACAGCCCGGTTCTGGACGCTCTATGCCGCGGATCAATCGCTCGGCGTGGTCGACACCGGCAAGCCGAGGCTGGCGGCGCTGCAATCCTACCAGGTGCTGCGTCAGCCCGACAATTCGGTGATCATCGCCGTCGGCAACCGTCCGGCCCCCGGCAACTGGCTTCTGACCGAAGGTTTTGGCCGGATGTATTTCGTGCTCACCTTCTACGACACGCCGATTGCCTCAAGCACCGGCCTTTCCGACGTGTCGCTGCCCCGGATCGTCAAGGCTGGCTGCAATGCGTAGGTTGCTGCACGCCATCCTGCTCGGCCTGCTCGGCGCCGGCATCGTCCACATCGTGGTGCTTTTGCTGGTGCCGGAATTTACCGAGCGCGATGCCTGGTCACGGCTGGCGATGGCGTCCGACCTCTACAAGATGACCAGGCTGGATGCCGAGGCGGGCGGCGCGCCGGTGGTGAAGTCGGTGGATCCGCTGTTTTACGCCGCCGCCTGCCGCTTCGACCTTGCCGAAGGCATGGTGCGGATCAAGGCGCCGGGCAGCGTGCCGTTCTGGTCGGTGTCGGTCTATGACCGCAACGGCCACAATTTCTATTCATTCAACGACCGCACGGCGACCGGCAACAAGCTGGACACCGTGGTGCTGACGCCGGCACAGATGATCGACGTGCGCAGGGAGCTTCCCGAAGACCTGCAAGGGGCGATCTTCGTCGAGGCGCCGATCGAGGAAGGCATCTTCGTCATCCGCGCCTTCGTGCCTGACGACAGCTGGAAGCCGATAGTGTCGCAGTTCCTGGACCAGAGCTCCTGCGAACTGCAGGACTACTGACCTCAGCCCGACGACCAGCAAACTCAGTGGTGCGGAACAGGCGTCCGTGGTGTGCCCGGCTTGTCCGCCGGCCGCGCTTGGCCTGCCAATGGCGGATGCTCGTAGCGGACGCCGGGAAAAATGATCACCGCCGCCGGCGTACCGGTGTCCTGAACTGCTCGATTGACTGGTGCCGATCGCGGCACGAAAGACAGTACCATGCCCATGGTTCGCGTATTCCTCTCGGTTGCCCCGGAGCACAACGCAACGCCTCCAAATGTGATTAAGGCCGGCAGAGGGTTAACGGAGCGCTAACGGATCGCGGCTAATTTGATGTTTGTTCCAGGCCTTGCGCGAAACCGACACAGTTGCGGTTGAGCATGGTCCGGGTTGTGTCGAGTGTCGGGCGTATCTTCCGTGTCAGCTTCGGATTTCAGGCAAATCGCCATACGGACGGAATCGGGAAAAGCCGAAAGGCTGTTTCGCGCCGCCGTGTCGGCGTTCTGCTCGCTGACCCGCCCGTCGCGCCGCGAGATCGCCCAGCTCGAGGATCTGACGCTGCCGCTGTTCGACAGCGTGCCGGTCGAATCGCGCCGCTATGTCGCCGCCGCCCTGTCCGAATGCGAATATGCGCCGGCCGCCCTGGTGCGGCGGCTTTGCGAGGAGCCGGTCGATGTCTGCGCGCCCTTGCTCGTCCGTTCGCGGGCGCTGGGCGACATCGACCTGATCGCGTTGATCGGCCGCCACGGCCTGCCGCATGCGCGCGCCATTGCCCGCCGCAAGGATTTGAACCCGACCATCGCGCAGTTGATCAAGGCGCTGGAAAAGCCGACCCTGGTGCGCGTGCGGCAGCCCGAGCCGATCGCCGACGTGGCGGGCGCCGACGCCGAAGCCGCTGCCGCCGCTCCCAGCGCACCAAAACTGCCCGGCAGCGCCGCCGAAACCGCCAGGCGCCGCCTGCGCTCGATGATGCTCGCCGAGGGCGAGGCGACATCGGTCAATCCCTTCGTCGGCTCAGCAACTTACAGCAAGCTGCGCGAGACGGCGCTGACCGGCAACGCCGCCTTCTTCCAGACCGCGCTTGCCGACGCGCTCGATATCGACTTCTCGACGGCGCGGTCGCTGACCGAGCATTCGAGCTATGTCTCGCTGCTCGCCGCGCTGCGGGCGCTCGACCTCAGTGAGGACAGGGCATTCCTGATCGTGGTCGCGGTTTACCCCCGGGAGTTTCCGCACCCGCAGGCGATCCGCATCTTCCTCGACCGCTACCGGCTGCTGCACCACGAGGCGGCGCTCGACAAGGTGCGCGGCTGGAAGGCCGAAACATTGTCGCGAGCGGTGCGCGGCAACACCCCTGTCGCCGCGAATGGCGACCAAGCGCCGGACGTCGACAAAGCCAGCCTAGGGGCCAGCCTCAAGGCGTCTTGACGGAGAGAAGCTCCTCGACGGAAACCGTTCCGGCCTCGATCTCGACCACCCAGATGTCGGGATCGAATTTTTTCTCCCGCTCAAGCCTGGCGTCAAGCGCGGCGGCATCGTCGCCGGCGCCGAGCAGCGTGAAAAAGCGATCATCCGGTTTGTCCGAATCGTAGCTCGTCTGCGGCGCCGGGCCGAACAGGGAGACGTCGCCCAGCCTGCCGCGGGAGAGCACGAAGACAGCGCCGGCCTCGGTCGCGCCGCGCTTGACGACGGCCGCAAAGCCGCCGGCGCCGAAAACACGGCGCAGCAGGGCCGACACCCAAAACTCGGTGGTTACGCGCATGACGAGGCTCCGGAGGACATGCGCGGCGTCTTAGCCGGATTTTCGGCTATCCGCGAGCGGTCGTCTTGACCACTCAATTGGTCAGGCCGATCTCGCGCATCTTGACGTAGACGACCTCGTCGGGCTCGCCCGTTTCCGGCAGGCCGAACAGCGACTGGAATTCCTTGATCGCCGCCTTGGTGCGGGCGCCGACGACGCCGTCGAGTTGCATGTCGTCATTGCCGAATGCCTTCAGGCCGGCCTGGATCTTGACGATGCGGGCATCGGGCGCCTGGGCGGATACCGGCGCGGAAACCGGGATGGGCGCAGGCGCGGCCTCGGGCGCGGCAACTCGAGCGGCGGCCATATCCACGGGCCGCGGCAGCGGATGCGGGATGCCAGCCGTGGTCTGCTTGGCGCCGAGCTGGTCGAGCAGCACGGCGTCGATCTCACCGGAGGCCGGCAGGCCAACTTTCTGCTGGTAGGCCTGGATCGCCTTTTGGGTATTCGGCCCGGAAATGCCGTCGACCGTTCCCGTGTAGAAATCGAGATCCTTCAGGATGCCCTGGACCTGCTCGACGGTCGGGTCGCTTTTGACCGGTGCCGGGCCGGGCCGCAGGATGTTGATGGTGGTTTCGGGTTCGTCCGCGCCGGGGTGCGGAAAACCCTCGATGCTGCGGGTGGCGAAGAAGGCGCCGGCATGCGGAAACGGCTGGTACCACAGCGCGTTGGCGGAAACGTAGAACAGCGTCACCAGGAAGGCGGTCGACCCGCCGACCAGGACCGGATTGCGCGAGATCGCGCCGCCGAGCGCAATCGCGCCGGCCTCGAACGCGCCGCTGCGGCGCTTGACCGCCTTAGGCTGTTTTGCGGAGCGAGCCATTCCTGTCCCCTTTCGCGTCGCCTTTCGTCCTGGTCGCAGGCATCGGCAGCACGCCGTTCCTGTCGGTCGCGCTCCTCTTCGGCCCGTTCACCGGCAGGCTGATCGTGACCGTCGTCCCCTCGCCCGGCATGCTTTCGATCGACATCGTGCCGTCGTGCAGCGCCACCAGGCCCTTGACCAGCGACAGGCCGAGCCCGGTGCCCTCGAAGCGGCGCGTATAGTCGTTCTGGATCTGCATGAACGGCTTGCCGAGATTGACAAAATCTTCCTCGGCGATGCCGATGCCGGTGTCCCTGACCCAGAAATGCAGCCGCGAGCCGATCCGCTTGGCGCCGACGACGACATTGCCGCCATCGGGCGTGAACTTGACCGCATTGGAGACGAGGTTGATCAGGATCTGCTGCACGGCACGACGGTCGGCATTGATCTCCCCGGCGTCCGGCGCAATCTGCGCCTGGAGACCGATGTTCTTGGCATTCGCCTGCAGCTGCATCATCGACTGGCACATCTCGACCGCTTCGATGAATCGGAACGGTTCGGGCTCGGTCGCGTAGGCGCCGGCCTCGATCCTCGAGACATCAAGGATGGAGGTGACGACGGCAAGCAGATGCTGGCCCGACTCCTTCACCAGGCTGACATACTCCTTCTGGCGCGGGTCCTTGAAGCCGCCGAACATCTCATGCAGCAGCATGTCGGAAAAACCGATGATGGCGTTGAGCGGCGTCCGAAGCTCATGGCTGACGACCGCCAGGAAGCGGCCCTTTGCCACCTCGGCCGACGCTGCGGCCTCATTGGCGGCAGCAAGCTCGTCGCGCAATTCGGCAGTTTCGTCGTTCTCGCGCAGCAGCAGAGTGAAGGTCTCCTGCTGCTCTTCGGCGCGCATCAGTTCGAGCTGAAATGGCCGGTAATTGTCGGCCGTCGAGGCGCTGCCGTCCTGCGGCAGCCTTACCCGAAGATCGAGCCGGCGCGCCAGGGCGCCATCGCGCATGTCGGCAAGCGCGCTGAGATAAGCGACGCGATCGGACAGGTGGATGCGGTCGAACAGCCCGGCGCCGGAAAGCAGTTCCGGCGGCAGCTTCAGGATGGTGCGCGCCTTGGCCGAGGCATCCAGGACCTCGCCATGCCGGGCGACATGCAGGACAACGGCGTCGATCATGTCTTCAAGGCGGTCGTTTGGAAGGAGCGCGGGCTGCGCGCGTGCGGCATCGCCGAGGGCCGCGAGCCGGGGAACCAGCGTCAGGCCCCAGGCGAGCGGCAGCAGCCAGTGCCACGCCGCGACTTGCGCCCCTCCGAGCGGGACGACAGAGCCGACAAAGGGCTGCAGCAGCATTGCGGCCAAGGTTGAGAGGCCGCCCCAAAGTGCCGCGCGCTTTGAACCGCCGATCCACCAGGCCTCGAATGGCAGTGCCAGGGCCAGCAGCGCAACCGGCGACGCCAGGCCGCCTGCTGCCGCGACGGCGCCGGCAAGGGCAAGACCGCCGGCGGCAAGGGCAACCTGGGCTGCCAGCGTCATCTTGCCCGACGCCGCCACCAGCAAGGCGGCGAACCAGCAAAGACCGAAGGCGGCGAAAATGGTTGCGACGGTGACGGCGGCGCCCATGCCCGAGGTGACCAGTGTCACCGCCGCACCGGCGGCGAAGAACGGAGCGGCAAGCATGATGCCGATGAACCGGCGCTGGCGCAGGCGATCGCCCTGGCCGATGATGGCCGGATGGACCATGCGTTCGCAACCGGCCGCCAGCGCGCCAGGCAGTTCAATATATCTGGCAGTTGTCAAACTCAACGCACTCGCACCCGGTCGTGACTGCCCCTGCTTTGCAGGTCGCTTTTGCTTGTTTGAAACTCGCATCCAGCGTTTAAGGAATGAATAAGGCTGACCGGAACAACGAGCGCGCTGCGGCAAAAATTGGAGCGCCGGCACCGGAATGCACCGCCATTTGTAGCCATAGTAAACGGAGCGTTATGTGCAAAGGGCGTGCCCGTGGCTGCGAAACCCTGAGCCGGCATGCCTGCTCTTCTGAAGATATCCATGCGCAACAATCGCTTAGATGGTTACTGCAAGGTTAAGAAAATTGTCGGCATTTGAGGCTAATGCACTGCAAAACGCCTCGCTTCGAATTTGCCTAAAATTTGAGGAAAATTTTCACTGAGCAGGAAAGCCGTCCTTTGCGCCTCATGTGCCATTGTCGCTGATATAAAGAGGTCATTGCGCATGGACGCATGATCCGGTCATTGGACGAGAGGGCAGATCGATGGGCTTTTTGATAAGAATGGCGTTCTGGTTTTCGCTGGTGTTGCTGGCGCTGCCGCTGACCGTCGGCCCCGACGAGGATGGCCGCGAGAGCGTCGGGCCGTTCCAGGCGCTTTTTGCGGCGCGCGAAGCGGTCGGCGACATCGCCGGCATTTGCGAGCGTAAGCCGGACGTCTGCGAAACCGGCAAGTCGGCGATGCATACGATCAGCGCCCGGGCCAAGGAAACCGCCAAGATCGCCGCCGCCATGCTGGACGACAAGAGCGCCGAGACCTCGCCCGATACATCGCTGGCCACCGGCAGCGTCGCCAAGGACATCGTGCTGCCGGCGACAGTCAACATACCTGCCAAGCTGGTGGCGAAGAACTAAACACCGTTTCAGCTGTATCTACAGCGACACCGCAGGCCGGTCGGACCTCTCGATGCCTGCGGTGCTTTTCTTATTTTTCCGTGACGCCGCAGCCGCGGATGACTATATCCCGAGCAATGGCCACGACGATCCAGACGATCCGCGACGACTTCTCCCTGCTCGACGAGTGGGAAGACCGCTATCGCTATGTCATCGAGCTCGGCGAAGCGCTGCCGCCATTTCCCGACGCCGAACGCAACGCCGCCAACAAGGTGCCGGGCTGCGTCAGCCAGGTCTGGCTGACCACGAGCCGAGCGCCGGGCGCCGATCCGGTCATCACCTTCACAGGCGATTCAGACGCTCATATCGTGCGCGGTCTGGTCGCCATCATGCTGGCGCTGTTTTCGGGACGGACTGCCAGCCAGATCCTTGAAACGGACGCAGAGGCGACGCTGAGGTCGCTTGGCCTCGACGAACATCTGTCGCCGCAGCGGGCCAATGGCCTGCGCTCGATGGTCAAGCGCGTCAAGCGCGACGCCGAGATGGCTCTCAAGCAGACTGCTTGATTGCTCTATCTTCTCTTCTTTCGACGCAATTCCCAAGAGAAAGCGCTCGGCAGTTTTCCTGGAATTGTTCTAGAAACAAAAACGGCGCCGTAAGGGGCGCCGTTGATCTTGTCCATTGGAGCCGGTGTTACCGCCCCTTGCGCTTGCGGCCGAGGCCCATCTTCTTGGCCAGCTGCGAACGGGCAGCGGCATAGTTGGGGGCAACCATCGGATAGCTGGCGTCGAGATTCCACTTCTCGCGGTATTCATCGGGCGTCAGACCGTAATGGGTCATCAGGTGGCGCTTCAGCGACTTGAACTTCTTGCCATCTTCAAGGCAGACGATGTAATCGTCATGAACAGAGCGCTTCGGGTTTACCGCAGGCTTCTGCTTGTCGGCCGGAGGCTGTTCGCTTGCTCCGCCCACGCGCCCGAGAGCGGCATGGACATCAGCGATAAGGTTCGGCAATTCGCCGACCGGCACGGGATTGTTGCTGACATAGGCTGCCACCACATCGGCGGTCAGCTCGATCAGCGCATCGCTATTTCTGGAAGGTGTTTCGACGATATCCATGGTTTAGGCCCCAACGAAGGATGTTTCTGTTTGCGCCCTTTTTGGAAGATCGGGCATGGCGCGAATTTCACGCGGGAAGAGCTTCATGGATTCGCGTCCGGGCATCTTAATGAGCCCACAGACAAAGTAAGTCAATTCGCATCTTGCGCTATATTCAACGATATTCATCGAATAGTCGCTCTTCAGCTTCAATCTTTCGTGCACTCTGTAACTTCGCGATATTTTCTGGTCGGACCAGGACTAGCATGACGTAAGGTCACGCCATCGCTAAATCAGCAGGGACTCATAAAATGGGCAGCGATGCTTGGTCTATGCTTCAAGGTTTGGGCAGCTGATTGTCGGATTCGTACCAAACCGCAAGTTGCAAAGCGTTGGCGAAACCCGCCGAAGAAGATCTTCGGTCTGACCGGATTCAATACGGCGTGAGGTATTTTCCATAGACCCAGCCACTAACAAAAGCACCATTTTGCGCCGGGTCGTGCCAAACTTGACACCATTGATAGCGAATTGCCTGTTTCTGTTTCCAGTGCGGCTGGCCGGCGATCTCCAGAAGATTCAAGCCGCTGGTGCACTTGCCGGTCATCTGCAGGATCGTCCCGTTGGGATAGGCGGCCTGCTTCTGCGAGGTGCCGGACGGATATTTGCGAACGTTGAGCGTGTCGCCGAACGGCACGCCAGCCACTTGCCAAGCGGCGAACGCGGTTGCATGAGACTGGCCGGTGAAAGCCAGAACGGTCGAAGCGACGACGGCGAGAGCCGCAGCGATGTTGATATGGAAATTCATCATCCTCTCCTTTTGGCTCATCTCCCGAGCCCGCCGCAACCAATACATCCCGGCCCTTGAACCCGCGCTGATCGGCGTGTTCATTTGCCATTCAAGTAATTTCTTCAGTGAGACGCAATGACCAAAACCTCAGCTTTTCCGACCGCGAGCCCGCCGAGCCCCGAGAAACACCCCGTCTTCGACACGCATCACGGCATTACCCGCACAGATGACTATGCCTGGCTGAGGGCCGAGAACTGGCAGGCGATGTTCAGGGACCCTTCCCTGCTTGAGGGCCGCATCCGCGCCCATCTCGAAGCCGAAAACGCCCATCAAGCAGTGCTTATGGCCGATACGCTAGAGCTTCGGAAGCAGCTGTTCGGCGAGATGAAGGGGCGCATCAAGGAAGATGATTCGACGGTGCCGATGAAGGATGGCCCCTATGCTTACGGCTCATCCTTCAAGCTTGGCGGCGAACAGCCCCGCTATTTCCGCATGCCGCGCGATGGCGGCGATGAGCAGATCCTGCTCGATGGCGACGCGGAAGCCGAGGGCAAGCCCTATTTCCGCCTCGGCGGCGTCGACCATTCGGCCGATCACCGCAAGCTGTTGTGGGCGTTCGACGACAAGGGCTCTGAATTCTTCACACTTCGCGTGCGCGATCTCACCAGCGGCAAGGAACTGAGCGACCAGATCGAGGCCACCAGTGGTGGCGGCGTCTGGAATGCCGCCGATGACGGTTTCTTCTACACAAGGCTCGACGACAATCATCGTCCGTCCAAGGTGCTGTTCCACGCGCTCGGCGGCAGCCCCCTTAATGACCGGCTGATCTATGAGGAAACCGATCCCGGCTTCTTCATGGATGTCGGCGGCACGCGCTCCAACGAATGGATCATGATCGGGATCAACGATCACGAAACCTCGGAATATCACCTGATGCGCGCCGATGAGCCTTTCGCCGAGCCAAAGCTGGTGGCAAAGCGCGAGACCGGCCTGCAATATGATCTGGAAGAAGGCGGCGACATCTTCTTCATCCTCACCAATGCCGACGGCGCCAAGGACTTCAAGATCATGACGGCGCCGGCTGATGACCCGGTTCGCGCCAACTGGGAAGAGCTGGTGGCGCACGAGCCAGGCCGGCTGATCCTGTCGGTGGTCGGCTTCAGGGATCATATGGTCAGGCTCGAACGCAAGGAAGGACTGCCGCGCATCGTCGTGCGCGATCGCCGCAGCGGCGAGGAGCATCTGATCTCGTTCGACGAAGAGGCGTTCTCGCTCGGCCTGTCGGGGTCCTATGAATACGACACCGAGATCATGCGCTTCACCTATTCGTCGATGACGACCCCGGCGCAGGTCTTCGACTACAATATGCGCAGCCGCGAGCGTGTGCTGCTGAAGACCCAGGAAGTGCCGTCCGGTCACAATCCGGATCATTATGTCACGCGCCGGCTGATGGCGCCGGCCGCCGATGGCGAACTGGTGCCGGTCTCGCTCCTGCATCACCGCGACACGCCGCTCGATGGCTCCGCGCCGTGCCTGCTTTACGGCTACGGCTCTTACGGCATTGCCATCCCGGCGGCGTTCAACACCAACTGGTTCTCGCTGGTCGACCGTGGCTTTGTCTTTGCCATCGCCCATGTCCGCGGCGGCAAGGACAAGGGCTATGGCTGGTATGACGACGGCAAGCGGGCGCACAAGATGAACACGTTCACCGATTTCATCGCCGTCGCGCAGCATCTCGTCGCCGAGCGTTACACCCAACACGACCGCATCGTCGCGCAAGGCGGCTCGGCCGGCGGCATGCTGATGGGTGCGATCGCCAACATGGCGCCGCAAAATTTCGGCGCCATCGTTGCCGAGGTCCCCTTTGTCGACGTGCTGACCACGATGCTCGACGCAAGCTTGCCGCTGACGCCGCCGGAGTGGCCGGAATGGGGCAACCCGATCGCGTCGGCGGAAGATTACCAAACGATCGCCGCCTACTCACCCTATGACAATGTCGCCGATCACGACTACCCGCCGATACTGGCGCTGGCCGGCCTCACCGATCCGCGCGTCACCTATTGGGAGCCGGCCAAATGGGTGGCGCGGCTGCGCGAGCGCAAGAGCGGCGACAATCCGGTGCTGTTCAAGATCAACATGGATTCCGGCCATGCCGGCGCCTCCGGCCGCTTTTCAAGGCTGGAGGAGATCGCCTATACCTACTCCTTCGCGCTCAAGGTTACGGCCAAGCCCGAACCCGAGGTTACGGGCAAGGCTGAGAATGCAACGGAGGCGTCGCAATGATCGATCTATCCACCTTGACGGCTTACATAGCGGTTGTGCTTGGCTTTGTGTTTATTCCAGGCCCAGCCACGCTTTTGACGGTCGCGCGAGCGACGAGTTCCGGAACCAGGGTTGGCGTCGCGACGGGCGCGGGCGTCGCGGCTGGCGATGTGTTCCATACCATCATGGCGATGGTCGGCATTTCGGCGATCATCGCCACTTCGGCAACGCTGTTCAGCGTCGTAAAATACATCGGCGCGGCGTATCTCGTTTACCTCGGCATCCGCGCAATCATCGAGAGAATACCGGCCGACCCTACTGCCGGCGCACTCGCGATCTCCGCCAGCAAGGCGTTTCGTCAAGCTGTCCTGACCGAAGTGCTTAATCCAAAGACGGCGCTTTTCTTCCTCGCCTTCCTGCCCCAGTTCGTGCGGCCTGAAAACGGATCGGTGATGCTCCAGCTGATGACGCTGGGCATAATCTTTGTTCTGCTCGGCCTTTTCAGCACAGTCGTCTTTGCCGTGAGTGCGGGCCGGCTCGGCACGTTCCTGCGCCGCAATCCGTCGGTGGTGAAATGGCAAGGCAAGGTGGTTGGCGGCATCTACTGCGCGTTAGGCGTCCGTCTGGCCTTGCAGCAGCGCTGATGTCGATGCGAAAGGCGCGCCCGTCGAGGCGCGCCGATCGTCACTTTTTGAATTCCAGGCTGCTCATTTTCACTCGCATTTGCAATGGCTGCGCGCTACCCAATGCGCGCCACCTTCCAGACCATGACATACGCAAAGGGGCCACTATGTTGCTCGTCGACACCTATCTCGAGAAATCACCGATCCAGGGCATCGGGGTTTTCGCCAGGAACCACATTGCCAAGGGCACGCTGGTCTGGAAGCTCGACCCCAGATTCGACCGGATCATCGACGTCGAGACCTATGAAGGCGAGAGCGGCCCGGTGAAGAACTATCTCGACCGTTATTCCTATCCAGACCGCCGGGATCCGAACTACATCGTCTTCGAAGCCGACGACGCCCGCTACATGAACCATGACGACGAACCGAATTGCGACGTCTCCTCGCCCGAGGAAACCTATGCCTTGCGCGACATCGCACCCGGCGAGGAACTGACCTGCAATTACAGCCATTTCTTCGAGACGGGCTTCGACTTCCTCGGCGATCGCCACCTGTAGATCGCCACCTGTGGCCGGGATCACTTGGCCGGCTTGCTGCGCACCGGGTAGCCGTTGGGATGCGGCGGCACCGCCTTGAGATAGGCGGCTATTGCCGCGCGATCTTCCGGCGGCAGTTCGGCCATGTTGCGCTGCACGTCGACCATGGCGCCGCCGACCGAATCGAAATCAGGGGTAAAACCGGTTTCGAGATAGTTGGCGATGTCGGCTTCCGACCAGTCACCGAGCCCGCCTTCGCCCGATGTGATGTTCGGCACGATGCCGCTGCCTTCGGCGGCCGCCGCGCCAGCCAGCCACTGGCTCCTCCTGGTGCCGCCGGTGATGTCGCGCGGCGTGTGGCATTCGCCGCAATGGCCGGGCCCCTCGACCAGATAGCGGCCGGCGAGTACCAGATCAGGCGTGCCATCGGCAAAGGCAATCACCGGCTCTTTGCTGAGATGGAGCCGCTTCCACAGGCCGAGGCCGCGGCGGATGTTGAAGGGGAAAGTCAGGGAATTGTCGGGCGCCTTGCCGGCGACCGCCGGCAGCGTCTTCAGGAACGCATAGAGATCGGCAATATCAGCCGGCTTCATCCGGGCGTAGGACGCGTAGGGAAAGGCCGGATAGAAATGCTCGCCCGACGGCGACACGCCCTTCAGCATGGCGTTGGCAAGGTCCTCGACCGTCCAGGCGCCGATGCCGTCCTTGGGATCCTGTGAGATGTTGGGCGGCACGAAGGTGCCGAACGGCGTCTTGAGCTCGAGGCCGCCGACCAGTTGCAAACGGCCGTCGCCTTGCGAGCCCGGCTTGGCGTGACAGGAGGTGCAGCCGCCGGCATTGAAAATGCGCTTGCCCCTGGCGGCGTCGCCGGGGCCGAGCTGCGCCAGGGTGTCAGTGTCGAGCTTGACCGGCGCCGACAACAGCCAGCCGGCGCCGGCACCGACGACGCCCAGGACAAGGGCGGCGCCGACAAATTTTTTCCACAAGGGCATTGCCCGGGATCAGCTCTTCTTCACCCGATAGGTCTTGTGGCAGGTGCCGCAATCACTGCCGAGCGTATCGATCTGCGCCTTCAGCGCATCGACATCGGCGGGTGCGGCGGCGACTGCGGCCTTGACGTCGGCGAGGTACTTGTCTTCGGTCGATTTGAAGCCCGCCATGTCTTTCCAGATTTTGGGCGAGGCGGTGGTATCACCGCTGTCGCTGCCGGCCGGGAACAGCGTGTCGACATCGAACTTCTCGGCATTGACTTGCAGCGCCTGCAGCGCCGTCAGCACGGCGGCGGCATCGAAGTCTGCCTCGCCCTTGGCGATTTTTGACAGGCCGCCGACGATCTTGCCTCGTTCCTTCATCAGTCCCTGTCGGTCGAGGATCGGGTCGGCAAAAGCCGCCGAGGCGGCGAGGCTGAGCATAGAGATGGCGATAACAAGCTTTCTCATTCAATTGGCTCCAGGATGATGAGGGGTCGCGACCTAACGTTAACGGGGGGCGGGCCGGGATTATTCCCTGTCCGCCGGCCAGATTCTGCCGAATTTTGTGTGCCTGCTGCTTCAGCTGAGAAAGAAAAGCCCCGGAGTACCGGGGCTTCTCTGGGTCGATCAGGCTTTCGCCTCTTCGTACATTTCAAGGACATGGTCCCAGTTGATGAGGCTGTCGACGAAGGCCTCGAGATATTTCGGCCGCGCGTTGCGGTAGTCGATGTAATAGGAATGTTCCCAGACATCGACGCCGAGGATCGGCGATGCGCCATGGACGAGCGGGTTCTCGCCGTTCGGCGTCTTGGAGATCGCCAGCTTGCCGTCCTTGACCGAGACCCAGGCCCAGCCCGAACCGAACTGCGTGGTGCCGGCGGCGATGAAGTCGGCCTTGAACTTGTCGTAGCCGCCGAGGTCGGCGTCGAAAGCCTTCTGCAGGGCGCCCGGAAGCTTGTTGCCGCCGCCGCCCTTCTTCATCCACTTCCAGAAATGGATGTGGTTGTAGTGCTGGGCTGCGTTGTTGAAGAGGCCGGCATTCTTGCCGAACGACTGTTTGACCACCTCTTCGACCGACAGATCGCCAAGGCCCGCTTCGGCGGCCAGCTTGTTGCCGTTGTCGACATAAGCCTTGTGGTGCTTGTCGTGGTGATACTCCAGCGTCTCCTTCGACATGTAAGGCTGCAAGGCCTCGTAGTCGTAGGGCAAGGCGGGCAATTCAAAAGCCATCGGTCATACTCCTCATGGAAAAATCCGGTGCGGATACCGGATTAAGATAGGGCTGCATTGATCTGGAACAACTCCGGAATGAAGCGCCAATTGCCTTTTAGCGGCTCAACCGGCGGAAGTCGAATGCGCCCATTCCCAATAAAGGTCGCGCGCTTTCTTGGCCACCGGCCCGGGCTGCAGATCGCGGTCCTCGATGCGGGTGATCGGCACGACCTTGGAATGATTTCCGGTCGAAAATATCTCGTCGGCTTCAAGAAAGTCGCGCACCGACAGCATCTTCTCCGTGGTGTTGAAGCCGTAATCGCCAAGCAGCGTCATGGTGCGCGAGCGGGTGATGCCGGACAGGAAGGTGCCGTTGGGCGCCGGCGTCAACACGTGGCTGTCCTTGACCAGGAAGATGTTCGAGGTTCCGGTCTCGGCGACATTGCCCAGCATGTCCAGCACCAGCGCATTGTCGAAGCCGCGTCCCTTGGCTTCGAGAATGGCGCGGCCATTGTTGGGATAGAGGCAGCCGGCCTTGGCATTGGTCGGCATGGTCTCGATGGTCGGCCGCCGGAACGGCGACACGGTGATCGAAAAGCCGGTCGGCGAGATCATCGGCGATTCGTAAAGGCAGAGGCAGAAACGGGTCGAGGCCGGATCGGCCGGCACGCCCATATAGCCGCCATGCTCGGCCCAGTACATCGGCCTGATGTAGACCGCTGTCTTGCCCTCGAACTTCTTCAGCCCGTCCCAGGTCAGGCCGACGATCTGGTCGACGTTCATCGATGGCGCGAGGCCGAGCGCGATCGCCGAGGCGTTCACTCTGGCGGCATGCAGTTCGAGATCGGGGGCGACGCCTTCGAACCAGCGGGCGCCGTCGAAGACGCTGGTGCCGAGCCACATGGCGTGGCTGCGCGGACCCAGAATGGCGACGTTGCCTTCGTACCAGTCGCCGTCGACGAAGGTCCATGTCGCCGATAGCGCCGCAGTCGCCAGTGTCATTGTTCGGTTCCGCTTCAAAGCTGCCTGTGCCAAGCATTGGAAGATGCTTTGACCGGCGCCGTCAACCGGCATGGAGCGGTTTTTGTTGAGGCCAGAGCGCCCAACAAAGCGATCAAGACTACAATCGATGCTTGCACCTTGCGCCGCCTGCCCTCAAAACTGTCGCCATGCATTACGCGGCTTACGTTTTCGACGCCTATGGCACGTTGTTCGACGTGCACGCAGCCGTGCGCCGTCATGACGGCGAGATCGGCCCCGACGGCCCGCTGCTTTCGGAAATCTGGCGCGCCAAGCAGCTGGAATATTCCTGGGTGCGCACGCTGATGGGCGGCTATGCCGATTTCTGGCAGCTCACCGAACAGGCGCTCGATTTCGCCCTGCTCAAGGTTCCCTCCGCCGACAAGGGACTGAAGGCCAAGCTGCTCGAAGCCTATTGGCGGCTCGACTGCTATCCGGAAGTGCCGGCCGTGCTCAAGGCGCTGAAAGCATCCGGCGCCAAGCTCGCAATCCTGTCCAACGGCTCGCCCGAGATGCTGGAAGCGGCGGTCAAGTCGGCCGCCCTCGACCAGGTGCTGGACGATATCTTTTCGGTCGACGCCGTCAGGCGCTTCAAGACCGACCCGTCGACCTACGACATGGTGGCGACGGGCTGGCGGCTCTATCCGGGCGCCGTCTCGTTCCAGTCGTCCAACCGCTGGGACATCGCCGGCGCCACCAAATTCGGCTTTCGCACCGTGTGGATCAACCGCGCCAACCAGCCCGAGGAATACCGGGATTTCCCGCCGGCGCTGATCCTGCCGTCGCTTGACGGCCTGCTGACCGGCGGCTGATCACTCTGTTGCCTTCGAGCAACAGTGGCAGAGCGGTCACAGCTTCGCCTTTGTTTGTCCACCCTCAGGCCAGAATCGGAACCGCCTATCGCGTCAGGCATTGGGAGAGGCCGACCACTGCGCGCTTGAAGGCATTCACGCTTTCTTGCGATTCGAGACTTAAAAAAGGCAACCATGTTGAAGACCGAAATCGACCCCTATCGCCTGAGCCGTCGCGGCTTTCTGAATGCCGCAGCCCTTGGTGCCGCCTCGATTGCGGTCTCCGCCTGCACCACCACCGGACCGGCACCGGCGCCGGTCGAACCGCCACCGCCGACCTATGACGAGCCGCCGCTCGGCGACTATGCGACGATGTACGGCTCGATTTCCGACAGCGGGTTCGAGCTCCCAGCGATCCCGATCAAGAAGATGGACCCGCAGTTCCTACGCCAGATTGTTCCCGATCCGACCGGCCAGCGGCCAGGCACCATCATCGTCGATACGACCAACCATTTCCTCTATCTGGTGCGCGAAGGCGGCCAAGCGATCCGTTACGGCGTCGGCCTCGGTCGCGCCGGCTTCGAATGGTCGGGAGACGCCGTCGTCCAGTGGAAGCAGAAATGGCCGAAATGGACGCCGCCCGATGAGATGGTCGCCCGCCAGCCTGAACTGGAAGAATACAGCGCCAAGAACGGCGGCATGCCCGGCGGCCTCAAGAACCCGCTCGGCGCCCGCGCGCTCTACCTGTTCCACGACAACGTCGACACGCTCTACCGCCTGCATGGCTCGCCGGAATGGAACTCGATCGGCAAATCCGTCTCGTCAGGCTGCGTGCGCCTGATAAATCAGGACATCATCGACCTCTACGACCGCGTGCCGTCGAAGAGCCCGGTCATCGTGACGTCCGACATCGGCCAGCCGATGGCGGCGAGCGCAAACCGCAGAGCCATCCCGATCGATGGCGGGGTGCCGGATGGCTCGGTCCTGCTCGGCCCGGTGACCTGATCGACTTCATCTATGCCATGAAGCGGCAGGTTCCGCTCCATGCGGCAAAGCTCGTCAGGATCCCGATAGCTTCACGCGAATGCCTGGGGTTCGCATCCAAGATATGCAATGCCGGCAACAGGAGGCCAAAAAAGACGTCCAGACAAACCACGGAGCCGCTGCAATCGGGGCGGCCATGCCCTGTCAATCTCGACGCTGCTGTGTTTCGTTACCGATTGATGTATATTAGACGGGAGTATGATTGCAGAGACATACATTTCATTAGATCATTGATGGCGGGGGAACGCCGATGGTGGGATTTGATTTCGATAGTCCGCCTGCCGACGGCGCCGAGGCCAACCTGTCGGCCGAATGCGAGCGCCAATTGCTGCCGCTCGTCCGCGGAATTGTCGAGGCGGCGGTTGCCGCCGGGTGGAGCCAGGAAGACGTTCTTCTGGCCATGGTCGAGCTGTCCTGGGATCTGTACGAGAAACGCCGAGGCGATCTTTAGCAGGCCTGCGTGAGCTGGATAATTCGGTAGCGCCGGCCAAGCCAGGCCATGTTTTTCTCGCGCGAACTTTTTTCTTCACTTACAATGTTTTTCTATCCGCGGGATGCGCTACGCTGCCTTTGGGCAGGACTATGGGGGATACAAATTACCGTCCGGATTTCCGGGTTGGCTGTTTGCACGGCACGGAATTTCGATGGGCTGGCAAAGCGGCTGAGGCAAGGCTGAATGAAAAATGCGGGCGAGGTTCAGGAACGCAGCGCAGGCGCCGATCGGGTCGATCGGCACGCCCTCGGACATAATCCCCGAAAATGCCAATCCCAGAAGAGCAACCATGCGGGGGAGCGGGATATGCTCTGTCCGCAGCCCTGGATCGCTCCCGGAGGGTCGCCATCGCCGAAGTCGCCTACCTCGCGGGATTTTCGGATCAAGGCCATTTGGCCACCGCCCTGAAGAAGCACAAGGGAAAAGAAGCCATGATTCGGGCGATAACTGCTGCCGGATCGTCCGTGGCAATGACAGATAGTCGACCAGCTCTGTCAATGGCCGCGCGATCTATATTCGGAATACAACGCTGGATTGCGACGGCACACTATGCACAATAACTAGGCAAAATGGTAAGATAAGATCGGAAAATAGTCAGGTAGCCTTGGCTAAAAATTCAAACCTGTAAATTTATAGTCAAAATCCTGGTAAAATTTTCATTTGAGCTCAAATTCTTCTTTGCAATATAAAGCAGCATCTGTAGGATTCGAAGGAACGCCCAGGAGCAAACGTGAATTCTGGGCGCCTCGATACAGCACAGGATTGGATTGATCGGCGCAGCAGTGGCAGAGACGAAGATGCAACATAGAGGCAACGTCCAGGAAAGCGCCGGGACAGAGCGGCGGCGCGCGGATCGTCGCATCTTCGACGGAATTCCGGAAAGCGCGGGGCGCTACCTGGTCACGTTTCGAGGCGGCGCGGCTCATGTCGTTCATGGGCCGGGATCACACACATTCAAAGCGGCGGAACATTTCGCTTCGGTTCTGCTTACACCCTCACCAGGGATTGCGGCATCGCTGGGCAGCGACAAAGTCCACGAATACGACGGCGACGTCGGCATGATCATGATCGTCCCAGCCGACCTCGGCGGCAAGGTGACCCGGTCATCCACCACGGAAAGCGTAATCGTGGCGCTCACCCCCGAGAGTCTCTTCGAGCTGGCAACGCGTGAATTCGACACCGGCCATGCCGAGCTTCAGCCGCCGCCGTACGGGACCGTCGACTTCCAAGCGCTGCAACTCGCGCAGTTGCTGAAGGCGGAACTGACGGATCGGGAAACTCCAAACGAGTTCTATATCGATTCGTTGGTCACCATGTTCGGCGTCCATTTGCTTCGGAACTACGCAGGAGCGCGAAAGTTGCCACAAGCCCCAAAGGGCGGTCTGTCGAACCGCAGCGCCCGGCGGGTGCGCGAATTCCTGGAGGTAAATTTTTCCAGCAAAATCGCGGTGGCCGAGTTGGCCGCACTCTGTGGCCTTTCGCCGAGCCATTTCATCCTGGCATTCACCAAGACCTTTGGCGAGCCGCCGCACAAATACCTGCTGCGGCTGCGTCTCGATTTCGCCGAAAAACTTCTCATCGAGAGCGACCTGTCGATTGCGGAAGTCGCTCATCTCAGTGGATTCTCGGACCAGAGCCACTTGACAGTCACCATGTCCAGATACCGGAACAGAACCCCCAGGCAGGTGAAGCTGCAACGTTAACGACTGTTGCGGCGCGCATGATTGTCCGCGGCGATACCTCGATTGATCTTCAGTATAGTCGAAGGTTGTGTGGCAGAGCAGTCACAGTTGTCGCGCAGGGACCAAATACCGGATTTTCCTACAAAGATTCCGGATTATTCCAAAATACCTGCACCGCGAATGTGCTCATGGTCGCGATTGAAGTCATTTGGGGCGGGGGAGCAACCAGATGATACAGCATGTCGGATTGTCCCATGGACATTCAATTCGCGGAAATCGAGGTCTTCGCGCCTAAGGCCGAAGCGGCCTGGGCTGCACTGCAACGCCAATACGCCAGCCGGATCAGCGCTGCGGAACTCGACCATCTCCTGGCCTGTTTCGTGCTTGGACTGACCTCTCCGGCTTGTGGTGAAGGCGATCCGGGATTTCATTTCGATCTCTGCCGCGCGCTGGTGGCGGTAAACCTGCCGCCGGAACGGACGGAGGCTGCACTGCATGCGGTTCCAGAACCGACGCAGCCATGGGTCGCGAGCGCCTATCAGCTGATTGAAAAACAAGGCGCGAAGGTCGCTCTCTCGTTGCGGGAGAAGACGCGCAATTTCGAAGATTTTTTGGCCACCGAGGCGAATGGTGCGGCACATCAGAGCGCCTCGGCAATTGCGAGGAAAAACTAGCATGACCAAACGCGTCGAGGGGCGGAGAAGGATCGAACTTTCTTCAAGCTTTGTCGGAAACTGGATCGCGGGCGCGGCCGACAGCCGCTCGGTGCGGCGCCGCCTGATGGCGGTGCTGCGCAACGCGTGCCGCGTGCTCGGCATGCGACGCAAATGTCTGGGGCTTGGCACGCTGGGCAGCGGCAGAATTGCGGCAGCGGCGCTGGGTGCAATCGCATTCGGGAGCATCGCCACCCCGGCGTCCGCGCAGTATGCCGCCGGCGGCGGCACCGCGACGGCCAGTGGCTCAGTCGCTATCGGCCCGGCCGCGACGGCCTCTCAGCTCAATGCTGTTGCGATCGGGACCCGGTCTGTCGGGTCAACGCAATACGCAGTGGCAATCGGCCAGGATGCGCAGGCCACAGGCACCGGCGGCGCGGTGGCGATCGGCGGCGGCGCGATTTCAAACAACATCAATACGGTAGCCATTGGCGTTCAGTCCGACGCCACTGCGGCCGGGGCCAGCGCACTGGGCACAAACTCCCACGCTTCGGGATCGAACTCCACCGCGGTCGGTGTCGGCGCCACGGCCAGCAACAATTATGCGTTCGCCACTGGCTACGGGTCGGTAGCCAGCGCCCAATACGCATACGCCATGGGCTATCAGTCCAGTGCTAATGGCCTGCGCGGTATGGCGCTTGGATATCAAGCAACCCAGAGCGGAATCGATTCCCTTGCCCAAGGTACCAACGCCAATGCAGGCAGTCAAAACGCCATCGCGATAGGCTTCCAGTCGGTCGCGTCCGATATCAACTCTATCAATATCGGCGCGCGCACCGTTGCGGGGTCAGGGGCCTTGGCCCAAGGCGCCATCGCCCTTGGCACGGATGTCACAGCAAATCAGCAAAACGCCCTTGCCATTGGCGTCCTGACCAAAGCAACGGGAACGAACGCCGCAGCGGTGGGTAGAGGAGCCAGTGCATGGGGCAACCAGTCCATCGCATTCGGCACGGGCGCGCAGGCGGGCGTTCAGGCCAACACGGCTGTGCCCAACAGCATCGCGATCGGTACCAATTCGCTCTCTTCGGGCGCTTTCGCCACGGCGATGGGTGCTACCTCGGTTGCGAGTGGCTCCGCCAGCACAGCGATCGGCAACACGGCTGTCGCCAGCGGCGCGAACGCCTCCTCATTCGGGTCCGGCGCGAATGCGACGGGAGACAATTCTCTTGCCGCCGGTGTCAGCGCCGCCGCTAGCGGGATTGCCAGCACCGCGCTCGGCATCGGCTCCAAGGCCAGTGCCACCAACGCCGTGGCGATCGGTAATGCTGCGGTCGCCAATTCCGCCGACGCGGTTGCCATCGGCACGGCCGCGACGGCCACGGGCGGCAAGGCTGTCGCCATTGGCGCCGGCAACACGGCTTACGGCAACGGCGCGGTCTCCATCGGCGATCCGAGCTATGCCAGCGGCACCGGCGCCTTCACCGGCGGCGCCAACAACATCGCCAATAGCGACGGCACGGCAACCGCCACAGCCGCAAACCAGGCCGCAGGCGCGGTTGCCATCGGCAACAACAACAAGGCCGTCGGGCAAGGCTCCGTGGCGCTGGGCAATGGCTCGACGGCGGGTGCAGCCGGCCTTGCCGGCAATGTCGCGCTGGGCAACGGCGCGACGGCGACGGCAAGCTCCGGCGACGTAGCGCTCGGTTCGGGCTCGGTGACCGCGACGGCGGTCGGCACCAGCGGCGCGACGATCGGCGGCACGGCCTACAGCTTCGCCGGCACGACGCCGACGAGCACTGTCAGCGTCGGCGCGCTCGGCGCGGAGCGGACCATCACCAATGTCGCGGCGGGCCGGCTCAGCAACTCGTCGACCGACGCGATCAACGGCTCGCAGCTGTTTGCGACCAACCAGCAGGTGACGCAGAACACGGCGGCGATCGCCGCCAACACCGCCGACATCACCAATCTCGGCAACACGATCAACAGCATCAGCACCGGCGACGGCATCAAGTATTTCCATGCCAATTCGACGGCGGCGGACTCGTCCGCAACGGGCACGGACTCCGTTGCTATCGGACCAGTCGCGACCGCGACGGGGACAAACGCCATCGCGGCCGGCACCAATTCGAGCGCCTCCGACGCCAACGCCTCGGCCTTCGGCAGCGGCGCCGTCGCATCGGCGCTTGACGCAACGGCGATGGGATACATCTCCAAGGCCTCGGGCCAATACAGCACCGCCGTCGGCGCCAACGCCAATGCCACAGCCACGTCCAGCACCGCGATCGGCCAGAACGCGTTTGCAACCGCCTTTCAAGCGACCGCTCTCGGGGTAGGAGCGAATGCCGGCGCCCAGAATGCAATCGCGCTGGGCGCCCTCGCCAACGCCAGCAACGCCGGCGACGTGGCGCTCGGCTCGGGCTCGGTAACCGCCGCGGCGGTCGGCACCGCCGGCACGACGATCGGCGGCGTCGCCTACAACTTCGCCGGCACGACGCCGGCAAGCACCGTCAGCGTCGGCGCGGTCGGCGCGGAACGCACCATCACCAATGTCGCGGCGGGCCGGCTCAGCAATTCGTCGACCGACGCGATCAACGGCTCGCAGCTCTTCGCCACCAACCAGCAGGTGACGCAGAATACGACCGACATCGCCGCCAACACCGCCGACATCACCAATCTCGGTAACACGATCAACAGCATCAGCACGGGCGGCGGCATCAAGTATTTCCACGCCAATTCGACGCTGGCGGATTCGCAGGCGCTGGGGACGGATTCCGTTGCCATCGGCCCGAATGCTGTTGCCAACAATGCCGGCGACGTGGCGATCGGCGCGAATGCGGTGTCGACCGTGACGACGGCTGTCGGCGGCACCACGATCGGCGGCGTTGCCTACACCTTCGCCGGCGCAACGCCCGCGGGTGCATTCTCGGTCGGCTCGGTGGGCGCCGAACGCCAAATCCAGAACGTCGCGGCCGGGCAGTTGAGCGGCTCCTCGACCGATGCGGTCAATGGTTCGCAGCTGTTTGCGACCAACCAGCAGGTGACGCAGAACACCACCGATATCGCCGCCAATACTGCTGACATCACCAATCTCGGCAATTCGATCAGCAATATTGCCGGCGACACCTCGCTGGCCTACACCGACGCCAATGGCGACGGCATCCGCTATGTGCGCACCAACGACAGGACGCTTGCCGTCGCGGACTCCTTCGCGCAAGGGATCGGCTCTTCCGCCCTGGGCTACCAGGCGACCGCGAGCGCCGACAATGCGCTGGCGCTCGGCCGCGACACCCAGGCCAGCGTCATCGGCGGCGTGGCGCTTGGCGCCGGCTCGGTTTCGGATCGGGCGGTCGCGCCCGTATCGGGGTCGATCCTCTCCGGCACCGGCCTCATTCCCTACAACACCGCGGACATGAGCCTGCTCGGCGCCGTCTCGGTCGGCACCTCCACCTCCTATCGCCAGATCATCAACGTGGCCGACGGCACGCAGGACCAGGACGCGGTCACGCTTCGCCAGTTGAAGGGCGCGCTGAGCTCGTTCGCGGTGACGGGGAGCCTGTACTTCCATGCCAATTCGACGGCAGCGGATTCGCTCGCGGTCGGCGTCGATTCGGTTGCGGTCGGTCCGCGCACCACCGTCAATGGCGACAATGGCATCGGCATCGGCAACGGCGCCATCGTGCAGCAGACGGCGCCGGGAGGCATCGCGATCGGCCAGAATTCGACGGTCAACCAGGCCGACAGCATCGCCCTCGGCACCAACGCGACCACCAACGGAGCGCAGGCGGTGGCGCTCGGCGCCGGCGCAAAGGCCAACGAGCCGGGCAGCGTCGCGCTCGGCGCGGGCTCGACGACGGCGGCGGCGGTCGCCACCACCGGCACCACGATCAACGGCGTTGCCTATACCTTCGCCGGAACAGCTCCGACCAGCACGGTCAGCGTCGGCACCGTCGGCAACGAGCGCACCGTCACCAATGTCGCGGCGGGCCGGATCAGCGGCACCTCCACCGACGCCATCAACGGCAGCCAGCTCTTCGCCACCAACCAGGCGGTCGAAGCCATGCAGGGTAGCTTCGGCGACCTGAATCAGTTCGCCGTCCAGTACGACAAGGACGGGAACGGCAACAAGTCCAACTCGATTACCCTTGCCGGCGGCGACCCGAACACGCCGGTGGTCATCCACAATGTCGGGCCGGGCGTTGCCAACACCGATGCGGTCAATGTTCAGCAGTTCAACAGCGGGTTAGCACTCAACCTAGACAATTCGAAGAACTACACCAACCAGGTGGCGGCCACCACGCTGCAGCAAGCCAATGCGTATGCGGACTCCAAACTCAGCCAGCTCAACATGGACATGGGAGAGGTCAGGGGCGAGGCGCGCCAGGCTGCGGCAATCGGCTTGGCGGCCGGCTCGCTGCGCTACGACGATCGTCCCGGCAAGCTGAGCGTGGCCGCCGGCGGAGGCTATTGGCGCGGTGAAGGCGCCCTGGCCTTCGGCGCCGGCTACACCAGCGAGGAAGGACGTGTTCGAGCGAACCTGTCCGGTACGACGGCAGGCGGACACTGGGGTGTCGGCGCGGGCGTCAGCCTTACGCTGAACTAGAGCCCGGCCATGATCAGGCAGGCAGTCCTTGCTGTCGCGATATCCATGACGTCAATGCTCCTGTCCGGCCCGTTAGCGGCCGGGCAGGAAGCAATCCCTTCCGGCTACAGGGTAAAACCTTCCGACGTAGCGATCCCTGCGGATGCGAAGCTTGGCGAATATCAACGGACCACCCGTCCGTTCGAGAACTGGACGCTGATCTGCGACGAGAACCTGAAGGCGCGCCAAAAGGTCTGCAATGTCACCCAGATCATCGAGGACCAGGCAGGACAGGTTGCGTTCAGCTGGTCGCTTGCCGCCACCAAGGAAGGCAACCCCTACATGATCTTGCGCGCCCCGCCGATCGCCAAGAGCGACGCTCCTGTCTCGCTGACATTCGAGGGGCGCAAGGAGCCGATAAAAATTCAACTCGACGGATGCAATCAGGCCGTCTGCGTCGGCATGCTGCCGGTTGGTCCGATCATGCGCGAACAGATTTCGAAGGCCGCGGCATCCGTCATCTCCTTCCCGACCACGGATGGCAGGACGATCAACGTAACCGCGACCCTCAAGGGCTTGGCCGCGGCCGTTGCGGCGATCAATTGACGAGGCAATCGCGATGAACCAGCAATCGATCCATGACCGGATAATGTCCCGCAACCAGGGAAAGGATGCTGTCCGGGTCGGCATCGAAGACCGGAGCAGACCGCAACGAAACCGCGCGAGGACCGCTGTCTTCTCGTTGCTCGCCATTGCCGTCGTCGCCACGGCCGGCTTCGCGGCCATGCGCTACGACCTGCTCCACAATTTACTGCCGCAGCCGGCGGTCGCGGAGACCAACCAGCCCAATCCGGCCCTGGCCGAGACGCCATTTCTGCAACACGCCAAAGAGGCAGGCTTGCAGTCTTGTTCCAACATTTTCCCAGCCCTTGGGCAGATGCTGACGACCGGCACGACGTACAGCGTCCAGTCGATCTGGAACAACGAGGCCCCCGACAAACACCTCGTGGAAGCCTTGGTCGGCATGAACTACGCTACACAGGGCTACAGCGGCCCGGCGGCAGGTCTGGTGTTCGCGGCACCCACCGCATCCGTTTGCGAAGGTACGATGGTCAGGGTGGCGCCATTCGCGGCCAATTGCGCCGATGTTCCGGCCCTGCTTCCGAAAGACAGCAAGCTCGCCAACAATCTTGGACAAATCAGCGTCTATGAACTGGCCAATGGAGGGGGCAACGCGATGCTGCTGCCAACCGGCAACAGCTGCGTCGTCATTTCCGTGGCCTCGGCAGCAGGTAAACAAGGAGGCGTACAATGAGGGTGAATTCCGCCATTGCGGCGATCGGCATGCTGTTGCTTTGCGCCGGGCGGCTGGGCGCGGCGGACCTAGCCCCGGCGGCGGACGTGCCCGAGCCGCCGGCCCAGGAGGAGAGAGGCATCTGGGCGGCGATCGCCTATTCGAGCCCCGACGAGAAGCACGGCTTCTTTTGGGGCGCCGACAAGCGGCAGGAGGCGATGGACATCGCGCTGAAGCATTGCCAGAACGCCGGCGGCGGCAGCTGCGCCGTGGTCAGCGTATTCCGCAATCATCGCCATTGGGACGATGACGACAATACCGGCTTTCCCTACAAGCATTGCGGCGCCCTCGCCGTAGGCGAGAAGCCGGAAGGGCGGCTGACCAGTTGGGGCGCCGAGACGGCGCAAACACGCCGGGATGCCGAAGACCTGACACTGCAGGCGTGCGAGCGGAACGGACAAAAATGCAAGATCCGCGAGTGGGTGTGCACATGACGCATCAGAGCGAAGCAGCGGAACGCCAATCGAGGCGCATGTTTGCACTCAGCGTAGCGCCGTGCTCAAGCGGGGTCAGCCCTTTGCCGTGATGCGCATCGACGGTATGCGACACCGGCTCGAAGCAGAAGAAATCGGCATCCTGCGACGGCGAATAGAGGATGAAGACGTCGAGCAATGGCGAGGCGGTGAGCGAGATGGCGATCCTGTCCTCGGGCCGGGTGATCCTGGCGCGGCGGTCCCAGCCGTCGAAGGCGTTGTTGACCCAGCTTCGCGGCAACAGGGAGGCGTTCGAGAAATTCCACGCGGGGTAATCGGCCACCGGCGCCACGCCGACCGGCAGATGATGCTTGTCCTCCAGCCAGACCCGCGCCGCCTTCGCCTCGAGCGTCGTTCCGGCGCTGCGCGGGAACCACGGATGAAAGCCGAGCCCGTAAGGCAGGCGAATGCCGGTGCGATTCTCCACCGTGAGCGTGGCATCCAAGGCCCCGTCATGCAGCGCATAGGCGACCCGCGCCGTATATCGGTAGGGGCCGATTTCACCGGCGTCGAGGACCAGTTCTGCCTCGGTGGCGCTGTGGCTGGCAATCCGCCACTCCCTCTGGAAGCCGTCGCCATGGATTGGAAAGGCCTCCCCCGGCACGTTCGGCTCGATCGCATGGAAGCGGCCGTCGAAGGCGAAACCGCCGCCTGAGATGCGGTTCGACCAGGGAACCAGAAGCTGGCAGCCGGAGGCGCCGGTGCCATCGTCGGGGCGGAGCAGCGGCACCGTTGCGCCGCCGACCAGTGCGTCGAAGCGGGCGATCGCCGCGCCCTTTTGCGGCGCCAGGACCAGACGGGCGCGGTCGTCGCGCAGTTCCAGGAGGCCGGCCATCCCTTACCAACCGCCGTCGATGGCGATGTTCTGGCCGCTGATCATGTCCGAGGCGGGCTGGCTGACACTTTTCACCGCCCCCTGGACAGGCTGCCCAGAATCCCGCGCACGATCGCGCGGCCGACCGACGAGCCGACCGAGCGCACGACAGCTTTGATCGCGGCTTCGGCCACCGTCTGGCGGTTGGACGGGCGCGGCGCCGGCACGCGCCGGCCACCGGATTGCGGTGGCGGCGAACCGTCATTGCCGAAGCCGGGGATGGTCCAGCGTGAGCGGCCGCTGTCGGCCGGCTGTGCCTGTTCTTCCGCCTCCTGCGCGCCCATGGCTTTCTTCTGCAGCATCTCGAAGGCCGATTCGCGGTCGATGGTCTGGTCGTACTGGCCCGCGACCGGGCTCTGGTCGATCAGCTTGCGGCGCTCGTCCGCCGTGATCGGGCCAAGCCTGGACGACGGCGGCCGGATCAATGTCCGCTGCACCATGGACGGCACGCCCTTGACCTCCAGCGTCGAGACCAGCGCCTCGCCGGTGCCGAGCTGGGTGATGGCGGTGGCGCAGTCGAAATCGGGATTGGGCCGGAAGGTGTCGGCGGCGGTCTTGACCGCCTGCTGCTCACGCGGCGTATAGGCGCGCAGCGCGTGCTGGACACGATTACCGAGCTGGGCGAGAACCTTTTCAGGGATATCCAAGGGGTTCTGCGTGACGAAATAGACGCCGACGCCTTTCGAGCGGATCAAGCGAACCACCTGCTCGACGCGGTCGATCAGCACCTTCGGCGCTTCGTCGAAAAGCAGATGCGCCTCGTCGAAGAAGAACACCAGCTTCGGCCTGTCGGGATCGCCAACCTCGGGCAATTCCTCAAACAGCTCCGACATCAGCCAGAGCAGGAAGGTGGCGTAGAGCCTGGGGTTCATCATCAGTCTGTCGGCGGCAAGCACGCTGATGGCGCCACGGCCGTCGCGGGTGGTGCGCATGATGTCGGCGATGCGCAAGGCCGGTTCGCCGAAGAAATGCGCCGCGCCCTGCTGTTCCAGCACCAGAAGCGTGCGCTGGATTGCGCCGACCGACGGCTTGGTGACATTGCCGTAGCGCGAGCTGATCTCGTCGGCGCGCTCGGCGATGTTGGCCAGCAGCGCCTGCAGATCCTTCATGTCGAGCAGCAGCAGGCCATCCTCATCGGCGATGCGGAAGGCGATGTTCATGATGCCTTCCTGCGCTTCGGAGAGGTTCATCAGCCGCGACAGAAGCAGCGGCCCCATTTCCGAGACGGTGGCGCGGATCGGGTGACCCTGCTCGCCGAACAGATCCCAGAAGATGACCGGGAATTCCTGGAAATCATAGGGATCGAGCTTGACCTGCTCGGCCCGCTTGACCAGGAAATCCTGCGCCTTGCCCATCATGGCGATGCCGGACAGGTCGCCCTTGATGTCGGCGCAGAACACCGGCACCCCGGCATTGGAAAAGCCCTCGGCCAAGATCTGAAGGCTGACTGTCTTGCCGGTGCCGGTGGCGCCGGTGATCAGGCCATGGCGGTTGCCATATTGCAGCAAGAGCTGTTCGGCGCGCTGATAGCTGTCGTCGGGCTTGCGGCTGGCGCCGAGGAAAATGCTGGTGTCGTCAGCCATATGGCCATGTCTCCGCAAACTGATGTGTTAAAAGCCTGTGGCCGTGCCGCAGGGTATAGTCAGGCCGTTGCGCAGCGACAATGCTATTCTCCAATTGGGCTATCCATCCAGTTGGCTATTCATCCAGATTGGGCCAATCGTCTGAATTGAACCAATCCTCCAAATCGGTTTTTGGAGCTTGCGGATTTTGCCGCTGTTTGGCAATCGTTCATGGTTCGTCCACGCAGGCTGCCCTATATCCAGGACATCGAATCCAGCCGTCGCAGGCGCATTGCATTGCGATATCGGGCAGGGAACCGTAGACTGGACCGCTGAGTTTGGTGCGGCCGCATAAAAACGAGGAGCATGGATGGGCGCCGGAGCCTTGACCAGGAGTGTCGAACCCGCTGACGTCGAGCGCCAGCGTTGGCTGGCTTTGGCCGAAAAGGCGCTCGCCGGCGCCTCCTTCGAGGAAAAACTGGTCTCGCATACCGACGATCAGATTCGCATCGAACCGCTCTACGATCGCGCCGCCGGCGCCGAGCCGCTTGTGCGCGCCAACCCCAAATTGCCCTGGATTGTCAGCCAGCGCATTGACGATCCCGATATCGGCCGCGCCAAGGCGCAGGCCCTGGACGATGTGGCACAAGGCGCGACGGGATTGTCGCTTGTCTTCGAAGGTGCTCCGAATGCGTTCGGCTATGGCCTGCCGAGGACGGCGCAGGCGCTGGAGACGGTGCTGGACGGCGTACCGCTAAACCGCACGCAGATCCGCATCGACGCCCATCCCTGGAGCCGTGCCGTTGCCGACTGGCTGGTGGCGTTCCTGAGCAAGCGCCGCTCCGACCCGGCAAAGCTGAACCTCTCCTTCGGCATCGACCCGGCGGCAATCTTTGCCGGAACCGGCCGGCTGCGCATGTCGATCGAGGCGTTGCAGGCATCGATGCCGCAATCACTGGCGCATTTCTTCTCGCTGGGCGTGCCGGGTGTGCTGCTGGAGGCGGATGGGCGAGTGTTCCACAATGCCGGCGCCACGGAGGCGCAGGAACTCGGCACCATGCTCGCTTCCGCCGTCTCCTACCTCAGGATGTTCGAGGATGCGCGCCAGCCGCTTGTCTATGCCGCTCCCCATATCGGCTTTGCGCTGAGCGTCGACCAGGACCAGTTCCTGTCGATGGCCAAGGTCCGGGCGTTGCGCAGGCTGTGGGCGCGCATCCAGGAAACCTGTTCCATCCCGGCATCGACAGCCAACATCCATGCCGAGACGTCGTTCCGCATGATGACGGCGGCGGATGCCGAAACCAACATCCTGCGCACCACCATCGCAAGCTTTGCAGCGGCAGCAGGCGGCGCGGACTCAATCTCCATCCTGCCACACACCATCGCCCTCGGGCTGCCGGCCGGCTTTGCCCGCCGCATCGCCCGCAATGCGCAGTTGATCATGGCCAATGAAAGCCAAATCGACCATGTCGCCGACCCAGCATTTGGGTCGGGCGCAGTCGAGGCGCTGACCCTGGGCCTGTGCGAAGCGGCGTGGGAAGAGTTCCAGCGGATCGAAGCGGAAGGCAGCGTTCTGGCAAGCCTGCAGCAAGGGCATATCCAGAAGCGCGTGAAGGCAGCATCCGAGCGCCGCGCCGAGGCCTACCGGTCGGGTGAACGGGCAATCATCGGCACCACGCTTTACCCGCTGAAAAACGATGCCCCGGTCGAGAGGCTGGCGGCTGAGCGGCGGCCGCCTTTCACAGAGGGCGTGGCGGTGTGCGAGGCGCTGTTTCCCGTCCGCATCGACCAGGCAATCGGAGCCGCACAGTGATCCCGGATTTCAGCCATATTGGCTGGTCGGCGCCACGGCGAGCGCCGGTCGAGGTCAAGGGCCAGCGGCTGACGCCGGAAGGCATCGTCGTCAAGCATCTCTACAGCCAGGGCGATCTCAAGGGGCTGCCGCATCTCGACACCTATCCGGGAATGCCGCCCTTCGTGCGCGGTCCCTATCCGACCATGTATGTCCAGCAGCCGTGGACGATCCGGCAATATGCCGGCTTCTCGACGGCCGAGGAATCCAACGCCTTCTACCGGCGCAATCTCGCCGCCGGCCAAAAGGGCCTTTCGGTCGCTTTCGATCTGCCCACCCATCGCGGCTATGACAGCGACCATCCGCGCGTATCAGGCGATGTCGGCATGGCGGGCGTGGCCATCGATTCCATCCTCGACATGCGGCAATTGTTCGACGGCATTCCGCTGGGCGAGATGACGGTGTCGATGACCATGAACGGCGCGGTGCTGCCGATCATGGCGCTCTATATCGTCGCGGCCGAAGAACAGGGCGTTGCTCAGAAGGATCTCGCCGGCACCATTCAGAACGACATTCTGAAGGAGTTCATGGTCCGCAACACCTACATCTATCCGCCGAAGCCCTCGATGCGGATCGTGTCTGACATCTTCTCCTATACCTCCCAGCACATGCCGAAGTTCAATTCGATCTCGATCTCCGGCTATCACATGCAGGAGGCCGGCGCGACCGCGGACCTGGAGCTCGCCTACACCATCGCCGACGGCATCGAATATGCCCGCGCCGGCGTCGCCGCCGGGCTCGACATCGACCGTTTCGCCCCGCGGCTTTCCTTCTTCTGGGCGATCGGCATGAACTTCTTCATGGAGATCGCCAAGCTCCGCGCGGCGCGCCTGTTGTGGGCGACCCTGATGCAGAAGAATTTTGCACCGAACGACGAACGCTCGCTGTCGCTGCGCACCCATTGCCAGACCTCCGGCTGGTCGCTGACGGCGCAGGACCCCTACAACAACATCACCCGCACCATGATCGAGGCGATGGCGGCGACGCAGGGACATACCCAGTCGCTGCACACCAACTCCTTCGACGAGGCGATGGCGCTGCCGACCGACCACTCGGCGCGCATCGCCCGCAACACGCAGTTGATCCTGCAGAAGGAATCCGGCACCACCCGCATCATCGATCCGTGGGGCGGCTCGGCCTATATCGAACGGCTGACGCACGATCTGGCGGCGCGTGCGCTCGCCCATATCGAAGAGGTCGAGGCGCTTGGCGGCATGGCGGCGGCAACGGAACAGGGCATTCCAAAACTGCGCATCGAGGAAGCGGCGGCGCGCACGCAGGCGCGTATCGATTCCGGCGAGCAGATACTGGTTGGCGTAAACGCGCATCGCCCCGAGAACGACATCGACGTCGACGTGCTGAAGATCGACAATGCCGGGGTCAAGGCCCGGCAATTGTCGAAGCTGCAGAACCTGAAAGGCACGCGCAATGTCGGCGCGGTCGAGAGCGCGCTCGATGCGCTGACCCGCGCTGCGCAGGGTAACGAAAACCTGCTGGAATTTGCCATCCGCGCCGCGCGCGCCAATGCCACGGTCGGCGAGATCTCGCTGGCGCTCGAAAAGGTGTTTGGCCGTCACGTCGCCTCGGTGCAAACGATCTCCGGCGTTTATCGCAATGCGCTTGGCGACAATCTGACGGTCAACCGATTGCTGGAGAAGCTCGAAGCTTTCGAGAAGAAGTCCGGCGGCAAGCCGCGCATCCTGGTCGCAAAGATGGGACAGGACGGCCACGACCGTGGCCAGAAGGTGATCGCCACGGCCTTCGCCGATCTCGGCTTCGACGTGACGGTCGGCGCGATGTTCCAGACACCCGAGGAGATCGCCAGGCTGGCGGTGGCGCAGGACGTCCATATCATCGGCGCCTCGTCGCTGGCGGCGGGGCACCTGACACTGATCCCCGAATTGCGTGATGCGCTGAAGAAACTCGGACACGCCGACATGCTGATCGTCGCCGGCGGCGTCATCCCGCCGCAGGACTATGACGCGGTGCTGGAAGCTGGCGCCGCGGAGATCTTCCCGCCAGGCACGGTTATTCCAGAGGCTGCGGATCGGTTGCTGGACCGGCTGCTGGCGAGCTGATTGAAACAGTTGCACTGCCTATCAAAGTTGCGTTACAATATCGGGCGCAACCTATGGTATAGCTATGAACACCATCATTCACGGACTTGAGGACGGATCGGGCGTTGTAATCCTGCCGCGGGAAACGCTCGACAGCTTGGGCCTGCAAGTGGGCGATGAACTCCAGATCATCGAAACCGACGACGGCATCATCCTAAGGCCGGTGCCGTGTGACGACGTCGAACGGCAAATGCGTGCTGCTCGCGATGTCATGGACAAGTATGAGCCCGCGTTGCGAAAGCTGGCTGTGCAAATAGGGTGAGCTGGCGTCAGGCGTCCGACAGCTTGACGATTTCCCATTCCTTGCCGTTGACGCTTGCGACGTCGCCGACCTTCTTGCCGAACAGCGCCACGGCCATTGGCGAGACATGTGAGATGCTGCCCTTTGAGGGGTCGGCCTCGTCCTCGCCGACTATCTTCCAGTGCACTTTCTTGTCGTCATCGCCTTCCAGCGTGACACCCATGCCGAAGCGCACCTGATCGCTGCCCGGTTCCGGCACGGAAAGCTCGGCGCTTTCGCGGCGCGCTGTCCAGTAGCGCAGGTCGCGCGAGACAACGGCAATGCGCTCGCGATCGGCTTTTCGCTCGGCTTTCGCCAAGATGTCGCGCAGATCGGCCAGATTGTCCTCGATCATCGCCAGGCCGCGCTCCGTCACCAGATTGCGGTGTTGGCTGATCGGCCGCTCGCCGATGCCGGCAATGGCGTTTTCGCTGTCTTCCTCGCGGGTGAAAGCCCTGCTCATCGGATAAACTTAGGCCCGCTTCGGCGACTGTACAAGCCACTTGGCGGACCCGGTCGGACTATCGCCGAGCGGAGACCTATGCGGCTGGCCCAATTCCTGCGAAGAACCATTTCATCGCAGGGATCTGTGCCGATATTGAACAGACGAACGCTTCTCAAGGGGACTGTCGGCTTTGCGGTGCTCGGCGTTTCGCTGGACAACGCCTTGGCGAAGACGGCAGCGCTTGGCTCGATCAATGCCGCCGAGCTTGGCGTGGAGCCGGACGCACCGGACGACCAGAGCAGGGCCTTCGCCAGGATGCTAGCCGAGGCAAGCCAGCGCAATGCGCCGGTGTTCCTGCCGCCGGGCACCTATGTCGTGTCCAACCTGACCCTGCCCGCCCGCGTCAGGCTTTCGGGCGTGCCGGGCGCCTCGCGCATCCTCTATGGCGGCAATGGCTATTTGCTGACGGCCGAACAGGCCGAGCATATAGAGTTCACCGCATTGGTCTTCGACGGCGCCAACGGCGGGTTGGCCGACGATGCGCAAGGCCTGCTCGACCTGCGCCGCGTCGCCCATCTCGTCATCGACAATTGCACGATCACCGGCAGCGGCAAGCATGGGCTGGCGCTGGAGCATGCGTCGGGCCGCATCGAGCGGTCCGAGATTTCGGGGGCTGCGGACGCCGGCATCTACTCCGTCGAGGCCGCTGGCCTGGCGATATCCGACAACACCGTATCCGACTGTGGCAATGGCGGCATTCTTGTGCATCGCTGGCAGCAGGCCGAGGACGGCACGATCGTCAGCGGCAACCGCGTGCAGCGGATCGGCGCGCGCGGCGGCGGCACCGGGCAGAACGGCAATGGCATCAACGCCTTCCGTGCCGGCAATGTCTCGGTCACCGGCAACATCGTCTCGGACTGCGCCTTCTCGGCGATCCGCGCCAACAGTTCCAGCAATCTGCAGATGACCGGCAACACCTGCTCGCGGTCGGGCGAAACGGCGCTCTATTCCGAATTCTCCTTCGAAGGCGCCATCATCGGCAACAACATCGTCGATGGTGCCGCTAACGGCATCTCGATCGTCAATTTCAACGACGGCGGCCGTATGGGTGTCTGCTCGAACAACATCGTGCGCAACCTCTCGACCACCGGCCCCTACCCCGCCGACGCGCCGGGCTTCGGCGTCGGTATCAGCGTCGAGGCCGACACCACCGTCTCGGGCAATGTCATCGAGAACGCGCCGCTCTACGGCATGCAGATCGGCTGGGGCGCCTATATGCGCAATGTTGTGGCGACGGGAAACATCATCCGTCAGGCCGGAACCGGCATCGCCGTCACTGTGGTCGAAGGCGCTGGAAACGCCATCATTTCCGACAACGTCATCGACGGCGCCAGGAACGGCGCCATCATCGGCCAGCGCTGGGCCGAACCGGCGACCGGCGACCTCGCGCGGTCAAGCGATAGCGGCTATGCGCATCTGACGGTCGAGCGAAACAGGGTCAGCTGAGCGCCGTCGTCGGCCGCAGCGAGCCAACCTTGGCGCCGATGCGGCTTTCGATCGGCGGATTGGCCCGCTCCAGAAGGTTCGCCGCCAGTGCGCCGTCGGCGCTGAGAAGTTTTGCCAGCACAGCAGCAATCATCACCTCGGCGGCGCGGCCGGCGCCGTCATCACATTTTAGCGCGATCCCGAGGCCAAGCTCCGGGACGGCGGCGCAATAGACGCCCTCGGCGCCCGTCTTGACGAAGATGCGGCCGGGCGCGGCCTGCATCAGCGCCACATCGGCCTTGCCGGTGCCGGCGACCAGGAAAGGCTCGGCCATGCAGGCCGACAGCAGGCGTTTGGCCGCCTTGGCACGCTCAGAGCCAAAGCTCCTGCCCGTAGCCATGCGGGCAAAGCCAAGGGCAAGACTTTTCAGCGGCACGGCATAGGTGGGGATCGAGCAGCCATCGGTTGCCCGGTGATCCGCATCGTGGGCAGCGCCGGTCACCGCCTGCATGGCGTCGCGCACCATCTCCTGCAAACCATGGCTGGCCTTGACGTAGCCCTGATGGGCAATTCCAGAGTGCACGCAGGTGCAGAGAAAGCCGGAATGCTTGCCGGAGCAATTGTTGTGCAGCGCGTTCGGCGAGACGCCTGTGCGGGCCAGTGCGATCGTCGCGTCGTGGCTCGACGGCCAATGGGCGCCGCATTCCAGCGCCGACTTGTCGAGCCCGGCCTTGGCCAGCATCGCCTGCGCCAGTTCGACATGCGCGGGTTCGCCCGAATGCGAAGCGCAGGCCAGCGCCAGTTCGCGGTCGCCCAAGCCGTACGCATCGGCAGCACCCGTTTCGACCAGCGGCAGCGCCTGGATCGCCTTGACCGCCGAGCGCGGAAACACCGGCCGCGCCGTATCGCCGATCTCCAGGACAGGCTTGCCGTCACCGTCAAAGATTGCGACAGCGCCGCGATGGGCGCTCTCGACGATCGCGCCGCGCAAGACTTCGACCAGAACCGGATTTGTCATCACCACGCCCCAAAAATACGGGCCGCTTCTACCTGATCCGGTCGAGGATGGAAACGTAGTTGGCGACGGCAGCGCCACCCATGTTGAAGATGCCGCCAAGCTTTGCGTCCGGCACCTGGATGCCGCCTGCTTCGCCGGTCAACTGCATGGCGGTCAGCACATGCATCGACACACCGGTGGCGCCGATCGGATGGCCCTTGGCCTTCAGCCCGCCCGAAGGATTGACCGGCAGCCTGCCGTCTTTTGCAGTCGTGCCGTCCAGCGCCAGCCTGCCGCCCTCGCCCGGCTTGGCTAGGCCCATCGCCTCATATTCGATCAGCTCGGCAATGGTGAAGCAGTCATGCGTCTCGACGAAGGAGAGGTCGTCGAGCGTCACGCCGGCCTTCTTCAAAGCCTGGTTCCAGGCCTGCTCGCAGCCTTCGAAGGACAGGATGTCACGCTTCGACATCGGCAGGAAATCCTGGACATGCTCGTTGGCGCGGAAGGCGACGGCGCGGCGCATCTTCAACGCCGTCGAGGTGTCGGTCAGCACAAGGGCGGCAGCACCGTCGGAAACCAGGGAGCAATCGGTGCGCTTCAGCGGACCGGCGACGAAGGGGTTCTTCTCGCTTTCCTGGCGGCAGAATTCGTAACCGAAATCCTTGCGCATCTGCGCGTACGGATTGTCGACGCCGTTCTTGTGGTTCTTGGCGGCGATCATCGCCAGCGCGTCCGACTGGTCGCCATAACGCTGGAAATAGGCCTGCGCGATCTTGCCGAAGACGCCGGCAAAACCGGCCGGCGTGTCGCCCTCCTCCGGCAGATAGGAAGCCTTGAGCAGGTTCTTGCCGATCTCGGGGCCGGGGGTCGTCGTCATCTGCTCGGCACCGACCACCAGCACGATGCGGGCGGCATTGGCGTCGATGGCGCGGATGCCTTGGCGGACCGCTGCCGAACCCGTGGCGCAGGCGTTCTCGACCCGCGTCGCCGGCTTGAAGCGCAGCCGGTCATCGGCCTGCAGCACCAGGCTGGCGGTAAAATCCTGAGGGGAGAAGCCGGCGTTGAAATGGCCGAGCACGATCTCGTCGACCTCGTCCGGGCCAATGCCGGCATGGTCGAGCGCGTCGACCGCGACCTTTGTGATCAGGCCCTCGAGCGTCTCGGCTTCAAGCTTGCCGAAGCGCGAATGCGCCCAGCCGACGATGCATGCGGTCATGGCAACCTCCGTTCGCCGCAAGCCTAACATGTCATAGCGCGGCATCAGCCTCTAATATTGTTCAACAGTGAACCGTTTTCCAGTCCAAGGGATGGGCCAGAGCGACACGATCGGTTGATCCGAGCGCGAGTTTTTTATTGATTGATCCGTCAATAAAAAATAATCTCGGTTTTGATCTGGATCTCCCCAATGCCGAAAGTCGGAATGGAACCGTTGCGCCGCAAGGCGCTCATCGACGCGACGATCTCGGCGATCGGCGAGCGCGGCTCGCTTGATGTGACCATGTCGGAGATCGCCGGACGGGCGGGCGTGTCGTCGGCCCTTGCCCACCACTATTTCGGCGCCAAGGACGAACTGCTGCTGGCGACGATGCGGCACATACTGGCCGAACTGACCATCGACATGCGGCGCGCCCTGCAATCCGCCGGCTCGCCGCGCGAACGCGTCTCGGCGGTGGTCGCCGTCAACTTCTCCGACATCCAGTTCCGGCCGGAAACCATCGCGGCCTGGCTCGCCTTTTATGTCGAGGCACAGAAATCATCGGCCCTGCGCCGGCTGCTCAGGGTCTATGCGCGGCGGCTGCACTCGAACCTGATGAGCGGACTGACCGGCATACTGCCGCGCAACGAGGCCGACCGCGCGGCGGAAGCGGTCGCGGCGATGATCGACGGGCTGTACATCAGGCGCGCGCTGAAGGACGGCGTGCCGGATGCTCAAACCGCGATCGCGCTGGTCGAAGATTATCTCGAAATCAAACTCGGCGGGCGACAGACACAGTGACAGCCTCAGAGATATCAAGGCGACCCAACATCCTGATCGTCATGGTCGATCAGCTCAACGGCACGCTGTTTGCGGACGGGCCGGCGGACTTCCTGCATGTGCCGCATCTCAAGGCGCTGGCCGCACGCTCGGCGCGCTTCGGCAACAACTACACGGCCTCGCCGCTTTGCGCGCCGGGCCGCGCCGCTTTCATGAGCGGGCAATTGCCGTCGCGCACCCAGGTCTATGACAACGCCGCCGAATTCGCTTCCTCGATCCCGACCTATGCGCATCATCTGCGCAGCGCCGGCTACTACACCTGCCTGTCGGGCAAGATGCATTTCGTCGGGCCGGACCAGTTGCACGGTTTCGAGGAGCGGCTGACCACCGACATCTATCCCGCCGATTTCGGCTGGACGCCGGATTACCGCAAGCCCGGCGAGCGCATCGACTGGTGGTATCACAATCTGGGCTCGGTCACCGGCGCCGGCGTTGCCGAGATCACCAACCAGATGGAGTATGACGACGAGGTCGCCTTCCACGCGGTGCAAAAACTCTACGATCTTGCCCGCACCTCCGAGGACGAGGCCAGCCGGCCCTGGTGCCTGACGGTTTCCTTCACCCACCCGCACGACCCCTATGTCGCACGGCGGCAATATTGGGAATTCTATAAAGACTGTCCGGCGCTTGAGCCGGAGGTGGGATTCATCCCCTATGCCCATCAGGACCCGCATTCGCAACGGCTTTACCGGGCCAGCGACTACGACAGTTTCAACATCACGCCGGAGCAGATCCGCCGCTCGCGGCGCGGCTACTACGCCAACATCTCCTATCTCGACGACAAGGTCGGCGAGTTGATGTCAGTGCTGGAGCGAACGCGCATGCTGGACGACACCATCATCCTGTTCTGCTCCGACCATGGCGACATGCTTGGCGAGCGCGGCCTGTGGTTCAAGATGAATTTTTTCGAGGGCTCGGCGCGAGTACCTTTGATGATCGCCGGCAAAGGCATTCCTGCAGGGCTGATCGAGGCGCCGGTCTCCAACCTCGACGTGACGCCGACGCTGTGCGATCTCGCCGGCATCGACATCTCCGCGATCGCACCGTGGACCGATGGCCAGTCGCTGCTGCCGTTGCTTGATGGCGGACAGCGCACCGCGCCGGTGCTGATGGAATATGCCGCCGAGGGCTCCAACGCGCCGTTGGTGGCGATCCGCGACGGCCGCTACAAATTCATCCATTGCGAGATCGACCCGCCGCTTCTGTTCGATCTCGAAGCCGATCCGCAAGAACGCACCAATCGTGCCACCGATCCGGCGCATGCCGATCTGGTGGCGGCCTTCACGGGAGCCGTGCGAGCGCGCTGGGACATGGCGGCATTCGATGCCGCGGTGCGCGTCAGCCAGGCGCGGCGCTGGGTGGTTTATCCCGCGCTGCGCAACGGCACGCATTACCCCTGGGAGTTCCAGCCACTGCAGAAGGCGTCGGAACGCTACATGCGCAACCACATGAACCTCGACAATCTCGAGGAACAGAAACGCTTTCCGCGAGGCGAATGATGACAATTGTCCCCTCCCTCGAGCACCTCAGACAGGCCTATGCCGTGACGTCGAAGGCGACGCAGATCACGCCTTTGCTGGAATCGACAGCCTTGGCCAAGGAGACGGGTGCGGCCCGCGTCTTCATCAAACCGGAATCGCTGCAATGGGCGGGATCGTTCAAGGTGCGCGGCGCCTATTGGCGGTTGAAGCGGCTGTCGCCGGATGAGGCCATAAAAGGCGTCGTCGCCTACTCCTCCGGCAATTTCGCGCAAGGGTTGGCAGCCGCCGGCCAGACGCTCGGCATTCCCGTCACCATCGTCATGCCGATCGACGCGCCGGCCGCCAAGCGCGATGCCACTGCAGGCTATGGCGCGCGCGTCGTGCTGACCGATCATGGCGAGCGCGCCCGTGAAGAGGTCGCAGCCGCCAAGGCCCGCGAGATTGCCGAGACCGAAGGGCTGGCGTTGCTGCATCCATTCGACGATCCGGAGATCGTTGCCGGCCAGGCCGGCGCCGGGCTCGAAGCGCTCGAACAACTCGAGGCAAAGGACGCCAGTGCCGACCTTCTGTTCTGCTCGGTCGGCGGCGGCGGACTGATCGGCGGCATGTCGCTCGCCTTCCACTATCTGTCGCCGGCAACCGAGATCATCGGCGTCGAGCCGGAAGGCTTCAACGGCATGGGTGCATCGCTAGCGCATGGCGCCATCGAGACCATGCCGATCGCGCCGAAATCGATTTGCGACCGGGCTGATGTCGCGGCGGCCGGGCGACGCGCCGTTCGCGGCGGTCAAGACCGCTGGCGTGCGCGGCATCACCGTCGACGACCAATCGGTTAGGCGAGCGATGAAGATCGCCTTCGAGCGGATGAAGCTGGTGCTCGAGCCGTCAGGCGCCGCCTCTCTGGCGGCGCTGCTCGGCGGCAAGGTGGATGTGACGGGTAAAACGGTCCTGGTCATGGCTACCGGCGGCAATGTCTCGCTCGCCGATTTTATTTCGCATATGAACGATGGGCGCATGTGAACCATGCTTGAAGCAGACTTCGTCATCATCGGCTCCGGCTCGGCCGGCTCGGCCATGGCCTACCGGCTGTCGGAAGACGGCAAGCATTCGGTGATCGTCATCGAGTTCGGCGGCACCGATATCGGGCCGCTGATCCAGATGCCGTCGGCGCTGTCGATCCCGCTCAACATGAGCCTTTACGACTGGGGCTTTGCCAGCGAACCAGAGCCGCATCTCGGCGGCCGCGTGCTGGCGACGCCACGCGGCAAGGTGATCGGCGGCTCGTCCTCGATCAACGGCATGGTCTATGTCAGGGGCCACGCACGCGACTTCGACCACTGGGCCGAACAGGGGGCGGCCGGCTGGGGCTTCGCCGACGTGCTGCCCTATTTCAAGCGCATGGAGGACAGTGACGGGGGCGAGGACGGCTGGCGCGGCCACGGCGGCCCGCTGCACGTCCAGCGTGGCCCGCGCAAGAATCCGCTCTACGGCGCCTTTGTCGAGGCCGGCCGCCAAGCCGGGTTCGAACTGACCGACGACTACAATGGTTCGAAGCAGGAAGGCTTCGGGCCGATGGAGCAGACCATACGCGGCGGCCGCCGCTGGTCGGCCGCATCAGCCTATCTGAAGCCGGCGCTCAAGCGGCAAAATGTCAGCGTGATCAAAGGCTTCGCCCGTCGTGTGATCATCGAGAATCAGCGCGCTGTCGGCGTCGAGATCGAAGCTCACAAACAGATTCAGGTCGTTAAGGCGCGACGTGAGGTGATCGTTGCCGCATCATCGATCAATTCGCCCAAGATCCTGATGCTATCCGGTATCGGCCCGGCCGCGCATCTCAAGGAGAACGGCATCCAGGTCGTGGCCGACCGGCCCGGTGTCGGCCGCAATCTGCAGGATCATATGGAGCTCTACATCCAGCAGGAATCGACCCAGCCGATCACGCTGAATTCGGTTCTCAACCCATTCTCCAAGACGCTGATCGGGGCGCAGTGGCTGTTCTTCAAGACCGGCCTCGGCGCCACCAACCATTTCGAGGCCGCGGCCTTCGTACGCTCGCAGGCCGGTGTCGACTACCCCGATATCCAGTACCACTTCATCCCGGCGGCGGTGCGCTATGACGGCAAGGCGGCGGCGAAGGCGCATGGCTTCCAGGCGCATGTCGGGCCGATGCGGTCGAAGTCGCGCGGTTCGGTGACGCTGCGCTCTCCCGACCCGAAAGCGACGCCGGTCATCCGCTTCAACTACATGTCGCATCCAGACGACTGGACCGAGTTCCGCCACTGCATCCGGCTGACCCGCGAGATCTTCCGCCAGAAGGCTTTTGACGGCTTTCGCGGCAAGGAAATCTCGCCGGGTTCGCACGTCCAGTCGGACGAGGATCTCGACGCCTTCATCCGCGATCATGCCGAGAGTGCCTACCACCCGTGCGGCACCTGCAAGATGGGCCGCGCCGACGACATCATGAGCGTGGTCGATCCGGAGTGCCGGGTAATCGGCGTCGACGGCCTGCGCGTCGCCGACTCCTCGATCTTCCCGCGGGTGACCAACGGCAACCTCAACGCGCCGTCGATCATGACCGGCGAGAAGGCCTCCGACCACATTCTCGGCCGCACGCCACTGGCGCCGTCCAACCAGGAACCCTGGATCAATCCGCGCTGGCAGGTGGCGGATCGATAGGGCACTGTCCGGCGGACTGCTCCGCAATAGCGAATACATCTGGAGAACAGCATGCGCGCCCAGCCAACGGCATCGCACTATGTCAACGGCCGCTACATCGAGGACGAAGGCGGCGCGCCGCTGCCGGTGATCTATCCGGCGACCGGTGAGGTCATCGCCACTTTGCATTCGGCGACTCCGAACGTGCTGGAGCTCGCCATCGAAGCCGCGCGGGCCGCACAACCGGCCTGGGCGCGGATGAAGCCGGTTGAGCGTGGCCGCATCCTGCGCCGCGCCGCCGACATTTTGCGCGCGCGCAACGCCGATCTGGCGCGGATCGAGACGCTCGACACCGGCAAAGCGATCCAGGAGACGCTGGTGGCGGATGCACTATCGGCCGCCGACTGCCTCGAATATTTCGGCGGCGCGGTTGCCGCCTTCAACGGCGAGGCGATCGATCTTGGTGGACCTTTTGCCTATACGCGCCGCGAGGCGCTCGGTGTGTGCGTCGGCATCGGCGCCTGGAACTATCCGATCCAGATCGCCGGCTGGAAATCCGCCCCGGCGCTCGCCATGGGCAACGCCATGGTATTCAAGCCTTCGGAGAACACGCCGCTGTCGGCGCTGGCGCTGGCCGAGATCTACTCAGAGGCGGGCCTGCCCGACGGGCTGTTCAACGTCGTGCAAGGCTATGGCGAAGTCGGCGCCGGCCTCGTCGGCCATGATGTCGTTGCCAAGGTTTCGGTGACCGGCTCGGTGCCGACCGGCCGCAAGGTGCTGTCGCTCGCCGGTTCGAAGATGAAGCACGCTACCATGGAGCTCGGCGGCAAGTCGCCGCTGATCGTGTTCGACGATGCCGATCTCGAAAACGCCGTCGGCGGCGCCATGCTCGGCAATTTCTATTCGACCGGGCAGATCTGCTCCAACGGCACGCGCGTCTTCGTGCAGAGCGGCATCCATGACCGCTTCGTCGACCGGCTGGTCGAGCGGACGAAAAAGATCCGCATCGGCGATCCGCTCGATCCTGAGACGCAGATGGGGCCGCTGGTCAACAAGGCGCAGCAGGAGAAGGTCGTTTCCTACATCGCGGCCGGCAGGCAGGATGGAGCAACGCTCGCCTGCGGTGGCAACGTGCCGTCGCTGCAAGGTTTCGATGGCGGCTTCTTTGTCGAGCCGACGGTGTTCACCGGTGTCACCGATACGATGCGCATTGCGCGCGAGGAGATTTTCGGGCCGGTGATGAGCGTGCTGAAGTTCGACGGCGAGGACGAGGTGATCGACCGCGCCAACGACACCGAATTCGGCCTCGCCGCCGGCGTCTTCACCCGCGACCTGCAGCGCGCTCATAGGGTGATCGCCGAACTGCAGGCCGGCACCTGCTGGATAAACGCCTATAATCTGACGCCGGTGGAAATTCCGTTTGGCGGGGTGAAGCAATCCGGCATTGGGCGCGAGAACTCGCTGGCGGCTTTAGCGCTCTATTCGCAGCTGAAGGCGGTGTATGTCGAGACCGGGGATGTAGCGAGCCCGTATTGAGGGGTTGGCGCGAGGCACCCCCCTCTGCCCTGCACGGCAGAGGGGGGTGCCTCGCACCGGCCTCTCAACAACCTCACCCCTTCTGCGCTGTCCCATCAAGATACTGCGTCAGCGCGCAGACCAGATGATAGAAGATGCTGGCCGGCACGTCCGATGCCAAGGAGCGGCCGCGTTCGTCGATGCGGTCGATCCACAGGCCGAGCGGCGCCGGGTCGATGTGCCAGCGGAATAGCCGGCCGACGCGCGCCTCGATTTCGGGCTTGAGGTCGGGACCGCCCGAGCCATCCAGCGCAATCGCCGCCTTGATCGCTTCCGCCTGCGGCCAGCTGCGCGATACGAGGTCGAGCGGCAGGCCCTGCCGGGAGACCGCACCGTAGGCAAGGCCGGTGGCGCGGTTGAGGCCGTTGGCGATGGCCGAGGCGTAGAGCTTGCGGGCAAAATTGCTCAACTCGCCCTGGCCGCTGCGGGCGACGAAATCGGTGAGCAGCGAGGCCCATTCGAAATGATGGCCGGGCTCGGTCCATGTGCCCTTCTCGCCGGCGGTCGGCTTCCACCCGGCGTCGAAATATTCGCCCAGCGTCCAGCTCTCGGCATCGAAGAAATGACTACGGAAAAGGTCGATGATGCGCGCGGCGCGGCGCAGATAGGTGCGGTCGCCGGTCGCCTCATACCAGGCGAGGAAGGCCTCGAGCAGATGCATATGCGGGTTGGAGCGCCGCTCGCCCTCGCCGTCCGACGTCTCGAGGAAGCCGGTCATGCGGCTGTCCTCGAGATGCGCGTCGAGGAACACGAAGGTCTCCTGGCCCAGCCGCAGCGCATCCGGATTGCCGCACATATGCGCATGCGCCAGCGCCAGCAGCACGCAGGAATGGTCGTAGGCATCCTCGGTTGGGTCGGCGACGGAGCCGTCGACATTGAGCGTGCGCACCCAGCCGCCTCTGTCGGTGCGGCCCTTGCCGGCCATGAAGGCGATGCCGTGGCTAATCAACCGGTCCGCCGGACCGTCCCAGCCGCGCGCCCTGGCGACCGCAAAGGCATAGACCTGTCTGGCCGTCGTGCGCATACGCTTGGGCTTCAACAGCGGATTGCCATCGAAACCCAGCGCCTCGTGGAAGCCGCCATGACGCTCATCGACGCCTGAAGTTGACCACAGCGGCAAGGTCTCCTCGAACAGCCAGTGATGCACGCGCCGACGCCAGGCGCCGCTCTCGATGACGCGGTCGTGTGCCGGCGTAAACCTGGTTTCCAGCCGTCCCGATTTCTCCAGCTGCTCGACGATCTTCTTGACGTGCTGGCTGTGGCTGACCGGTGCGACGAAGGTGGCGTCCGCCGTCGAGACGATCGCGACGTCCTTCATGCCGATAGCCGACAAAAGCCGGCCGTCGCTTCTGATGTAGGAGTTCTCGCAATCGATGGCGACAACATCGCCGACGACGACATTGCCATTGGCATCAGCAGGGCCGACATCGAGCAGCGACTGCCAGGAGCCGAGGTCGTTCCAGCGAAAGCCGGCCGGCACCATGACGATGTCCTTGGCCCGCTCCATGATGGCGTAGTCGATCGAGTTCGACGGGATGGCGGCGTAGAGGTCGAGCGGCATATAGAGGCCGGACAGATCCGAAGTCGCTGCCTTGTAGGCCGCTTCGGTGGCCTGCCAGATGTCGGGCTGGAAGGCCGCAAATGCATCGCGCATGGCGCCGGCGCGAAACAGGAAAATGCCGGTGTTCCAGTAGAAGGTGCCCGCCCTGAGATAGCTCTGCGCGATGGCGAGGTCGGGCTTTTCGACGAAGCGCGACACGTCGAAGACGCCAGCGCTTTCGGCTGCGACTTCGATATAGCCATAGCCGGTCTCGGGCTGCGTCGGCTTGATGCCGAACACCACCAGACGGCCGGCAAGCGCTGCCTGGCTGCCCGCCTCGACGCTCTGCCAGAACTGCTTGGGCGTGGCGATTTCATGGTCTGACGGCACCACCAGCACCAGGCTGTCGCCGAACTCCGACAATGTGCGCAGCGCGGCCAGCGCCACGACGGCAGCCGTGTTGCGCCCGGTCGGCTCGAACAGCGGGCCACCGCCGGCGAGGTCGAGGCCGGCAAGGTCGGCATGCACGCGCTCGGCATGGCGCTCGGCGGCGATCAGGAAGATCGGCGTTTCGCCCTCCGGCCGCGCCGTCAGCCGGCGCAGTGTCTTGGCCAGCATCGAGCCGTCGCCGGAAAGATCGTGGAACTGTTTCGGGTTGTCCTCGCGCGACAGCGGCCACAGCCGCGAACCGACACCGCCGCTCATGACAAAACTGACGATGCGCTCGCTCATGAAAGGTCCAATCAGAACGTCTGGTTGTAAGCGCCGACTTCGGGGCTGCGGCGCAGCACGGCGTCGACCGCCTCGAACATCTGCCGGCGGCGGTCGGACGATACCGGGCTTTCGACAACCACGACAAGCTCCGGCTTGTTCGACGACNCTGCCGGCGGCGGTCGGACGATACCGGGCTTTCGACAACCACGACAAGCTCCGGCTTGTTCGACGACGCCCGTACCAGGCCCCAGGTGCCATCTTCGGCCACGATGCGCACGCCGTTGACGGTGATCAGGTCGGCGATCTTCTGGCCGGCAAAAGCCTTGCCGGCGCGCTGCATCGCCTGGAAGTCCGCCACCACCCGATCGACCACGCCGTATTTCACGTCATCGGNCCGTCATCATAGCCGCGGCCGATCGGCGGATTGAAGAAAAAATGGCCCGACTTCTCGAATCCGGCGACGGCGCCAAGCTCGGCGACGCGGCGCTTGATGTAGGAATGGCCGGTCTTCCAGTAATCGGTGACCGCGCCATTGGCGCGCAGGACGCTGTCGGTGTGGAACAGGCCGGTCGACTTGACGTCGACGACGAAAGTCGAGCTGGAATGCTGGCTGGAGATGTCACGCGCCAGCATGACGCCGACCTTGTCGGCGAAGATCTCGTTGCCCTCATTGTCGACCACGCCGCAACGGTCGCCGTCGCCGTCGAAGCCCAGCCCGACATCGGCGCCGNGACATGGTCGGCGTGCCGAAGGTCAGCGGCAGCGCGCGATAGAGATCGGCCATCGAACTTGTGGGGTTGCGGTCGAGCATCTCACAAATGGCGGTCGCGGTGATGAGACCGTCATCATAGCCGCGGCCGATCGGCGGATTGAAGAAGAAATGGCCCGACTTCTCGAAGCCGGCAACGGCGCCCAGTTCGGCGACCCGGCGCTTGATGTAGGAATGGCCGGTCTTCCAGTAATCTGTCTTCGCGCCGTTGGCGCGCAAGACGCTGTCGGTGTTGAACAGGCCGGTCGACTTGACATCGACGACGAAGGTCGAGCCGGGGTATTGGGTTGATATGTCCCGCGCGAGCATGACGCCGACCTTGTCGGCAAAAATCTCGTTGCCCTCATTGTCGACCACGCCGCAACGGTCGCCGTCGCCGTCGAAGCCCAGCCCGACATCGGCANTCTCGTTGCCCTCATTGTCGACCACGCCGCAACGGTCGCCGTCGCCGTCGAAGCCCAGCCCGACATCGGCACCTGTTTCCAGCACTTTGTCCCTGATGGCATGCAGCATCTGCATGTCTTCCGGGTTCGGGTTATAGCGCGGAAAACTGTGGTCGAGCTCGACATCGAGCGGGATCACCTCGCAGCCGATGCGCTCCAGCGCCTGTGGCGCGAAGGCGCCGGCAGTGCCGTTGCCGCAAGCGGCCACGACTTTCAGCTTTCGCGCGATGCGCTTGTCGCTCACCAGATCGTCGAGATAGGTCTCGCGAAAACCGGAGACGAATTCGTAGCAACCGCCGCCGGCGAGATCGAAATCNTCTCGTTGCCCTCATTGTCGACCACGCCGCAACGGTCGCCGTCGCCGTCGAAGCCCAGCCCGACATCGGCGCCGGTCTCCAGCACCTTGTCGCGGATGGCGTGCAGCATCTGCATGTCTTCGGGGTTGGGGTTATAGCGGGGAAAACTGTGGTCGAGCTCGACATCGAGCCGGATCACCTCGCAACCGATGCGCTCCAGCGCCTGTGGCGCGAAGGCGCCGGCAGTGCCGTTGCCGCAAGCCGCCACAACCCTGATCTTGCGCGCGATGCGCTTGTCCTGGGTCAGGTCGTCGAGATAGGNGGCGCGAAGGCGCCGGCAGTGCCGTTGCCGCAAGCCGCCACAACCCTGATCTTGCGCGCGATGCGCTTGTCCTGGGTCAGGTCGTCGAGATAGGTCTCGCGAAAACCGGAGACGAATTCGTAGCAACCGCCGCCGGCGAGATCGAAATCGCCCGACAGCACGATCTGTTTCAGGGCGCTCATCTCCTCCGGTCCGAAGGTGAGCGGCCTCGCCGCACCCATCTTGACTCCGGTCCAGCCATTCTCGTTGTGCGATGCCGTGACCATGGCGACGGAAGGCGCGTCGAGCGCGAACTGGGCGAAATAGGCCATGGGCGACAGCGCCAGGCCAATGTCTTTCACCTTTGCGCCCGCAGCCATCAGGCCGGAAACCAGCGCCAGCTTGATGGCAAGCGAATAGGAACGGAAATCATGCCCGGTGACGATGTCGGGCCCGGCGCCAAGACGGCGGATCAAGGTGCCCAGNGCGAATAGGAACGGAAATCATGCCCGGTGACGATGTCGGGCCCGGCGCCAAGACGGCGGATCAAGGTGCCCAGCCCCATGCCCAGCGCCTGGACACCGATCAGGTTGAGTTCCGGCAGTTGCGCGGAGCCGGGATGGCCGAACCACCAGCGCGCATCATATTCGCGAAAGCCGGACGCCTTGATCAGTGCTTCGGTTTCGAATTCGAAACTGTTGGGCCGGGCGTCGCCAATGATCCTGAGGCTCAAAACTGGAAACTCCAAATGGCTGGAAACGGATAGCGGTCACGCGGCGACAATATCACACAAGCCCCGGCTACTCAGAGCGTCTGACGATCAGGCCTCCCAAAAGGGTGGTGTGGATCGCCCAACCGGCATCGTTGGGGCGAATTCCACAGCGGCTTCCGTGTTCTGGAACGATAGATAACGAATTGTAGCGCTGGGCTATAACTTGTGATCGAACTCTAGCCATGTTGTGCACCGCTCCGTTTTGGTTCCCACCTGCGGTTGCTATCGCGTGCCAGGAAATTGACCTAAGAGCTACACCAGCACAGCCCAACGGCTTTCGCCAGCAACCATTTTTTGACGCCACAGTTTCATACGTTGGGACAATCAATGCCCGTGTTTTTTTTCGACATCCAGGACGGCAAAACACGCTCACCCGATACAGAAGGTACCGAATACCGCAGCATTGCCGAGGCGCAGGCCGACGCCATCAGGATGCTCGTGGCCATAGCGCAAGACGAATGGCATCATGGTGTGAAGAGCGCGCTGGCTGTCCAAGTATACGACGACAAGCGCAGACCTGTCGTCGCAGCCAAGATCGATTGCGCCGTAACTGTCTGTGACGGTCCGTTGCGCGTCAATTAGATCCGCGATTCCGAACTGTCGAGATGCAAGGCGTTGAATGTCTTCAGGCGGCACGCCGCCACTTCTGGAACCCCATCTGCACAAGCCATCAGTTCGAGATACCGTTGAGCCGATGCCGTCCAGCTGAATCGAGCCGCTCTCGCCCGGCCGCGCGAAGACAGATCGCGTCTGAGACCCTCGTTCTGTTGCAGCCGCATAAAACAGTCGAACCAAGCATCGGCATTATCAGGGGCAGCGTAAAGCACGGCATCTCCTCCGATTTCCGGGAGGCTTGCACGGTCGGACATGACAACCGGACATCCAAGAGACATGGCTTCGAGCGGCGGCAATCCAAAGCCCTCAACAAGCGACGGGAACGCCAGGCACAAAGAGTCCTGCAAAAGTGCAGCCAGTTCCGCGTCAGACGTTCTTCCCAGCCAGACCACGTTTGGCGCGCTCTTGTAGTCGATCCTGCTGAAGACACGGGAGGCAGAGGCGCCGACGACCGCCACCTGCAGCCCCGCCGAACCAAGCCTATCCTGCAGGCCAAGTATCAGACCTATATTCTTGTGCGGAATCGAACTGCCGAGCACAACAATCGTCCTTAGTCCGGCGACAGACCGGGTGCGATCTGAATGACGAGGCACCCAGCGAAGCGAATGTTCGTGCCCGTTCCCGATGACTTCGATCTTGGACGCTGAAGACACGCCATGCCTCATCAACTCGCCGGCAGAGTACTGCGAGACCGTGGTTATCTTCAGTGCAGTCTTACCCAAGGCAGGTATCAGTGTGCGGTAAAGCAGTCGAAACGGCAGCGAATAGCTCTGTGGGCATATTCGCGTGTTGACATCGTGAATGCACAGTATGTGTCTGCGCACACTCAAAGGGCCTGTGTTGCATAGGCTAAGCAGGCCGCCACCAAGACGAGCCGGAAGGACGGCTTGTTCCCAGGCATGGCCCCCAAAGCTGCCGAGTGTCCGGACGTTGATCGCGGAAAGGTCCAAGAGGTCATGTGCACCGGGCGGGGCCAGCAACTCAACCTTCAGATCTCTTGCCAATGGACCTCGACCGGCGAGCAAGCTGTCCAGCGCCGAAATGATCTCGCGTGCATACCTTTGAACGCCTGTCGTCGGTTGCGCCAGGAAACGGCCGTTTATCGTCCAATTTCGCGTCATCATCAGTCACGTTCGGGCGCGGGATAGCGGCGCAGGATAAGCTCTCGGTCTATCCGACTTTGCATGACGGAAAAGCCGAGGTCATCCTGGCCTTGCGACTTAACTGGCGCAAAGGACTGCTTCCGGCCGTTCTCATCCAAAGGGCGTGTCCAAAGGCTGACAGCTACGCCCAATGTGTGGGGTTCGCGCCGGCTCGCCAATGCTAAGATGCCGCCCGACCCGCGACCGGCGTCAAAGGGTCCCTTTGATGCATCAGTGACAGATCTGGCAATGGAGTGAAGGCATGATATCTGGCGACGTCCAGGCAAGTTTGGGCTAATGCGGGCCGCGACCAAGTCGTCGGGACCTGGAGCCGTCGGCCACATTGCCGCGGCGACCAGATGTCTTTGGATATGCCTATCGTGCCTGATGATCACCACCAGTGCGTCCGCTGCGGACTTCCTTTGGGGCGTGAACGGTCATCCGTTCAATGCTTACCCCGGTATATCCATCGAAAAGCAGCTCGAGTACGTCCGCGACCTCGGGATGAGGTCCTACCGTGTCAACATTTCCAACGTCGACAGCGCAGCCAGACTTGCCGCACTGATCAAAGCTGGGAGGGCGCGCGGTGTAGAGATACTGCCAGTGATCACACCCGAGTTGGATCTCGACCACAGCACTGTCGATGAACTTTACGCACAAGCCTATCGACTTGCATCGACACTTGTATCTCGCTTCAAGGACGACATTCGGGTCTGGGAGCTCGGCAACGAGATGGAGAACTATGCCATCCTGTTGCCCTGCGAGATAAAGGACAACGGGGTGCAGTACAGCTGTGCCTGGGGACCGGCCAGTGGCATGGAAAATTCAGACTATTTCAGCCCACGCTGGGTGAAGGTGAGCGCGGTGCTGCGCGGTCTTTCAGACGCCACCATCGCGGTCGACCCGACCATAAGGAAAGCGATGGGGAGCGCAGGCTGGGGCCATCGCGCGGCATTCACGCGCATGCGGCAAGACGGCATAAGATGGGATATTGCGGTTTGGCATCTCTATGAGGGTGATCCCGAGGAGGCATTCAAATTCCTGGCGACGTTCGGCAAACCAATCTGGTTGACCGAGTTCAATTATAGCGGAGGCAGCCAACGTGGAGAACGCCAGCAGGCCGAAGGTCTGCTCGAAACGATGAATCTCCTGCGCAAATATCAGTCTTCCTATGACCTGGAGGCTGCCCACGTTTACGAACTCATCGATGAGACGTATTGGGCGCCAAGTTATGAGGCTTTTATGGGCCTCGTCCGCCTGGAAAAACGTGGCGGCGGGTTATGGACACCCAGTGGAGAAAAACCAGCATACGAGGCGGTAAAGAAGTTCATTGCGGACGGCAAGTCGGATTTGGTTTCGCAAACAGTGGCAGCAACCCGCCCAGTACTTAGTGAGCAGGCATCGGATCCTTCACCCGGACCTCTGCGCGCAATTCACCCGTGTTCCATTGATACGATCGATAAGTCCTCCACGGACCCGGCAAACCGGGTTGCGTATGCATACTGCTTGCTTCTGCATCGCATGCCATCGCCGATCGAGCAGTGGAACCAGGTCGTCGCCTTGAAAACGGACCCGTCCATCTCGTCGACACTCCTGCTGATATTGAATTCGGCCGAATTCAGAACAGCAAAGCTGCCGGCTGGCCTTGGAAACGCGAAATATGTAACGTTCCTATACGGGGTGCTCCTTGGTCGTGAGCCAGACAGCAACGGTCTTGATTCTTATCTGGGTAAGCTCAGTATTAATAAATTAACTCGCCAGGACGTTATAGCTGAATTGGTAAATTCCTATGAGTTTCGCTCCAAACATCCATGTTTATTCGTCAATCAGCAGGCGGTTAAGTGAGTGTATTTGGCAGGCAGGTCGCAAGTGGTGCGTTCTGGGCGGCTGCGGAAACTTGGGGTCGGCAGGCCGCTATGTTTGCCGTTTTCGTGGTGCTGGCGCGCCACCTTAGCCCGGAGGCATTCGGGCTTGCCGCCCTCTCTATGGTTGTGCCGAATATTTTCGCCGCTCCGGTAACGCGGGGACTGCCCGATGCCATTATTCAGCGGGCCGAAATCGAACCCATTCATCTGGACTCTGCATTCTGGCTGCTTATCTCGACAGGGGCGGTAATCAGTACCCTCATCTGGATGTCCGCCGGGATGATTGCAGCTGCGTTCGACCAGCCGCAGCTATACGCGCTAGTCAAGTGGACCAGCGCGGTTGTTGTGATTCAGGCCTTTAACGTCGTCCCTGCGGCTATCTTGAAACGCGAGTTGAGCTTTCGCCTTTTTGCGGTGCGCACGCTGACAGGCTCTGTAGTGGGCGGCACATTGGGAGTGGCAATGGCGCTTGCCGGATTTGGCGTGTGGAGCCTCGTCTGGATGCAGCTCACAAAAGCCATTGTCGAGACAGGTGTCATTCTCATTGGCAGCGCATGGAAGCCGCGCTTCCGATTTTCCTTGGCCCGCGTCCGGGAGCTTTTTGGATTTGCCGGCCCACTGATTGTGCAAACCATCTGGAACCTGGGCAACGATGAACTCCCCAAGATCGTGCTTGGTGCGTTCGTCGGTCCGAGCGCCGTTGGCATATATGCCCTTGCGCGTCGACCTCTCGATCTTCTGGTGGAATTCCTGCTCTGGCCGATTATGGCCATCACGATGCCAACTGTCTCCCGCATTCAGGCTCAACCAGAAAAGATAAACAGCTTTTTCAACACGACGATCCGCGTCGCCGCGATCATTGGTTTTCCAGCCTTTTTCGGTTTCGCAGCCGTGGCGCCCGTCGCCGTTCCATTCATCTTCGGCCAACATTGGTCGGTTGGCGTCGTGGCCGTCCAGATATTGATGATATTGGGTGTACAAAGAACGGTTGACGGAATCTGCGCGCATACGATTCTCGCGCTCGGCCGCTCCGGCCTGCTGCTTAAGCTAAACATGATCTATACGGCTTTGGCCCTGGTCTTCATAACCGGTGGCGTTCAAGTCAGCTTCGCCTGGGCCATCGCCGGCCTCGTGGCTAGCAACGTACTGCTTCTGCCGATCTTCCTTGTCCAGATCCGCCGAATTGCCCACATTGATGTCCTCAGGCCGCTGGTGATTTTCCCTCGGCTTGGCGTGGCATCGCTAGTGATGTTTGCACTCGTCACTATGTGGGTAAGGCGCGCCCCTGCCAACGCCGCGCCAGGCTTTGTCCTGATCGGCGGTATCTTTGTTGGCGCGGTCGTCTATGCCGCGGCCTCCTTCGTGCTGGTGCGGCCCGACCTGCTCAATGCACGCAATTTTGTGCTTGGACTGAGGGCCCGATGAAGGTTGTCATCCTGAGCCAGCCCTTTGACACAGTCACACCGCCGGCCCAAAATTCGATTGGCATATGGACATATGAGGTTGCGAGGCGGCTAGGTGGCGATTGCGAAACGACGGTTTTGGCGCGGCGTTTGCGAGGCATGCCTGCGCAACTGGAGATCGACCGCGTACGTTTTGAACTGCTGAAATGCGCGCCTTCACGTATTTGGGGCCTCGCCTCGCATGTCTGGAGGCATGTCAGCCCGCGATCGCCGTTGGTCGCGCAAAGCATCTATGCGTTAGATTATCTAGTCCAGGCGTTGCGGGCGATACGTCGGATCTCGCCTGATGTAATCCACGTGCAGAACTTCCCTCAGTTCGTGCCGGCGATCCGGCGGGCGGCGCCGAAAGCGGCAATCATGCTGCACATGCATTGCGACTGGCTCGTCGAACTTGACCGCGAAGCTATGAAGCTCGCGCTGGCCGCCACCGATCTTGTGGTCGGGTGCTCTGGACATGTCGTGGCCGGCGCGCGCAATCGCTTTGCCGACCTGGACAAAGCCTTCGCGGTTCTGCCGAATGGAGCCCCCGTTAATCATGGCGTCTCGGCCAAAGCGCGAATTCCTGGCCGGGTATTGTTTGTCGGCCGCGTGTCTCCCGAAAAGGGCCTCCACACATTGATGGAAGCCTGGCAGATTGTGAGTGCCGAATTTCCCACGGCCCGCCTCGAGGTCGTTGGTCCGTCTGCCACTCTTCCTCGCGAATTTCTGATTGACTTGAGCTCGGATTATGACGTTCGCGACCTCGCTCGCTTTTATAAGGGCGGTCGCGGATACCTCGGTTCTTACGAAGCGGCATTGCGCGCCATGTTACCCGCATCAATCACTTCCACCGTCAGCTTTCTTGGCGCCCTGCCCTACAGATTGTTGACCCAGCGATACGTCGAGGCATCGCTCCTCGTAAATCCCTCCTTAAGCGAATCCTTCGGAATGAGCCTGATCGAGGCCCTCTCGGCAGGCACTCCCGTTGTGGCAACGCGCGTCGGCGGCATGACGGAAATTGTCGAAGGGATCGGGGGTGGCGTTCTTGTGGAAAAGAACGATCCGCAGGCGCTGGCAGCTCAAATGATCGAACTTCTGGCCAACCCGGCGCGAGCGGCAATGATGGGGTCCCAAGCAACCGCCGGGATCGCCGAGCGTTATGGATGGGAAAAAATTGCTGAATCAACCCTTGCCCAGTATGCGACGGCCATCTCTGCGCGCCGTGCGCGTCTTTGAGGCAAGGCCCTCTCGGATCAACGCTGGGCCTGGAACGAGGTGAAGACCGAACCCGTGTCGTCGCCCCACTCCCAGTTGACGGCAAGTCCGACCCGCATGACGCGCAGTGCCGGATCATTCGGATATATGTCGGTTAGGCTGCGTTGCATCACAGGTTCGTCATCGATGAAGATCTCAAAGCGGTTGCCGTCGAATGCGACGCGCATGCGAAAGAGCTTCCCCCAAACGACCTTGTCCGCCACGTTGGTCCATATCGCATCGTAAAGTTCTTCAAAGCCGAAGCGTTTGATAAACACTGAAATCGAGGCCCCCGGGTAAACGTCGTCGAGCCAGGTCGTGACGCAAACGTAGTTGTCGCAATCTTGCCAGAAGACCAAACCGGCCCGGCTGCGTTGATCCTGTCCTCGACGCTCTCCGGGGGGCAGAATCGAAACCTCCAGATCGGCGAAGCGCGGAAGATCCCATGGCAGCGAGTAGAACGTGCGGCCAGGGTTCGGCCGTTCCACGCTTGCCCGCACACAGGCGCCCCCGCGCCCGTCAAGGTCGATGATCCCGCCTCCAAGCGTTCGGGTCCATTGTCCGTTGCCGAACTCCGTCGTGCGTTGTTCCAGCTCTCCGTGAGGGCCGACAAAACTGTCGGCGTAAGACAGGCATGTGCCGAGCAGCCGCCTATGCTCGCGCAAAGGCGCCATTAAGGGCACAGGAACCTCGCTCGGATGGGCCTCGAAGCTGTGCCATCGGATCGCACTGGCGTCACATTTCCATATACCTGCTCCGGTCGCGGTCTCCATGTCGACAACACCCGCATGCGCCTCGAAAAGACGAACCCCGTCCAGAAAACAGCTCACCTGGCCGCCCCAGTCGAGAATCTGGACCGAATGCGTAATGCCGGCTCGCAGCCCGTGTTGTGCATGTGAGGCGATGGCTATCTCTTTGCCAAAGCGCTTGGAGACCAGACTGCATCCGAGCGCCGAGAGTTTTAGCAGCCAGTAGTTATCGATGTCGCCGAACCGCCAGACGAGGCCCCCAGCGCCAGAGGCCTTGTCGATCTGCACCAGTGCGTGGATCAGTCCGGACGAACGGCCGGGATCGACGAGGCAGAAATTGCCGGATTCATCCCCCCCGCTACGCCAAGGTCCGCCGATTTTGGCAGGCCGCGTTGGCAATCCTCCGTCAAATACGTCTGCGGCGTGAGCGGATCCAAACGTTTTGGCGAACTGCGGTACGGTTCCGACGTGGATCGCCTCGACGCGCGTGTCGACCCTAAACCCGATCTGACCCAGCGCGGCTTGATGGACACCGGCGAAAAGCTTTTCGTCTTTGTTGAACGGGTCGATTGCGATCGGGCGCATCATCGGGAAGGCCGGAACGCCGAACGAGGTTTGGTCGGCTGCCGCGTAGTAGACGGCCCCCTGTTCGCGCAATGCCACGACGTAATACATATGAATGTTCTTCAAGCGCCGAAACGCACTCAGACAACGCTCGCCGACACGAGCCCATAACTCTCCGTTCTCACCTTCCGCAGCGTGAACGACAAAGCAGCAGCCGTCTGCGGACGGATCCATGGGAGCCTCGTTGGAGAACCAACCAACAGCCAGATTCTCATTGATGTTCGGTCCCCGGTAGGTCCTTGACGTGCTGAGCGCCCACCACAAAAACCGGCGGACTGTGAGGCTCTTTCGCGGCGAGCGCACCAAGGCAAGCAATCGGCGGGGCCAAGGGTCGATGCCTGGTCCCCGCAGCCAACGGTAAAAGCGCCTGGCGATGTCGTCGGGCAATGGTGAACCCTGCGAAGTGTTGTGTCCGTTACTCAAGGAGACCATGAGCACGAGTCCGGGTTCGCGCTGAAAAGGGCCGTAGGCGATGCCTTGCCGACCCCAGCCCGGTCGCACAAGCGGCTGAAAGCGCAGGGCACCGTGATCGATCGCGATCTGCCCCTCGACATCGCGGCCGTGCCTGATGCCTCCGGTCGTCGCCAGCGTTCCTATCACCGTTCCGCGTGCGCGATCATCGATAAAGTCATCGACGAGTATGGTGCTGGGCAAAGCGTCGTTGGCTTCTACCCTTTCAGCCGGCTGCGACCGGGCTTGCCGATCCAAGAAGATATCCTCACATCGTCATGGGCTGGGCAAGCAAATGCGACACCTGCCAGCCATCATTGGCATAAGCCACCGGCAACGCCGAAACGATGTATCGGGCTGAAGTTAGGAACTGCGCGATCTCACCCATCTTCCGATCGGCGCCCTCCTTTGTGGCATCATCAATTTCGCAAATCAGCTTTGGGCGATGCGCCTCCAAGGTCGCCACCATTCCACGAAAGACATCCATTTCCGCGCCTTCGACATCAATCTTGATCAGGCTCGGCGGCCTCAATCCGCGTTCAACTATGGAGGCGTCAAGGGTCGTCATCTTGACCTCGAGACGCCCATTCATATCTGGAGGAATGGACACCGTGGCCAGGGTGGCGCCTCCGAGGTGGCGAGCCAGCAACAACTCGACCTGCCCGCTGAGGGCACCAACTGCTTCGGCAAAAACACGAAGCCCGGTCAGTCCGTTGGCGTCACGGCTTCGCTCGATAGCGGCAGCGTTTCGGGGGACAGGCTCATAGGCATAGACCTGGCCGGTGGCGCCGACCTGGCGCGCAGCAATCAGTGAAAAGAAACCTATGTTGGCGCCTATATCATAGAAAACATCACCAGCTCTCAGGCGCGATGCAATCGCCTTCTGGACGGGAATCTCATAGATTCCTTTGGCAAAATCCGGATCAGCACCGCGCGAAAATATCTTCAGGCCCGCGGCTTCTCCCTTGGCAATTGTCGGCATGCCGGACAGGACATCATGCAGCTTAGTCGGTAGTCGCATCGATCTTCCTCACGAGCTGGCTCCCAGCAAGCACACGTCGAATATCGCAGAACGAGGCGCGGCTTTCGAGTCATACATCAGTTGCTGCGGTCACATCCTTCTGGCGGTACCCCAGGTAATCACCTGGCCGCATCGACATGCCCGATGTCACACGTTAACCTCATAGCGCGTGAACAGCTCGTGCTTGCCTAGCAACCGAGTGAGGAAGTCGCCGCCGCCGATATCCCCCAGAATGGGCCAGCTATCTAGTCCCGCCGGCCGTTCGACCTGGGATCGGTGTGACATCAAGGCATGGCGTTTTACATCGATCATGTCGCCGACATCGACAACGCAGTTGAACAATCCGATGCTACGCAGGCCGGCAAGGGTCCTCAGCGTCTGACGGAGCGCGGCGCGATGAAGCCCAGGCACATTGCTGTGCAGGCTAACCCAGGGCCACTGATGCCAATACCAGACGGGATACTCGAAAAGGCTGACATGGCGGCCGTAAGTTCGCAGCGCCTGCCTGGTGCCAAGATTGACTGCAACGTGATCGGAAGGCGGCTCCTTCGCGTGTGTGACGAAAACGCTTTGGGGCTCCCAGGCGACAAACAGTGGCGCGAGCGCGTTGGCGATCGCTCCAACATGGGTCCTCGCCGCACCGTCCGGAACGCGCAGGAATGTCACGCGGTCGGGCGATCCGCCCAGCCGGCAAACGGCCTCGGCCGCCTCTGCTTCCCGGATGGTCCTTAGTGCCTGCGGATCGACATGATCCGAATGGGAGGCCGCACCGTCTGTAACGAACACAAATCTCACGTCAGCCCCGCAGTGGAGTTTCTTGCACGCGACACCTCCACATCCCAAGGTCTCATCGTCTGGGTGCGGTGCAACAATGACCGCCGATGACCGCCAGTCCGCTACCTCGAATGGATGAGCCCCCCTGATCATCGCTCTGTCGAGAATAGCGCCAAACGTATGCCTGAAGTTAAGCATCCATGTCTTCCCATCATCCCTTCTTTGGTCTGGTTCAACCAGACAAACGCATGTTAGCAAAACCACAGGTAAGGGGTGTGAAAATAATGAAGGTGGGAATTCTAGCTGGCGGACTAGGTACGCGCTTGGCGGAAGAGACCGAAATCAAGCCAAAGCCAATGGTCGAGATCGGAGCCAAGCCGATTCTATGGCATATAATGATGCACTATTACGCCTACGGCCACCGCGAATTTGCGATCGCCTTGGGATACAAGGGGGAATACATCAAGCGCTGGTTCAGTGACTATGTCGCATTCGACGGCAGTTTAACGGTCAATGCCGGATTGGGCAGCATCAAGCGTCACTCCAATTCGCTGCCAGACTGGTCCGTCGATCTGGTTGAAACAGGACTGAATACACTCACGGGAGGCCGCATAAAGCGGCTTATCGAATGGATGGGCGGCGAGACCGCGATGCTCACATGGGGTGACGGCGTTTCGGATGTAAATCTCAACGAGCTGATCGCCTTCCATAAATCGCATGGCAAGCTGGCCACCATGACGGCGGTGCGACCGCCAGCCCGTTATGGGCACATTGAATTCGATGGCAATCGGGTCGTCGACTTCACGGAAAAGCCGCAGGCCTCCGAGGGCTGGATCAATGGCGCTTTCTTCGTGCTCGAACCGGGGATCACGGACTACATCGACGGCGACGACGTCATGTTCGAGCATTCCCCCATGCAGAGGCTCGCTAATGACGGGCAGTTGATGGCCTATCGCCATGAATCCTTTTGGCAATGCATGGACACGGTGCGCGAAAAGCATCTGCTTCAGAAACTGTGGGACGGCGGCAACGCCCCCTGGAAGACATGGGATTGATCGATGAAAGTTCTGGTCACGGGTCATCTTGGCTATATTGGCTCTGTCCTGGCGCCGATGCTGCTGGAACGCGGTCACGAGGTTACAGGCCTTGACAGTGACATATTCCGGGCGTGCACTTTTGTCGGCGCGCTGGCCAACACGCCGACGATCGAGAAAGACATTCGCGATATCGAACCCGAAGATGTCGCTGGCTTCGATGCCGTCATCCATCTCGCCGGCCTTTCAAACGATCCGTTGGGGGATTACCGGCCGCATCTCACCGAGGAAATCAACTGCAACGCCTCGGTAAGGCTCGCCAGGATCGCCAAGGCGGCCGGCGTCCAGCGCTTCCTTTACGCGTCATCGTGCAGCAACTATGGAGCGGCCGCGGACTGCTTCCTGGCCGAAGACGCCTCGTTCAATCCCGTTACGCCCTATGGCGTATCGAAGGCGAATGTGGAGCACGCCGTCTCTCCTATGGCCGACGAAACGTTCAGTCCGACATTCCTCCGCGCATCCACCGCCTACGGCCTGTCGCCGCGCATCCGCTTCGACCTAGTGGTCAACAACCTGACGGCATGGGCCTATACGACCGGCCTCGTCTACCTCAAAAGCGATGGATCGCCATGGCGCCCAATCGTTCACGTCGAGGACATTGCACTCGCCTACATCACCGTGCTCGAAGCCGACCGGGAACTTGTCCACGACGAGGCATTCAATGTCGGGTTGACGACGGAAAATTACCAGATCCGTGAGATCGCCGCCCTGGTGCAGGCGATCGTTCCCGGAAGCCGTGTGGAGTTCGCGCCAGACGCCGGGCCGGACAAGCGATGCTATCGCGTCGACTGTTCCTACATCGGACGGCGGCTGCACGGGTTCAAACCGCAATGGACTGCACGGCGCGGTATCGAGCAACTCTACAACACCTTCCAGGCCGCAAGTCTGACGCTGGAAGACTTTGAGGGCGAGCGCTTCAAACGCATCGCCCATGTACAGAAATTGATCCGAGACGGCGAGTTGGATGGTGACCTGCGTCGCAGGCCAATGCTGGCTATGGCAGTTTGACAAATATTGTAGTTGGGGACGATGACCATGATGATTGCTGGTGCGGCGTCTGTGACCGAACAGACCTGCAGGTCTTGTGGTGGGCCTCACATGGATACGTTCTTGAAGCTCGGCAGGACGCCTCTTGCGGATCGGCTTACAACGGACGCCAACCGTGGCGAGGTGGAGCCCGTTTTTCCGCTCAATGTCGCGTTCTGCCAAGACTGCAGTCTGGTGCAAATCACCGAAACGGTGAACCCCAAGATCTTGTTTGCCGACGCCTATCCCTACTACTCGTCATTTTCGCAATCGTTGTTGGAGCACTCGCGGGAGAACGTTCTGGATCTGGTCGAGCGGCGCGGACTGACCGGCGACAGTTTCGTAATCGAACTGGCGAGCAACGACGGCTATCTCCTGAAGAACTATGTCGTGGCTGATATTCCGGTACTGGGCATTGACCCGGCCGATGGACCTGTCGCTGCGGCAAATAAGATCGGTGTTCCGACGGATCTTGCCTTTTTCACGCTCGAGCTAGCCGAAAAACTTCGTGAGCAAGGCAGACAGGCCGATGTCATTCACGCAAACAATGTGCTTGCCCATGTCGCCGACACCAATGGCTTCGTCGCCGGCGTAGCCCGGCTCCTCAAGGACGACGGCGTCGCGGTCATAGAGGCGCCGTATGTCGAGCCGATGATCGATCATTGTGAATTCGATACTATCTACCACGAACATCTGTGCTATTTCTCAGTGACGGCATTGGACAATCTGTTTCGCAGGCATGGGCTCTATCTCAATGAGATAAAGCACCTGTCAATCCATGGGGGCTCACTTCGCCTTTATGTCGAGAAGATCGAGTGCGTCGGAGCGAGCGTGAGGAATCAGCTGGCACACGAGAAATCACGCGGACTGGATGCTGTTGAATACTACCGCGATTTTTCCGCGAAAGTCGACCAGCTGAAGGTGGGCCTTCGCAGTCTGCTGCATCGTTTGAAGGCCGATGGCGCCACGATCGCAGCCTATGGGGCCGCGGCCAAGGGGGCCACCTTGATCAACACCGCCGGGATCGGACGCGATGTCCTCGATTTCGTGGTTGACCGCAACACTCACAAGCAGGGCAAATACATGCCAGGGCAGAGAATCCCCATCCGCCCGCCCGAAGCCTTGCTGGACGCTCAGCCGGACTACGTTCTCGTCCTCGCTTGGAACTTCATCGACGAGATCGTGGCGCAGCAGTCGCAATATCGCGCTCGAGGGGGCAAATTCATCGTGCCAGTACCGATCCCACGGATCATATGATCATGGGAATCCAGACCGCGCTCGGTGGCGAGTTGCGCAGCGCCGTCCCACGTCCCGCGCGCCTTCGTGGGGAATGTCCCGTGTGCGCAGGACAGCATTTGCTGCATTCAGTCTCCTTCCAGGCAGTGCCGGTTTCGTGCAACTCACTGCACGCGGACGCGAAGTCGGCCGTCGCTGCACCGACCGGTCACTTCGCCCTGGCCTTCTGCCGTAGCTGCGAACATTTCTTCAACGCAGCATTTGAAGACGATCGCATCGGATACACCCCAGATTATGAGAATTCGCTGCACTTCTCGCCACGTTTCGTAAAGTTCGTCGAAGATCTCGCGCACCGCCTATCCAGCACTTACGCGCTCGAAGGAAAACTGGTCGTTGACATTGGTTGCGGCAAAGGGGATTTCCTCAAACGCATTTGTTCGATCAGCGGCGCCAGGGGCATTGGCTTTGACAGGAGTTACGAAGACAATCGGGGCGAAAAAGTTGCCGGCGTAGAGTTCATCAACGATTGGTTCGGCGATGCATATCCGAACGTCGACCCCGACTTGGTCTCCTGCCGTCATGTTCTGGAACACATGGCCAACCCAATAGCCTTCCTGCAAGGGCTTTGCTCTCATCCTGGAGTTGGAGCCAAGTCGGTGTTCTACATCGAAGTGCCCAATGCTCTTTATACATTGCGCGACATGGGCATCTGGGATCTGATTTATGAACACGTTTCCTATTTTACACCGTATTCTTTGCGGGCAGCGATGCAGGCAGCCGGTTTCGAGGTGCTGGACGAGGGTTCATCATACGGCGATCAATACCTCTTCATAGAAGCAAGACCTCTAGCAGCTCCGACGGCTGTCGGTCTCTCAACATCCGGAACGATTGAAGCGCTGGTCCGCAGGTTCGATCGAACTTACCGCGGTAAAGTGGCATGGTGGCATCAGTACCTTACAAAAAAGGATCCGGCGCAGACCGTTGTGTGGGGTGCGGGGTCGAAAGGTATCACTTTCGTCAACGTCGTTCCCGAGGGCGCGCGCATAAGCGCGCTCGTCGACGTCAATCCGCACAAGCAAGGCCGCTTTGCTCCGGGGTCCGGCACCCCGGTGGTCGGGCCCGAGCACCTGCGTGGCAGGCCTTTACATTCGATCATCGTGATGAACCCTCTCTATCGCGACGAAGTAGCCCACTCCGCCCGCCAGCTCGGCCTTGGGTCGGAGATCATCGTGGCATGATCGAACGAGACGCCCTCTCGCACTGAAGGCCTGGCTTCTTGATACTAGCGATGTCGATCCGCTGCAGATTGATCGGCCTCGACCAGCAATGTCGTGTGTAGTCGGTGGCAAGACGCAGGAACTGGGTCCACTTGAGTGGCGTTTTGAACAGCGATCGCAAAAGTTTCAGGGAATTCAGGCCGATCAGAAAGCGGGAGCGAACAAGCTTCCCTCGGCGACTGATGGCCGCGTATGTTACGACCCCACGAAACTCAGCGCCAAACCGCTTCAGCACGGCATTGATTTGAACATCGTAACGTTCGTACGCACCAAAGCCTTGCAGGGTCTTTGTCGTTCCCACGGGCCGCGTATGGCGCACGACGACATCGTCAATTATGGCGTACCGCAGCCATGGTGTGTCAGTCAGGCGGGTCCAAAGCAAATCTATCCCTGTCTCGTAGCCCAGTCCGAACAATCCAAGCGCGGCACGGAGGCAACGTGTGCTAAACACGGGGCACATCATTTCGACCGTGTTGGTATATCGCAAGACGTATTGCCTTCCGCTGGTGAGGGTCGACGCGTACGAAAAATAACTGTCTGACGACAAGGCCGGTTGAAACAAATCAAGATTGTACGTCTTGCCGATTTCGAAAAGGCGGTTGATATCGTCTTTGGTGGTGTCGATATCATCGTCGATCAGCGCGATAAGATCGTAGTTGTCCAAGATCTCTGGGTAGCATTGGAACAAGGCATGATATCCGGCAATCTTGCGGCCGGGGAGGAAGACGTTGAGAAGATCGGTCGTTCCATGAGGAACACCAGCCTCATAGGCGGCGACCAGAAGGTCAAAACCGGTCTTGCCCGCCCCATTCACCCAGCCGGGATGCAAAGAGCCGCGTCCCGCCCGTACAATCACGAGATTCCTCAAGCCCGAGCCTTTGGGCAATCGTCGCGGGATTGGGAAGGCCGATGCACTCGTTGCCAGCTTGCGGCGATTCATTCGACCTCCGAGCGGATGGTCACCAAAATTGCTCCTTTAGCCAGTTCGATTGGAGAAGGTTTGGATGCGTTTTAGCGCACCAAGGCCGGCACCGCGCAGTTTGGTGCGCAAGGTGGGAGAAACGACCCCCACGGCCTCAAGGCACAACCGTGCGACAAGCAGTGGATTGAGGGTCCAGGCAATCAGATGAAAAAGTGTCCGACCAAACGGTACGATCCCGCGGTGCCGATAGGCAATCGCGACCAGGTGCCTTAGCCGTGTCGACAGTTCAAAGGCGTTTGCCTTGGAGCCATCCGGATTTTGCCAGGCCAGTCGATCGGAACTCGGCAGTCGAACCGAACGCATCGGATGGTCACGGCTAAACAAAACGGCCTCGGGAGCGCCCACAAACGTCCCCAGCAGAGCGATCTCGGCCAGAAGGGCGCAGTCAGACCCATAGTACGGCTCGTGCAATGTTGTTTTGACCAAGGCGTCTCGCCGCCAAAGGCCAAACATGGCCGCGTCCCAACCGTGCGCCGCAACCATCAGCCGGAAGCGGGACGCGGGCGGCGCTCTCTCCATGCCGGGCAGCACACGTTCGACATAGCCCGTCAACTGTCCGGCCTCGTCGATGCCCAGCAAGCGGGGGTAAGCAATCACATTGGTGTCGTTCTCGTCGAGTGCACGAACGCACGCCGTGAGAAAACCTCCATTCACCGTATCGTCATGCGCGCACCATTTAAAATACCTGCCGGTGCTCAGTTTGAAAGCCTGGTTGAAGTTGCCGGCGGCGCCCAGATTGCGTTCGTTGCGAAAATAACGGATGCGTCCATCCCGTCGTGCGAATTCCTTACAGATATCCGAGGTCCTGTCCGTGGAGGCGTTGTCGGTTATGACCAGCTCGAAATCGTTGAAGTCCTGATCGAGGATCGAACGGATCGCCTCTGCGAGGAAATTCTGGCCGTTATAGACGGGCAGACCTAAGGATACCTGTGGTGGAGGCATGGATTGTTCCATTTTCAGGTCGCTCCGCGCACACCGTCAGACCGAGACCACTTCCGGCCGCAAGCCCAAGGCGTCCAGGGATTGGACTACTTCGTCTCGATAAATCGGGTTCATGACGATGACGAGGTCGGGTGGATGATCAACAAGCTCTGTCGGAGCGATCACTGGGTGGCCGCTCCCCGGCGTAAATTTGCCTTGCTTGTAAGGATTAATGTCGACAGCAGCAGACACCTCCTCGCTTATGTTCAGTGTCGTCAGGAATGACACCGCCTTAGAGCCGCCGCCCCACAGCACCACGCGCCGGCCAGCGGCATGGGCAGAACGGATGCGCTCCAGCCATCGATGTTGCGAAGCCCTTACGCGCATGGGAAACGTTTCGGCCAAGCGGTGCATTTCCTCCAGGTCGCGCTCCAGCGGCAGCCTTGGCGTTGATCGACCTTTTGACGGCCTGGCGTACTGCACGATGTACTGTTTGTCGTAGACGAGTTCCAGATCGGTGACGTCGAAGCCTTCTTGCCGAAATAGTCGCGCGTGCGCACCGGCACTGAAATAAGAACAATGCTCGTAGTAGATATCCCAAAAGGCACTTTCGGCGAGCACACGTTTTGCGTCGGGGGTTTCGAAGAATATCCAGTCTTCGGTCCGCTCGCCAACCATCTCGCGGATCAGCCGCACGAATGCGGCAACCCAATTTATGTGCTCGAGCGTGTGCCGGCAAAGGACCGTATCGGATTGAAGATGCCGATACCGCGTTCCGAAGAAATCGACGATAAACTCGATGTTCTGGAAGTCTTCGTTCCGCCCCTTATCGGCGCGATACCCTGGATCGATGCCGACTCCCGTGGCCTTGCCTGACTGGCAGAGTTCTCGCAAGAATTCTCCCTTGCCGCAGCCTATCTCCAGTACCCTCTTGCCCGCTATCTCACATTTGCGAGAGATTTCATGTGCGAGTTCTTTCGCGAACTTGTTGAATGTGCTCGAAAAATGCTGCGACTCTTCGAAATTGGTCGAGTAGAGCATAACGCCTTCGTCAAAGGCCTTGTTGAATATGAAGCCACACGCTTCGCAGAATGCCAGATCAATCTGGCGACGGGGAAAGGCCTGAGCTTCCTCAGCCGTGTTCAAGAGCACGCAACTATGAACCGGGACGGATTCGACGCGATAAATTGATCGACCGACCGCCGCTGAGCAGCACGGGCACGCCGTAGCTCGAAGTGCCTGGCCGGCAGCATGCGGATTGAATGAATTCACGGCAGGGTTGCCTCGGCAAGGCTATCGGAAATGTCTCGGGCCGTACTCTCGGCCCCGAGATATGCGTTGTGTCCCATTTCGCGGGCAGACTGGACGGATTGAGCAATGCCAAGGGCGTCACATATCGCCAAATCAAACCGTTCCTCGGAGAACCGGGCTGCATTCAGGCGGCATGCGTTCGGCGCAATAGAGGTTGTGTTCGCCTCAAACAGCTCGATAGCGGTCGAAAGGGAGCCTAGTGTCTGCTTGTCGAAGAGCACGCCGGTCGGGTGATTGCTGTCGCCAAGCGGCCGAACGATGTCACGAGCCCCGCCGCGGCCGAAAGCGATCAACGGGGTACCGCACGCTTGCGCCTCGGCAAGGGCAATCCCGAAATCTTCGCATCCGGCGAAAACCATGGCGCGAGCTCTCGCGATCTTCTCGACATATTGGTGCCGCGGCAGGTATCCGGTAAAGACAATGTTAGGACCGGCGATCGATCTCAGGTGCTTTGATTGCACGTCGTCGCCCACAACAACTAGTCGGCGCGACGGCATTTTGCTGAATGCCTCAACGATGAGGTCCGTGCGCTTGTAAGGAGCGTGAAACGCAGCCGTCACATAGTAGTCGCTTTTGTCAGTGACAAATTCGAGCTCCTGGATGGCCACAGGCGGATGGACCACCCTTGCATCGCGACCGTAGATCCGCTGGATTCGCGAACGGACATAGGTCGAGTTTGCCAGCATCAGATCAGGACCATGCGCTGTGCGAACGTCCCATATCCTCAGATTGTGAAGCAGATACCGAAACGCCAGGCCCTTCGGCCCGAATCCTAGCCCACCTTGCTGCAGGTAAGAGAATTGCTCGTCCCAGGCATATCGCACCGGACTGTGGACATAGCAAAGATGGGGCTGGTCCGGCCTCGTCAGAACCCCTCTGGAAAAGGCTGCAGACGAGGAAATGACGGCATCGTACCCGGTTACATCGAATTGCTCGACCATGAATGGGCAGAGAAAGAACAGTGACCGGTAATACTTCCTCACAAACGGAAGGCGGTTCATCGGAGACACGTGGAATACGACATCTCTGAAATGTTCTTGTTTTACATCCTTCGGGAGAAAATCGAACAGCGTGAAGACTTCGGCCCGGGGGAATATCTTGCAGAGACGAGCGAGAACGCGCTCCCCGCCTCGAAAATTTGGGCACCAGTCGTGCACGACCGCGATGCGGGCATTGCGGTCGATAGCAGGCAATGGCGCCGCGGCCGTGGAACGGGTGCTACTGCCACCAAAACGTTGCGAGTCAGAAGATTTTGTCCGCCGCTCATGACGCATGTGATTGCCCCCGACCCCTTGCCATGATGCGACAGTGTGTTGCGCGTCCGATCTGCACAAGCTCCCTTTCAGGCTGAGCTGCGTCCCTGACGGAGCATGCATGCGTGCATTCCAACGGAGTAAGCCTGCTACTTCGATGTGCCTAAGAGCGGGCACCAGCGCCAACCTTATGCACAGGCTGCATCGCTGCGTTTGCCGCACTAGGATGCATCATGCGGCCTAGAGCCTGCATCTGGTTTTGTTTGCCAAAGGAAGAGCTGATCGTCGATGAAAGTGGTCGTGGCCATTGCAACGTTCGGACGTCCTGAACACGTGACCCGACTTCTTGCACAGCTTGAGAAGCAGTCCAGATTGCCGGACGCCGTCATCATCTCCGCACCGGATGCCGGACACATCCCAACCTATATGATCTCAACGTTCCCCGTCTCGATACTGCTCGGCAAGACCGGTTTGCCCGCTCAGCGAAACATCGCTCTCGACGCGGTCGTTGACCGGTTCGACATTGTCACTTTTTTCGACGACGACTTCATTCCTGAAGACACCTATCTCGCCGGCGTGTCGACGGCCTTCGAGCAGGAACCCGACTGGGCGGTCATAACAGGCAACGTGCTGAGGGATGGAGCAAGCTCGGCAGGCCTCACGTGGGATGAGGGTATGCAAGCGCTTGGAGATGCCGGCCCCGCCGCGCAAGCGCGGGGCGTGGACAAGCTGTGCGGCTATGGCTGTAACATGTCCATCAGAGCGGCATTCATAGGCAATCTGCGCTTTGACGAGCGCCTTGTCCTCTATGGGTGGCAGGAAGACGTCGATTTCACCAGCCAACTTAGAGTCAAAGGGCGGGTTGTTGGCTTGAACTCGGTCAGGGGTGTCCACCTCGGCGTGAAGAGCGGCCGCGTTAGTGGTGTTCGCTTCGGTTATTCTCAGGTAGCCAACCCGATATATCTTCTCCGCAAAGGCACAGTTCCGTTGACCTTCGCATTGCGGCTGGTGGGCAAGAATCTTCTCGCCAATCTCGCACGCAGCCTCTGGCCGGAGTCCTATGTTGATCGGCGGGGGCGCCTGCGGGGCAATCTTCTTGCCATATCACATGTGGCGAGAGGTCGAGTACAGCCAGAATATATCTTGGAAATCTAGTGCAGAGGTAGTGATGCTGGAAGAGCCAACTCGTTCGATTTACGCTTGGTTGACCGATCGCGTGGCGTGCTCACGTAAGCTGTTCAATCGATGGAGGACCATGCATTTGCTTCGTGTGGCGTTGCTGGCTGGACTTTCAGCCAGCGCAGCCGTTGGCGCTTCATCTGCCAACCCCACGGGGTATGTTCTGGGGGCACAAGACAAGATTCGCGTGAAGGTCTACGAATGGCGCGCGTCTCGGGACTCGATATTTGCATGGGATGCGCTCAATGACGTTTATACGGTCGGCCCAGATGGCTTCGTTTCCCTTCCATTGGTCGGAGAAGTCAAGGCTGCCGGCTTCACGGCCCAGGAGGTCGCGGGCTTCGTCGGCGGAAGCCTGATGCGAAGCATTGGTCTTGCAAGACCACCGGCCGCAGCGGTGGAAATCGTCCAGTTCCGACCGATTTACGTGGTGGGCAAGGTCTCGCAGTCGGGAGAGTTCGCGTATCGGCCGGGCCTGACGGTCTTGAAGGCGTTAAGTCTTGCAGGCGGACTGCGAACCCGGGAAGACAAGGACGCGAGGTACGAGCGCGAGGCGATCCAGGCCCGCGGGGATCTTGGTCTGATCAGGTTGAACGAAGTCAATCTGCTCGTACGTAAAGCGCGGCTGGAGGCGGAACTGTCTCATGCCGGCGAGTTAGCCCTCCCGCCGGAAGTGACGGCCCACATTCAAGAAAGTGCAATCGCCACGATCGTCAAGCAGGAGCGCCTGGTCTTCCAGGCGCGGAGCGAAGGCCTGGATACCCAGATCAAGGCGCTTCAAAACCTGCGAGACTTCCTTGAAAAAGAACTCATGTCTCTTGAGGAGCAGCTGGTCTTCCTGGATACGCAGATCAAGTCGATTCAAAAGGAGCTGAAAAGCGTCTCAGCGCTGGTGGACAAAGGTCTCGCAGTTGCGCCTCGCGAATTCTCGTTGGAACGGACCCTCGCGCAGGCCCAAAGTGAAAGACTTGCGGCTGAGACCAGCCTGCTGCGGGGCCGCCAGGAGATTAGCAAGACGGACATTTCCATTCTCGAACTCCAGGACGGGAGAAGAAACGAGGTGACGGTCGACTTGCGCCAAACGCAGGCTGAGCTCGATGCCCTCGCCAGCAAGACAGAGACAACACAGCAGCTGTTGTACGATTCCGAAGTCTCCGCCCCAAGCCTGGAAGCCCGCCGGGCCGATACGGAAGCGGCAGCGCCGATCTACACTATTTTCAGGCAATCCGCGGACGGTACGACAGAGAAGATGGAAGCGAGCGAGACGAGCACTGTCGAGCCCGGGGATACCATAAAAGTCGACCTACGGATGTTCTCGGATGACCCGGGTGCGTTTGGCGCAACATTAAAGGGACGCAAGCAGCCGCCTAGTATGGTACTTCGGGAAGACGCCGCCAATACTATCGCTATTCCGTAGGCCACGACAGCGGGCATTCGCGACTTGTCACGCGCGCCCCGAGGATCGAACCCGACCGACGCTTGCCGGAACGTGCTGGATTTTCGAACCGCGGTATGGCGTCAACCACGGCGCGATTGTCTTTGACGGGCAAGCGTCGACACACGAGAACGACAGCAAGTGGAATATAGAACACGATGCCTGGGTCGGGGCTGCCACTGGCCAGCGATCCAGCCACCAGTGAGGACAATGCGCATGCGCGGGCACTCGAGGCAATGGCGTCCACCTGCGGATCGACATGGCTGCTGCCCTTTAGACCCCGCATCAGCATCGCCAGTAGAACCATCATGATAACCGTACCGAACAACCCCAATTGAGATAGAAGTGCTATCGGCCAACTTGACGCTCGAGAGCTGCCCAGGCCGACTCCCAGCCCCGCCGTATCGAAGAAGGACTGCAGGCTCTTGTAGTTCCAGTAGCTGCGCTCCTGGCCGGAGGTCGAAGTGACCTTGTTGATGATGGTGGTGTCGACAAGCTGCACCACCGGATCAAGGAAGTGAGGGTAAAACAAGATGACGCCCGTAGCCAGGAGCAGCAGGGGCATGAGAAGCGTCACAAGCAGGGCTTCCCCAGATCTTAGCCGACCTGAAGCCAGGGACCTTGCGATGGATATCACGACCGGCAAGCTGACGACGGTAAGACCGACATAGGCGGTCGATGACGTCGATAGCAACAGGAGTCCGAACAATACGGCTCCCAAGCCGAGCGCAAACTTGGATCCGGTCTTGGTCCAGTAGGTGTAACTGAACGCAAGGCCTGACAGGGAGACGCCGCCGAAGGCCGAAGCTTCTGAAAACGCCCCCGCGATGCGAAAGAATCCGGCTTCTGTAACATCTGTTAACATGGAGTAGTTGGCGGTCCGGATGGGGGCGAGGATGTCGCCGAGGCCTGCGACTTTCCCCAACAGATCCAGCATGCCCATCGACACGTGCAAGATGAACCACAAGAAGTAACCGCGTTTGATGCCCGTTAACGTACCCTCGCGCTGAACCAGCACGCAGACCGCTAGAAACGTAAGCCCAGCAAGCACGAAGTATCCGGTCTGAGAAATGTTGGCCGACACCGGCGCCAATGCCGCTTCGTAGACGCCCCTGCCGGTTCGAGAAGCAACAAAGGCACTGGTCTGTCCCTCAAACAGGCGTGGGAGCAGCAGCGCGCCCAAAGTCACATAGATCATCAGCGCGCACACGATCCATGTTGCACCAATATGGCCGAAGGCTGTTCCAATTTCGCGCCATATTCCACGCCGCGCCAACGCCGTCGTGATGAGCAGTATGTTGAAAATCGTGAAGATCAGCGGAGATGATCCTCCCAGGGTGCCTATTGTACCGATTGCGGTCGCGCCGAACGCCAGCGAGGCAATAAGGGCCGTGATCATTGACCAACGCATGTAAGTCACAACTGCTAGGATTCCACAGCATATCAACAGGCCAACGACGGAGATCTGCACTCAAATCCTCCAATAACGGGCGTACGATGGGCATGCGTATGGACAAATCATCTGCTTCACACGAAGGGCCGACTCTGATCTCCTGCGCACGCTGATCAGATCGACCGTGCCAAGCCGACCTGGGGAGATCGTCGTGTTATTTGCCGTCGCCGGCGTTGCAAGCCTTTCCTTGCTGATCGGGCTGAAGTTCCGCGCGCCAGCGATCATTGTGGCTACGCTTGTGGTGATCCTCATGGGCGTCATCACCGGCAGTGTTCTCCAGCTTTCGGTTCGAACCATGATCGGCTCTACACTCTGCCTGGTTCTGGTCGCACAGGCCTTCTATCTGATCGGCCTTGCGATCGGACTGCTGCGCCACCGCACCCGGTAGCGTTGCAAGCGCGTTGGGAGCAGTTCCAGCGGGTGCCACCTAGGAAGTCTGATCAAATCGCAAAATAGCCGGGATTGTCCTTGCAAGAATTTTGAGATCGCGTGCGAATGACCATGTCTGGATATACTGCGTGTCGATCGATACACGGGAAGAATATTCGGCGAGGTTTCTGCCGCTCACCTGCCAAAGGCCGGTCAGCCCTGGGCGCGCTTTCAGATAGTCCAGCGATGCGGTTCCATAGCGTTCCAGTTCGTCGGCTACGACAGGTCGCGGACCAACGCAGCTCATGTCGCCACGCATGATATTGAACAACTGCGGCAGTTCATCCAGGCTCGATCTCCGCAGCATATGGCCAAAAAACACAACACGTGGATCGCACTTCAGCTTCTGGTTGGCCTCCCACTCTTGAGCGGCGTCAGGATTGGAACTCAAATGTCTTTCCAGCACCTCCTCGGCATTTCGAACCATGGTACGGAACTTGTAGCAGTCGAAGGGTGCTCCGTTGAACCCGATGCGGCGGTGAACGAATAGTACCGGCCCGCCCGTCGTTATTTTAATGACGAGGGGGATGAATATCATGACGGGGCTTACCAGAACGAGCGCGATTGAGGCAACCAGGAGATCCAGCAGCCGTTTTGCACGCCCCCCGATTGGTTGCAGGCGTCGGCTTGGCACATTGTCGTTGGCGATTGCCGATGAGATGTCGGTCACGGGAGTCACGGCGTTGGGGGGGTGGCTGGCGCTGACTTCTTTTGAACAGACAGTTTGTACATGCGGCCTGATGCTTGCACTGACCTTCGGCAGGGTAAACAATGCCGCCGACGCGGCTCGCGCCCCCACCGAAGGGCTCGGGATTCCAAGCTGCTGCAGGCTGTTTTCAAACATGTCCGGCATTTGTAGCGACAACTTTCTGTTTCCTTGACATATTCGCAATCGAGCATGCCGGTCAGCAAGCAACGAAAAGGTAGTAGGTGTGCGATTACGCACTTGACCCAACTTACGCCGAAGTTGCTAGAGAACGTCCCTGGTGCCCCATCCCAATATGCGCACCCGCCAGCGTTTATCCGCGATAGCGCACCGGCGACACCTGCGAGTATCGGCGCAAGCCTTGCCGCAGCCCGCTCGGCTACGCTGGCGGGTGTGAGGCGGGCCTATCGGACGGAGCGGCGGCCAGACTGTCGTTCAGGGCGAAACGAAACGGGGCGATGGCGTGCAGCCATGCCTGGCGATGTCTGTCATCGGCTTTGCAGGGCGCCTATGCATTCCATCGGCAGGATTCCAGACTGTCGTGTCAGCCGAACCAAATCGACGGGGTGCTCAATCCGAGACTGCAACGCGCCAGCGGGCGATCGTCAGCGTGGAGCCTGAGCTGCGAGCTGACGGTGACTACGCGCCGAACCTGAATGGACTTTAGTGAGGATTACGCCCAGGACGGTTGAATTGTTGTTCTTGAGGACCGCCGCTAACTCTGCGAGTTGGTCCATGGAAGTTACGCCCGACTGCGCCACAACAATCACACCATCAAGCATCGGACAGATTGAAAGCGCATCGGATCCCGACGTTAAAGGCGGCAGGTCTACAAAAATCATCTTGTAGTAAAGGCCAATTTCCTTCAGAGCCTTCTCCAGATTCTTGGCAATAATTAATTTGCCTGCTCCATTCTCGGAACCGTTCAAGCAATAATATCCAGTTTCCCGAACTAACTGGATCTTTCTTACATGCTCTTTTGCATCGACCGATTCCTGCTCAAATACATCGAAGTTCGGGGTCTGCAGCAAATCGTTGGCCAAGGCGGAGTTACTATCGGCATTAACGACCAGAGTTTGAATGCCGGATGCTGCATAGAGCGCCGCCAGATTGCTCACGACGGTGGCTTTTCCGTCTCCGGGGGACACTGAAGTGATCCCGATCCGCGGCTGGCGGGGCGCTCTAGCGATGTTGATCGATAGCTTGGCATTTTTCAAGCTGGCCGCGAAGGCGGATTGAGGCTCTCTAAGCACCTCGTCGAGACGACCGAAGCCACCTCGTTTGAAACGAACGTGAGGCAACTCTCCAATACACGCCAGACCCAGTTCCCGGCCGATTTGCTGCGCCGAGCGTACATTGCGATCAAGACTTCGTCGAGCAACGGCAAAGCCGATGCCGGCGACCAAGCCGGCGAGTCCCCCGAAGGCAAGGACCAGTTTCCTACGTGGCCAGCTTTCCACTTTAGGGCTGGTCGCGGAGGTGATTACCCTAGCGTTTGCGATTAGATATGGCTGTTGATCAACCGAATTTGTGTATGCCGCAAGCAGGCTCTCGTACATCTTGCGATAGGTATCCGCGGTAACTTCCAGCTGCTCCAGGGTGGTCTGACGTTCGCCACCAGCCACGCCATCCTGGCCGCCGACAGGCGTTTGGTTTTGATCAATACTATAGTCATGCTTTGCCCGAAACTCCTGGGTGATGCGGGTGGCCTCGTTCATCTGGTTGCCGACCTCCTGCATCCGCTTCTCCAACCAAGCGATCCCTTCTCCAGCTGCCTGCGTTGTCGTTTGAACCTGCTCGCGCACGAATGCATCGGCCGTCGCATTTGCAATACGTGCCGCCAAAGCCGGTTCCAAGGACTGGAAGGTGATATCGATCGCGTATGAGACGCCGACACGCTGCACCTCCAGACCCTCAGCAAACACCTCAACCGCGACGCGCTCGCGCTCCGATTCCGTTTGCGGAACTTCCGTTTGTCTGTCGTCTGATCCCAGGAAATTCCCCAACGCGGCGTAGCCGCCGTGGTCGCGCAGCGACGCGGCGTCAACGATGCTGGCCCAGGCCCTTCGAATCCTAGCCTCAATACCAGGCCCATGAATGTCCCTGAAGCTTGGATCGTTCATAAGTCCAAGGTCGTCTATTACCATGATCGCAATCTTCTGGGAGCGCAGAACCGCGAGCTGACTCTCGACCTGGGCGGTGTCGAGAGACAGGTTCACTTCGGCGGGCTGCTGTTGCTGAAGGCCGCGGGGAATCTTCGGCTCGATCAAGATTTGCGTTCGCGCCGAATAGATTGGATCAGAGGTGATGACATAGAACGCCGATAGCAGGAGACCGGCGACACAAAACGTGGATATGACGACAATATACTGTCTCACAAAGTAGAATACATCGTGAAGGCTGATAAATTCATGCGACATGCCAACTTCTCGCCACGACCTGTCGTTCATCGCCAGCGACCGTTGTAACATGCTTGAAATCCATATTTACGACTGGACCAATTCCAGCAATTGAGAGATAGGCTGTCGCCTCCGCTGCGAAAACCCGTTTAAATGGTGTACAATGCGCCGAGGGGTGTTGCTATCAATTTAGGTGGTGTGGGCTCATTTAATGACCTCCCCCGGTATGATAGGCATTCTAAGCCGAATCCCGAAGCGCCTGATCGAACATATCTCGATCCAGACCGGGCACTGGTGCGCCAGGCGATGCCGATATCGGCCGAACTGTCGCGCTCTCCGTCTTGTCAAGATACTGCATCAAAGCCGTCACCAGGTGATAGAATATGCTGGCAGGCGTTTCCGTGGCTAAGGCCTTACCTTTTTCATCGATCCTGTCGATCCACAGTCCAACCGGGGCCGGGTCGATATGCCAGCGAAACAAGCGTCCAACACGGGTTTCGATCTCCGGCTTCAGGTCTGGCCCGCCGGTCCCATCCAATGCGATCGCGGCCTTGATCGCCTCCGCCTGGGGCCAGCTCCTCGAGATCATGTCGAGCGGCAAAGCTGAACGCGACACGGCACCATAGGCCAGTCCGGTCGATCGATTTAGCCCATTGGCTATAGCGGAAGCATAGAGCTTTCTTGCATAGGGTATGGGATCAGTCTGCCCGCTCTTGGCCGCGAATTCGACAAGGAGCGAGGCCCATTCGAAATGGTGGCCGGGCTCAGTCCATTGCCCCTGCTCACCGGCAGCCGGCTTCCATTTGTCGTCGAAATACTCCCCGAGCGTCCAACTGTCGGCATCGAAAAAATGCATACGGAAGAGATCGACGATGCGCGCTGCATGGCGAAGATAGCTCCGCTGGCCAGTAGCCGTATGCCACGCCAAGAAGGCTTCCAGCAAATGCATGTGAGGGTTGCTGCGGCGTAGCCCCGTCCCGCTCGACGTTTCGAGGAAGCCGTTGAAACGGCCATCTTCGAGATGGGCGGCAACGAAAGCCATGGTCTCTTCGCCGAGCCTGAACGCCTCCGGGTTTTGTGCCTGGTGGGCGTAGGCCAAGGCCAGAAGAACGCAGGCATGATCGTAGGCATCCTCGCACGGATCCGCGACGGCTCCGTCGACACTAAGTGTACGTGCCCATCCGCCTCGGCGGGTTCGTCCACGCTTCATGAACTCGATGCCATGCGCGATGATCTTATCGGCAGGCCCGTCCCATCCGCGCAGCTTGGCGACTGAAAACGCATAGACCTGCCGCGCCATTGTTCGCATGCGCTTTTGCTTGGCAAGCGGCTTGCCGTCTAGCGATAATGCCTCGTAGAAGCCTCCGTGGCGTTCGTCCACCCCCACGGTCGACCAGTGCGGCAATGTCTCGTTGAAAAGCCAGTGTGCAACACGCTCGCGCCAGGCGCCCGGCAGCAGAACATGATTGTGGGAAGGCGTGAACTTGGTTTCGAGGCGGCCCCATTTCTCAAGCCGTTCGACAACCCGCCTTACATGCTGGCTTTCGGCCACAGGGGCCACGAAGGTCGCATCGGCTGTCGAGACAACGGCAACGTTCTTCAACCCGATTGCCGACAGCAACCTGCCGCGGCTGCGCAGATAGGAATTCTCGCAGTCTATGGCAACGACATCGCCGATCACCACATTTCCACTTTGGTCGGTCACGCTTGAATCCAGCAATGATTGCCAAGAGCCAAGGTCGCTCCAATTGAAGCTTGCAGGTACTAAAGCGATATTGCTGACTTTTTCCATGATGGCGTAGTCAATGGAAATCGCCGGGATTAAGGCATAGAGATCGAGCGGGAGATAAGTACCAGAGACGTTTGTCGTGGCCGCATCCAGGGCTTGTTCAGCGCCAGTCCAAATCTCGGGACGATGGCGAAGAAAGGCTTCGCGCATGGTGCTCGCGCGGTACAGAAGGATGCCGGTGTTCCAGAAAAATGAATCAGTGCCGATGTACCTCTTTGCCACCTCGAGTTCGGGTTTCTCGATGAACCGAAGCACGTTGCGAATGTCGGTTTCACCCGTGGGCGCCCCGGCCTCTATATAGCCATATCCAGCTTCAGGGCGACTTGGACGCAGGCCAAACACAACAATGCTGCTTTCGTCCGCAGCTGGCACGCCTTTCTCGATTGTCTCCCAGAATTCCAGGTTGGTGGAGATCGCATGATCAGAGGGCACGATGAGAACGATCCCATCTCCATGGCGAGCGATCGTGTGCAGTGTCGCAGTGGCGATGGCAGCGGCTGTGTTGCGTCCGACCGGTTCGAAGACGGCACTTCCACCAGAAAGGTCAATTCCGGCGAGATCAGACCAGACTCTGTCTGCGTTCCGTTCCGATGCTATCAGATGGATCGGCGTCTCGGCGTTGCAGCGGCTCTTCAGTCGCATGACGGTTTGGGTCAGCATTGACCCTTCACCAGCGAGATCATGGAACTGCTTGGGGTTGTCCTCCCGAGACAGCGGCCATAGCCGGGCACCAACTCCGCCACTCAATACAAAACAAGAAATTCGAGCAGTCATGACGCTTTCAACCGGCTCAGGCGTGACACAGATCGTCAATAGCTTCCGTTGAGAAGCGCGGCGGCAGGCGTCGACGCAAATCTCGGAGCGCTTGTGAACTGGAATTACAATCTACGCCAGCGTAGCTCGCGAGAGTCGCCGCTGAGAAGTCTCTCCAACACAAGGCATGCCAGATCAACACAAAAGATCGCTTCAACTCGCTCGTAGCGGCTGACTTGCGCCGGGAAACATCTCGTTCAGCATATAGACAACCTCTGTCCTGTTGGTTGCCTTCAACTTCTTCATGATATTGCGGATATGAACTTTGACCGTACTTTCGCGGAGATTGAGCTCGTGGGCGATTATCTTGTTCGCCTTACCGCGTCTGAGAGCTTGGACAACGTCCTCTTGCCGCTCGGTAAACACGCTCGCCATATGTCTTGACATTTCGACATCAGGGTCGATGGTCCTGTGCAGCCCTGCAAGGCTACTTGCCGGAACAAACGTGCCGCCAGCGATGACGAAGTTTATTGCTTCGACACAAATTTCGAAGCGGAGGGACGAGGGGATATACGCTTTGGCCCCATAGCCCAGGGCCCTGAGAATCTGCTCCAACTCGTCAGTGTCGGCCAAGATCGCAACTGGCGCGGGATGAGCCTTCTTGACGAGCTCGGCTATCGCGTCACCTGTCTTTGCATCACTCACCTTCCTGCTCCCCAGATTTAGCAGAACTGCCGAAGCCGACGGCATATGCTCGCATAACTGCCATTCGTCGATTGAACCGAATGACGCGATATCTTTCCCGACACGGTAAGTTGTCAAGCACTGCGCCAGGCATTGCCGGTCAAGCACACGTTCATCGAGTAGAACCAGGCAGGTTTCAGCAGTTGCCTGTCCGTGAAGACGTATTGTTGCTGCTCCGCCTTTTTGACCGACGAGTTCCAGCCCAACGATCGGTTTGGTATCTGTTTGAATTGCCGTAATCATGCCACTCACCCCTAAACATCACCCACGCTTGAGACCGGGACGAGACGGGGATTTCGGGAAAAGCCAAATACTGCGAACAAACTGTATGTTCGCGCCAAGTATTGACAGACAGTGCGTCCCAGGCCCCCGCCGTCGCCACACGTCCAATCTACTCAGGCTATCAGCGGGATTGCACGGTTTCACTAATATAAGTTAAGGAAACGTAAAAAAATTGAGTTAACCTGGTGGGAGGAAGATCGCCCGGTTTCGTTGCAGAACCCTCAGCAAGAGCTCGTGTTGTTGGGGTGCGAAATGCGACACTCTCCGGGCCGCATAGAAGCGCCCGCCCCCGGGTGGCCGAATGGACCGTCTCGGACAAGCAGATGGGGGACATGCGTCAGTTGTCGACATACTTGTCGTCGAAGCCTGCAAACTTTGCGATGCCTTCTCGATCCAGGATCCGGACATGGCCTTGACGGAACTCCAGAAGCTTGCGTTCACGCAATTCTCGCAACATGCGATTGACGTGGATAGGCGTCAGCCCTAGCGCGTCGGCGAGGTCGTACTGGGTAAGCGGGCAAGAATAGCCATTGCGGGCAACACCACCGACGCGCTCCAAGCGCGTCCTCAGTTCGAGGAGGAGGTGTGCGGTGCGCGTCAACGCACTGCGCCGGCCAACATTTGTCAGATGTTGAGCGACAAGCGCCCGCTGATGAACCAGAGCTTCAAGGAATAGGGAAGCTATGCGAGGCGAGTTGGCGACTGCGAGCGCGAACGTCTTGGTTGATATCTCGAATACCGCAAGATCGGTCTGTGCGAAAAACGTCTCCGGAGCAGTTCCTGGGAAAGAGTGTGGCAGGACGACGTCGCCCTTCAATGCAAAATCCAGGATCTGACGCTGACCGCCGGCTAGATTGTGCGATATGCATCCCCAACCAGAGTCGATTAGGAAGACACGAGCAGCGCGCTGGCCTTGATCAACGATTGCCGTTTCGGCCGGATACCGCCTCAACACGAAGCCGAGCGCCTTGATGTAATCCCTGTCATCATCGTCCAGTCGGGTCGATGAAGGACGGTTTTCGATCCCGGTTAACGATGGATGCGATGCAGATACCATTGAACCCCACCAGCCCCTCCTTTTGACAACCCAGGGGTTAGTGTATATCAGGCTCGAGTAGATGAGTAGCCTATATTAGCTACACCTATTGGATGAAGAAGCGACGTCGGGTTTGCGTTGGCCGCAGCCAATCTGCCGAAACAGCGCCCGCCAGGCGCGGATCAGGCTTTGCTTTTCTTGAAACTTTCTCGGATGGCCTCAACCATCTCACTTGCCACCATGCAACTTCGGTTGTCCACTTGCGTTGCAGCATTCCGCAGCGTCGTTGCGGCGTCTTTCAGCACCCCCCTGATTTCTCTGGCCGTGAGTATCTCGGATGCTTCCAATTCGAGCAACAGCGCTTCGCTCACATGCAAGGCAGCAAGTGCTATTGCCTGGGGTCTATTGCACTGCACAACGAGCAGGTCGCCGCCCGGTCTGCCTCGTGACTTCCTTTTTCCCATCTTTGATCTCTCGACCTTTCCGAACCGGACCCACCTACAACGCACGCCGTTGTCAGAATCTGGACCATACTAGCCCTATTCAACAGCCTGACACAGCGTATGGCGCCTACCAAGTTAGCTGTAGCTCATTGACAGGCTAGAACCCCAAGCGGACCGCTCGACGCAAGGCATTCGTCGCGAGGTCGGCATTTGGGAAACTGATCCTGCGAAGGATTCCGCAGCACTCACCAACTCATCGTTGCAAAAAACCTGCCGCGGGTTTGCCCCGTCTGGCGTTGCGAGCGTTCACATAGCCGCCAGTTTGGCTGCGCCTGAAGCTGGACGCGCGACCCTTCCGGTAATGGCGTTCTGGATTTTTCTATCCAACCAGCTGACGCCAGCACTGACAATCAAGACCAAGGTTACAGACACGACAAACACGGCCTGGGCTGAGAGTCCTCTGCGGAACAGAACCCACACCATAACCATTCCTAGTGCATAATGATTTAGGTATATGGCGTAGCTTACCCTGCCCATATATCTCACTATATCGCCGCACATCCCAATTCTTTTACCGATTGTCTGGTCCCGCAGTTTCCCAAGGATCATTGTTGATAGCAGAAAGATATAAATTGAAACCGCTATGTATGTGTGTTCTCCAGGGCTGTCCAGATTTATCAATATCTCAACTACTCCCATTGTCGAGAACGTAGCAAACAGAATGGTCATTGTCATGTAACTGGGCCTTGGTCCACGATCTTGGTTGCTGGCGACGAAAAAGACCATACCGGACGCGAAGAAGACGCCGTGCTGCAACAAGAGCAATTTGAAAGGAAAGCGGGAGAGCACAGCTATCGCATCCTCCGCCCCGGCGGAGGATGGCGCCAAATGAAGGCCGCTCAAAACGAGAAGATATGCCGAGCTGGACAGACCTATCAACCTTGCCAAATCATAGATCGACAGACGGAATTTGGACATGACACAAACCGCGACCAACAGGTAGAAAACCGCCTGCACAACAAGGGACCAGACGACTCCGTCAACGTATGGTCCCTTGGGGGATAAAACAGCAGATCTGGCAACGTCCATCACCAGAGCTCGGAAGTCTTCGCCGTAAAAGGCGCGCGCGCCCAAACTGACGATCGCCGAGACCCACAAGGCAGGCAGTATGCGCGTAGCCCGGATACGCGCGAACCTCAGGGCCGCAGAGACCCCGCCCCCGCGAGAGGCGCTCATTGCAATCGCAAATCCCGAAATTACAAACAAGGTGGCTACACCTGCCGCTCCCAATCCTGCAAAGGCAGATAGGAACCCAAAGGCCGCATCCTTTCCGCTGGTTACCGATGCCGACGTCGCGGCATATGTAGCGAAATGGCTTAGTAGCACCAAGATCGCAGAGAGTATCCGCAGGAAGTCCAAGGTGAAGTCGTGCGGCTTGCGGTCCATGTGATGTTATGGGTCTTTGCTCGACGCGACGAAGGGATCGCTTTTTTGCTACATCGAAAGGCCTGCCGCGACCACTGCACAGTTTGAATAAGGCTTCATCCCTTCGGATAACCGGTCGGCTAAGCATGGCCGTCCAAGCCCAGGCTTGCGACCCCGGACGATATCCCAGGCGCCGCACGGCCGCTGCCCAGATCAAGAATGCGCAAGGCGCCTGCGGCGACCACCCGGACGCGAGTGTCGTCGCCGGCAGGTTTGACCTGCGAAGCTGACGCGGGGTTGTGAAACCAGCTTCTGGCCACGCTCTGGATCTTGCCCTCCAGCCACAGGACAGCCAAGCTTAAAATCAATACGGTCATTAAAGAAATCCCAAAGGTAACAGGCGTGGGAATTCCAAACGAGTTTACAAACCAAACAATAATCATCCCAGAAGCGTAATGATTGAGATACAGAGGATAACTCAACTTGCCGAAGAACTTGATCGCCCTGCTATATCTCAGGAGTCGTGAATTCACTGCATCTTGTGAAACGACGTTTAGAATTGCTGCTGCCACGCATAAGGCCCAGATTGCAGCTGCGGTGATTCTGTAGGAATAGGCCCTATCCACCGAAGACATTACCTCCAGCACGCCCATTGCGAGGAAAATGTACATCAACGAAGCCATCTGTTTACGACGGAGCTTCTGCAGACCATCGTTCAAGCTAAACAGAATCATCCCGGAGGCAAAAAAAACACCGTGCTGAAGAAGCAATAACTTGAAATGGAACCGGGATAACGACCCAATTACCTCCGGTGAGAAACCATTGGCCGGCATGATATTGATAAGAAACAGGGCTGTTAGGTAGACCGAACTGCATACGCCTATAACGATTGCCAAACCATAAAGAGCTAGGCGAAATCGAGAAACTATACAGATTAGAATCGTAGTATAAAATACCGCTTCGATAACTAACGACCATACGACGCCGTCAATGTATGGCCCCTTTGGTGATAGGATAATTGATCTAAGAAACGCGATCGGCAGCGATGATATATTCTCTCCGTAGGCAGCTCTAGCTGCAAGGCAGATCAGCGCAGATATCCATAAGGCTGGCAATATACGAACGGCGCGGAGTCGCGCGAACTGGAATGCGTGCGACAATCCCCCCTTGCCGGAAGCACTCATGGCGATCACAAAGCCGGAAATTACAAAGAATATTTCGACCCCCACCGCGCCCACGCCGGCGAAAGCCGAAAGGAACCCGAACGCGGCTTGGTCGAGGTCGACAACCGACGCCGCGGCCGCTCCGAAAGTTGCAAAGTGATTCAACAGCACCAGGGTCGCCGCCAGAATGCGCAGCAGGTCTATCGCCAGATAGTGATGGGTAGATTTCATTGCATTCCCGCACTCTGCCTGGCCCGAAAGGCAGGATGATAGACCGAAATGGTCGGTGCGGCTGCTAGTACGTTTGGATGTGGGCAGAAGGCTAGCCGCTGCCATCAAACTGAGGGTAGATGCATACCTGATTGCTTGTTAGTGGTGAAGAATGTTTGTGACCGTCTGCCGGACTGCCGCGTGGCTAACCTTTATTGCTATCGTCGTCGTGACGATTGATCCCATAGGGCTGCGGCCAATCTCAGGCTTTGGACCGGAACCCGAGCGAATAGCCGCTTTTCTAGCCTTTGGCTTGCTGCTCGGGCTCGCGTACCATCGAAATTGGCTCCTGACGCTCTGCCTTGTCGTTGCTGCAGCGTTCGGCATCGAGGCGTTGCAGCTGTTAAGCCCAACACGACACCCGGCCGTCGATGACGCTGTCGTTAAGGCTGCTGCGGGTGTTGCCGGGGTCTTGGCGGCTTATCTAATTGCGAGGAACAGTCGGTCTCGCCAGCGCCCGTAACGACCTCCTCACGTATTCGCTACGAAGGTTTGGCGATACGGGTGAGGACGCACAATCCGTGGACCTGGCGCAAAACCGTTCGGTGGTGAACCGGTATTTGAATAGTTCGACAGGGCTAGTCCCTTCGCATGCCTGCACTATCCAAGTTGCGGAATGGACCGACCTTTCTGCCGAGTTGTAGACTCAGCAGGGGCAGTGCGCCTTTGGGGGGAATTGTGATAGCGTTACCAATCAGAGAGTTGTTAGAACTTGACGCCTACCGGCGAACGATCAAGGCAATTGACCACGCGTATGAACTCACCCTAGGAGAGGCTGGCTCGGACGCAGAACGCGAGAGGGCACGGTACAAACGTCATTGGGAGACATTGTTGTACTCAGAGCAGATCGAAGCGATTAGGACGCGGCGACTGTTGCGGAAAGCAGACAAGTTGGCGATTGACTACGCGGTTGAGGATGGCGCGCTGTGGAAACGGTCAATCCAGCTTGACTGCTGGATCCTGACGGCAAGCGGATATTCGGATATCCGGAACGCGGTCCGGGAAGAACGCAAGGAACAATGGCGGGCTGCCGTGGCGCGGATCGGCTGGGTCATCGGCATTTTCGGCTCGTTCACAGGTCTGTTGTCCGTGTGGCGCTTTACGCGGGGACTCTAGCGCAATTCGGGCTAATGCCGCCGCCCCCTTTCTCACTTCGCGTGACAAGAGTATGCCTCGTCGTACTGTATTCGCACTTCTATCGGCGCCATCAGCATGCTTCAAGTTGGCAGATCCTCCCGCACCAACCGCGGTTGAGCAACCGGAGGCACAGAGCCTTCGATCATCGCAGCGCCGGAGCCGTTACGGTGGTGACCTAGGCGAAGGCTGCAGGGGGTGATAGCCGAGTGGGGAACGAGGCCCTGCCGTGTTGAAGTCCTGCCGCAATTCGATGGTGGCGTTGCGGACGTGGTCGCGGCCGAAGAACAGGCACTCCTTCAAGAGTTTCTTCACGCATGCGGCCGTTGAAGGATCGACATTGTCATTGTGCATCCGCTTGGCAGTAAGGCTGCGCCACTGAAGAAGGCGCCGACCAAGCGGATGCCAGACGATACAAGCGCAAACCCGAGCCGAGATTCTCCCACTTGCCCTCGTCAGGTTGCATGCCGGTTTATCATTTGTTTGAAAATTCAGGCGCATTGTTATTGTGGACATGCCATGTGATTCGTTCATGTCCATGGGCCTCGACGTCTCACCCGTCGCCGGGGCCTATTCGTGCCTAAACTGTTGGCTCGAAAAGTCTCGGTTCGTTTGTCTACTACGAACTTATGGAGCTGGTTGATCTTCAGCCGGCCGTGTCGGCCTCCAATAATAAGTTGTCACCGCAAAATTCTGAGGTTGATATTTAGCTTAGCCTATTCGCGTCCCTGCCCGAAATAGCAGTGCGAAACGATACGCCTTTGGCGGGACCGGTTGGCAGAGCGCACGAGAAAGTGCTTCTGCGGTGCGCTGATCAAGTTCAAGCATGACATTGTCGTAAGTGTCCGAGAGGCCGCAACTGGGGCAAGCTAACAGGTCGGACCCTTGAGACCGAGTGACACCCATAAGGGGCACTTTGCATCGATTGCAGCCAACCTTAGGATCACTTTCAATCATGTAGGGAGTATCCCGCTTGTCTTTCTACACAAGCAATTGCGGTGCCAAGCGTGGTTGATCCGTTTCGGGACATCACAGCGGCCTCTCCGTGTCCTACACGATCATTGAGACCGTGCCCTCGATGGCGCGATGATGCCCGCGGTCGCAACCGGCCTACATGACCTTCCCCAAGGAACATCGCGCCAAGCTCCACTCGACGAATCCGATCGAACGTCTCAACGGCGAGATAAAGCCGCGCACCGAGGTCGTCGGAATCGTCCCGAACGACGATGCGATCGTGCGCCTCGTCGGCGCAATCCTGCTCGAACAGAACGATGAATGGGCAGTGCAGCGGGCCAGATATATGACTCTGGAAACGANTCGTCGGCGCAATCCTGCTCGAACAGAACGATGAATGGGCAGTGCAGCGGGCCAGATATATGACTCTGGAAACGATCAGCCAGATGAGCGATGATCCGCTGATCAGCCTGCCAGCCGTGGCGCGCTGATCAGCCCCGCCCATGCCGGAGAGCACGGCGACTAATGCCGCCAGCTAGACCACGCCGCGGGACACGATCTACGGCGCAATTCGGCGGAGAGTAGGACAGAAAGCTCGAAGGGCTTCCAAGAACCAAGAACCCCTAGCAAACCGAACGCGGCGGCGGACAATGAGGGTCACGGATATCTTGGCGGACATCCGCGTTGGAGCGGCCAATATCGACGGCAAAAGAGCGTCCGAAAAGGAATATCGGCGACTCTGTCGTGGGAACGAAAAAGAAGAGAAGCAGAACTTTCGTGTGCTATTTTTGCACACGAACTCCACTAACTCAGATATCTGCCCCACCCATCATCCGATTTCTAATCCGGCCCCATCCGTCGTCACTACGCACCTCGACGATTTGCGCGGAGCCGGAATGCGTAGAGCACGCCAAAGCTACGCAGCACTAGTCTAGTGGACGCCAAAGGAACGCCGCGCTTGTCGATCCAGCACAGGGCTCGTAAACAACCGGCTGGAAGTTCCCTTCGTTCTTCAAGGAACAGCTTGGTGTGCTCGTTCCACTCAAGAGGCGTTGTCTCGCGCTCTTGAACGAACTTTCCAAACGCCTTGCGCAGGTCGGCAAGGTCCAAAGCCCAAAAGATGCTCACTGCTACCGGGGTGCGACATCACGTTCACCAATCCGCCCATTCTCTCGGCGTGACCTGAGACCCTGAAGCTCCTCCAGTTTTTGGTGGAGTCTGTCCCACTCAAGGAGACGGACGAATGAAGCGNGTGACCTGAGACCCTGAAGCTCCTCCAGTTTTTGGTGGAGTCTGTCCCACTCAAGGAGACGGACGAATGAAGCGTTCACGGTTCACGGAAGAACAAGTCATCGCGATTTTGAAGGAGCAGGAGGCGGGCATGAAGACCGCCGATGTCTGCCGCAAGCATGGGATCTCGGAAGCGACCTTCTACAAATACAAGGCCAAGTTCGGTGGCATGGACGTTTCCGATGCGCGCAAGCTGAAGGCTTTGGAAGAGGAGAACGCCAAGCTGAAGAAGCTGCTGGCCGAGCAGATGCTGGACAATGCCATCCTGAAGGATGTCGCCGCAAAAAAATGGTGACGCCCGATGCCAAGCGATGCGCTGTGGCCCACGCCTGCGATCGGCATGGGGTGAGCCAGCGTCGGGCGTGCAAGGCTCTTTTCGTCGACCGCTCAAGCGTTCGCTACACAAGCATCCGGTCGGACGATGCCGCCGTTCGAGCCGCGATGAAGACGGTGGCTGCCGAGCGCCGCCGCTTTGGCTACCGGCGCATCCACATCATGCTTGAACGGCAAGGGATCGTGATGAACCAGAAGAAACTGCGGCGGCTTTACCGGGAGGAGAAGCTCCAGGTCCGCAAACGTGGCGGCCGCAAACGGGCCTTGGGAACAAGACGGCCGATGATCGCGCCGGGTCGGACGAATGAGCGCTGGAGCCTGGACTTCGTAAGCGATGCCTTCACGGACGGACGCCGGTTCCGGGTTCTGGCCGTCGTCGACGACTTCACGCGCGAGTGCCTGGCGCTGGTCGCTGATACATCGCTGTCGGGCGCCCGCGTCGCTCGGGAGCTGGATGCCATCCTCGCCCGCCGCGGCAGGCCTCGCACGATCGTCTCGGACAATGGCACCGAGCTAACGTCGATGGCGATCCTCAAATGGTGCCAGGAAGGCGGCGTCGAATGGCACTACATCGCGCCCGGCAAGCCGATGCAAAACGGATTCGTGGAGAGTTTCAACGGCCGATTTCGCGACGAATGCTTGAACGAAACGTTGTTCTCCACTCTCACGCAAGCACGGGCAGCAATCGATCCATGGAAGGAGGACTACAACCAGAACAGACCAGCCCTGCGCAACATCACGCCCATCGAATTCGCCATCAAAATGGCTCTGGAAAACAGGCCGCATGAGGCCAGAAATGAAACTCCGGACTCTCCATTGAACTGGAGGGAACAAGGGTCCCAGGTCAGCAGGTCTGATGGGTTGACAATTGATCCGGTGTGATCGTGCTGCGGTGCTACTACAACCATGAACACCCGACGGGCGCACCACCCATTCAACGCTTCGACTCCGTCAGGTCGCAACTTTCAGTGTGAGATCGTCGAGCCCACGCCTGGGCATGGTCGAGAAGGACATCAAGGTCCTGCTCCAATGGGACATTTTTGCCGATTTTTTCATCTTTGACGAAACCCCGTCCGGCGTGGACGTCGGAACCAAACGTGAGGTCTACGGCCTTCTTTGCCGAGCTGTTGAATGGCGCCGCGATCCTTTGATCTGGTCCTACCTGACGGAGGTCTATGAGTCAGCGATCGCGGTTGGGGAGAGATCGTCAAAGATTGGTTCCATGGTCCGATCCTGATCGAACCGTATTCGATGTGAATCCCTCTTTTGTTCCCATGGCAGGCCGTTTGCACGAGCAGCAATAGTTGATTCAACCATTGCTGGTATAATGTGGGATTGTGGGTGGCGGCTCCGACAGTTCGGCGGGCGCTGAGCGCCGAAGCCGCCTGCGCTCCGGTTGGGGTCTGACCGCGCCGTCCTATTCTGGAACAGCGCGGTCAACGATTCGTGAAAGTCAGGCTCGCCGGGCTCGAGGTGGTTGGGGTATCGCTCGGCGAGCTGTCTACCAAGAGCACGGAACGCTCTGGCCGCGGGGACGGCCCGGCTTTCTTTTGGGGTAGAGAGCAGCCGGGCCTAACCGGCTGGGGACTGGGGACATGCGCCGGCTGCCAAGTTATATATGCTCATGCTAATATGAACGCACCACACCTTTATGGACTAAGCAAAGGTGGAGCAGGCTCGACCAGTCGGTGCGACCTACGTTGTGAGCGTGTTTGAATAGCCTCACTGCTCAACGGTGTTTCACCACAAAAGCCAAGACCAAGGCGCTGGCCTGGGCGAAAAAGATCGGCGACAGGTGAGGGTCGACGAGATCACCCCGAAGCGCTAATCGCCATTCTGGGCGGAAAAGTCTGGGGCCGGCGCCCTCCTTTTGACCCTGAACAAACCAGAAGGGCGCCGAGCCTTTTTTACCAGACAGCGCTTTGAGGGAAGCGGCGCCGAGTAGCAGGAGTGTATCTCTGTCGGTAGAGTTGTTGGAACACAGCCTTTTGGACGATGGCCCGCAGCGAACCTGGAGAAGATGGCCGGCGCCAGGTGGGAGCTGCTGGGCTGTGCGGCGGCGGCCAAGCAGACATCAGGTCCGCCGCAGTTGAAGTCATGACCGATACGGTCGATCGGCGTTATGGCGTGATCACCTAGGAGGACCCGCGCGCAAGCTGGCTGCCGCCGGGATCGCTTGACGATTTGGGGTGGAGAGCGGACAGCGGGAACGCGCGCCCGCAGACACCCTTCGAGTGAATTCGAGGACGACCGACTACACGCTGAGTTCGGAGCCCCCCTGAACCAACATCGACGCTGGCCTAATCCACCTTTTGGATGAACTCGTGGGTGCTGAGTGTCTGAATGGTTCTCGTCGGAGAGTTGACAGCGCCGCCATTGACTAAGCGAAGCTCTTTCGTTCTCGGCCTACTGTCGGCCACTCATTGCGTCGAAGCCGACCATATTCTGCGATTCAAAGACGGTATTGCTGTCCGCTGGTGCCATCGCATCCGCCCAAGGATGGCGCGATTTAAGACGGTCAACCTTCCCCGGCGATTTGACGATGCTGCGTGGCCGGCTCGTCGGGCATCATCGGCCGCCTTTAGATGAGACACCACCGTCTCGACGGGTAGGCTCGGCGGTGTTCGGTTTTTCTTCGGTTCTCTTCGTCCAAAGCGTGTGGAAAAGCGCGAATGAAAACAGGAAATATGCAACCTGGAATATGATCAAAATCAGCAAGGTCCATGCAAGCGACTTCCAGAACGAACCCGTTGCTAGATAAATCCATAACGCCACCACGGTCGACGTGGCAAACATCCCGACCAGGAATCGCGGAAAAAACATTTAAGTTCAATGCCGCCCCATAATTGGACCGACCGGTCTCTCGTCTACTCCCAGAATAATTTAAGATTTCACTAAATTAGTCATTGCGCAAGCGCCATGCTGAGGTGATGAGGCTCTTGGTCCTTTTATTTACGCGGCCTCTGGTTAGAGCACTGGCACAAAAAAGAAGGCTCCGAGCCTTACCGGCGGTTGACCTTGCCCCCCAAAGCTTCGCGTGACATGGCCGCTCAGCTCGGCGTCTCGCGCGGCACCGCGTCGCGTACCAGCGCCTGATCGATGAGCTTCGCGGTCGCGCCGGCGAAGGGCGGAAGCATTCTCCTTTCGGCGTCGCTAACCTCGGAGATCGAAATGCTAGGCCTACCGACCTTCTCGATCAGGTAGCGGACAATCGCCTGGCGAACGTCTGATGAGGTAGGCGTCTGCGCGAGCGCGGCCATGGTTGGCCCTAAGAATGGAGCCGTGGTTCTGCGCCATTAGCCGTTCGCACGTCGAAAGCGATGGGCACGCCGTGAACGATGGATGCCGCCAACATCTCTCGGTCGGTAGCTTGGCATCCGGATGGCGCGGATCGCTGCGCGATAAGAGCAACCGGCCTTGCCTTTGGAAAGAACACAGGCTTCGGCAGCTCTTTCAACCGAGACAGTGTAAAAGGGTGTGGGTCCGAGAATTCCTCCCCGAAATCCTGAGCAAACACGATCTACTGCAGGAGTTGGTCAGCCCTCAAGGTTTTGTCTGATCCTGGACCATCCAGGAGGAGGCCAGGCCGAAGTGATGTTGCTCCTCCTCGTAAGGAGCATTTGTGAGTTTTATCATTCCGGCGCGGGCGACAATCATGATCTCACCGCGCCAGAAATTCATGCGTGAGATATATTGTGTTTCTTCGACGCCATAAGCTTTGGCTCCATGCAGCGCGAAAGGGAGTTGGCACGGGCCTATTCCCGCATAATGCGATAGACAGTTGCATCACCCTCCACACCCCAAAGAGGCGCATCAAACGCCTCCACGCGATGCCCGGAAAGCATTTCGCGAACCCCGGGCGCAGAGTGGAGCGCCTCGGAAATGCAGATCTGTCCGCCTTCTGCCAGGGACTGCACGCGCGCGGCAACATTCACCGCCTGGCCGAAATAGTCGAGGTTGTCGTTGAGCGTCACGGCGATCGACGGTCCACAGTGGGCTCCGATCTTGAGGATAATCCCCGGCCCGTCATGGTCGCCGTTGAAGCGATCGATTTCTTCAAAGATGTGGAGTGCAGCCGAGATCGCATCCGATGGCTGCGAGAATACAGCCATCACCGCGTCGCCAATCGTCTTGACCACTGCTCCGGAATGTTGCTGAACCGTCGCGTTCACCAGAGCGAAATGCTCGCGGACCAAAGCATAGGCGTTGAGGTCACCCAAGCGTTCATACATGGCGGTCGAGCCTTTGAGGTCCGTGAACAGGAAGGTGATCTGCCGGATGCCGAGTCCCTCCTTCTCGTCGATACGCTCGGACCGGAAGAGCTGGCGGAAGGTTTGCCGCGCAAGCAGTGCTCCACCGGATACATAAGGATCGAAATCGAGCGCCGGCTTGGTGGTCAGCGCGACAAGCTCGGGCGGCCAGTTGATGACGAGCAACGAACCACGCACTGGCCCAGCATTCACCACCTCTATGACGATCGGGCCGGGTGGCACGGCTGGCAATCCAGGCAGGAAGCGTTTGCCGTCATAATTAATCTTCAGGACTGTGGGTGCCGACACCGGATTGCCACATATTGGCACGGCGAATGCAGCCTGCGTCTGCACGTTGACCCCCGAAAGCGCGCCCAGACTCAAGTCGGTGCGGAGCACTGTCGTGGTGCCGGGCGGCAGAAACGTTATGCCCCGAACGAAGCCTCGCAGAACGTCAAGAAAGCGAACGTGTTGCCCCGGTAGCCGCCCGTCATGTCCGAAGTGGAGCTTCCAATGAAAATCCTCGACGGGGAGCGTCTCGGGATCGTGGTGCGGCAGGCGGCGCAACTTCGACGAAACCGAGAAGGTGACCTCGATGTAGTCGTCCAGGTCGGTGTCGCCTGATACATCGCATAAGCCACAGACATAGTGCGTCCTCAACGTGCGCAGGGCGCCGAAACTATCAAGCACCATCCCGGACTGGGGACACAGCACATCCCAGCTCATGTCGAACAGGCCACAGCGAGTGGCATGGAGGAACAGGTCGATAGCTTCAGGCTCTGCGATTGCACGGTCGCGAGCAAAGCTCAGCGGATTGACGCGATACAGTGCATGATCGTCGTCGTTCCTGATCAGCGTCTCGAATTTCGAGATGACGCGTGGGCTCCAGGCTCGCGCCTGCTCCACTTTGGTCATCCTGCTTTCGAGAAGACGATCGTCGACTACCGTCACGCCTGACCCTCAACCTTGCCGCCTTACCGCAGACAGCCTACTAAAAAATCAGCGCGATGCGAATGGATTGCCTCAAAAGCGTCTGCAGTGACAGCAGAGATGCTTATGTCCTGCTCGTCTATCAGCCCATCCAAGGCATATCGATCGCCCCGAGCGATACAACGATCCCGAGGGCCACTAGCGCAACGCCCAAACTACCTTCGAAGCGGCGGCCACGGGCAGGAGCTTCTCGACGAAGACGACCAGCGTCAAAAGCAGCATCCAGGCGACGCTCATGACGCCGGTCGCGACCAGCACGGCAAACAGCGCCCAGCAGCAGCCAAAGCAATAGAGGCCATGGCGCATCCCCATCTTGAGCGCGCCAACACGCCCGTCCCGCCAATGCTGCGCAACGAAAGCAAGCGGCGAACGGCAATGGCTGAGGCAAATGTGCTTGAAGGCAGTGAATTGGTAGAGCCCGGCCACGCCAAGCGTGGCACCGAGCGCGAGCGGTGCCCATTTCGAACGCTGGGGCGGATCGAGGCTCGTTGCAAACTCGCTGCCGAACTGGACCAGGACATACACGACGAGGCCCGCCGCCGCCCAGACGAGCAGATAGCCCGCGACGAAGGTCCAAGTCGGGATGGCCACGTGTTGTTCGCGCCTCGCCTGCGCCGCCGCGAACATAAAGATCATGGGTGCTGCAGCTGGCAGCATCATGGCCGCCATCATTACGGTCCACACAGCGAGGAAAGCGGTGGCGCCGGCAACTGACCAGCCGTCCGCGGCAATACCGTCCATCGCCATGCCGGCCATGCCTTCCATACCCCCAATACCGCCGCGCACGGCAATGCCCATGGGCATATCCATACTGAAGGTCTGGTAGAGGGTCAGCGCCCACGCCGCTGCTGTCAGCCCCACGAGCGATGCGAATAGACCCAGGGGGATGCCGTGCAAATTCCAGGTGAACCGCCGCGATTTCCTGGGGAACGCGTCAGCCATTGTCATGCCCTAGTTCGGGCCGGTCCATTCGAACGGAATGTGCTTGCTGGAGCGGGCCGTGCCAGTCCAGTCGAGCCCGAAGCCTTTGGTGCTCACCTCGACAGAACGTCCCCAGGTGGCAACCTGGCCCGGGCCGACCTCCGAGCCCGGCGGGTTGATCGTCTGCACCCGCTTGCCAGGTGGTGTGGTGGGGCCGGAAAGCGCCTCTGCGCGCCCAACCACGAGGTCAGGAATTTCGACCCGCCAGGGTGGCCAGGTCGCCCGCCACCTCGAAAGTAATTGGCACGAACTCCATGCCACGCATCTCGCCGATATTAGCGGCAAAGCCCGCCGGCCAGCCGCCGCCGTTTCCGCCGAAGATCACCTGCAGGGCTTCGCGCTGCTGCTCATCCGCCTTCTCGTCGAGATACATGCCCATCACGGCCTTTGCCTCGCCGGCCCATAGGTTGCCTTCGAATTCGCCGAGTGCCACCAACGTCAGGCCGTCGAGCTTGACGCCGCCATACTGACCCTCACGCACGTGCCAGGCGAGCACACCCTGGCAGTGATTGCCGGTTGGCCGTTGGGCGAACTCGCAAGGGCAAGGGATGTCGCAGCTGCAGATGTCGAACCAGTCGCCAGCGAGCCGCCATTGAGGCACTGCATTCATGGCTCATCCTCCGGATGATTGGGCGCCTAATTATACGTCGAAGACTGGTCACACTCCAGCAGTTCGTGCGTCGCTCGCTGACTTTGATGCATTGGCCCACCCTGACGGTCGTGCCATGCACAACAAACCTGCAGTTGGCCACTTCAGGGCCGGATCTCGACGACGGACGTGCCGGAGACGGGATCTGTCACGCCGAGGTCGCCGCCGAGATCCTCCAGCATATCGCGCATCGAATCGAGAAGGCCGATCATCTGCGGCCGGGCCGCGGCGAGGCTGTCCATGTCGTTCCATTCACCGACGACGCAGAAGTTCGGTCGCCGGTCCTGACGAGCGCGGCTTTGCGGAAGCCCCTGACGTCGAGCGTCGCCTTCCTATGCGCGTCGATGAAGGCCTGTTCCTTGCCAGGCTTGGTGCGAAACCGGACAAGGTTGTAAGCAGTCATGGCTTCCTCCAAACTGTTGATGCCGCGCTTACGGGCGAGCCTCCAGAACCATGTTGAATGGTGTCTCAGTGGCGCGGCGGAAGCGGCGAAAGCCGCCGCCCGTAACCACCTTGCGCAGCCTGGCCTCGCCAGCCTGGGCGCCGAGGCCGAGCCCAACCTCTTGCGACAGCGAGGCAGGCGTGCAGATGAACGTCGAGGCAGCGTAATAGATGCGGCCGACGGCTCGACCCTGTCACCCTGCGTGTTGCCGCTGATCCCGGTCGTGCTGGGGGCCGCCGCCAGTCAGCATCGCCACGGTCCCGTCGCGCTGGCTGCTGGACTTGCGATATCTTTTACGGTGATTGGGCTTTTCGTTGCCACGATCGGGTTCTCCATCGGTCTTGACGGCGGTGTCTTTCGCAGCGCCGCCGCAGTGCTGATGCTGGTCCTCGGCGCGATCTTGATCGTGCCGGCATTTCAGGCGCGCGTCGCGCTGGCCGCCGGCCCGGCCGGCAACTGGGTCGAGCAGCGCTTTGGCGGATTTTCGTCCAGCGGTCTCTTCGGTCAATTTGGCGTCGGCGTCCTGCTTGGAGCTGCGTGGAGCCCCTGCGTTGGTCCCACACTGGGTGCAGCTTCCCTCCTTGCTGCGCAGGGGCATGACCTCGGCCAGGTTGCGGCCACCATGATCGTGTTCGGCATCGGTGCGGCGCTGCCGTTGCTTGTCCTCGGCACGCTGTCTCGCGACACTCTTTTGCGCTGGCGCAGCCGCATTGCCGAAACCGGTGGTGGCCTGAAAATTGCGCTCGGCATCCTGCTGGTGGTTACTGCTGCAGGAATCCTGTCGGGGTTTGACAAGGCGCAGGAAACGGCACTCGTCAATGCCTCACCCGAATGGCTCACTGCGCTGACGACGCAGTTCTAAACTTAAGGCAGGCGTTGCCGCTCGTCTATGCTGTGCCGCAGGCGAAGCACTCAACCAGACGCTGGCCATCAGTCTTCTAAAGTGCCGATCTCTATGATAGCAAATACCTCCGGGCAGGCCAAACCTACTTTCCAGCGGAGCTTTCGCTCAAAAGACTTGTTGCACTGCAACAACGATGCGGCTAAGTGGGATATCTCGACTGGACCCGGTGCAACCCCGGGTGGCTCTTCCGGCCGCCGATCCGCCGGACAACTCAACCGCATAACCAGTATTGCAGGACGGGCCGGCCAGGCCTGTGCGGTTGGTAGAATTTGACCGGAATCTTATGCTCTCACTTCACGTCTACCGGGATCAATGGCTCGGCAACGTTCGCGGCGACGTACTCGCAGGACTTGTTGTCGCCTTGGCGCTTATTCCAGAGGCGATTGCCTTCTCGATCATTGCCGGCGTCGACCCTAAAATCGGCCTTTATGCTTCATTCTCGATTGCGGTCATCACCGCCATCACCGGCGGACGGCCCGGGATGATTTCAGCCGCCACAGCCGCGACGGCTGTGCTCATGGTGACCTTGGTCAGGGACCATGGCCTGCAGTATCTTCTTGCCGCCACTGTGCTGGCCGGGCTTTTCCAGATCGGCGCAGGCCTTATCAAGCTTGGCTACGTGATGCGCTTCGTGTCGCGCTCCGTCATGACCGGCTTCGTCAACGCCCTGGCGATCCTGATTTTCATGGCCCAACTGCCCGAGCTGATCGGGGTGCCATGGCTGACCTACGTGATGGTCGCGGCAGGCCTCGGCATCATCTATCTCTTCCCTCTGATCACCAAGGCTGTGCCGTCACCGCTGATTTGCATCATCGTCCTGACGGCGATCGCGATGTATTTTGGCTTCGATCTGCGCACCGTTGGCGACATGGGTGAACTGCCCTCGACCCTGCCGGTGTTCCTGATCCCTCAAATCCCGTTCAATCTGGAGACACTGGTGATCATCCTGCCGTATTCGGCGGGGGTCGCCGCCGTGGGCTTGCTTGAATCGCTGATGACGGCCTCCATCGTCGATGATCTAACCGACACCCCCAGCAACAAGAACCAGGAGTGCGTGGGGCAGGGGATTGCCAACATGGCCACCGGCTTCATCGGCGGCATGGCGGGCTGCGCCATGATCGGACAGTCAATGATCAACGTAAAATCCGGGGGCCGGGGCCGGCTTTCAACATTTTGCGCCGGTATCTTCCTGCTGTTCATGATTGTCGTGCTCGGCCCGTGGGTAAAGCAGATCCCGATGGCTGCGCTCGTCGCCATCATGATCATGGTGTCGGTCGGCACGTTCAGCTGGTCGTCGATCAAGAATTTGCGCAGTCACCCGCGCAGCTCGTCCGTGGTCATGCTGGCCACGGTCGCCTGCGTCGTCGCCACACACAATCTGGCGATCGGCGTGCTGGTCGGCGTGCTGCTTTCGGGCATTTTCTTCGCCTGGAAGATCGCGCAGATCTTCAGGGTCACATCGACGCTTTCGGAGGATGGCGGTTCTCGCACCTATGTGGTCGAGGGCCAGGTGTTCTTTGCCTCGGCCGATGACTTCACCGCCTCGTTTGATTTCAAGGAGGCGCTGGAAAAGGTTACGATCGACGTCAGCCAGGCGCACATCTGGGACATTTCGAGCGTCGCCGCGCTCGACATGGTGGTGTTGAAGTTCCGCAGGGAGGGGGCTGACGTCCAGATCGTCGGCCTGAACGAGGCCAGCGAGACCATCGTCGATCGGCTGGCGATTCACGACAAGCCCGGGGCGCTGGAACGCCTCATGGGTCATTAGGGAGGAACGCAATGGCTAAGATAGTCGCCCTGGTTGATGGGTCCGTCTACGCAAAAAGCGTGTGTGGCTACGCATCCTGGCTCGCTCTTCGAACCGGCTCGCCGGTCGAACTGCTGCATGTGCTGGGCCGCCGCGAAACCCAAACGGTTCCCTCCGACCTAAGCGGTAGCATTGCGCTCGGCGCGCGCACCTCGCTCCTCGCTGAATTGAGCGCCCTTGACGAGCAGCGGGCCAAGCTGGCCCAAAAGCGCGGCCGTGCCGTCCTCGATGATGGCAAGGCCGCGATCGAAGCGGCCGGCGTCGAGCAGGTCACTGTGAAGCTTCGTATCGGCGACCTGGTCGATACCGTCACGGAGTATGAATCCGATGCGGACCTGATTGTGATCGGCAAGCGCGGTGAGGCAGCGGATTTCGCCAAGCTGCATCTCGGGTCGAATATGGAGCGCGTTGCGCGGTCGAGCCCTAAGCCGGTGTTTGTAGCCTCCCGCGCCTTCAAGCCGGTCGAGCGGTTCATGATCGCCTATGACGGCGGCACAAGCAGCATGAAAGCGGTCGACCATGTGGCACGCAGTCCGATCTTCGCTGGACTGCGTTGTCGATTGGTCACCGTGGGCGCCAACTCGGATGAAACACGCAAGCGCCTGGCCGATGCCGAGGCAATCCTGCGGGGCGCCGGCTATGACGTCGAAGGCTTTATCTCACAGGGCCAGCCTGATGTCGTGCTGACGCAGTTCGTGGAGGATGGGAATATAGATCTTCTGGTCATGGGGGCTTACGGACATTCGCGCATCCGCAACCTGATCATCGGCTCGACCACCTCGGAAATGATCCGCTCCTGCAAGGTGCCTATCCTGCTGTTCCGCTAAGGCAGCGGGTCATCATCAAGTATTGGGACGGGCATGCATTTTCTTCTGACCTACGGCCGGTTCGCGCGGCGAAACTGGGACCACCTGCTGTTCGGCGCGATGCTGCTGGCGCTTTCAAGCTTCGGGCAGACTTATTTCATTTCACTGTTCGGCACTCATTTCAGACAGGATTTCCATCTCTCGGACGGGGGGCTCGGGACCACCTACGCGATTGGCACGGTCCTGAGTGCCATGACGCTCGGATGGGTCGGCCGCTGGATCGATCTGACCACAGTCCGCCGCTACACGGTCGGCGTGGCGGCGCTGCTGGGCGTTGCCTGCGTCCTAACCGCAATCAGCCCCAACGTGTTTGTATTGGCGCTATCGTTCTACCTGCTGCGCCTGGGCGGGCAGGGGCTGATGGTGCATACCGCGCTGACAGCCACCGCCCGCACGTTTCCGGCGGACGCCGGCAAGGCTCTTGGGGTGGTCTCACTTGGATTTTCCAGCGCCCAGGCGCTTTTGCCTTTGGGTACCGTGGCGTTGATGGGTCTGATCGGCTGGCGTGCCACCTGGGGCGTCAGCGCGTTCATTGCTGTTGCCGGCGCCGCCATCGCCCTGCGGTTTCTTCCGCGTGGCGCAGAAAGCGGCCCTGCAAAGCACATTCATGACGATTCTGGACCGACAGCACCCAGCCCCGCGCTTTGGCGTGACCATCGTTTGCTGCTGACGCTGCCGGCCATCCTGGCGTCGCCGTTTATCGGTACCGGCTTTGTTTTCCACCTCGTCCGGCTCGGTGAGGAAAAGCATTGGCCGCTTGGTCTGCTGGCCGGCTCGTTCGCGGCATTCGCTGTGGTCCAGGCCGTGGTCCAGCTTGCCGCCGGGCCGGTCATTGACCACTTTGGCGCGAGACGGCTGATGTCGCTGTTCCTCATCCCGCAGGCGGCAGGGATGGCCGTTCTGGTGCTGACCAATTCACCCTATGGCGCACCGGCGTTCCTGATCCTAAGCGGTATTTCCGGTGCCGTGGCCTCGACCCTTTCGACCGCATTGTGGGTGGATCTCTATGGAACCGCCCAGCTCGGTCGGGTCCGGTCCTCTGTCGAAGCCGCCAACGTGGTCGCCAGTGGCGCGGCGCCTGTCGTCATGGGCGTCCTGCTCGACATGGGTGTGCCGTTAAGTACTCAAGCGTTGGGTTGCCTGGTGTATGTCGTAGGTGCAAGCGCATTGGCGTCCCGCCTGAAGCGCGAGATGCCGACGCGAGCGGTTTAGGCCGTAGGCCGGACTTACCTGCCTGCTCGTCGGCCCAGACCCTATATCGGGACTCGATCTGGCAAAGCGTAGCTTTCTGCCCTATTTGTGCGCGGGAAAGGCTGGGACATGGTCCGAGGAGCAACATTCGCCATCTCTCTATGGTTAGTGGTTGCAGCTCAGGCTACGACCATTGACGAATACAACGCCTATCAGTTTGGCTCTCAGTCAGCGGCGCTGGCCAGATGCAGGCACCTTTGGGTGTCAGATCCCCTTGAATACCTGCGCCAGGCCGACAAATACGAACGCCTTGACCCAACGGATCCGCTTTTCAAATCCTACCGGCGGGGAATTGCGGGTTTTGATGGGAGATGGAACGCCGCAGGCAAATCGGCCTGCGGTGTAGAAGGGTTATTGAGTAAGTTCCTCGGCACAAGCTTGCACTAGAGCGTTTCAGATTTTGACAGAAGCGTATCCAGCGTTTGCGAAGTAGTTTCTGCATTCATTGGGTTGGATGGTTGATACGAGGTGGCCGATGTGTCGCCAGGTGTCGTCGGTGGTTCGCTTCTGGGCGGCTCGCATCCAGTGTTTGATCTTGGCGAAGGCTTGCTCGATTGGGTTGAGGTCGGGCGAGTATGGCGGCAGATACCAAAGCCTGGCGCCTGCGGCGCGGATCATCTGCCGGATGGCGGCCGACTTGTGGGAGCCAAGATTATCCATGACGACGATGTCGCCGGGCTGGAGCACTGGCACGAGCTGCTGCTCGACATAGGCCCGGAAGCTCTCGCCGTTGATCGGTCCATCGAAGACGCAAGGGGCAGCAAGACGGTCGAGCCGCAGGGCGCCGAGGAAGGTCAGCGTGCGCCAGTGGCCGTGCGGAGCAAAGCCGCGCAGGCGTTTGCCGCATGGTCCCCAGCCGCGCAGCGGTGCCATGTTGGTCTTGATCCAGGTTTCGTCGATGAACACCAGCCGTTCCGGATCGAGACCCGCCTGCCAGGAACGCCAGCGTTGTCGTCGGCGGGCAACATCGGCGCGAGCTTGCTCAAGGGCGAATAGCGTTTTTTTTGAACCGCAATCCTTCGCGCCGCAGGAAATGCCATACCGTGTCGTGCGAGACCTTCACACCGCGCGCCGCAAGTTCGTCCTTCAGCCCATGCAGCGACAGATGCGACGTCTGGTTGATCCGTTCCACGATGAACGCCCGGTGCGGCTCCAGAACACGCTTGCGGTGGCCGCCCATCTTACCCGGTGCCACAGACCCATTCGCCCGATAGCGCTGCGACCACTTCACCGCCGACGAAACCGCCACGCCAAACGAGCCGCCACCGAGCGGCAGCTCTCGCCAGCCTCGATCGCGCCAACAACACGCTCACGTAGATCGTTCGAAAGGGGAGCCGTCATCTGATGCTGGCCTCCGATCCAGCCAGCATCTTGAATCACAAAACCACTCTCACGGGAATCCCGCAGATTCAGTCAAAATCTGAACTGCTCTAGGCGATCACGGACACCGCTGTGCAACTTTCATGCGGCGGCGGGTTTCTCGGTCGGTATGGTTGGCTGTATAGAGCCGTAGCCTTCGATCAGGAAAAGACCATGACCGCCAAATCGCGAAAATATCCCATGCTGCGGCGTTCGCGCGCGATGTGGGGTTCTAGGCGCGTCTGGCAGCCGCGCCTGGTTTTCTGGCCGGCGCCATCGCCATCGGTCTGATCAGCGTGCTGTTCGCCGTGATGGCCGACAAGGCGCAAGAGCTGTTCCACGTGATGATGGGCAATAGGGGCACCGGCTGGCGCGGGTTTCTTCCGATTATCGTGACGCCGATCGGCTTCGTCCTGTGCGCCTGGCTGGCCTACGCTTTTTTTCCCGGCTCGCAAGGCAGCGGCATTCCGCAGGCGATTGCGGCCCGCCATCTGCGCGAGGACCACGACCGCAGTCACATCCTGTCGCTGCGGCTGGTGGTGGGCAAGATCGTGCTTACCATCGTCGGCCTGTTCTGCGGAGCCTCGATCGGCCGCGAGGGTCCGACCGTGCAGGTCGGCGCCTCGCTGATGCTGCAGGTGGCGCGCTGGGGCGGCATGGCGCAGGCGCGGGGCCTGATCCTTGCCGGTTCGGCTGCCGGCATCGCTGCCGCCTTCAACACGCCGCTCGCCGGTATCGTCTTCGCCATCGAGGAAATGGGCCGCACCTACGAGGCGCGCACCAACGGCTTGGTGCTGACGGCGGTGATCCTGGCCGGCCTTGCCTCGCTCGGGCTGCTCGGCAACTACACCTATTTCGGCGTGTCGAAGGAGACGATCTCCTTTGCCGCGTGGCCGCTGGTGCTCTTCTGCGGCGTCATTGGCGGCGGTTTCGGCGCACTGTTTTCGTTGCTGGCGTTGAAAGCGACACGGCGAATTCGGCGCTGGAACGCCCTGCAGCCATTGTGGCGCACGTTGCTGGTCGCTGCCATTTGCGGGTTGGCCGTGGCGGTGATCGGCATCACGTCGGGCGGGCTGACCTTCGGCACCGGCTACGCTCAGGCGCGCAGCGCGGTGGAAGGCACACCGCTGCCTTGGTTCTTCTTCGCCGAGAAATTACTGGCAGGGCTGCTGTCGATGATATCGGGCATACCCGGCGGCATCTTCGCGCCTTCGTTGGCGGTGGGCGCCGGAATCGGCAGCTCGCTCGGGCTGATCTTCGGCTCCAGCACCGGCATTGCAGCGCTGCTTGGCATGGCCGGCTATTTCGCCGGCGATCGTGCAGGCGCCGATGACAGCCTTCGTCATCATCCTCGAAATGACCGGCAACCACGACAATGTCATCGCCCTGATGTGCGCCTCCATGCTTGGCTACGGCACCGCACGCATGATCTCGCACGAACCGCTTTATCATGCGCTGTCGCGGGTCTTCATCGCCGAGGCGATCCGGCGACGGCGGGCCGAGGCCATCTAGCCGTCGTCGATAAGGTCTAAGTCTAGGATTGCTAAGTTAGACGAATGCGCGAAAAGCGCCCGGCTGATGTCCACCTGCAGTGAACCAACTGGCCGTACTCAGGTTGCGCTTGCGGCTCAAGGCGCTAACATGGCGCTATATTCGCGGAACAACAACGACGATGCATGATTCAGGCGAAAGCGCTTCCCGACAGAATAGGATGTTCGGCTCATTTGTCGGTGGTGGCACGATAGGCGCTCTCGGTGGCTTGATCGGTCTTGGAGGGGCAGAGTTCCGCCTACCGCTGTTGATTGGCCTTTTTGGTTTCCCAGCATTGGAAGCAGTGATCCTGAACAAGGCGATGAGCCTTGTGGTGGTTGGATCAGCATTGCCCTTTCGGGCTCGCTCGGTGCCGTTTGAACAGGTAGCCGCGCATTGGCCAGTTATCGTCAACCTCCTTGCCGGCAGTTTGATCGGCGCGTGGTTCGGCGCCGGTTGGGCCACCCGTCTCAGGTCAGAAACCCTCTATCGGGTTATTTCGGTCATGTTGGTGATCATCGCTGCCGTGCTGGTTTTCGGTCACGACGCGAAGGCGGGAGGCGGGTTGTTTACGGCGCCTGTTCTCATTATTGCAGGCGTTTTCGCCGGGTTGGTGATTGGTGTCATATCCGCCCTGCTGGGGGTGGCGGGCGGCGAGTTGTTAATTCCAACGCTTGTGTTGCTGTTCGGCATTGATATCAAACTGGCGGGCAGCCTCTCCCTGGCTGTTAGTCTGCCAACAATGCTGGTGGGGTTTGCACGATACAGCCAGGACCAAAGTTTTTCGGTGTTGGGCCGCAACCGCGTATTTCTCCTTGTGATGGCTGCCGGCTCTGTCGCCGGGACATTCGTCGGAGGCCAACTCCTCGGCCTTATTCCCAGTGCGTTGCTGCTCCCCTTACTTTCCGTCATCCTGGTGCTGTCGGCGATCAAGGTCTGGCGCCACACCTAGTGGATGGCAGGGGCAGGCCCATGCCCTTCCCCGTAGCGCTATTCTTTTCATACATCTCGCACCTATCAGTCGTTCTGTCGCCGAACTTTTGGGCGCGCTGCTCGCCAATGGCCTTGGCGGGATGGCTGCTCGCCGAGCCGAAAACCAGTCAGACAGATGAAAGCTGCAGAATGACCATAGCAATTTACATTAACCCCGACTGCGGCACGTCGCGCAACACGCTCGCGATCAGCAAACAGTCCGGCCAGGAGCCGGAGGTGACCGAGTACCTGAAGAACCCGCCGTCGCGGGAAAAGCTCGTGGAGTTGATCAAGGCGATGGGGATGACGCCGCTCCAATTGCTTCGCGAGAAGGGGACACCCTACGCTGACCTCAAGGTCGATGATCCGAAGTGGACCGACGAACCAAACCGTGGCAGCCTGATTCTCGTCGGTTGGCTTGTCGTCTTCTGGAAAGCTTTTGATATCCCAGCCTTCCAACGCGAACGGTCCTTCCGCGCCTTGCAAAGCCGTAATGTCGGCCGGTGCAAACACTGCTTCGGCCGCCGCACTGCCGCATGCGAGTTCCTGCGGTGTGGCATCTTCAATGTCCAAGCGAAGTTCCATTGCTCCTACGGCTAATTCCGTCGCTGGTGAACAAAACGAGAACACAGAGTCAAGCATACCCTTGACGAGAGAGGAATATGTTCCTTATTTCAGCTTGATCTTGAGCAGCAGAGGACCATGGCTCGGCGTCAATCACGCTAGCCGGCGAAGCTATGGCAAAAACCGCGGAAGACAATTTTCGGATCGAGGTATGGGATCGCGACGAGCAGGCTTTGTCGGAAACGATTTCGCGTTCCCCCGATTTAACTGTGAGTCAGGCAGCCTGGCAAGCTGCCATCCGGCGGCGGCCAGGCATGTTGCTGATCCACTACAACAGCCGACATGTGATGGAGAAAATCCTGACACCGGGCGAGGTGAATATCTCGCCGCAGGCCATCATCGCTGGCAGCGTTCACGCGGGCCTCGACGTCGCGCTCGGCGATCTTCGCGAGTGGCATGTGTTGCGGGCTTGGGTGAACGGAGGCAAGACGTCATCGATTTCGTCCGGGCCATCTCGGCTCTGGTTTGGACATCCGATCTCGGTCAGCGGCCGGACTGTCGAGAGCCGGAAATGCGCGCGATCTCCGCCAGTCGGCTTCGACGCAAAATATGCGGACCGCCGCGGACGGGGACAGTCGGTCCCGCGTCCCGTCCTGCGGCCGGCGCTATGCTGACGCTCCTACGGCTGTCCCGTTTACCGCCCGTGGCGGGGGCGAATTTCCTCCGTCCTGCGCGCGACAATTGTCCGCTGTTGCGGCCGCGCGCAGGGCTGCGGCTTATACGCCTTTATTCCTTTGAGCGCCGACGGTCACCGGCGCGGGATGCTTGGGCATGGAACCGAATCCCAGGCAGGGTATTGAATCGGACTATGTATCCGAGATTCCGCATGTCGGCTGTAGACGGCACCCTCAGTAAAAGCCGCGCACGGCGCAGAGACTCAGAATCTGTCCCCACATATCGACTCCCGAAGTTTCGTCCCTTCCAGCTATGCACGCTGACAGACCACATACCGGTGGGCGGGGATTGGCTCTTCGAGATGAAGTTCGACGGCTATCGTGCCCAAGTCGCCATCTCCGGCTCGAATGTCGTCGTCTATACCCGCAATGGCCACGACTGGACCCGACAGTTCAAGGTCATCTTGCCGCCGCTTCAGAATCTGACCAAAGGCGCGGTTCTGATCGATGGTGAGATCGTTGCCATCGACAGCCAGGGCCGTACGAACTTCTCCATGCTGAAAACCGGCATTGCCGCGGGTATGCCGCTCAAGTTCTACGCCTTCGATCTGCTTGAGTTCGATGGCGAAGATCTGTCGAACCAGCCGCTCCTAAAGCGCAAGGAACGACTTGAGTCCCTGCTTGGCGCGCGCCGCCCAGACGACAGCCTGCAATTCTCCAGCCACATCATCGACCAGGGCAAAACGGTGTTCGAGGCCATGTGCGAGGGCGGCCACGAAGGCGTCATCGCCAAGCGCGCCGACAGCTCCTACGTCGGCGACCGCACCTCGAGTTGGCTCAAGATCAAGTGCACGAAGCGACAGGAATTCGTCGTCGGCGGCTACCGTCCAAGTGACACGGGGCGTGGCATGGCATCGTTGATCCTCGGCACCTACGACAATGGCGAGCTCATTTATCGCGGCCGCGTCGGCACGGGGTTCACCGCGGCGATGCGCAAGGACATCCTCGCAAAGCTCGAGAAACGCCGTGTTGAGAAACCGGCTTTCGCCTCCGTTCCGAGAGACATTGCACGACGTGCCAAATGGGTGAAGCCCGAGCTTGTTGCCGAGGTTACCTATGCCGAAGTGACACCGGACGGCAACTTGCGGCATCCAAGCTTTGAGGGCATGCGCGAAGACAAGCGGGCCGACCAGGTGGTGATGGAAATGCCGAAGACACCGGCAACGCTTGGCTCCGCCAATCTCGATCCGGGAATAGGCAAGGAGATCGCCGCTGCTGTCGGCGTCAAGCTGACGCATCCAGACAAGGTCATGTATCCGGGGACCAAGGTGACCAAGGCCACGCTCGCCGCCTACTACGCCGTGGTCGCCGAGAAGATGCTGCCGCACATCCAGGATCGGCCGCTGTCGCTGGTGCGCGATACCGATGGTGACCTGCAACAGACCTTCTTTCAGAAGCACAGATTGCCAGGCATGCCCAAGGCCATCCATGACGGCCAGCTGGAGAAGATGTCCGGCAAGGAAAGCCGCATCTTGTGGGTCGATGACTTGGCTGGGCTGATCGCCGGCATCCAGATGAACGTGCTCGAATTCCACATCTGGGGAAGCCGTCGCAAGCAGCCGGATCTGCCGCACCGCATGATCTTCGACATCGACCCCGACGAGGGCTTGGGCTTTACTGCTGTTAAGCAGGCAGCCCTCGACATTCGGGGCATTCTGAAGGCGCTTGGACTGCAGTCGTGGCCGTTGCTGTCCGGCGGCAAGGGCGTTCATGTGGTCGTGCCGATCGTCCCGGAGGCAGACTGGGACGAGGTCAAGAGCTTCTGCCAGGACTTCGCCGAACTGCTGGCCCGTACAGATCCGTCGCGCTTCGTCGCCAACATGAGCAAGGCGAAGCGTAAGGGCAGAATGTTTCTCGATTACCTCCGCAACGGCCAGGGCTCCACCGCAATCTGCCCCTGGTCGACTCGGGCACGCGCGGGGGCGTCGTGCGCGGTGCCCGTCAGCTGGGATGAGTTGCCCTCCTGCGAAAGCGCCAACGGTTTCGATGTTTTCGTCGCCGCCGCGCGGGCTCAGTTGCCCGAAGCCTGGGAAGGTTATTTCGACGTCGCACAAACGCTTACCGACCGCATCCGCCACGCAGTCCGGTAGCATAAACATACTAGATGGTCGCGACATTTGCCGATTTGGCGCGGTCCGCCTTTGCCCCAATTTCGAGCGTCCGCCTTCTGCGGGAGGCTCTAGAGTGAGAGTACGGAACGGTGTGCCGTGACGGGTTGAGAGCTGGAGGAGAGGCCTCCGGCGCCCGTCGCGGAGAACCGCGATGTCCAGACATTACGCTCGCGCCGGCGCCGACCGGACAAGCCTCTATGACGATATCACCAACAAGATCATCGCCGAACTGGAAGCTGGGCGCTTTCCCTGGGTGCAGCCCTGGGGCACCACGGCGGCGCAGGCACCCCTCGCCATGCCGGCCAATGCCGCCTCTGGCCGCCCCTATTCGGGGATCAACGTGCTGATCCTGTGGGGTGCGGTCGTCGAGCATGGCTTTCCCGTCCAGGGCTGGCTGACTTTCCGCCAGGCGCTATCGCTGGGCAGCCATGTCCGCAAGGGCGAACACGGGACCACCGTCGTCTATGCCGACCGTTTTATCCCTGACGGTGAGAAGAATCGCGCGCGGGAAACCGGCGAGGCAGCCCAGGCGATACCGTTCCTGAAGCGCTTCACCGTGTTCAACGTTGCGCAATGCGAAAATCTGCCCGACGATCTGGCGGTGTTTCCGTCCGCACCAGAGCCCGGACTGATCGAACCGGCGGTCGACGCACTGATCAAGGCGACAGGTATCGATTTCCGCATCGGTGGCAGCAGTGCCTATTATGTGCCGGCGCAGGACTACGTGCGGGTGCCTCCCCCTCAGGCCTATTTCGAGACCATCGACTGGCACCGCACCGCCCTGCACGAACTTGGGCATGCGACTGGCCACGCCTCCCGCGTCGGCCGTGACCTCGGCGGCGTCTTCGGCACAAAACGATATGCTTTCGAGGAACTGGTCGCCGAAATGAACGCAGCCTTCTGCTGCGCCTCGCTTGGCATCGTGCCGACCGTGCGCCACGCTGATTACCTGGCCTCCTGGCTCGAGGTCCTGCGCGAAGACAACCGCGCCATCGTGCGTGCCGCCTCCCAGGCCAGCAAGGCGGCCGACTGGCTGCTCGCCTTCCTGCCGCAACCTGACCGTGCAGCCAGGGAAGGCCCGGCCGACGTCGATGAGGCCGAAATCGAGAGAAGGGCGGCATGATCGTTCTCACCGAGGAACTGCGCGTGCCTGCTCTCCAACGGCCGCGAGCGCGGCGCCGAACACGTACCGGCCGTGAAGTTCTTCAATCCACTCGGCGAAGGAGCCTGACTCGCGACCGCGCTGGATGCCGATGGCGACACCATGTTCGGTCTCGCCGATCTCGGCTATCCGGGGCAGGGCAGTTTCTCGCTGCTTGAGATGATGTCGGCCGGCTGCCCTTCGGCATCGGAATCGAGCGCGACATCCTCTTTGGTACCGACCTGCCGATTTCGGTCTGGGCAGAGGCCGCCCGCCGGGCGGGAAGCCTTCGCGACGCCGAACGCATCTCTACCACGCCGCCCAGCGTGCCCGCGGGCCCTGTCCCCCTCTGGATCTTCGGTGTGCGGCGCAGTCCTCAGAGTGAGAGGGCTGCGCCCGTCTTTTTTGACGGGTTTGGAGGTCGAGAGAGTCTCGGTCGCCCCGTTGCGGAGATAATCCCATGGCTACGCCCAAGCAGAAGATCACCCTCAACGCTTCACGTGACATCCCCTTCAACAAGCTGATGCTGAGTCAGTCCAATGTCCGGCGCATCAAGCGCGGGGAAACCATAGAGGACCTCGCCGCGTCGATCGCACGGCGCGGCCTGCTCCAGAGCCTCAACGTCCGGCCAGTATTGGACGGCGAGGGTAACGAGACCGGCATGTTCGAGGTGCCGGCTGGCGGGCGCCGCTATCGCGCGCTGGAACTGCTGGTCAGGCAGAAGCGCATGATCAAGACCGAGCCAGTTCCCTGCGTCGTCAGCGACGCCCACAGCGCGGTCCCGATCGAGGAGGACTCGCTGGCCGAGAATTTTCAGCGCGAAGATTTACATCCGCTCGACATGTTTCGCGCCTTCCAGACACTTCATGACCAGGGCGCGAGCTATGAGGAGATTGCCGCACGCTTCTTCGTCTCCGCAACATTCGTGCAGCAGCGCCTCAGGCTGGCCAGGGTTTCGGCCAAGCTGCAGGAGGTCTACGAGCAGGATGGCATGAAGCTCGAGCAGCTCATGGCGTTCACCGTGACCGACGATCACGCCCGTCAGGAGCAGGTCTGGGAGGCGCTCGAAAACTCCTGGTCGAAGGAGCCGCAGCAGATCCGGCGCCTTTTGACGGAAACCACTGTGCGGGCAAGCGATCGCCGGGCGCTTTTCGTCGGTGTCGACGCGTATGTCGCTGCCGGCGGCATGGTGCTGCGCGACCTGTTCGAGGCCGACAATGGCGGCTGGCTGCAGGACCCCGCTCTGCTCGACCGCTTGGTCCGCGATAGGCTGAAGTCGATCGCCGACGAGATCGCGGCGGAGGGCTGGAAGTGGATCGTGGTCGATGCCGATCTGCCCTACGGGCACAATCACGGTCTGCGGGCACTCGCCGGCACCGCTGCCGATCTGACTGATGAGGAGCGGGCGGAACGCGAAGCCCTGCGGGCGGAGTACGATCGGCTGGAAGCCGAGTATGGCGAATCCGACGAACTCCCCGACGATGTCGATCAGCGCCTCGGTCAGATCGAGACCGCGCTTGAGGCCTTCGAGAGCCGGCCGATGAACTACGATCGGGCCGAGATCGCCCGCGCCGGTGTGTTCATCAGCATCGATCATGATGGCCGTCTCGTCGTCGATCGGGGCCATGTGCGCCCCGAGGACGAAGCGATGCAGGTGATCGACGGCGACTCTGCCGAGCCAGGCTGCGCTACCGAGAACGAGGACAGCAGACACGATCCTTCGGCCCGCCGCGCCACCATCACCATCGGCGCACAGGCGTCCGAGCCCGAGGAGGATGACGGCGACACCATCAAGCCGCTACCCGAGCGCCTGGTCATCGAACTCACCGCCCATCGCACGTTGGCGCTGCGCAACGCAGTGGCCGAGAACCAGCATGTGGCCATCACGGCGCTCTTGCACAGGCTCGTCCTCGACACCTTCGGTCAGCGTTCCGCCATCGGCTGCGTCGAGGCCTTCGTCCGACATGTCCACTTGCCGTGGCAGGACGTCGGTCTCAAGGACAGCCCTGCGGCCAAGGCCGTCGATGAGCGCCATGAGGCATGGAAGAGCGTCATTCCACTGGATGACGACGAAACCCTATGGGCGTGGCTCGACGGACTCGATGAAGCCAGCCGGCAGACGCTGCTGGCGCATTGCGTCAGCTATGGGATCAACGCCCTGTTCGAACGACCCAATCCCTACGGTAGCGGCGTTTCCCAGCATGGACTCGATCAGCGCCTGCGTGAAGCCGATCGGTTGTCCCGTGCCACCGGGCTTGACATGGTAGATGCCGGCTGGCGGCCGACGGTGGATAACTATCTCGGTCGCGTCACCAAGTCCCGCATTCTCGAAGCCGTGCGCGAAGGCGCTGGTGACCAGGCCGCCCAGCTTATCGACCATCTCAAGAAGGCCGACATGGCCAAAGAGGCCGAGCGCCTCCTAGCCGATAGTGGCTGGCTACCCGAACCGCTCCGCCTCAGCGGCAATGACTCGCCGGCCGCGCAGCCGGATGACGGTGAGGAAGCCGACCTTCCCGAATTCCTCGCCGGTGACGACATGGACGGCTCGGCCGCGGATGAGACTGCCGCACACGCGGTCGCCGCCGGATAGCACCGTTGGCGGAGTGGCCCAGGTCGCTCGGCCCTTTCTTCTTCACCTCGCGGCCCGGTGTATCGCCGGGCCATTTTCGTTCCAGGAGACACATCCATGTCCCGCCCACATCGTCTATGACAAGGTACTCGGACGGCACGCCCAGACGCTTTCCCCGCAAGCTCGCGGACTGGGAGCGTCGCAACGGTCTCGGCCGCCTGGTCCGTAAGGCACCACCGCGCGACCGTCCCACCTACTGCGCCCCGGCCTCGATCACACTCAATGAAGGGAACTTTTCCCCCGGCGGCATCATCCTCGTGACCGTTATGCGCCGCCACACGGTCGACAGCACGCTCAGCTTCGAGCTCATCGAGCGACCCGCGACCGGCATGGTCCGGGTCCTGCAGCAGGTCGGTGACGACGACGAATTGCTCCACCTCGCCGAGAGGCGCGATGCGGCCGAACTCTGGTTGGCCAAGACCGGATACCGCAATGCGCGTCTTGAAGATATCACCGCCGACGAGGTTGGCGCCGATGTCGTCGAAGGACGGGCGGCAGCCTGGCTCGCGCGGCGTCACACCCCACCGAGAACGTTAATCTCAACCATCGCGGCCCAGGCTCGGAGACGAGCGCCGGGCAGCCGTCCGCTCATCTTGCCGATGGCAATCCCTATGATGCCTACCTGACGCCCGATCCGACGGCGCCAATGGTTTCCTACAGAAGTCGGAGCCTGACGGCGGAAATACGATCGAGATCGGTTGATACCGGCAAGGGCTCCACCTCATGGCGGGGCGCTTGTTTCATTTTGGCTCCGGCGGGGGTCTGAGAGGGAGAGGCGGCCGGGATGGGTTTGAATCCGCGCGGTCCAGAGAGAGAGCGCCGCGCGGCTCGATCCTGTCCCCGCTCTCCCGAGGCTCACACCATGTACATGATCTCGCCCGCTGTGGCGGTCCCCTCAGCCGCGCTTCCTCTCCCCCAAACCGGTGCAGCCGGCGCAATCTTCGCCGCCGCCGGCCTTCTGCTTCCCAATCTCGAGCGCGGCGACAACATCGACGCGCCAAAGTTGCGCGCGGCGATGGAAGCCGCATTCGGCGCCTCCGACGCCGCCGGCGCCTGGGACTGGAAGCAGGCCTACGATGCCTGCGAGGCTGCGACGGTCCTTTTTCTGCGCAAGTACGGAAAGGCGTTGTTCCGCAAAGCCGCGTCTCCGGCTCTGCGGCTTTCCGCATTGTCGAAGATCGCCGGGCTCATGCCGACGCATACCCGCCGATCCGAAGAGGCGCAGACCTTCCAGCAGTTCTCGACGCCGATTCCGCTCGGCCTGGTCGCCGCAACGGCCGCCGCCATCACGCCGGCCGACCGTGTGCTGGAGCCTTCCGCCGGCACCGGGCTGCTCGCCATCCTGGCCGAGATAGCCGGCGCGTCGCTCACCCTCAACGAGCTTGCGGAGACGCGCGCGGCACTTCTCTCGTGCCTCTTTCCGGCCGTCTCCGCCAGCCGCTTCGACGCCGCCCAGATCGACGACCATCTCGATCCTGGCGCCGTGCCGAGCGTGGTGCTGATGAACCCGCCCTTTTCGGTCATGGCCAATGTCGAGGGCCGCATGGCCGACGCGGCCTGGCGGCACATCGCCTCGGCGCTGGCGCGCCTGGCGCCCGGCGGGCGGCTGGTGACGATCACCGGGGCGAGTTTCGCCCCCGAAAATCCGGCATGGACCCCGGCCTTCACCCGGCTGCAGGAGCGTGGTCGCGTGGTCTTCTCCGCCGCCATCGACGGCTCGGTCTATGCCAAGCACGGCACGACCTTCCCGACGCGCCTCACCGTCATCGACAGGGTGCCGGCGGACGATCCCTCGCTCTTCCCCGATGCTCCCGGCATCGCTCTGGATGCGGCAACGCTCCTCACGTGGCTTGAGGAGCGCCTTCCCGCGCGGCCGCCGGTCGTGATGGCCGCCGTTTCCAGCGCGGCATCGGAGGTCGCCGCGCCCCGCACCGTGCACAGCTATCTCGCACGCTCGGGGAGAACCACGCCACGCATGTCGATCGCCGAACCGGAAGCCATCGACCTCGCCTATGAGGCTGTCGACTGGCAGGCGGCCGAGGGGGGCCAGATCAGCGACGCCATCTATGAGGCCTACGGGCTTCAGGCGATCCGCATCCCCGGCTCTCGGGCTCACCCCACCCAGCTCGTTCAATCGGCGGCCATGGCCTCGGTGGCGCCGCCCAAGCCGAGCTACCGGCCGCGCCTGCCGAAGAACGTCCTTGACCTGCTCTCGGACGCGCAGCTCGAGACCGTCATCTATGCCGGCGAGGCTCACGCCGAGTATCTCGCCGGCGCCTGGACGCTCGACGATACCTTTGACGTGGTTAGCGCGGCGGCTGATGACACAGCGGGGGCCGTGCGCTTCCGGCAAGGCTTCATGATCGGCGACGGTACGGGTGTAGGCAAGGGCCGCGAGTCCGCCGCCGTAATCCTAGACAATTGGATGCGGGGCCGGCGTAAGGCGGTCTGGATCTCCAAGTCCGACAAGCTCATCGAGGATGCGCGGCGCGACTGGTCCGCGCTCGGCATGGAGCGCTTGCTAGTCACGCCGCTCTCCCGCTTCCGGCAGGGCAGGCCGATCGTGCTGCCGGAAGGCATCCTATTCACCACCTATGCCACGCTGCGCGCCGACGATCGCGGCGAGAAGGTTTCGCGGGTCAAACAAATCGTCGAATGGTTGGGTCCGGATTTCGATGGAGTCATCATCTTCGACGAAGCCCACGCCATCCAGAATGCCGCCGGCGGCAAGAGCGAACGGGGCGATGCCGCCCCCTCGCAGCAGGGCCGTGCTGGCTTGCGGCTGCAGCACGCGCTGCCGAATGCCCGCATCGTTTATGTCTCGGCCACCGGCGCCACCACCGTTCACAATCTCGCCTATGCCCAGCGGCTCGGCCTCTGGGGCGGCGAGCTTTTTCCGTTCTCGACGCGGGCGGACTTCGTCGAGGCGATCGAGGGCGGCGGCGTCGCGGCTATGGAAGTGCTGGCGCGCGACCTCAGGGCGCTCGGTCTCTATACGGCGCGGTCTTTGTCATTCTCCGGCGTCGAATACGAACTGCTCGAGCATGAGCTGACGCCCGAACAGGTCCGCATCTATGACGCGTACGCTGGGGCCTTCGGCGTCATCCATAACAATCTCGATGCGGCGATGCAGGCGGCCAACATCACCGGCAGCACCGGCACGCTCAATGCCCAGGCCAAGTCGGCCGCCCGCAGCGCCTTTGAAAGCGCCAAGCAGCGCTTCTTCGGTCATTTGTTGACCAGCATGAAGACGCCGACCCTGATCCGCTCCATCACCCGGGATCTGGAGGAGGGGCATGCGGCCGTTGTCCAGATCGTCTCGACCGGCGAGGCGCTCATGGAACGGAGGCTGGCCGAACTGCCGACCGAGGAATGGAACGACGTCCGGGTCGACATCACGCCCCGCGAATATGTCCTTGACTACCTGGCCCATTCCTTCCCGGTGCAGCTCTACGAGCCCTTCACCGACAGTGAAGGCAATCTGTCGTCTCGGCCGGTCTATCGCGACGGCCAGTCGGTCGAGAGCCGCGAGGCGGTCGCCCGGCGCGACGAGCTGATCGCCAGGCTCGCCAGCTTGACGCCTGTCCCCGGCGCGCTCGACCAGATCGTCCAGCATTTCGGGGTGGACATCGTGGCCGAGGTCACCGGTCGCTCGCGCCGCATTGTCCGCAAGGCCGAGCGCCTTGTCGTTGAAAACCGTGCCGGGTCAGCCAACCTCGCCGAGACGCAGGCCTTCATGGATGACCAGAAGCGCGTTCTGGTTTTTTCGGACGCGGGCGGAACGGGGAGGAGTTACCACGCCGAACTGTCGGCCCGGAACACGCGGTTGCGCGTCCACTACCTGCTAGAGGCCGGCTGGAAGGCCGACACCGCCATTCAGGGACTGGGCCGCACACATCGCACCAATCAGGCGCAGCCGCCGCTCTTCCGGCCGATCTCGACCAATGTGAAAGCCGAAAAGCGCTTCCTCTCGACGATCGCCCGCCGCCTCGACACGCTGGGCGCAATCACGCGCGGCCAGCGCCAGACCGGCGGCCAAGGGCTGTTCCGGCCACAGGACAATCTGGAAAGCCACTATGCCCGCGATGCGCTACGGCAACTCTATCTGCTGATCGTACGCGGCAAGGTCGAGGGCTGCTCGCTCGAGCGTTTCGAGGCGGCGACGGGCCTCAAGCTGATGGATGCCAGTGGCATCAAGGATGAACTGCCGCCGATCACCACCTTCCTGAACCGGCTGCTGGCGCTGACCATCGAATTGCAGGGCGTGCTGTTCGGTGCCTTCGAGCAACTGCTGGCCGCGCGCATCGAGGGCGCGATCGCGTCGGGCACCTACGATGCCGGGCTCGAGACCCTGCGGGCCGAGAGCTTCGTCATCACCGACCGGCAGGTGATCTACACCCATCCGCGCACCGGCGCCGAAACGCGGCTGCTGACGATCACCGAACGCAAGCGCAATCGGCCAGTAACGCTCGATGCGGCGCTCCATCATCTTCGCGATTCGCGCGCCATATTACTGATCAACGAGCAATCTGGCCGCGCCGCCGTGCAGATCCCGACCACCAGCATCATGCTCGACGATGGCGAGATCGAGCGGCGGGTGCGCCTGGTCCGGCCGATGGAAGGCCAGAACATGCCGCTCAAGGCTATGGGCGAAACCCGCTGGGTCGAGGCCCACCATGAAGCTTTCGCCGCAGCATGGGCTGCGGAGGTCGCCGAGGTTCCCGAGTTCACCGATGCCATCCTGCACATGGTGACGGGCCTGTTGTTGCCGATCTGGAAGCGTCTGCCGAACGAGTCGACCCGCGTTTATCGACTTCAGACCGACGAGGGCGAGCGCATCATTGGCCGCCGTGTCTCGCCGGCCTGGGTCGCCAACGCCACGGCGACGGGCGTGGCATCGCTATCGCCCGAGCAGGCGCTCGCGGCGCTGATCGACGGGCGGACGATCCTCGATCTCGCCGAGGGTCTCCAGCTTCGCGGCAGCCGCGTCATGGGCGCGTGGCGCATCGAGCTGTCGGGCTTCACCGACACGATGCGGCAGCGCCTCACCGCCTACGGTCTCTTCCACGAGATCATTTCGTGGAAGCTCAGGATGTTCGTGCCGATCGACGCCAACGGGCTCGCCGTGCTGGAGCGCGTGCTCGAGCGCTTCCCAATCGAGCGGGTCAGCGAGCGGGAGGCTGCATGATGACGCGTCACGCTGCATCCGACCTCGCACACCGCCTCGCCGAACATGCCGAGGCGGTGTGCCGCCACTACCTCTCCAACGGCCATCGTCAGGGCAACTATTGGACCGTCGGCGACGTCCGCAATGCGCCGGGCCGCTCGATGTTCGTGCGTCTGCAGCCATCCCCAAAGGGACCGCCAGGCAAATGGACCGACGCCGCTACCGGCGAGCATGGCGACCTGCTCGACGTCATCCGTGAATCCCTCGGACTGGTCAACTTCCGGGACGTCGCCGATGAGGCGCGCCTGTTTCTCGCTATGCCAGATGCCATGCCACCCCGACCGGCCGCGCCGATCACGCAGGTCCCCATTGGATCTCCGGAAGCGGCTCGCCGACTGGTCGCCATGTCGAAGCCCATTATAAGCACCCTCGTGGAAACCTATTTGCGTGGACGTGGCATTGCGACTTTGTCCGGCACCGGATCGCTGCGGTTCCATCCGCGCTGCTACTACCGGCCCGGCGATCATGGACGGACCGAGACCTTGCCGGCAATGATCGCTGCTGTCACCGACCTTGATGGACATTTGACCGGCGCGCACCGCACCTGGCTCGCACCGGACGGCACCGGCAAGGCGCTCGTCGACACGCCGCGTCGCGCAATGGGTGACCTTCTGGGTCATGCCGTCCGCTTCGGTGCACCCGGCAGCGTCATGGCGGCAGGCGAAGGCATTGAGACGACGCTGTCGCTCAGATGCGCCTTGCCCGATATGGCGATGGCTGCGGCACTCTCGGCAGCCCATCTAGCCGCCATCCTGTTCCCGCCAACCCTGCGCCGGCTCTATGTCATCCGCGACAACGATCCGGCCGGTGACGGTGCCCGCGACAGCCTGCTCGAGCGCGCGACGGACGCCGGAATCGAGGCAATCGTGCTGTCGCCGGCGATGCAAGACTTCAACGAAGACCTCGGCCGCTTCGGACTTGCCGCCTTCCGGGCCTCGATTGCAGACCAGCTCATGCGCAAAGATCGCATCCGCTATCTGACACAGGCGGCATGAGCCGGGAGGGGAAGCGCGCGGCGAACGGTGCCGGTGCGGCGCATGGATGAGTGACCCGCCGGCAGAGAGCCGCGACCCGGCCTTCGAGAGGGCGATCGGGCCTACGAACTGGCCGGCCAGGCAATGGCGGCGGCCGACTATTTTCCGGCGGCGCGCGACTGCTCGCGAATGGCAGGGATTGGTCGCGACGCCTTTCCATCGCGAGGCAAAATAGCCGGCCACCGCCATCCTCCGCTGCACTCCGGCCCTCCGCTTCGCTGCGGGTGTCTGGCCAACCTGCCCGTGGGCTCTCGTCGCCATGAAGGCCGCGACGGTCGCGGTCAAACCGACGGGAGCATCCCATGGCCGAGCACGACACCGAACCGCACCACGCCGCTTGTCCGACCGATCACATCCTCACCGAACTCCAGCTCTATGGCTGGCGCCCATTTGCGGACGAGCCCGATCCGCGACCGCTCCCCGGCGGCGACCACGTGGCCGGAGCCGTGGCCGACATCTTTGACGCCCTCATCGCCACTCTGGCCGACACGCGCCTCGAACCCGACCTCGATGACCTGCTCTGGTCCGTCACCAATGTCTTCCACCGAGCTGTACAACGGATCGAGCGGCAACTGGACGACAACGAGCAGGCCCAGCGCCGACTGCAGCGCGAACAGGACGGCAGCGAGATCAAGGCGGTTGAACTCGAGAACCTCACCGCCCAGGGCCAGACCATGATCGAACGGCGCGACGCCTTCGAACTCATGCGTGACCAGGCCGCCGACCACTACGATCAGTACACTGGCTCGGCCTGGCGACCGCGCACAGGGTCGATCGTCAACCACCACCATCTCACCGCCGCAATGATCGATAGCCGCGACTTCCTCGCGGCCAGGCGGCGCGCGGAAACCGAAATCATGTTACCCGCCGGCCCCAAGATCGCCTTCTCAGGCGGCGATACCGCCGATCACGAGTTGATCTGGGCAAAGCTCGACCAAATCCGCGCCAAGCACCCTGACATGGTGCTGATGCACGGCGGATCACCGAAAGGCGCCGAAAGGACCGCCGCTCGCTGGGCCGATCATCGCAAGGTTCCACAGGTCGCCTTCAAGCCCGACTGGAGCAAACATGCCAAGGCCGCTCCCTTCAAGCGCAACGATCAGATGTTGGCGGTCTTGCCGATCGGCGTCATCATCTTTCCGGGCACCGGCATTCAGGAGAACCTCGCGGACAAGGCCCGCAAGCTCGGCATCCCGGTCTATCGGCTCGGCGGCTCGTGAGCGCCGCCTTCCTCACCCGCTCAAATCCCAGTCTAGGTTTGGTCGGAGCTATGCAATGTCTACGTCTTTCACAACTGGATGGCTGCTTCGCGCCTCAAGGCGGCCATTCACGATCGCATTCGCTAGTTCGAGAATCCGCCATTGATATGCCTAGAATTGGGCGCCGAACGTTGTGGAATGCGGCATTCCACCAGCACGGAACCAGATAGCGGCGCTCGGCTGCCAAGTGCCGTTCCGGACGGTCCTCGGCCAATGTTGGGGGCCGACAACTCTTCGGAGACTGTGACGAGAAACTCGCTGGCCGGCGCGTGTCGGTTACGTTCAAAAGGATGCGAAGGCGCTAACCCTTGGTAGATCGGATTTGACAAAGCCGGAGATTTCCTGATCCACATGACCGCCTGCTGATAGTCGCCGCTGAAATAGGAGCAAAGGGCCAGATCCGCCTCCCTGCCATACGACGCTCATCCTTGGTTCAGCCGACGGCCTGACGCCATCAACCCGCCAGGGGTCGGACTACGCGAAGCGTGCCGCCGCTCCGGCTTCGCCTTCGCGGTGATTGCGGCCATCGGCCGAACACATCGGGCGCCTGTCAGCGGGGGAGGGTCCTCCGCTTCAAACAGGAGCCGGATCGATGTCCCTCGCCGACGCGCATGCCTTTGCCTTCAGCCTCGCCGCCACCCTCTGGTAATCATCGTCATCTTTCCTGCCGGCGACGGCACTCTCTCGGTCGTGCCCGCGAACAAGTATGACGGCGACGACACCGCCATCGTCGGCGAAATCGACCGTTCGCCCCAGGACGGGGCGAACATTGCCGCTGGCGAAACAGAGCTTTGGCATCTCGCCGGTGCTTTTCGTTGCTATGCTCTGCGCTGCGCCGAGGTGGTGGTGGAAGGCGCAATCGCCAGAGCTATTCTCTCGGAGAGACCACCATGATGATCCTCGGCATGTTCGTTTGTACCGCGGGCCATCGGCATCCTGTGCTGGTTGCTCTTCACTTGCTATCTTCGTCCTTCCGTTGTTCGTCGGGGTCAGCGCAGGCACGTGGGCATTCAACACCGGTGCCGGCAGGCTTGACGCGATCCTCGTCGGAAGCCTCGCAGCCGGGTTGACGCTCGGCGTCGGCCAATCCTCCTTGGCGTTGTCAGCCCCATGTGGGCCAAGGTGGCGATCACGCTGGTCTTCATCGCGCCTGCGATCGTTACCGGCTGCCATGCCTCCCACGGCATCGCGAAGCACATAATGACTTCGGAAACCTGGCAGGTCGTCTTTTCCGTCATTGGCGCGACCGCCGTCGTCGGCGTCACGGCATATCTCCGGGTGGTGGGCATGACAGCCGCCGACGGATCCGGCAGGAACGTGGTTCGCGCCTAGACCCGCGCGGACGAGGCGGATGGACCAGACCGAGGAAGGCCTAGCCACCTCATTATCGGTGGCTGGAGCAATCGGGTTCCAGGGCAAATCGAGCAACGGCCACGTGCCGGCGCGGCCCCGTCTATGGCCTTGGACTTTCTTCAGTCGATGCCCATGGCAGACCGACCAGTCGGTAGCAGGACGGCAGCGGGCGGTGGCGGCGGCGTTGCAGGTGCGCGGAATCTGTGCCTGGAATGCGAGGGCGATGCGGTGAAGCCTGTAGCGATCTGCCCGAGGCGCGTTGCATGCCAACGTCTCCGTTGCCAATCTGTCCCAAGAGCGCTCCAAACGGCCTCTTCAATGGGCTGATCTGGCCGAAGGACGGCTGAAGCCTCGACCGCCTGAGCCGCAACGGCGCGTCTCGACTTTCTTCCCCTGCCGGCGCCCACCCCATGCGGCAAGCGCATTGGGACCCCGAGCGCCGCCATTCCTCGCGAGACAAGAAAGCCGTTCTTGCGCCGTCCTCCGCTTTGCTTCGGTCGCAAGCGATGCGTCGTCGGTCGCCTCCGGCCAACCGATCGCCATCGAGGCCGCATGGTGCGGGCTCGGAACAGAAAACGGAGACTTACAATGGCTACCATCGGCACCTTCAAGAAGTCCGCCTCGAACGAATTCACCGGTGAAATCGTCACCCTCAGCGTCCAGGCCAAGAACGTGCGCATCGTCCCAGACACTCGCGCCACTGGCGAGAACGCTCCCAGCCACCGGGTGCTGGTCGGCCGCGCCGAGATCGGGGCCGCATGGTCGAAGACCTCCAACGAGGGCCGCGACTACCTGGGCCTCAAGCTCGACGATCCGAGCTTCAACGCACCGATCTACGCCAACCTCTTCGACGACGAGGAAGGTGAGGGTTTCTCGCTCATCTGGTCCCGCCCGAACGCGCGGCGGGGTGACTAAGGACCCGCGCAGGCCCCGGCCGGAAGGCCGGGGCCTTCTTCCGCGGACGCCGGTTCGGTTCTCCCAAGCCGAGAGCGATGCCGAAACCGCATCGCCCGATGCTGATCAACCATCCTCCGCTGGCAAAATTGCTTCTATAAAATGCAGGCTCACACGGTGAAGACGAGGCAAGCGATGATCGAGCCGTTTGACGAAACCGCGCCGACCAGTGACGAACTCACCGAATACGATCGGGAACACGTCAAGCTCTATATGCGCCTGCTTGACGCCGCCGACGACGGCGCGGACTGGCGCGAGGTGGTCGAAATTCTCTTCGGCATTGATCTGACGAAGGAGCCACAACGCGCCCGGCGCATCCACGACAGCCATCTGGCGCGAGCGCGCTGGATGGCGCGTGCAGGCTACCGTCATCTCTTGCGTCGACCCGGCAACTAGCACCACAGCGCCTGCGGTTCGCGGGTGATGCCGAAGTGGCATCACCCGATGCCCGGCAAGGGTCTTCCGCCAATCGCTACAACCCGGAATCGTTTGGAGGCGGGGTCTACGCGTTTGCGAGGAGCTCTTGGATGAGGCCGGATACGTCGCATTGGCGAGACAATGACAGCTACGATTATTTCGATACTTTACCAATCGAAGGGCTCGCCTGGGAGTGTCTGCGACGTCACGAACCCTATCAACGGCACTACCGAGCGCTCCTGACCACAAGAGCCGAGAAAGCACCATTCCGGCCTGAGGCACAGCGGCTGTGGGGGTTGCGATTTCCCGGCTAGGCCGGATTTGTCCGCCTTGGCGCAAGACGTTCTGTGGTCGCCTGACGTCGATCCAGCTGTGGTTTCTCTCGTGCCGGCGCCGGAATTCCTGTCGTCCTTGCGATCGGCGCCGTTGACCGGCCTGGGCGTGGTCCACGACAGCCCGGAAGGGCACCACTTTGTCCATAGTGCAGGTGTTGTCACTCAACTTCTCCTTCTGCCCGGCAGTGACCCGCACAGCCCTCTGGCAGCCTTGATTCCCCTGGACGAGGAAACGTTGGGACGGATCGAAGCACTCACCCGCTTCTGGCGTTCCTTGCTGGGACGCCCCACACCTTCGGACACGCGGATGACCCCGCAGCAGCGACGCCGCTTTCGTCTGATGATGCAGGCCGCTGACGGCCACTCGAATGGCGCGAGCTACCGCGACATTGCCATCGCCCTTTACGGGTTTAAGCGCGTCGCCGCTGATCCCTGGAAGACCTCCGCGCTGCGCGATGCGGTGATCGGTCTCGTCGAAGGCGCCACCGCCATGATCGGCGGCGGCTATTTGCAAATCCTGCGTCATCGCCGCCGATCCTAGCGGGGTCTGGCCGCGCAAAAGGGGTGGAGTTTTAACCCCCCTCAATTTCCCCATCCCTGACGATGCTTACTCTCCGCCACCGTGGTCTCCGTCCACCGCTGAACGCCAGCGGCTGCCCAAAACCCCACGGAGGTTCGACCCATGCGACCCGATATCGCCGTTTTGCCGCCGCGCTTCCTGCGCACCAAGGAAGCCGCGGATTTCCTCAGCCTGTCCGCCCGCACGCTGGAAAAGCACCGGACCTATGGCACTGGTCCTTCCTACCGAAAGCTCGGCGGCCGCGTCGTCTATGCCGTCGACGACCTTCAGGCCTGGGCCGAACGCGGCGCTGTCACTTCGACATCCGATCCGCGTGGGTCGGTCCTGCCCGCGAAGCGTCATACACCGACGCTGCCGGCGCATGGCGGACGATACGCACGCTGACCGCGCGCGGATTTCCAGATGGTGGCGCGAAACCAATCCCTTTCGGACCGCGGGCAGCTCGACCTTTTCCGGGCGCTGCCTGGCGACTTCGCCCCACGAGACGCGCAGGATCTCATGGCCTATCCGTTCTTCTCACTTTCCAAGACCCATCGCATCACCCCGATCGATTTTGCCGCCGGCGACGTCACGATCCGGGTCGAGGCCGTACCCGATCATGGCATGGCGACCATCTGGGACGCCGACATCCTGATCTGGGCCGCGAGCCAGATCGTCGAGGCCCGTGACACCGGGCTTCGCACCTCGCGCCTTATGGCCGCAACGCCCTATGAGATCCTTACCTTCGTCGGCCGCGGCAAGAGCCTGCGCGACTATCAGCGCCTGAAGGCGGGGCTTGATCGACTGCAGTCGACCACCGTCTCGACGACAATTCGTCAGCCCGCCGAAGGCCGGCGTCACCGCTTCTCTTGGATCAATGAGTGGCAGGAGCGCATCGACCGCCATGGCAAGCCCGCGGGGATCGAGTTGATCGTCCCCGACTGGTTCTACCGGGCGGTCCTCGATGACGCGCTCGTGCTGACGATCAATCGGGCCTATTTCGACCTGACTGGGGGGCTGGAGCGCTGGCTCTATCGGCTGGTGCGCAAGCATGGCGGACGCCAGCGCGACGGCTGGCGCTTCGACTTCCGTCACCTTCACCAGAAATCCGGCAGCCTGTCGCCCTACAAGCGCTTTGCCTTCGAGCTGCGCGACATCATCCGCCGCCAGCCGCTGCCCGGCTACACCCTTGCGCTGGAAGTGGAGATTGGCGGCCGGGTTCTGCTTGCCTTCGAGCGGATCGGCTCCTGTGGAAGGCCTGTGGACGGCCTCGTGCTATCGGGAACCGGACCTATCGTGCCACCGGGAACCGCAGGCTCGTGCTATCAGGAACCGAAACGGGGCCTAACCCTAGGAAAGCAAAGCGGAAATCGCGCCCTTAACTTAGACTCTAACCCAGATTCTAACTTTGAAGAACGCGCGCGCAATGTGCAGAGGCTGATCCGCCGAACCAGCGACGCACTCGGGATAGAGACCGACAAGACCTCCAATGCGCCATCGGTTTCTGGCGGTCGCATCACGGCAACCAGCGCTTCCGAAGGTCCGACTCCGCCGCTTGATCCGCGCTCGGGAGCCACCCGATGAGCGCCGCACCCCTCAATCGAAAGAGCCGTGTCGGCAAGGCAACTTTGACGCTGCATCTCGCCCGTGAATTGACCTCCAAGGGAAATCAGTTCGCGATTTTCGTCGTGCGCCCGACCACCGAGCTGACGACTCAGGAGCGCGACCGCATCGCCGCTCTCCAGCACGACATCAGCGTCGCCGACACGCTGCGCGCGAGGCTCGCGCGCGAATTTCCCACCACATCAGGAGAACCGAAATGACTGGCATCGCGGCTCCCCGCATGCGCGACGCGTTCCCGGCCACGCACCACGCTCGCGACGATCTCGTCCATGTCGAACTGACCTGGGTCGCGAAGAGACAGGAGAACTGGATCCTTTTCGGCACGCACGCCCGCGAACAGATCGTTGATCGTCGCCGGCGCATCCTGTCCTTTCGCCCCGGCACGGTCTTCGCGTTCGTGCGCTGGGCCGCGAACGACTTCGGAACGATCTTCTCACGCATCGATATCGTGCGTGCGGTCGCGTCTGGCGAAGCCTATCAGACGCTGCCCTTCGTGCGACCCGGCGGCGACATCCTGCTGAAGGTCGAGAGCTGGCCCAAGGTCGAACGCGTGCTGCAGGCGATTGACGCCATTCAGCGCCTCGGCATCGAGCCTGAGTCGGTGTCGCCCGATCATTGGCGGCACATCCACAACCGGATAACCGCCGGCCATGCGCCGCGCAGCTACACACTCGACCAACATCGTGCCTTCCTGCTGCGCAAGCGGACCGAGCCGTGACGCGCGCCGGGATCATCTTAGCCAGCGTTATCGCAACCATGGGCGTCGGTCATCCCGGCCTCACTTCGATGCCCGCGAAGCTCATCTGGAATGCGTCAGCCAGCGCACCGATCGGCTTCTACACGATCGACTTCGACGGACCCTTCGAGGTCACCGATCTTGTGGCCGTCGACGTGCCTGAGCCGCTCGCGGCGTTCCTCGCCGATCGCGGCTATCTGCCGAGGGGCGTGCCACTCCTGAAGCGCATCCTTGGCGTTGCCGGGCAATGGGTCTGTCGCTTGAACCTCACCATCACTGTCGATGGTATCGAGGCGGGGATGGCGTTGACGCGTGACCGGGCCGGCCGTGACCTGCCGGTCTGGCAGGGTTGCCGCCGCATCGCGAGCGGCGAAGTCTTCCTGATGAACCGGCATGTCCGCGACAGCTTCGACGGCCGCTACTTCGGCCCCACTTCCACCGCCCAGATCATCGGCCGCGCCGTCCCGCTGTGGACCGACGAGGACGGCAACGGCCGCTTCGAATGGCGCGCGCCCACGCGGTGAGCGCGCGACCGGCGGCGCGCGTCGTGCCGCCAGTCTTCATCACCGCACAACTGAAAACAGGAGCCAGACATGCAACAGATCGGGGAATTCACGCGCCAGAAGACTGGCTATCGCGGGCGCATCCACACGCTCAGTCTCAACCTGGATATCGCCATTGTGGCGGCAGAGGCGAGCGAAACGGAGAATGCGCCTGACTATCGCGTTCACGCCGCAAGCGAGGACGGCCCCGAGATCGGCGCCGGCTGGAAACGCTCCAGCGAAAAGGCCGGAGACTATGTCTCGATCCAGCTCGACGACCCGACCTTCGCGCAGCCGATACGCGCCAACCTCTTTCGCAATGGCGACGACAAGACGTCCTGGTCGCTGCACTGGGCGCGCCCGCGCGACCGTAGCGAGAAGGATTGAACGATGCGCGCTCGCCGTCCGTCGACGAGCCATCGCAATGCGCCCGGGCCGCTTCGCGCTGCCCGGCGCATGGCTCTGCTCCTCCTTTGCGGCCTGTCCGTTGCGACCGTCATGCCGGCGGCGACCTTGGCGCAGGAAACACCTCTCACACGATCGTCGCAACGCGATCCGTTCGGCGCGCATATCGCAGAAGCCTCGCGCCGCTTCGGCGTTCCGACCGCGTTGATACGCGCCATCATGCGCAAGGAAAGTGCGGGGGCTGTGCGCGCCGTGTCCAGCGCAGGCGCCCGCGGCTTGATGCAGATCATGCCCGGCACATGGGATGAACTGCGCGCCCGCTGGTCGCTCGGCCACGATCCATTCGATGCCCGGGACAATATCCTGGCTGGAACGGCGTACCTGCGCGAACTGCACGATCGCTTCGGCTCTCCGGGATTTCTGGCCGCCTACAATGCGGGACCTGCACGCTACCAGGCCTACCTCACTGGGCGTCCGTTACCGGCCGAGACCCGCGCCTATGTCGCCGCATTTGCGCCCCTGATCGGTGAAAGCGAGGGTATGCGCCCTTTCGCCGTTACGTCTGTCGAGGCCATTCCCTGGAAGCGCGGCTCGCTGTTCGTCGGTCAGCCGGATCGCAAACAAGCTGTCGCTCGGGTGCCAACTGAGCGACCACCAAATGACGCGAGCTCTGCGCCCACCTTGCGCGATGTATCCGCCATCGTGCCGCTGTCCGAAGGCCTCTTCGTCGCGCGAGCCGGCGACAGGATCCAGCCATGAGCGCGCATGGGCGTTTTCGCGCAACCGCATGCTCCCGCGCACCGTGGCGTGGATGGAGGCGGAAGGTGGGCAGAACAACCGGAAGATGGCGAGATAAAAGGCCGCGAGGTGCGGCGTCGGTCGGTTGTGTTGTTTCAATAGGTTATGCAGGATTTCCGCGAGGTGCGAATATCTGGCGCACCGCGCTCGAACAACGATTTGCGTGTGATTTCTGTGCCTTGGCACGATGTGCGGAACTCTTTAGATGACTGGCGAGGACGATCTTCGAATCCGCCCCGGCCGCATCCGCTCGTCAGGCACCCAGCGCGCCAGGCCCTTCATCGCGCAGGCGCTTGCCGCCGCCCAGAAGGCGGGCGCCCGTATCTCCCGCTCCGGCCGGATCAGTCCCGGTAATCGCTCGACCTTCGGGCGTGGCCGCTCGGCGAGCGTGCGCGCCAATCGTCTCCTCACCGGCCGCTCGCGAACCGTGATCATCAAGACGCGGCTGGTGCGCCATCACGCGCGCGCCGCGCCGCTTGCCGCCCATCTCACCTATCTGCGCCGCGAGGGCGTCACCCGTGACGGGGAGAAGGCCAGGCTGTTCGGGCCGGAGGCCGGGGAGGTGGATGGCGGTGCTTTTGCCGAGCGGTGCAGCGATGATCGGCACCACTTCCGCTTCATCGTCTCGCCCGAAGATGCCGTCGACATGGCGGACCTCAAATCCTTCGCCCGCGATCTGATGGGCCAGATGGAAAAGGACCTCGGCACAAAACTGGATTGGGCTGGCGTCGATCACTGGAACACGGACAATCCGCACCTTCACATCATCCTGCGCGGCCAGACTGATGACGGGCAGGATCTTGTGATCTCGCGCGATTACATCAAGGAGGGGATGCGCGCCCGCGCGGCCGATCTTGTTACCCAGGAGCTCGGCCCGCGCACCGATCTCGACATCCATCGCAATCTGCAGCGCCAGGTCGAAGCCGAACGCTGGACCCAGCTTGACCGGCAGCTTGTTCGCGACGGCCGCGACACAGGCGTTGTCGATCTTGGGTCCCCGGCGAACGCTCAGCCCGATGAGTTTCACGTGCTGAAGGTCGGGCGGGTGCGCAAGCTCGAAACCCTTGGCCTTGCCGAACAGGTCGGCCCGGGCCAATGGATGATCGACGACAAGGCCGAGGCAACGCTGCGCGAGCTTGGCGAGCGCGGTGACATCATCAAGCGGATGCACCGCGCCCTGACAGAGCAGGGCATCGAGCGCGGCTCGGCGACCTATGTGCTGGCGGCGGAGCGCCTCGACACGCCGATCGTCGGTCGGCTGGTCGACCGCGGTCTCGATGACGAGTTGAAGGGCAGTGCCTACGCCGTGGTCGATGGCACCGACGGCCGCACCCATCACATCAAGCTGTCCGATCTCGATGCCGCCGGCGACAGCGCTCCGGGTTCCATCGTTGAGCTGCGCAAGTTCCATGACGCGCAGGGACATGGGCGCGCAGCACTCGCTGTCCGTTCCGATCTCGATATTGAGCGGCAGGTCACCGCCGCCGGCGCGACCTGGCTTGACCGTCAGAATATTGCCCGCGAACCGATTGCGCTGTCGGAATCCGGTTTCGGCGCCGAGGTACGGCAGGCAATGCAGCGCCGTGCCGACCACCTCGTCCAACATGGCCTCGGCGAGCGGCATGGCCAACGCACAACCTTCACTCGCAACCTGATCGACACGCTGCGTCGCCGCGAGTTGGATGCGCTCGGCGAAAAGCTCTCGGCCGAAACCGGCCAGCCTTTCAACCGCGTCCGCAGCGGCGAGTTTGTGGCCGGTTCCTGCCGGCAGCGCTTCACGCTCGCGTCGGGCCGCTTCGCCATGATCGATGACGGCCTCGGTTTCCAACTGGTGCCCTGGACGCCGTCTCTCGAAAAGCATTTTGGCCGCCACGTCTCGGGCATCGCTCGCGATGACGGCGGCATCGACTGGAGCTTCGCACGCAAGCGAAGCCTCGGTCTCTAACCCATTGTGAAGAAAGGACCGCTTCTATGTCCGCCACCAAGATACTCTGGGGCCAGATCCTCGCGGTCTTGATGATCGTGCTGATCACCATCTGGAGCGCGACGCAATGGGTGGCCTGGCGCCTGGCGTTCCAGCCCGAGCTCGGCAGGCCATGGTTCCATGTCCTGGGCTTTCCGTTTTACCTTCCGCCGTCCTTCTTCTGGTGGTGGTATGGCTTCGATGCCTACGCGCCGTCGATCTTCGTGGAGGGAGCCTTTATCGCGGCTTCCGGCGGTTTCGCCTGCGTCGCCGTCGCCATCGGCATGTCGGTCTGGCGGGCTCGCGAGGCCAAGAAGGTCGAGACCTACGGCTCCGCCCGCTGGGCCGACAAGCAGGAGATCAAGGCAACGGGCCTTCTCGGCTCCGATGGAGTGGTGCTTGGGCGGTTTGACCGCGCCTATCTGCGCCACGATGGACCGGAGCACGTGCTGTGCTTTGCGCCCACACGTTCGGGCAAGGGTGTCGGCCTCGTCGTCCCGTCGCTGCTGACCTGGCCGAGTTCAGCCGTCGTCCATGACATCAAGGGCGAAAACTGGCAGCTCACCGCAGGCTTCCGCGCCAGGCATGGCCGTGTCCTGCTGTTCGATCCAACCAATCCGAAATCCTCATCCTACAACCCGCTGCTAGAGGTGCGCCGCGGCGAATGGGAAGTCCGAGACGTTCAAAACATTGCCGACATCCTGGTCGATCCCGAAGGCTCGCTTGAGAGGCGAAACCATTGGGAGAAAACCAGCCATGCCCTGCTGGTCGGGGCGATCCTGCACGTCCTCTACGCCGAGAGGGACAAGACGCTTGCCGGCGTCGCCGGTTTCCTTTCCGATCCAAAGCGTCCGATTGAATCGACGCTGTCTGCGATGATGAAAACGGCGCATCTGGGTGAAGCCGGTCCGCACCCGGTCATCGCCAGCGCCGCGCGAGAGCTGTTGAACAAATCAGACAACGAGCGCTCGGGTGTGCTCTCCACCGCCATGTCGTTCCTTGGCCTCTATCGCGATCCTGTCGTGGCAGAGGTCACGCGGCGCTGCGACTGGCGCATCAGCGACCTTGTCGACGACAAGCATCCGACGACGCTCTACCTCGTCGTGCCGCCGTCCGACATCAACAGGACCAAGCCGCTCATTCGCCTGATCCTCAATCAGATCGGCCGCCGCCTGACGGAAGATCTGCAGGTGAGGGCGCAAGGGCACCGGCTGCTCCTGATGCTCGACGAGTTTCCGGCGCTTGGCCGCCTCGACTTCTTCGAGTCGGCGCTCGCCTTCATGGCCGGCTACGGCCTGAAAAGCTTCCTCATCGCTCAATCGCTCAACCAGATCGAGCGGGCGTACGGCGCCAACAACTCGATCCTCGACAACTGCCACGTCCGGGTAAGCTTTGCCACCAATGATGAGCGCACCGCCAAGCGGGTGTCCGACGCGCTGGGAACAGCGACCGAGATGAGGGCCATGAGGAACTATGCCGGCCACCGGCTGTCGCCGTGGCTCGGTCATCTCATGGTCTCCCGCTCCGAGACGGCTCGCCCGCTGCTCACGCCGGGTGAAGTCATGCAGCTGCCGGCGACCGACGAGATTATCATGGTCGCGGGTGCTCCGCCGATCCGGGCCAAAAAGGCGCGCTATCATGAGGATGCTCGCCTCCGGGAGCGTATCCTGCCGCCGCCGGTGCTGGCAGCGGCGGCGGAGGGGAGGCCCGACGACTGGACCAGACTGCCTCTGCCTTCCCGTCCGCAGATTGCCGAAGCCATGTCGGCGCCGTTGGCCACGGATGACGACACAACTGATTCCGAGCGTCGTCGGCAACCCGAGCTCAGTCGCGTCGAGCAGGTCGTGAAGCCTTCGACCGGGAATGAATTCGAGATCGACCTGGACGATGTAGAGGACGAGGTTGCCCGCAACCGTCGACTGACGCGCCTGATGCAAGGCGTTGCGCGGCAGGCGTCGCTCGACCCCGGCGACGGCGTGGATATGTGAGGCTGCCATGGTAAAGCCACCTCGCAAGCAACGCCTGTCCGTCTATCTCGATCCGAAGGTCATGAGCAGGCTGGCCGAACATGCGGCGCGCCGTGATCTTTCACGGTCGCTCGTCGCGGAGGCGGCCATCGAGTCGTTTCTCTCACCCGATGCCGCCGAGCGGCAGGAGGCGGCGATCACCAAGCGGCTTGACCAGCTCGATCGCCGTATGACACGCCAGGAGCGCGATGTCGCGATTGCCGTGGAGACGCTCGCAGTTTTCGTCCGCTTCTGGTTGGTGACGACGCCGTCTTTGCCCGAGCCCGCGGCGCAGGCCGCCCACGCCAAGGCTGGCGAGCGCTATGATGCCTTCGTCACCGCGCTCGGCCGGCGCCTAGCGAGAGGTCCAAAGCTCCGACAGGAGATCTCCGAGGATATCGATAGCGGCGTGGACGCAAACCAGCCCGGCAGTCCCGTGGGCTAAATGGACCGGCGGACTGAGATTTTGCAAGCCCGATCAGGATTCTTCGTTGAGAATTATAGTCTGTATGCTATAAGGAAGGGCGAATGAGAAGCCAAAAGCCCACGATATGGATGGGGTCGTCAAAGGATGACCTGCGCGAGTTTCCGGTCGATGTTCGCCGGTTGATGGGTGTCGCAATCAACGACGCCCAGAATGGCGAGGAGCACCCGGCTGTCAAAGCCCTGAAAGGGTTTGGGGGCCGCAGCATCCTCGAGGTGGTCGACGATTTCGACGGAGATACCTACCGCGCCGTCTACACCATCCGCTTCGCTGGTATGATCTATGTCCTTCATTGCTTCCAGAAGAAGTCGAAGAAGGGCAGGGAGACGCCCAGGCAAGAAATCGATCTCGTGACAGTGCGATTGAAGGCGGCCGAGGCGCATTACCGCGAAAACTATGGGAAAGGAACAAAGTCATGACAGAAGACATCACCGCCGAAGTGAGCAGCGGAAACGTGTTTGCGGACCTCGGCTTTGACAATCCCGAAGAGGAATTGCTCAAGGCCAAGCTGGCCCGCGAGATCCGCGCCATTATCAAGCGCCGGCGCCTGACCCAGGCGAAGTCGGCTGAACTGCTCGGAATGAAGCAGCCGGACGTCTCCGCGATCGTCACCGGACGAACGGGTAAGTTTTCAATAGACAGGCTGGTTAGGTGTCTGGACCGGCTCGACTACAAGGTCGACGTGGTGGTTCGCCACAAGCCTCGACGGTCAACTCGTGCTGAGGCCGCTTGAACAGACGGCTTTGCCGAAGAGCCCACAACTGATTGTCCAGGTTTGGATGGGCGCCACCGCAACAGGACGGTAGGATTAGCGAAAAGCACGCACGAAGGTGGACACCCTTCGTCAGACCTACGGCGACAATTTCGCAGCTGGGCTTCGCAGCGACTTCGAGGCTATCGACGGTGTTGCAGCGCGCCAGCGTCGGCTCTCTAAGCCCCGGACCTAAGGCGCGCGCTTAGACCTCAATCCAAGCGTAGGCGGCACCAAAGATCCCGAGCGTCAGAGCAATAAACCAAGCCCATCCCTTCAACGAGGCGCGCACGTCTTCAGGCTTTGCGCCTTTTTCGTTGTCGTAGTCGTCCATAATCAGGCTCCATGTTTTCGATCTTGGCTGGGTACAAAATCAAGAGACGCTGGGCAACCCTCGCAGCTGTCGCAGCGGATTCGCCTTTGTACGGCGTGACATGCGCAGTCTAATACGTGGATTACGGGTCCCGTCCTGTCGAGGACCATAATATAATCGCCGTACCTAAAGCAGAACTAATAATGGCCGCCTTGCGCCGTTTACGTCGGCACCGCCAATCTCCTGTATTTGCACGCTACGTCACTACGCCTCAACATAGGTGTTGAAACCACTCGAGATACGGCTCTCTTAATCATCCCCGTCCAGGGGCCGCCGATGTTCCCCGGATCGAAACGGGGACAGGATGGCAGCTTCGCCTCACAATTCAGAAGGTCTGGCTCGCGGCGCACGCATGTTGCGCACAGCGCTCGGACCCGCGATCGCGCGCTATCTCGACGACGCCGGCATCGTCGAGGTGATGCTCAATCCCGATGGGCGTTTGTGGATCGATCGCCTGTCCGAGGGTTTGTCCGACACAGGAGAGCGCCTGTCGGCGGCGGACGGCGAACGCATCGTTCGCCTCGTCGCTCATCATGTCGGTGCCGAAGTCCATGCCGGCGCCCCACGCGTCTCGGCGGAGTTGCCCGAGACGGGCGAGCGCTTCGAGGGGCTTCTTCCTCCCGTCGTCGCGGCGCCCGCCTTCGCGATCCGCAAGCCCGCCGTCGCCATCTTCACCCTTGAGGACTATGTCGCGGCCGGGATTATGTCGGCGCGCCAGGCGGACACGCTGCGCCAGGGCGTTGCCAACCGCGCCAACATTCTCGTTGCAGGCGGCACCTCCACGGGCAAGACCACGCTGATCAACGCGCTGCTCGCTGAAGTGGCCAAGACCGCCGATCGCGTCGTCATCATCGAGGATACGCGCGAACTGCAATGCGCCGCGCCAAATCTCGTGGCAATGCGCACGAAAGACGGCGTCGCGTCTCTATCTGATCTTGTCCGCTCATCGTTGCGCCTGCGCCCCGACCGCATCCCGGTCGGCGAGGTGCGCGGGTCCGAGGCGCTCGAACTGCTCAAGGCCTGGGGCACCGGCCATCCCGGCGGCCTCGGCACGATCCACGCCGGCAGCGCCATTGGCGCGCTCCGCCGCATGGAACAGCTCATCCAGGAAGCCGTCGTCACGGTTCCACGCGCTCTGATCGCCGAAACGATCGACCTGGTTGCCGTCCTTTCCGGCCGCGGTTCCGCGCGCCGGCTGTCCGAACTCGCCCGTATCGATGGCCTGCGCCCGGACGGTGATTACCGGGTCGCGCCAGCCGTCCTCGATGGCGACGAGGGCCCGACCTTGCTCGTCCAAAACCCTGAAGGAGAAAATCCATGATCCAACGCCTGCGCCTCACGCGCCATCGTCTCGCCATGACAGTTACGGGTGCCACGCTCATCCTGGTGATGGCCGCGCCCGCCCATGCCTCCGGCTCGTCGATGCCGTGGGAACAACCGCTGCAACAGATCCTCCAGTCGATCGAAGGCCCTGTCGCCAAGATCATGGCGGTGATCATCATCATCGTCACCGGCCTGACGCTCGCCTTCGGCGACACGTCGGGCGGCTTCCGCCGGCTCATCCAGATCGTGTTCGGCCTGTCCATCGCTTTCGCGGCGTCGAGCTTCTTCCTGTCGTTCTTCTCGTTCGGCGGCGGAGCGCTGGTCTGATGGCGGGCGCTGTCGAACAGAGCGGCCCAATGCCGGACTACGCAGTGCCGGGTTATGCGGTCCTCGTGCACCGGGCGCTGACCGAGCCGATCCTGCTCGGTGGCGCCCCGCGCGCCATTGCCATCATGAACGGGACGCTCGCGGGCGCCGTGGGGCTGGGACTGCGTCTCTGGCTCGTCGGCATCGCCATCTGGGCCATCGGCCATGTCGCCGCCGTCTGGGCCGCCAAGCGCGATCCGCTTTTCGTCGACGTCGTTCGCCGGCATTTGCGCATCCCAGCGCATCTCACTGTTTGAGCGAGGTCGCACCGATGATGAACCTTGCCGAATATCGCAACCGTAGCAGCCGGCTCGCCGACTTCCTACCCTGGGTGGCATTGGTCGGCGCCGGCGTCGTCCTCAACAAGGATGGCAGCTTCCAGCGGACCGCGCGCTTTCGCGGCCCCGATCTCGACAGCGCCGTTCCGGCCGAACTGATTGCCGTCGCCGGCCGGCTCAACAATGCCTTCCGCCGTCTCGGCTCCGGCTGGGCGATCTTCGTCGAAGCGCAGCGCCATGCCTCGACCCGCTATCCCGACAGCAGCTTTCCGGATGCGGCCTCCACGCTAGTCGATGCGGAGCGAAAGGCGGGCTTCGAGGAGGCCGGCGCGCATTTCGAGTCCAGCTACTTCCTGACGCTCACCTATCTTGCGCCCGCCGAAGACACCGCCCGCGCGGAAAGCTGGCTCTACGAAGGCCGCGAGAAGAAGGGCCTCGACCCCAACGCGGCGCTGACCGGGTTCGCCGATCGCAGCGACCGCGTCCTGCGCCTTGTCGAAGCCTTCATGCCGGAGTGCCGCTGGCTCGATGACGCCGAGACGCTGACCTATCTGCATGGCTGCGTCTCGACCAATCGCCACCGTGTCCGCGTTCCCGAAACGCCGATGTATCTCGACGCCATGCTGGCCGACCAGCCGCTGACCGGCGGGCTCGAGCCGCGGCTTGGCGCGTCGCATCTGCGCATTCTCACGGTCACGGGATTCCCGACCGCAACCACGCCGGGTCTGCTCGACGAACTGAACCGGCTGGCGTTTCCGTATCGCTGGTCGACACGCGCGATCCTGCTCGACAAGACCGATGCCACCAGGCTGCTGACGAAGATCCGGCGTCAATGGTTCGCCAAGCGCAAGTCAGTGGCGGCGATCCTCAAGGAGGTGATGACCAACGAGGCGTCCGTCCTCGTGGACGCCGACGCCGCAAACAAGGCCGCCGATGCCGACATGGCGCTGCAGGAACTCGGCGCCGACTATGCCGGCATGGCCTATGTCACCGCGACGGTGACGGTGTGGGACGATGATCCCAACATCGCCGACGAAAAACTGCGCCTGGTCGAAAAGGTCATCCAGGGCCGCGACTTTACGGCGATTATTGAAACCATCAACGCCGTCGACGCGTGGCTCGGCAGCCTGCCGGGTCATGTTTACGCCAACGTCCGTCAACCTCCCATCTCCACGCTCAATCTCGCCCACATCATTCCGCTTTCCGCGGTGTGGGCGGGGTCGGAACGGGACGAGCATTTTGCAGCGCCCCCTCTGCTCTTCGGCAAGACCGAAGGCTCGACCCCGTTCCGGCTTTCGCTTCACGTCGGTGACGTCGGCCACACGCTGATCGTCGGCCCGACCGGCGCGGGCAAGTCCGTGCTCTTGGCACTGATGGCGCTGCAGTTCCGCCGCTATGAGGGGTCACAGGTTTTCGCCTTCGATTTCGGCGGTTCGATCCGCGCGGCGGCACTCGCCATGGGCGGCGACTGGCATGATCTCGGCGGCGATCTCAGCGATGGCGCAACCGACAGCGTCAGCCTTCAGCCGTTCGCGCGTGTTCATCATGTCCCCGAGCGCGCCTGGGCCGCCGACTGGGTCGTGGCGATCCTGACGCGTGAGAATGTGACGATCACGCCTGAGATCAAGGAGCATATCTGGACGGCGTTGAGTTCCCTGGCGTCCGCGCCTGTCGAGGAGCGCACCATCACCGGCCTGGTCGTGCTGCTGCAATCAAACGATCTCAAGCAGGCATTGCGCCCCTATTGCGTCGGAGGTTCCTATGGCCGGTTGCTCGATGCCGAGCACGAGCATCTCGGATCGGCGTCGGTCCAGGCATTCGAAACCGAGGGGCTGATCGGAACGGGTGCCGCGCCCGCGGTCCTGTCCTATCTCTTCCATCGCATCGAGGATCGGCTCGATGGCTCGCCAACCCTTCTCATCATCGACGAAGGCTGGCTTGCGCTGGACGACGACGGCTTTGCCGGCCAGCTCCGCGAATGGCTGAAGACGCTGCGCAAGAAGAACGCCAGCGTCATCTTCGCCACGCAGTCGCTCAGCGACATCGATGGTTCGGCAATCGCGCCCGCGATCATCGAGAGCTGCCAGACCCGGCTTCTGCTGCCAAACGAGCGCGCCATNCGCCATCGAGCCGCAGATCACCGCGATCTATCGCCGCTTCGGCCTGAACGATCGGCAGATCGAGATCATCGCGCGGGCGATGCCGAAGCGAGACTACTACTGCCAGTCCCGTCGCGGCAACCGGCTGTTCGAGCTGGGACTGTCGGATGTGGCGCTCGCGCTTTGCGCCGTATCCGCGAAGACCGACCAGGCCGCGATCTCCCGCATCGTCGCTGAGCACGGCCGCGACGGGTTCCTCGCTGCCTGGCTTAGCCACCGTGGCGTCGGCTGGGCCGCTGAACTGGTTCCCGCCCTAACCAGCCCCGCCCTCACCAACAAGGAGAAGTCCCCATGAAACTGCACCGCTCCCTTGGCATGCGGCTCGCTGCCGCCCTGCTTGTCGCTCCCGCCGCGCTCTCGCCCATGCTGGCAACACCCGCACAGGCCTTGATCGTTTTCGATCCCTCGAACTATTCGCAAAACGTCCTGACGGCAGCGCGCTCGCTCGAGCAGATCACCAACCAGATCACCTCGCTTCAGAACCAGGCGCAGATGCTCATCAACCAGGCCCGCAATCTCGCAAGCTTGCCGTTCTCCTCGCTGCAACAGCTCCAGCAGTCAGTGCAGCGTACGCAGCGATTGCTCGGTCAAGCGCAGAACGTAGCCTACGACGTGCAGCAGATCGATCAGGCCTTCCAGCAGAAATATGGCAACGTCTCGCTGTCGGCTTCGGATCAGCAACTCGTCGCCGACGCGCGCTCGCGCTGGGGCAACACGGTTGGTGGCCTTCAGGATGCCATGCGTGTGCAGGCGGGAGTCGTCGGCAACATCGACACCAATCGAACGCAGATGTCGGCGCTGGTCGGCCAAAGCCAGGGTGCGACCGGAGCGCTTCAGGCAACACAGGCCGGCAACCAGCTCCTCGCGCTTCAGGCGCAGCAGCTCGCCGATCTCACCGCTGTCGTCGCCGCGAACGGTCGGGCGCAAGCGTTGCAATCGGCCGAACAGGCCACCGCTGCCGACCAGGGCCGAGAGCAGCGCCGGCGCTTCCTGACGCAGGGCTCGGGCTACCAGCCCGGCAGTGCGCAGATGTTCTATGGCAAGAACTGAGGTCGGCGCGATGGAAGGCAAGCTCCTCGCTCGCATCGGCGCGGTCATCTTCATCGCGGTCGCTTTGACAGTGACCGCAATCGAGATGAGCAGCGAGGACGACGAGCCTGACGCCCTTGCGACGGGGGACCGTTCCGTCGCGCCACAACACCCACTCGCGGCCGAATTGCGCCGCTGTTCCGGGATCGGCGAGGCCGGTCCTCGCGATCCCGGCTGTCTGAAAGCGTGGGCAGCCAGCCGGCGCCGGTTTCTCGGTCAACGTGACTCGGCAACCGCGCCTGCTCCGGTAGCGCCGACAACGCTGTTTCCGAATGTGCCGCCGTCAGCCGACCGGAAAGAAGGGAAGCGGGCGGATGTGACCGCTCCGGCGATGCAGGTCGAGCCGCCTCGGCCGGAGGCTCGCTGACATGGGCGGCATGGGGGTCATCGACCATTTCCTCGAAGTCTTCACGCGCTACATCGACAGCGGCTTCGGCCTGCTCGGCGGCGAGGTCGGCTTCATTGCCACGACCCTGATCGTCATCGACGTGACATTGGCTGCGCTCTTCTGGTCCTGGGGGGCGGACGACGACTTCATGGCGCGCCTCGTCAAGAAGACGCTCTTCGTCGGCGTCTTTGCCTATCTCATCTCCAACTGGAACAATCTCGCCCGCATCGTCTTCGAAAGCTTCGCCGGGCTCGGCCTGAAGGCCTCGGGTACGGGCTTTACCGTCAACGATCTCATGCGCCCGGGCAAGGTGGCGCAGACCGGGCTCGACGCCGGCCGGCCGTTGCTGGACTCGATCTCGAACCTGATGGGCTATTGGTCCTTCTTCGAGAACTTCATCCAGATCGCCTGCATGTTCTTCGCCTGGGCGCTGGTGCTGCTGGCCTTCTTCATCCTGGCGATCCAGCTCTTCGTCACGCTGATCGAGTTCAAGCTGACAACGCTCGCCGGTTTCGTGCTGATCCCTTTCGGTCTGTTCGGCAAATCCGCCTTCATGGCCGAGCGGGTGCTTGGCAACGTCATCTCGTCCGGCATCAAGGTGCTGGTGCTCGCCGTCATCATCGGCATCGGCTCAACGCTCTTTTCCGAGTTCACCGCGGGGTTCAGCGGCAACACGCCGTCGGTCGACGATGCCATGGCGATCGTGCTGGCCGCGTTGTCGCTGCTCGGCCTTGGCATCTTTGGACCGGGCATTGCCAACGGTCTCGTCTCCGGCGGCCCGCAACTCGGTGCGGGCGCGGCTGTCGGGACCGGGCTCGCCGCCGGCGGCATGGCAGCAGTGGGCGCCGCCGCCGCCGGTTCCGTCGTGTCCGGCGGCGCGGCTGTCAGCGGCGGTGCTGCAGCGGCGGCCCGTGGCGGTGCCGCCATGGCGGGCAGGGCGTCCACAGCCTACGGCCTCAGCGCGGCCGGAGAGTCTGGCTTTTCTGGCGTCGCATCCGGGCTCGGCGGTGTCATCAGAGCCGGCGCCCAAGGTGCCATCTCACCGCTCAAGCGTGCGGCCAATAATGCGGCAGGCAGCATGAAGCACAGCTACCAGTCGGGCGCTCGCGCTGCCTTCGAGACGACGGGCGGATCCTCCACGGCTGGCACAATCGGCGCGAACGCGCCCGAAGCCGGCTCCGCACCCGTCGCGTCCTCCGCAACCGAAAGTCAGCCAGCCTGGGCGAAGCGCATGAAGCGCTCGCAACAGATGACCCATGGCGTCCAGGCCGCGGCCCACGCCGTTCGCAGTGGCGACAGCCATGGCGGCGGCTCCTCGATCAACCTCTCTGAAAGTGACTGAGCATGTTCAAACGACCGTCCACGCACTACGGCAAGTCCCCACAACCCGAGACCCCCTACCAACGCGCTGCTCAGCTCTGGGACGAGCGCATCGGTTCGGCTCGCGTGCAGGCGCGCAACTGGCGCACCATGGCCTTCGGTTGCCTGGCGCTCGCCGCGGGGTTCTCGGCCGCGCTCATCTGGCAATCCGCCAAAGGCTCGATCGTGCCTTGGGTGGTGCAGGTCGATCGTCTCGGCCAGGCGCAGGCTGTGGGACCTGCGGTCGGCGACTATCAGCCGAACGATCCGCAGATTGCCTTCTACCTGGCGCACTTCATCGAACAGGTGAGGTCGATCCCCGCCGATCCGGTCATCGTGCGGCAGAACTGGCTGCGCGCCTACGACTTCGCGACGCAGGGCGGGGCGCTGGCTCTCAACGACTATGCGCGCGCCAATGACCCGTTCACCAAGGTCGGCAAGCAGCAGGTCGCCGTCGATGTGTCGTCGGTCATCCGCGCATCGCCGGTGAGCTTCCGAATCGCCTGGGTCGAACGCCGCTATCAGGACGGCTCACTGGCTTCCACGGAGCGCTGGTCCGCCATCCTCACCATTGTCGTCCAGCCCCCGCGCGACGCTGATGCGCTGAGGAAGAACCCGCTTGGAATCTACATCAACGCCATCAACTGGTCGAAGGAGCTTGGACAATGATGCCCGTACTCTGCAAAGCCGCCCCCTGGGGGCGTCTGGTTTTCCTCATCCACGCAATGCCCGCCTTCCGCAAAATGGCCCTTCCAGCGCTTTTGCTTTGCACTTCGGCGCTTGCGGGCTGCGCCACCAGGCAGAAGCCGCCGGAGATTTCCTATGACGATCCGGTCCCGGCCGTGCATGCCGTCGATCCGCCACCGCCCGTCAAGGTGGTGGAGCTGTCCAAGCCGCTGCCGCTTCCAGGCCAGTTGAAGCCGGTCGGCAAGGCCGCAAAGCCCAACCCGGAACCGACCGATCCGACCGCGCGCGTGAACTTGGCCAATGCGGCCGCGCGCGTCCAGCCTGTCCGCAACGGCTTCATCAACTCGATGCAGGTCTATCCATTCGTCGATGGCGCGCTCTATCAGGTCTATGCCTCGCCGGGGCAGATCACCGACATCGCGCTCCAGCCCGGCGAGCAGCTCGTCGGTTCCGGTCCCGTCGCCGCCGGCGACACCGTGCGCTGGATCATCGGCGATACCGAGAGCGGTACGGGCGCGGCCAAGCAGGTCCACATACTCGTCAAGCCGACGCGCGCCGACCTTCTCACCAATCTCGTCATCAATACCGATCGGCGTACCTATCACATGGAACTGCGCTCGACGCCGTCGACCTATATGGCGTCGGTTTCCTGGCAATACCCGCAGGACCAACTCATCGCCTTGCGCAGGCAGAACCAGCAAGCTGAGGCTGCACAGCCGGTCTCGACAGGCATCGATCTTTCTCGCGTCAATTTCCGCTACCAGGTGACGGGCGATCGCGCACCGTGGCGGCCGCTGCGCGCCTTCGACGATGGCAAGCAGGTGTTCATCGAGTTCCCGCGGGGCATCGGCCAGGGTGAGATGCCGCCACTCTTCGTGGTAGGGCCGGAAGGCGACACGTCCGAGCTGGTCAACTATCGCGTGCGCGGCAACTACATGATCGTCGACCGGATGTTTGCCGCCGCCGAGTTGCGCTTCGGCGCCGGCAAGAACCAGAGGCGCGTCCGCGTCTCTCGCACCGATGGGGTAAGGAGCAGTCGATTTTCATGGATGCATGGCCCTGGTGAGACCCCGCCAGCGACGAACCTCCGAACAGGCAGGGGAGGGTCGTCATCATGAGCGACAAAATGGATCCCGGGAAGAAAGAAGGCCGGGGGCCCGCGAATGACGCCCGGCCGGAGGCGTCGGTCGAGGATGACGCCCGGCCCCTGACAGGCGAGCCGGCCGCGGCCATGCGGCTGCGCGCCGAGCCGCCGCGCGTGACGCGTCTGTCCCGCAAGGCGCTGGCCGCGTTGGCCCTCACCGCAAGCCTCGCTGTCGGCGGTGCGCTGATCTACGCGCTGCAGAACCGTCAGCAAGGCCAGGGTCAGGAGCTGTATTCAACCGACAATCGTTCGACACCCGATGGGCTTGCCGGCCTGCCGAAGGACTATGCGGGCGTTCCGAAGCTTGGCCCACCGCTTCCGGGCGATCTCGGCCGCCCGATCCTCAACGCGCAAAATGGCGGCTCCGCGCCATCGACAGGTCCCGTAGGACCGGACCAGGAGGAACAGCGCCGGGAGCAGGAACTGGAAGCGGCGAGGACGGCGCGCTTGTTCGCGTCCACGCAAACGCGGCCTGCAAGCGACGCGACCGCCGCTCAGCCTGGAACAGGCACGACAGGCACCATGCCACAGACCGAGCTCGCCAGCCTTGGCCTCGCGCCGCAACCAGCGACGCCCTCGGCGCAGGACCGGCAGCGCGCGTTCCTCGATCAGCCGCCGGACAAGCGCACCGTCTCGTCGGATCGTGTTGCCCCGCCTGCGTCGAAGAACGTCCTGCAGGCGGGCGCCGTCGTCGCAGCCGCCCTCATCACCGGCATTCGGTCCGATCTGCCGGGTCAGATCACCGCGCAGGTGACGGAGAATGTCTATGACAGCCCCACCGGACACGTCCGTCTCATTCCGCAGGGGACGCGTCTCATCGGCCAGTATGACAATGGTGTCGGCTTTGGCCAGCGTCGGGTGTTGCTGGTCTGGACCAGACTGATTTTTCTAACGGCCGCTCCATCGTTCTGGAACGTGAGCCTGGCGCGGACGCGGAAGGCTATGCTGGGCTCGAGGACGGCGTTGACTATCACTGGGGCGAGCTCTTCAAGGCTGCAGCGCTCTCCACGGTTCTGAGCATCGGCGCGCAGGCAGGCTCATCGGGCCAGGAGAGCGACATCATGCGCGCTCTTCGCCAGGGTGCTTCCGACAGCATCAGCCAGACAGGCCAGCAGATCGTCCAGCGACAGCTCAACATAGCGCCGACGCTCACGATCCGACCGGGATACCCGGTGCGCGTCATCGTCACGCGCGATCTCGTGCTTGAACCTTATGGAGGCTGAAATGGCCAAGCTGAAACTGGGGCCAATCGCTGACGACAAGCCGGTCAAGGTCATGGTGGAGCTTCCCGCGGCATTGCACCGTGACCTGACCGCCTATGCCGAGATCCTCGGCCGCGAAGCGGGGCAACGCCCCGCCGATGCGCCGCGCCTCATCGTCGCGATGTTGGCGCGGTTTATTGCGACGGATCGGGGCTTTGCCAGGGCAAAGCGTTCGGAGGGTGGTTGAGGGCCGGACGACTGAAGTCGAACCGTTTTAGTCGCGCCTCCGAGTCATGACGTGACTTCAGAAATCGCGCCGCGGCGTTCCGAACGTCCTGTATCGACAGGGGTAGTCCTGGGTCGCGTTGCTGCCACCATGTTTCTTGCGGTCCCAACCAGCCGCAAAAGCGCGCGTTTTGGGTTCGATTCCAGCCACACTGCCTTGATCGAACTAACGCTGCTCTGGCCACTGATCGGTTTCCACACCATGGCGTCGATGGCGACTGTCCTGGCAAAACCCTCGCCCGCCAGAGTAACGCCTTGACCGAGTTGCACCTTGAGGATGACCGTTCCTTCGCTGGCGCGACATATCTGGATAGCGGGGCCACCATCCGCGGCAATCTTTTCCAGCAAAACCGGATCCTGCGGCGATCCGACCGAAACCAGCAGGCACGTATCTGCAAGATCCCTCCATCTGACTGCCGGCCTTTCTGCGAGCGGATGGCCGCCGGGCAGGAGAACGAACAAGCGCTCGTGCGCAAATATCTCGCTACGGCACAGGGCGGCGTTCTCAAGCCCGTGCGTGAAGACGATGTCGAGGCGCCGGCGGCGTATAGCCGCCAGGCACTGTTCGAGTGGAACGTCTTCGATCTCGACGCACACGTCTGGATGTAAACGGCCAAAACGATCGATGAGACGTGTCACGAACGTGCGCCACATCTGGGCGCATAATCCTATCCTGAGCGTTTTGACATCCTGGTGACCGCGACTACCTCCAGCCAGTGCATCCTGCAAGCCTTCATAATGGGCCCGGACAAGATCGACCCAGGCCCGGCCTGCCTCGGTCAGCCGAACGCCATGGACGTCGCGGTCAAACAACTGCATGTCGAGCAACTGCTCGAGAGCTACGATGTTGCGGCTGACACAGGATTCCCTCACTCTGAGAACTCTTGCAGCCTGCCTGAGGCTGCCATGGTCGACAGCCGCGAAGACATGGTCCAAACGACGGAGCGTGTTGTCGACCTGTCCCAAGGCGCAGGAGCCTATTCCTGCGCGGCAGGGACGCTAACGGGCAGGGGCGGACACAAGCTTGTTTCGTAGACGTACTCGTGCGGAATGGCCGGAGTGGCCATCTGGGAGAGGTACCGGTTTAGGTTTTCCTCGCTATTGCTCGCCGCCAGGCTACAGAAATTTCCGCTGTTCCACGTCAGTGAGCAGTAGCTGAAATGCTGGCGTATGGCGTCGGCCATCTGTGCCAAAGTCACCTCATTGCCGAACATCGTATCCAGAACGAGGGTTTGCTTCTTCTCGATTTCATCTGGGGGAAAATAGCGCGCCTTGAACCCAAAATCCTTCTGGTATTCGCGACGCCTGTAGTCCGGCTCCTCGGTTGCCCGGAACTTTTCGACGAAGACGAAGATTCCGTCCTGCTTGAGGTGCTGGGTCACGAATTCGATCTGGCTTGCTCTGTTGGGCGAGTACATCTGAAAGGTCGTATCTTCGAGAATGATGTCGAACCCGTGGGCAAAATTTGCCAGTCGCGGATCTGAACGCAGGACGTCCTTTGTCAAATGATGAAAGGGGCCGACGAAGAAGTCAGCGTGCGGCGGTTCGCCATAAGCCATGAAGCAATTGTAATTCTCCGCGTTCGGGCTGCACGACAGTGTGCGTATCTGTCCCTCCGACAGTTCGGACAGTGTCCTCGCCATCGTGCCTTCCGCTGTTCCAAGGCTGTATAGCGAATGCGGACCACCACGATCCCGTGCGTATTTCAGCATTGCGTAGGCCGTCCGGCACTCCTCCTCCAATCTGTAGGGAATGCTGCCGTGATAATGCTGGTCAAAAAAGCCTTGTCGTGCCGCATGCAGGCTGACCAGGCCGCGCAGCAGTTCATCGCTCGGCAGAAGCCGGGCGTCGGCGACGGGCTTGCGGATTGGCATCCCGCTCTTGCCAGCGGCGGTCGCCGCGAAAAAGCCTGCCAGTCCGTTGATCCGTGGGCCGTGGTCGCACTCAGCCAGAAAGTCGTCGAGTCCACGCATCGCAGTATGCCTCCAGCACCGTTCCATTGGTGAGATGCCGATACGTCGATGGGGGAAATTCCACCAAGATAAGTGGGGTCTAATATTTCACCGGGCTCAAGTATTGGCTGAGCCAACTGGTAGGCCTGCCGGATACAGGCGGCTTTCACTCGTTTGCCATTTTTTCGCTAAAGTCACATCTTCTACCAATCCAGAGTTATTTGCGTGTTGTTCAGCAACCCATGGTTCGCCACATCATGCGCCGACTGGCCGCTCGCCAGTAAGGAGGCTGCGGATACGTGAATACTCTTGCGCTCGACCCGACCCAGAATCGCCGTTCCCGGCACCAGTCGCTTACACACAAATATGAGAATTGGGGGAGCGTGCGGGCGGACGTGGTCAAAAGAACCGGGCTTGAGCGCCAGGAAACAAGAATCCTGCAGCCAAACCATGTGTTCCTGATGAACCTGAAGGGCACGGCGTGCCGCGGAGAAGACATCGTGGATGGGCGCCGGATTGCCTTTTTGCCGCGCCGGGCCGGTTCGATAATCTTCATGCCCGCCGGCAGTGATTGGAATGGGTGGGACGAGGGGGACGCGACCGCTTCCTACCTCCTAGTCTCGATTGCAAAAGAGTTCGCCGACGATGTGTTTGCGGGAACGGCTCGCCATCGCCCGGCAGTGCTGCCGCCGTCGATCGGGTTTCGGGACGGCACTGTAGAGTTGGCGTTGCAGAGGATTGCCTTGGAGCTCAAGCAGCCTGACCCCATCAGCGCAACGATGGTGGAGTGCCACGCCACGCAATTGCTCGGCCAAATGTTGAGGTTGAACGGCTTCCATCAGGAGCCGGCAAAAGGCGGTTTGTCATCGTTCGATCTCAAGCGGGCGGTGGACATGATCGAGACGTTGTCGGACGGCAGACCTACGCTCGCCGATCTGGCGAAAGAAATTGGGGTTAGCCGGTTCCATTTCTGGAGGGCCTTCAAGCAGTCGACAGGCATGACGCCGCACGCATTCATTGCGCAGCGACGGCTGGAGCAGGCCGCGGACATGCTGCGATCGACCAGTCTGTCGGCGACGGAAATCGCGATGGAATGTGGTTTCGGCAGCTCGAGCCATTTCACGACCGCCTTTAAGCGGGCATTCGGCGCGGTCCCGACGGAGTTTCGTCGTAACTGCAGAATCTAGCCCGCCGCTTGTCGGTTCTCAGCAAGTATCGGAAAACCCCAACATCACAGTAAAGCAGGCTTGGCGGAAGACGGTATCCATCGGCGGTCAGCCGGATACGCCGCTCATGTCAAACCTGGTTCGAGTTCATCATGGCAAAGGACGGGCCGGCCGGTCCAGTCCCTGCCTCGGATTCCTGGCCAGCACGCTATCGGCGGCCGTTGCCCGAAACGGCTACTACATCGCATCCGCCTGGATTCTCGTCGAGCGAGGGTACGGAACCGCCGGCGTGGCGACGTTCCTTGCGATCGTCAGCGTTGTCGAATTCATCGCGAGCCCTCTGGCCGGTGTAGCGGCGGATCGATTTGACAGGCGATGCTTGAACGTTGCGGCAGACCTCAGCCGCTTCGTCGTTATGCTGGCTACCGCTTGCGCGCTTCTCGACATGGACGTGTTTGTGATTATCTGTCTGTCAGCGGCCCTCTTTTCGGTTTGCGACCGTGTCGCGCTTACAAGCTCTCAATCAATGATCCCCGTGACAGCTGACGGCCGCGATCTTGTAGCCTCGAATTCCGCCGTCTTCTTCGTCATGCAGGTCGGCAATCTCGGCGCAGCTTTGCTTGCAGGGCCTTTGCTGCATGATCGCTCCCCAGTCCTGCCATTCACCGTTATTGCTGCCTTCTTTTTGTTTTCATCGGGCTGCCTAGCCTTGATGCGGCTGCAACCGGTTTCGCGTGATGTCCGCTTCGCCAAAATCTCGGCAGCACAATTAGATCCAAGCCTGCGTCGTCTCATCGGCGTCTACGCGCTTCTCTACACAAGCGCGGTGCTTGTCAGCGTCATGGGATCTAGCTTCGTCTTCCAGGAGCAGAAGGGTACTGCCGCGGATTTCGGCTACCTTGAGGCTGCATGGTCGGCGGGCTCACTGATCGGTGCGGTCTCTCTGTTCCGGATTGAAAGAGCGATGAGTACCCACGTGCGGCATCTCATGCTTTTGGGCTTAACGGCGCTGGTACTCATGGCGCTGGCATCTCTGCCCACGCCCTGGACAGTGATCCTTTTTGTCGCGCTCGGATTTCTATACAATCTTGGACGCGTCAGCGTTGAAGTCACATTGCAGTCGCATGTATCCATTTATCTTTTGGGCCGGGCCAAAGGCATTATGCATAGTGTGGCCGTGGTGCTCGGGTTACTCATCTTCGGCATCGCCGCCGCTGTCGGAGATCGAGCATTTCCTTCGACGATTTTCTTGAGCTTTGGCGTGGCGCTCCTCGTCAGTATTTTGTGTTTGAGCGTGGGTGTAATTCAGACACGAGAAAAAGGTGAAACGTGAGGTGGAAGAGCTAACAGCAGGCGTAGATGCGAAACAGGCAGTCCTGGGGTCGCTGACGGCACTCTACCCCTGGATGAGCCCATACCATTCCCGGCCGATCCGTGATTATGCGTTTCGCCTGTTTACGGCGCCGGCTTCGGTTCCCATGCCAGAAATCCGGCTCCGAGCCTTCACCAAACTACTCGACATCATCAGGAAGGCAGCGACACGAAACGGGTTGTCTGCCGATACCGCCTTGGAAATCTGCAGGGATTTCCAAAGGCGCCGCGTGTTGCAGACAGGCCCTCATTTGTTTCTCCTCCTGGAGCCGGAAGCCTATTATACGCATATCTTCAGCCTCCTTGGTCTCTCGGCGCATGGCTGTTCGACCTACGTTTCCTACGCCGTTTCGACGGTGAATCTCGTCGAAAAGCCACGCAAGGGACCAGGCTGGATCACCGTTGACGGCAAGCCGGTCAACGTCTTTGGCCTGAGCCGAAGCCGGATGATCGGATACAGCCTGCTAGCCGGGCCGGGACCTTACAGGTTCGAGTTGTTACCGAGGGAGCCAAATACTGGGGGAGACGCGCTCACGCTGCTTCGTAGCCTTCTGCCGAAAACGCAATTCGACCGGCCGGCGCATGCCATCAAGGCAGCCAATCTCATCCTTTGGCCAAGAATGTTCGGACACCGCTTTGCCTTCCTGCAGATCGACGACGAGGATATCGCCGACCTGGTGGCCGACCATCTGTCGGACGAAAATTCCTGGCTACGCATGAGACTGCTGGAAGACCCGAAGTTCGCCTCCAATATCCTTGCCGGCATCGATGGGCTCGCGTCCGGCCCCTGGAGTGGCTGGCTCGCGCGCGGTACCGACTTCTTCTGGCTCTACGAAAATGGCAAACGCCTTCCGCTGCGTCTGGTTGCCGGAGAGCTCATCGATCCCGCGACCGGTATGAAGGTGGCGTGCTTCACAGCCCCCGATATCCTTGAGCGGCTGGCAAATCGCAGCCTTGTCCCGAATCTCCTGCTGATGTTTCTGGTTTTGTCGATCCTGCCCGGCGTGCGCGCGCTTGGAGGCAGCTATCAGCCGATCTATTACCCCCTGATGCGCTATGTCGTCTCCCGGGCGCTTGAGGCCACAGGCGTGGATGAAGATCTTCAGCAGGCTCTCGCAAGCGACGACGTACCGGGTGCTTGGGGACATCGGGTAATTGAGTGTGATGATGATCCGCTCGAGCTATTCCTGAAGGGCAGGAACGGCGCGATGAGTGATCTCATCGGCCGTTTGGGCGACATTTCCTTCGCCGAGGCTTGTGGAAGCATGAAAGGCTTCGTGACAGACCCGTCGTGGAATGAACTTCACAGCCGACTGCGGCAGGGGTTGGTCACGCCGTCCGATGCGGAATGGGCCTTTTCCTGAAATGTCCTATGCACTTCCTATGTGTACGCCGGTTACGAATGGCAGCTTTGCGCCCCATGTCGGTCATTGAGCAAGCCATAGTTGCATCCGAAAGCGGACACTTCCGCCAACGGCCACCTTTGCGCTTACCGGCTATCCCAACGGAGCAACAGGCGGTTACGCTCGACGCCGCTCGGCGCCTCGGTAATCGACGCTCTTCAAAATTCAGCCTGGACCGGTGCCGTACTGACGAAGCCAGTAGCACTAACGCCTTCCCGCCCTGGGCCGCGTTCGCTATGTCTGGCCGCGCCGTCCGCCTTGGATCCACCTGATGTGCCCAGGACAGCTTGTATGACCACAAGCTAATATGCTACCTTGCACAATGCGCGGATTGCTGGCACTTGGAATGCTGGTTTTGGCGGCTACAACAGCAGCCGCAGGTGAGCAGTTGTTCGACTCCATCGCCGCCGGCGACAAGGGTGCCGTGGAGCAAGCCCTGGCAGGCGGTGCCGACGTCGACAGCCGGGCGCGCGACCAGGCAACGCTGCTCATCGCTGCAGCGCTCGATAACCAGCCGGAAATCGCCGACTTCTTGCTGGCCAAGGGTGCCGACATCATGGCGCGTAACTCGGGCGGCTTTACCCCGCTTCATGCGGCGGCCTTCTCGGGCAGCCTGCCGATCGCCAAGCTGCTGCTGGAAAAAGGCGCGGTGCTCGACGATGCCGCCAACAAGGCGGGTGCTACGCCGTTGCTGGTGGCCGGCGAGGAAAACCACATTGAACTGGCCGAGTTCCTCATTGCGAAAGGTGCCAATGTGAACCATGCCGAGGGGCATGGCTACATGCCGATAACGCGCGCATTCTGGAAGGGCAACACGGATATCATACGACTTTTCAAACGCCATGGTGCTACCTGCCAAGCCAAAATTCTTGGCGAGGCGAACGCGGCGAAGTGCGCCGAGATCCACGATTAACGGAGGATACAGATGAGCACGATGATCAAGCTACGACTGGTTCGGAGTTTGGGGACGGCTGCCCTGGTCGCGGTAGCTGTGGTCGCCGGCGCGGGATCGGCATGTGCCGACGATTCGGTAAACACCGGCTATTTTGGTGGTGTGGCGATCATGGGCTACGACACGGTCGCTTACTTCACTGACGGCAAGGCCGTGAAGGGCTCCGAAGAGTTCACTTATGAATGGCTGGGGACACCTTGGCATTTCGCCAGCAAGAAACACCAGGAAATGTTCATGAGCGAACCGGTCAAGTACGCTCCTCAATATGGCGGGTACTGCGCCGGCGAAGTCGTGGGCGGGGGGGTCACGGTCAATGTCGATCCTGAGGCATTCAAGATTATCGACGGCAAGCTCTACCTCATCTACGACGTCGACAATGCGGACGATTTCGCCGCGCATGCAGCTGAAAATATCCCGAAAGCCGATGCCAACTGGCCGAAGGTCGCGGCCAATTTGGAACTCGATCACTATCATTGAGACGCGCGTGTGCGTCTACCGAACCACGGTGAAGTGAAACACCTTGCTTGTATTGGCATAGGAGTAGCTTTTGCCGGCTGCGTCGTTGCGTCTGTAGACGGGACCACAGTCGGGGCGACCGAACAGGTTCTCGCTCTGCTCGCACAACAGATCGCCATCGACGTAGACGGTCTCGGTGACTAGCCGCGTCGTAGAGCGGAAGGCCGCCTTGCCGTCGCTTCCGATCTGAAGGAAGGCTGGTTGGAGACCGGGTTCGATCTGGCCTTGCAGTGTATGGCCAATGACGAGGGACGCGATCTCGGCACCCTGTAACTGGTCCTGTTCGGCCGGGGTAAAGCCGAAGCGCCATTGGGGGAGGCCCGCCTGGCGCAGTGCGGCGACGAGTATCGCCAGATCCTGCGGATTCCGAAAATGTGCATGAGTCATCTCCCACCCAGCCAAAGAGTCCACGTAGCTGGACCCTGCTACGAGGCGGAGCCCCTCGGCGATTGCGGCTTTCGCATTCGGTAGGCGGCCGCCGCGGACATACGCCGCAGCGAGCGTAAACCGAAAGTTGCCAACCGTGGACGCATCGTCGCGTGTGTGCTCGAGAGTCTCGATCGCTTTCTCGACATTGCCCTGGAGCAGAAAAACCAGCCCAGCAGTTTCCCGGTTGATCGCTGAGAGGTCGGGGTCGAGCCTGAGCGCCGTCTCGACCGCAGTGGCTGCCTCGGCATGATTGCCGGCGTATAACTGAACATATCCAAGGGCTGCTTGCGCCTCTGCATGCCCGGACCGATTGAAACAGCCTTCTTGGCAGAGGCAATCGCATCTTCGTAGCGGCGATTCACGACCTGCATGATCCCAAGAATTGCATAGGGCGACGAAAGGTCAGGGTCGAGTTCCAAAGCTCGGCTCGCCTTCTCATATGCTCTCTTTCGTGCTGGCGCGCTCTGGATGACGTCGTTGAAGGCCTCCCGCCAGATATAGATTGTGGTGCGCGCGTCGGCCGCGAAGGCTTCGGCAAAGGCGGGGTCAAGCTCCTCCGCCTTGTCGTAGAGCGTGAGCGCCTCCCGCAGGCCGGCCTGCAGGACGCTGCGTGACGCCGTCTCGGCTTGTAGATAGTAATCATAGGCCTCGAGATTGCTCGTCGGCGGCCGCGCCATGCGCTCGCTTTCCGCTGCCGAAGGTTGCATGCCAAGCGCCTTGGCGATCTCGCCGCTCATCTCGTGCTGGACGGNATAGTCCTGGCCTGGATCGCCGCCGAGGTTTGCAAACGGCAGCACGGCAACCGATGGCCGCGATGGCACTGAGAACTTCTGCCATGCGAAAATGCCGGCAATCGCGGCGATCGCCAAGGCGGCGGCGCCTGCCAGGATGATGACGCGCGAGCTCGGCCGGTGTGGCGCGGCCGTGACCTTTCCCGATGCTGCGGGATCCAGCAGCAATCGATAGGCGCGAACCGGATCGGCGATGTTCTTGAGGCGCTGCTCGCCAAGACTGGCAAAGCCGACATCAACCTTGTGAACGGCATGATCAAATGCGGTTCCGGAGATACATACACCCCCCGGCTCGGCCATAGCCTCGAGGCGCGCGGCGATGTTGACGCCATCGCCGTAGATGTCATTTTCCTCTACGATGACATCACCGAGATTGACGCCGATGCGAAACCGGATGTGGCGGGGGTCGGAGGTGCCCGGGTCTCGGACAGCCATCCGGCGCTGAATCGCGGCAGCGCATTGGACGGCATCAACGACGCTGGCGAATTCGACCAGCGCCCCGTCTCCCATGAGCTTGATAATCCGACCGTGGAATTCCTTGATCGCGGGGTCGACCAGTTCTCGACGGCAACCCTTCAGTCGTTCGAGCGTGCCGACCTCATCCTCGCCCATGAGCGTGCTGTAGCCGACCACGTCGGCAGCAAGGATCGCGGTAAGCCTTCGCTCCATGTGCGGTTGTCCTGCCTCCCTAGCTCAAAGCTTCGCTGAGCGTATTCGACTGGCGTTTCGAATGCGAGCATGCTTGGCCTACTGGACAGCGATAATGCAACCACGTCGTTTTGAAGACATTGCCCTCATGGCTTAGCCTTGTGCGAAACCGGATGTTGCCGCATGGCTGATGTGGGTCGAGATCGGCCTCTGTCGTTCTTAACTGACCACAAGCGGACTTACTGGTCCCGGCCCCAAGGCTGCCGGACCGCAATGCGCCTGATCTCGGCCGTTGCAGCCACCTTTGATACCTTCTGAAAGCAGACGTTGACGGCGACCACGCTGGAGTTCGCAGTGCGCACTGTGCGTTACGACGAGTATGAGGTGACCGGCCTAACCGCGTGGTCGGGCGGTCGAGCCGCGGACCAAGAGTTCGACCGGTATGATCACCTGGCTCGGGGCGCCGTTTGCAAACACCGTCGTGGCGGCAAGTCTCCCCTTCCCGACAATGTCTTGAGCCACTGTCGTGAGCGGGGGCGTGGTGCGCGAAGACTCCGCAGTGCCATCGAAGCCGACGACAGACATGTGTTCGGGTATCTTGATATTGCGCCGACGCGCTTCGTCCAGGACGGTGATTGCCTGCCAGTCCGACATAGTCAAGATCGCCGTTGCTTGCGGAGCCCGGTCGAATACGACCGCTCCGGCCGAAGGCTCACCTGGGGTCGTCTCGATGATCGGGACATTGTCGATTGACAGACCGAGCTCAGCCAAACCCTGGGCGAAGCCGAAAAGTCTCTCCTGATCGAGTTGAAAACCGGCAGAGATAGCGCGCGGGGAATTGCCAGGCAAATGGACGATGGGTGACCCCGATGTGCGCCGAATGGAAAGGATTGCAAAACGCCGATGTCCAAGAGCAGCCAGATGCCTGATGGCCGCCAGCGCCCCGCTCCTGCCGTCTATCCGGATAGAATTGACGTCCGGACCGGCATCGCTCTCGAGGATGACGAAGGGCAGCCGCCGGCGCCGTAAAGACGCAATCAACTCGATGTCCGCGCTGTGGCCCAGAATGAAGCCGTCAACCAAGGCCTCTCGAATGGTGGAAGTGCGTGTCTCGTCCGTACCATTGACCAAACTCAATGTCGCTCCAGCCTCGTCACAAGCAAGCGAAACGCCAAGCACCAGCTCGCGCAGATATGGGCTCCTGATCATATCGGCAATGGCGTATGCGCCCGGGGGGATCAGGCCTATGGCGTTGAACTTGCCGTCGCGCAGCACGCGTCCCCTCGGGTCGGGGCCATCATAACCAAGCTGACGCGCCGCGGCCTCGACGCGCTGGCGCAGATCGGATCGCACCAGATCCGGATGGTTGAATACGTTGGAGACGGTGCCGCGGGAGACTCCAGCGAGCCGGCCGACATCGGCGAGCGTAGGCATTTTAGAAGCGTTCATTTCCCTCAATTAGACAATTTCTTGGAGCGCTCCAAGTTTTTTCTTGACGCTAGGTCCAAAATGTTGGAACTTGCACTTGGAGCGCTCCAAAAATTGAAAGTAGCAGTTCGGCATCTGTCCCGAGCATCGGCCGAGCTGATTTCGAAAATCATCAAGGAGGATTAGGATGGCTACCACCAATGGTGCTCCGACCTCGCTCGTCGGAAAGACTTTTGATTGCTCATTCGGACAGTTCGTACCGAGGTTGACGGTCCTGTCGCCGACCGAATTGCGGGTGCAGGCGACGATCGGCGCTACCGAGATCGACGAGGTGGTTCAGAGCAATCTGACCGGCGTTCGACCCGGACTTTTCATCGTGAGTTGGACCGAGCAAGGCGGCAACTTCGTCGTGCAGGTTCAAGATCACGAGAACCAGATCGTTCATAACTATGCGCGACTGGCGGACGGGCAGCAGTTCTGCGCCCAAGGCACAATTCAACCAGTGACGACGGCGTGAGGGCCGCCTGTCTATCTGAGAGGAGAATTACGCCATGACTACCAAGGTGATCGACCAGACCGATCCTACGCAGTGGGATCCAAAGCTTGACGCCGTTATCGCGGCTCCCGGAAACCATAAGGTGTTGTTTGAGAATGACCGGCTACGTGTGCTTGAGGTAATCCTCAAGCCCGACGAGGAAGAGCCGACACATCACCACCGCTGGCCTTCAGTATTCGTGTTCGATGAGGTGGAAGGCCCTATCCACGACTTCGCGCCGGATGGAACCATGATGCCGCCCAATCGAGATGTCATCCAGGCGATTCAGGCATGGGACGGTCAAGGCTGTCTCGTGGTGCATATGGCCCCCCAACCAGCGGGTCGCGTGCTCAACGCTTCGAGCAAGACCCTGCATGGTATCCGTGTCGAGATGAAGTCATAAAGCAGACGTGATCCTGGCCACCGGAACTCGCGCACGCTGAACGTCCACTTCTGACGGATTGAAGCCTTAAAGCTGCCAGTTGGCTTGCGGTCCCCAAGGTTGCCCGACAGCTTTGCGCTTCATCTCAGCCGTTGCGGACAGATTTGCCACTGATTGAAAGCGGGCATCGCGGCGACCACGCTGGTCGTCGCTCGCGACTCAGCGCGATCAAAGCTCCCACGGCGAGACGAGGGTCGCACCGTACACCCGATTTTGATTGTGCGTCAGCGCATTGGCAGGATGTTCTGGTTGAGGCGGAACAGATTGTCCGGATCGTATCTGTGCTTGATCTTGGCGAGCCGCGCGTAAGCCTCAGCGCCGAAGGCGTCGCGGACGAGATCCGATCCTTCGCCATGGCCGGGGAAGTTCAGATAGAGGCGGCCGGTCGAGTAGCGCTGCATGTCCTGCCAGAAGCTGCGAACCCAGCCGATGTTCGCATCGTCCTCGTTAGCGCCTGGCCAGATGGCGTCGAGGCTGAGCATGAAGGGCATGGAGCGGTCGCCGAAGGCAGTCTCATCGGCTGCAACGCGCTGGACGAAACCGCCGAACTTCCAGATCGAGGCGAAGGTCATTTCGGAGGGGCGCTTCGCCATCCAAGCAGTGGTCTCCCCGACGACCTCGTCGTCGAGGCGCGAGAGGTAAGTGGATTTCCAGTAGCAGCGGTCGCGGCCTTTCGGGAACAGCCCGTCATAGAGCGACTGGATGGTGCGATATGGCATGCGGCCGCTGAAATCGACGAGCGGTTCCCCAAAACTGCGCAACGGCGCCACGACCCGTTCGCCCTCGTCGGCCGGTCCGTCATAGACATGCGCGAGCGCCAGGACGCGCCGGCCCCTTGCATGCTCGGCAATCGAGGGGTCGTCGGGCAGGGTGGAGAACTCGGCCAGGCCGCTCAGGCGGTCGGGTGCGGTCTGCATGAAGTCGCGCCAGAGCGGAATGATCTCGTTGGCGCGCTCCTCGGGATAGGCCGGACCGCATAACATCAGCTCCGGTTCGATCGGGTGCAGCTTGAACTCGAAGCTCGTCACCACGCCGAAATTGCCGCCGCCGCCGCGTAGCGCCCAGAAGAGATCCGGGTTCTGCGTCGCGTCGGCATGGATGAGCCGGCCATCGGCGGTCACCAGATCGGCGGCCAGCAGATTATCGACGCTGAGGCCGTGGCTGCCGCGCAGCCAGCCGATGCCACCGGAAAGCGTCAGGCCGGCAACGCCCGTCGCCGAGATGAGACCGCCCGGCGTGGCGCGGCCAAGCGGGGTGGTGGCCGCATCGACATCGGCCCAGGTCGCGCCGCCCTCGACGAGGGCACGGTCGAGGCCGGACGCGACCCGCACGCCCTTCATCAGCGACATGTCGATCATCAGGCCGCCTTCGCAGACGGCGTAGCCTGCAACATTGTGGCCACCCGAGCGGATCGCGATCGCTAACCGATGCTCGCGCCCGAAATTCACCGACGCCACGACATCGGCAGCACTCCGGCAGCGCGCGATGAGGGCGGGACGGCGGTCGATCATGCCGTTCCAAACGACCCGCGTCGCGTCATAGGACAGGTTCGACGGCTCCAGCACCTCGCCGCACAAGATGGAACGGAAGCTATCGATGCTCGATTGTGCAAGGGTAGCGGTGGCGGCCATGTAGCGGTCTCCTCGTTTGACACACGCTAGCGCGGCGCGGGCACGGCCGCTAAAGTCGAAAATGCTGGAAGGCGGTCATTTCTGCCATGGTTGAACAGGCGAGACCATTGAATGTGGCGATCCTTGCCGCTCCGGAGGCTACCGCCTCCACGATCTACGGCATGTTCGACTTGTTTTCCTCGCCCGGCAGGGATTTCCTGTTCATCACCAGCGGAGCCGCGGGCACGCCACGCATGCGGCCCTATGTGGTCGCCGGGGACGGCAGCCCGTTTCGCGCGGCAAACGGCATCTGGGTGCGCCCAGATCACAGCCTTGCCGATTGCCCGCCACCCGACATCGTCTGTATTCCAGATTTCTTCGTCAATCCGGGCGAAAGCGTTGCCGGGCAGTATGACGCCGAAGCCGCGTGGCTGAAGCGAGCGCATGACGACGGCGCCATGCTGGCCAGCGCATGTTCGGGCGCGGTGCTGCTCGGTGAGGCCGGGCTGCTCGACAATCGCGAGGCCACCATTCACTGGGGCTATGTCGAGACGCTCACGAACAACTATCCCGGCGTGAAGGTGAAGCCGGGCCAGTCGCTCGTGCTGAGCGGCGAGGCCCAGCGCATCGTCATGGCCGGGGGCGGCTCAAGCTGGCAGGATCTCGCCCTCTATCTGATCGCGCGCTTCGTCAGCCTCAGGGAGGCGATGGAGGTCGCCAAGGTCTACATGCTGCAGTGGCACGACATGGGCCAGCAGCCCTTCGCAGCGCTGATGCGCTTTCGCCAGACCGACGACGCGGTGATCAACCGCTGCCAGAAATGGGCCGAACGCAACTACCGGACCCCTTCGCCCGTCACCGCCATGACCAAGCTGTCAGGCCTGTCCGAGCGCTCCTTCGTGCGCCGCTTCGCAAGGGCCACGGACATGAAGACAATCGACTACATCCACGCGCTCCGGCTCGAAGCGGCCAAGGAACTGCTGGAGACCGGCGACCTGGCGGTCGAGGGGGTGGCCAATGAAGTCGGCTACGAGGATGCGAGTTTTTTCGGGCGTCTCTTCCGCCGCAAGGTCGGGCTGACGCCGGCGCAATATCGCATTCGTTTCAGTGCTCTCCGGCGAGTTCTGAGCCGCGGTTGAATCTCAACCGTCTAGGCGCGATGCCATATTCCGCTATGCGCCGCAATTCGGCCATTGGGCCGAGCTCTGCCGCCGATTGAAGCGGACTCTGGTAGCTGGTTGCGCGTAGGCAGGGGTGCCACGTTAGAGCAAACCCAGGTGTAGGGCCGGAGGGGATCGTGGCGCGCCCAGAACGAAAGCTTGTGGCGGTTTTGGCAGCAGAAATGACCGAAGCGCCGTAAGATTGCGGCAATCCTGGTGGCGGACATCGTCGGGTTCAGCCGTCTGGGGCGAAACGACCAGGATTGTAGGCCCCCTTCACGCACACTTCTTGCGCTCAGCCACCTCGACGCTAAGGCGGAAAGCCTGGCCATCCGCATAGGAGCGTGCGTAGCTTTCTGCCTCGAAAGCGAAGGTCAGCGTGTTGCTATAGGCCGGCACGCGGACGGTCCAATTTCTTGTAGCGGATGATTTCGAAAGCATGCTCGGGCGATTCCATAGTTCCTCCCGCGATCACCGACGAGAGCTCTCAGATAGCGTCGCAAAAACCTTTGAATGCAAACCATCCGACACATCGGTGTCGTAATGTTTCAACGTTGCCCAAAGCTCCGCCAGTCCGGCCGGTAACCAAACAGTTCAGGCGGCGCTCCACATCATCAGCGCTTTCGCGACTCCGTCGAGAAGATGGTCAGCGTCAGATTCATGCTCGTAAAGCATGCTGGCCCGGATCGACTCCAGTGGAGTGTAGGATGGCGCGATACGCTTGAGTTCCGAAACGAGCCGCGATACCGCGTCCTGGTTGCCCAACTTCGCCTGTGCCGCCGCCAGCCATGTGAGCCTTACGGCCGAAGTCATGGGCAACATCGACCAACTGACAACGGCTCCCTTGTAGTCTCCCGCCGCGTATTGGGCGAATGCACGGTCGGAATGATACCAGTCTGGATGTATCGGATTGATCTGAACCGCCTTGTCGATCCAGGTCAGGGCTTCGAAAGGCTTGCCCCTGATGGCAAGCAGATAGCCGATCTGCGCGATCGTGTCCGCATCGAAGGGATTGAGGTCATAGGATCTTCGAAAGTGCCGCTCGGCGGCATCGTATGTGCGCGTGCACAGCAGTGCTTGGGCAAGAATCCGATGGCAGCGAGGCTCCTCTGGTGCGAGTCCTACCGCGAAGCGGGCTTGCTCTACTATGTCGGCCAGCACCTCCGGAGGAGCCATTCCATAATCGCCGATAATCAGGTCGGCAAATGCAAGGTATGAGCGCGCGAGCGCATAATGCGTATCCTTGGTGACGGCCGCAGCAAAGTAGTTCCGTGCTGCCTGATTATCGTCGGCGCCGTAGCCACGCAAATGCACCAGCCCCTTGAGAAGAAGCTCATAAGCCGCCAGGCTTGCTGGAGGCTTTGGACGGGCGCGCGTCAAGCCCGCATCGTCGAGCCGTGCGACAAGACGGTTCGTCACACGCAGCGCGATCTCTTCCTGCATGTCGAAAACAGCTGAGCCCGATGCTGTGAACTTCTCGCCCCACAAGACCGCGCCGTTTGCCGCTTCGATGAGGTTGATCGCCACCCGTACGGTGCCGTCGCGAAGGCCCATGCGTCCCCGAACCAGGAAGGTTGCCCCGAGTCTCCTGCCGACCTCGGTCCAGTTGCCGGGGTCCTCCGACGCAAAGGAAAAGCTTGAGTTGCGCGCCAGGACAACAGCAGTGCGAAATCGCGCCAGAGCGTTGACAATGTCCTCGGCAAAACCATCGACCAGAGGCGTGTCGGTCGCATCGCCTTCATTAGTGAAGCGCAGCACCGCTACAGAAGGCAGGTCGGACGGCGGCCTCGCCGGCGCGCCAAGCGGTGAAAGGAGGTAGCCGCGGCCTGAGACGGTGCGAATTATACTTTGTGAGTCATCGCGCAGCGCCTTGCGCAACTCGCGCACGCCTTGGGTGAGCGAGTCTTCGGTTACAAACAGCCCAGGCCAGACGGACTCCATCAGCTCCGACTTGCTGACGACGTGCCCTGTTTTTCCAACGAGATGGCTCAGGAGTGCAAATGTCTTGGGACGAAGTTTGACGGGATGACCCTGGCGCAACAGCAAGCCGCGCGAAGTGTCAAACACGCACTCGCCGATTGCTATGCTCCCTGATTCTGTATGCGACATTCAGAAGCGCTCTGCCAAACCGAGCCGGGCTCGTCGACATACAGGGGCCATCCGCGCTTACGGTCAAGACCTTTGCCGCAGCCGCAGGTTCTGCCCCCTCAGGCACGGGTTCATGGCGAGCCAGGGCGCCCAACTCTAGAAGTTCGAAGAAGGTGCCGGGCATTGGCGCGCAGGCCAAGCTGTTGACCCCACTGAAGTACAACTCGTAAAGCTCTTGCCGTATGCGGAGCCTTTCGACGTCGTTTTCCATGATGGCCACTCCCTAGATTGTAGGGATCATGGCGCATGTGGAGCGGTGCGTACCGGCGAAATTCTGAAACTTTTCTGAAACCTGGTCGCTGGAGTACAGATCGGCCGGCGCCGAGAAGCCAATGACTGGCTCGCCGGCGGCTATCGCGAAATGCGATCACGCGAATCGGGCGAACTATTCCTCGTCTTCCACTCTCGGCGAGGCGCCTTGGGTCGCTGCCTCGATGCGATCGACGACGCGCAGCTCTTTACGATGGCGAGGAATTCAGCTGCCAGGTGCTTGAACTTCACCTCGCCCCCAGAGCGAAGATCCTCGCCTTCGATATCTCTCAAGGGCATGGAAGTTGCGGCAGCGCCTTTGAGGAACCGCAAATATCCCGCTGCAGCTCGTCTTTCGTTCGTTCAGGGTGTGAGGCCGCCACATGATTGAAGACCCACCGCTGCTCACCATCAAAAGCCGTTTCGAACGGCCTGCGGCAGAGATCATCAGTGCCTTTTCCGGCTTGCCCGTGAGCCTAGTCCTAGACGCCATGGGCGGGCGAGGGGCGTTGCACCAGGGATTAAGGCACTCTCGCCAGGTACTGCGATACTGGCCGATATCATTGTTGCGGCCACCGACAGCTTTGCTGGTGCGGCGGTCACTGAGGATCTCGTCCTTGGCATGGTGCGAAACAAGGGGTGCGCCGGCCTCGTGCGCGATGTTGTCGGGATCGAGGCGGGCGGGTGCCGGTTTACTGTGCCGGGATCGTCGCGAACTCGCCGGCGCGCAATGGTCCAGGCACGGCCGGGTTCCCGGTGGTACTGGGAGGAATGACCATCTCGCGGGGAGACATACTGGTCGGCGACCGCGATGGTATCGCCGTGGTGCCTCGCCTCGAGGCTGAAACGGTGCTGGCGCGGCTCACCGTATCAGGGCGGTGAGAAAACCCTTGATGGCCTGGTGCGGCAAGGTCTCGCCCGATTTCGCCGAGGTCATCATCAAGTCTGACAGGACGCGCTTCGTTGACTGAAAATTTTCAACGGCACCTAAGGTCCGCCTCGCCAACAGATCGTGGTTGCCGTAATTCACTTCCAATCAGATCCCGCGCTGCTTTGTTTGAGGCTATCTCGGAATTCACCTATCGAACGTCGCCTTCGAAAACGGGATTTTGTAATCTGTGCTATGCCACTTAGTCGACAGGAGTGGGCAAAGTGAGCCAGACGCGGAAACTTGCGGCGATCCTGGTCGCCGACGTGGTCGGATACAGCCGGTTGGCGGGGTCGGACGAAGATCAAACGCTGGCGCGGCTACGGGCGCTCCGGAGCGATCTCATCAATCCGACCATCGCTGTCCACAATGGGCGCGTTGTGAAGCTTATGGGTGACGGCACCCTCGTAGAGTTCCGGAGCGTTGTTGACGCCGTACGCTGTGCAATCGAAATGCAGAACGGCATGATTGAGCGCAACGCTGGCTTACCGCCCGGGCGACGCATTGAATTTCGCGTCGGCATTCATCTCTGCGATGTTGTCGAGGAGAGCGACGGCGATCTGATGGGAGATGGTGTCAATATTGCCTCCCGTCTAGAAAGCATCGCTGAGCCGAACGGCATCTGTTTATCGGCCGCCGCTTACGAACAGGTGCGCGACAAACTGAAGGAAGAATTTGTCGATCTGGGCGAGAAAGAGCTCAAAAATATCGCACGCCCGGTGCGCACCTATCGCCTATGTATGCGCGACACGGTCCCAAAAACCGATCTGGCTGCGACTGCCGGGTCCTCCGAACAGCTGGCGCTGCCCGACAACCCTTCGATTGCTGTCTTGCCATTCCAGAACATGGGCGGCGACCCCGAACAGGAATACTTCGCCGACGGCCTTGCCGAAGACATTATTACTCGGCTGTCGCGTCTTCGTTGGCTCTTCGTGTCCGCCCGGAACTCTTTGTTCACCTACAAGGGAAAAGCGGTCGACTTAAAACAAGTCGGTCGAGAGCTTGGTGTGCGGTATGTGCTGGACGGAAGTGTAAGGCGCTCAGGTCATCGACTCAGGATAAGCGCGCAAGTCAGTGACACATCGACCGGGGTACAAGTGTGGGCTGAACGATACGATGTGGAATTGTCGGAATTCTTCGCGCTTCAGGATCAGATTGCCGAAAGTGTCATCGCTACGATCGAGCCGCGGCTCTACACGGCGGAACAGCAACGCTTTCAGAGCAGGTCCCCCACCAATCTTGACGCTTGGGGATTCGTCATGAAGGCGATGCCATATGTCTGGACCTGGAGTTCGGCTACGGAAATCGAGATTGCACAGGGATTTCTGAAGCAGGCTACGGACCTCGATCCTGACTATCCCCGCGCCAACAGCCTGTTGGCGTGGGCTCACGCGGCCCGCGTTTTGTCAGGATGGGCCAACGCAGCAGACATTCTGCCCACCTCTCGCGCCCTCGCGCAGCGGGCAATCCAAGGCGACCCCGAGGACCCGTGGACGCATTTAGCGGCAGGGTTTGTCCACATGATTTCGCGCGGCTTCGACTCTGCTGTGAGAGAACTAAATGAAGCGATCGAGCTAAACCCGAGCTTCGCCTTTGCGCATTCGATCCTGGGCTCAACTTACGGATATGGGGGCATGCCCGCCGAGGGGCTCGACCATCTTGAAATCGCGGGTAGGCTAAGTCCTCGCGATCACACATATGCTGCGAATTTCTCCATCCTTGGCTTATGTCATTTCATGGCTGGACGATATGCAGACGCGGTCGAATGCGAATGTCGCGCGGTTGAACTCCGGCCCCATTTTGGGTCTGCATGGCGGACGTACGCGGCGGCCGCTGGGATGGCCGGTGAAATGGACATCGCGGTTCATGCGCTTTCGCAGGCCAAGCGCCTTCAACCGTCCCTATCCCTTCAATGGGTAGACAAGTTTCATCCGATCGTTCACGACAAGCACCGGGCTCTCTATGTAGAGGGGCTGCGCATTGCCGGGCTTCGATAGTTGCGGATCGTGCCGTGCTCGTAGCTCGCTATCGGACCTACTATACCGCACGAGCGTGCGCTCAGCGCCTCAACTCGGTTGTCAAAGCTTCGGTGGGTTTCTTCCAACAGCAGACGTTCCTCACGATGAATCCGAAGAGCCGGCCGACCACTTGGAAGTATGCATTCGAATCGCTTCGGCGCGCTAGATCTCTGAAACCAAGGCGCTACTGGGGATGGCCCTGAGTTCGGCTGATCAATTGCCGCCGTCAAAACGGCTTCCGCTCCCGGGGCTCTCCCTTCTCACCAATTTCCCGTGCGGTTCTGCGCTGCACTCTGGAGCGCGCGAGAGGCGGACCTATCGAAGCTGTCGGCGCAGGCCGCTTCGACGTCCGCTTCGGTCAAGCCAACGTCCCGCAGAAGGAAGTTGGACAGGTGACCGAGCCCGCGCTCTATGTTGCGGCGGGTCCTCCACTCACGGACAAGGGCCAGCAGGCGTTCGAGCGGAGGGTCAAGAAAAGTGCCCGGCAAGCGCCGTGCGGTCTGGCCTATTGTCGTTTGCGTCATGTTACGCCAAGTCATGGTGAACCTCCGTTGATCGGGAATGCGAATGGCGATCACGTGACGGCAGAAGGCGAGAAGGCGCCAGGGCAGCTTCGGAAGCGTTCCGCTTCAGATTGTGAACTGGCCTCAGACCTCCGAAAGGCCTAACCTGCGGCAAAGGAGCGGTCAGCCATGACGCGACGGCCTTACGGACTGGTCTGCCCGATCTCGCACGCCTGCGAGTTCCTGGAGCCCCNAAGGCCTAACCTGCGGCAAAGGAGCGGTCAGCCATGACGCGACGGCCTTACGGACTGGTCTGCCCGATCTCGCACGCCTGCGAGTTCCTGGAGCCACGCTGGACAATTCAAATCCTGACCGAGCTCTGGAACGGCTCGACCCGCTTTAATGACATTCGCAAGGGGGTGGGCAACGTCTCGTCCGCCCTCTTGTCGAGGCGGCTCAAGGAAATGGAAGCGTTGGGCCTGGTCGAGCGCGTCGAGGACGAGGCGACGGGCACCATCAGCTATTTCCGTACCGAAAAGTCGATAAGGCTCGAGCCGGCGATGAACGCGCTGGCGGAATGGGCGCAATGCAACATCGAGGCGGAGATCGCGCTCGCCGACGTGGATGTTTCGACCCTCATGTGGGCCGTGCGGCGAAAGATTGACCTCGCTGAACTGCCGCGGCGGCGCGCCGTCATCCGCTTCCATTTCCGCGACGATCCCCCACCGAGGTGTCCCCATTACTGGTTTGTGGTCGAGCCAGGCTCAGACTTGCCCGAGCTATGCGCGCTCGACCCCGGCCGGGACGTCGATCTTTACGTCGAGACCGGCGTTGTTTCGCTGGGAGCCATCCTGGAGGGCCGCTCCAGCATCGAGCGTGAGAAAGAGAGGGGCGGCCTTTTCCTCATCGGCGACCCCGGCCTCGCGCGAAGCATGGACCGTTGGCTTCGAATCTCGGTCTACGCGGCGCTTGAGGGAATCGTCCAGCTTCCTTGAAAGCCATGTTTGGAGTGCAGCCTTATGCAACCCGCCCAGGACGACAAAGCCATTTGGCTGGCCTCAAAAGCTNGAAAGCCATGTTTGGAGTGCAGCCTTATGCAACCCGCCCAGGACGACAAAGCCATTTGGCTGGCCTCAAAAGCTATGGTGCAATCGTCCGTTGTTGATTGCTGCTCACTGAAAGCCGTGGGTTAGGCGAGCAAGATACGCTCAGCGAGCGTGCGATGACCTTCTTTGGGGCAGGCCATCATTTTGTCGATCAAAGAGCGCGGAACTCCTTTGACCCATTCGTTGCCCACGGCACGGATCGCGTACTGCGCGCCTCGATAATCGTCGAAATTCGGGATCAGTCTGCCGCCGATAGAAGCCAGCGACGGACAGGCTCGCTATCATCAAAGGCCGCCTCGAAAATTGATGATGCGAGCACGGCATATATGTGAAGGGTTTCAGAGCCGACGTTTCGAAACCCGTGTTTTCGATTAGCCGGAACAACAAGTGATTGCCCTTCGATTATGCTAACCGACTCGTTGTCAATCCAAATCTCTGCTTTGCCGGTGACCACAGAGAGCACTTCTTCAACACGGTGACTGTGCGTCGGGGCGCCCATAGCCGGCGCTACCCATTGCTCGAAAATGCACAGCTGAAGCGCGCCGTTCTCAGCGGATATAAGCATCCGGGTTTCTACTCCAACTCGCCATTCCTCCCGCCGCTGTTCCGCATGTGAGATTATCTTCATGATGATTGTGGACCCCTCTCACTTCAAGCAAATGTTCTTCTCCTGTAAGGACCCGCCCGCCACTCTGAAATGCACATCGAAGCAACGTCCCAACCTTGGCCAGAGCACAAGTAGATGGTCCGTGTCGGCATCCCCGGAGCCCTCAGCGACATCCATCCCCCTGCTTGTCACCAGATGAGACTTCGATCAATCTCGCCAATTGAGGTCCTCCCGGTTAACGCCATTGCCGTTTCAAATTCCCGGCGTAACAGGTCAACACAGTGCCTGACCCCATCGGATCCGCCCAAGGCAAGCGCATAAACATATGGGCGGCCGATCATCACCGCGGTTGCTCCAAGAGCGATAGACTTCAAAAAATCCGTTCCCCGTCTGATGCCGCCATCGATAATAATTGGAATCCTGCCGGCCACCCGCTCGGCAACTGCCGGCAGTGCATCGATCGTTGCCGGCAGCGTGTCGAGGTTCCGTGCGCCATGATTGGAAACCACAATGGCGTCGGCGCCTGAGCTTATCGCCAGTTCAGCGTCCTCAGGATCAAGGATGCCTTTCAACACGATAGGCAGAGCTGTGAGAGAACGAAGCCACTCAACATCCGGCCATGTCAATTATTGCACGCTTGGCGAACCACCGATCTTGAAGAGGCCTGTATTGCGGTCATTGAAATAAGGGGTGGTGAGCGCATCGGGAATTTTGAAACCGGCTCGCATTTGCCTTCGCCGATCGCTGAGTGTTGGCATATCCACCGTTACGCAGATCGCCTTCGCTCCGCCCGCAGCGACTTGGGCGACAAGGTCACGGTTGAAACATCGATCGCTCTGCCAATACAACAGGAACCAGATCGGCACAGGGCTTGTGGCCACGCATTCCTCGATGGTTGCTGTTCCGCTGGTCCCCAGAGTGAATATCGCACCGGCTTCGCCCGCCCCGCGAGCGGCAGCCACCTCGCCCTCGGGGTGTGACATGCGTTGGAATGCCGTTGGCGCCAGAAAGATCGGATGAGAGAGCCTTTCACCGAAGAGCGTAATGCTTGTGTCGATCTTCGAGACGTCCCGCAAAACCCGCGGCCTGATCCGCAGCAGGTCAAACGCACCTACATTGTCCCGCATCGTAATTTCGTCACCAGCCGCGCCGGCGATAAACTCATAGACGGCATGGGGCAAACGATCACGTGCAGCAGGTTCGAAGTCTGCCAGGCAAAGAAATTCATTTGCGAGATCAGAAGGCATTTGCCACCCGGCTGCGGTGTTCAAGACGTTATGCTGAGTTGTTACGCTGTTCAACAGGCCGCCCGTGCTCCACGGCATCTTGAGCTTCTTTCCAGAGCTCCGGCGATACAATCGTGCTCGAATCGGAGTGACATTGAGTTGAGCCCATCCGTGCTGACCAGAAGCCAGAAGGCTCCTGCTGGACAACGCGCTTTTGTCGTCTGCCGTGCTGGTGGCCAAGCCGTCACGCCCTCTCTGAAGGACTTCTCTCGTTTGAGGATGCGCCTAGACGGCACCCTTTCAGATATTTATGTTAGACATCTCTAAAGTAGGGATGAGCCGCTCAGCTTCAGATTGCGCCAAGGCCTGCAATCAAGCTCTGATTTGTTGTGCTTTTTCATCCGGGGGGACGACAGTATGACAAGCGAACGTCAGCACGAATACGAGTTGGGACATTCGGAAAGAGAACTGAGAAGGCTGGCTACGCAGGCGGCATTGGTTGACCCGATGACCCGGGATTACCTGCTGCGAGCTGGTCTTCGAGCGGGAATGCATGTCCTTGACGTGGGGAGCGGCGCTGGCGATGTCGCCTTTCTCGCGGCTGATATTGTCGGACCCACAGGTCTTGTTATCGGCTCTGACAGATCGGCGGAGGCTCTTGACGCTGCTCGGGCGAGAGCCGCGCAACGTGGTTTGGAGAATGTAATCTTCCACCAGTGTGATCCTGCTACCTTCACTTTCGATATAGCGTTCGACGCAGTTGTTGGCCGATACGTCCTAATGTTCGCGCCCGATCCGGCCGAGATGTTGAGGGGGGTTGCGCGGCATCTTGGTCCCGGGGGCGTGATGGTATTCCACGAAGTCGACTGGACTGGCGCTGCCTCGTTTCCCTCCGTCCCAACGTACGACAACTGCTTTCGGTGCATTGTGGAGACATTCGTCGTGTAGGGACCAACCCCAACATGGGCCTGCAGCTCCATGCGACCTTCGTAAAAGCCGGGCTGCCGGCCCCTAGCATGGCGGTAAGTGCTCTCGCCGGAGGTGGATCAGACAGTATGAGTGGCATTGATCTGATCTCCGATCTCGCAGCGACCATGGCTCCGGTGATGGAGCAGATGGGCGTTATCGCAGCTTCAGAACTCGGTCCCGAAACGCTGCAAGATCGAATTCGCGCCGAGGCTTATGCAAGCGGAGCGTGGTGGTCGGCCGATATGAGGTGGGCGCCTGGTCACGACGAATGTAGGCACCACGGTCATGCGCCCGCGCTTCCCTCGTTCAGCCCGCTCGAGCTGAAATTGACCGCTCAACAATGGAGGCGGAGAAGACGCACTAGAGCCGTCCGACCGCTACAGCGGTAGCGCCATCAAGACAGCGCTGCTACCTCAGAGCAGCAGGTGAATTGCCACAAGCTCGATGATCAGCAAAACGGCGCAGACCACGCCCGCAAGGGCATAGCCTCTCCAATACGCGCGGATGTCCTGATCGGTTTGGAATGCTTCTAGCCAGAGCCCGTCGGGGGAGACGCCAAGGCAAATGGGGATAGGCATCGCGGCTGGCACGATTGTATTAGGTGCTAAAGCATCTCTGCCCAACATGCAGGCGGCTCTCTGACCGCGAAGAACACATATTAGCCTCGCTAACTAATGGCGAAAGCCCCTCATCGAAATATCGCCGACCTGTCCTGATTGTCTCTTTGGTTGTTTCAAACTGGGCAATGGCGTGTCGCCGCAGGAGAGCGGGACAAAGAACNCCTGTCCTGATTGTCTCTTTGGTTGTTTCAAACTGGGCAATGGCGTGTCGCCGCAGGAGAGCGGGACAAAGAACAACATCGTCGGTGTACGACCTGGCTCGCTGCCGACCAGGTCATAGCTGGCTCCGGCGCTGCCAAGACCTGGTGACACCGGTCTGGCCGCTGGCGAAAATATGCGATCCTGCTAAACTTAGCCCGTGTGAACACGCATGAATGGGGGCTTTGTGCCGGTATCATATGACCTCATTGGCAAGTCAGCCGTCGTAACCGGCGGAGCAAAGAGTATCGGCAAGGCAATCGTAGAGCGCCTTGTAGCGTCGGGTGCTGCAGNTGCTAAACTTAGCCCGTGTGAACACGCATGAATGGGGGCTTTGTGCCGGTATCATATGACCTCATTGGCAAGACAGCCGTCGTAACCGGCGGAGCAAAGAGTATCGGCAAGGCAATCGTAGAGCGCCTTGTAGCGTCGGGTGCTGCAGTGCACGTGTGGGATCGAGATCAGATCGAACTGAAGGGTGTGGTGTCTACGAAGGTCGATATTACCAGCGGCGATCAGGTAACCCATGCGATCAACATGATCGTCGGTCGTGGCCAGCGTATAGACGTTCTGGTTAACAATGCCGGTTATCTAGGAACCCTTCACCCGTTTGACCAACACGAACCTGCAGACTGGCGAAGCATCATCGAAACCNGCCGGTTATCTAGGAACCCTTCACCCGTTTGACCAACACGAACCTGCAGACTGGCGAAGCATCATCGAAACCAATCTGATCGGCACGATGCAAGTGACGCAGTTGGTTTTGCCCCACATGCGAAAATGGGGTGTTGGCCGCATTGTCAATATGGGCTCTTTGGCGGGCAAGGAAGGTCTTGCCAACCTTGCCGCCTATTCAGCCTCCAGCGCAGGTATCGTAGTCTTCACAAAGGCGCTTGGGCGTGAGGTCGCCAATGCAAACATACGCGTGAACTGCGTCGCTCCTGGGCCAATCGATACGGACATGATCCGAAACCTCGGGGTCGCAGCTGNCAAACATACGCGTGAACTGCGTCGCTCCTGGGCCAATCGATACGGACATGATCCGAAACCTCGGGGTCGCAGCTGTCGAGACAATGATCGCCGATAGTCCAATGAACCGGCTCGGCCGGGTCGAAGAAGTTGCCCACATGGTGGCCTGGCTGTGCTCGGACGCCAGCAACTTCAATACCGGCGCGGTATTCGACATGTCGGGTGGGCGGGCGCGTTACTGAGCGCCGACTGTGTCTCGGTGCTTTCAGGCGGCGCGTCACCGTGGACCAAATATTCCCACCCCTAACGGCGACCTATGTGATCCCCTCATGGCAACTCTGCGGTACGAGGTAAGGCGGGAACCGGATGGGACGTGGACGGTGTTCGACGTTTTCACCGGGCAGCCGGCTATTGTAGTGGGCCACCCTTCTGTCGACCTTCCCGACATGGAGTATGCTGAAGAGCTGGCAGCCATCCTGAATGCCAACGACCTGAAGCAGAGGCTATCTCACGGGAGGCTCCCCG
>NZ_AYXE01000013.1:0-213872 GCF_000502235.1 Mesorhizobium sp. L103C119B0 | reverse complement strand
CATGGTGTTCTCGATCATGCTGTGGATGCCGTCATGGGGCGGCATGATCAACGGCCTGATGACGCTGTCGGGCGCCTGGGACAAGCTGCGCACCGATCCCATCATCCGCATGATGGTGATGGCCATCGCCTTCTACGGCATGTCGACCTTCGAAGGCCCGATGATGTCGATCAAGACGGTCAACTCGCTGTCGCATTATACCGACTGGACCATTGGCCACGTCCATTCCGGCGCACTCGGCTGGGTCGGCATGATCTCGTTTGGCGCAATCTACTTCATGGTGCCGAGACTCTGGAACCGTGAACGCCTCTATTCGCTCAGGCTCGTCACCTGGCATTTCTGGCTGGCGACGCTCGGCATCGTCGTCTACGCCGCGGTGATGTGGGTGTCCGGCATCATGCAGGGCCTGATGTGGCGCGAATACGACGAGCAGGGCTTCCTGGTCTACTCCTTCGCCGAAACCGTGGCCGCTATGCACCCTTATTACATCATGCGCGCCATCGGTGGGGCCATGTACCTCTCCGGCACCCTGATCATGGCCTGGAACATCGCCATGACCATCCTCGGCTACCGGCGCGAGCAGGATCCGATGCCGCGCTCCACCCCCGCCCTCCAGCTTGCGCGATGATGAGACAGAAAATGAGGTTGATGAACAGACACGCGGTCATCGAGAAGAACGCTACACTTCTCCTCCTCGGGTCGCTGCTGGTCGTGACAATCGGCGGCATCGTCGAGATCGCGCCGCTCTTCTATCTCGATAATACGATCGAGAAGGTGGAAGGCATGCGCCCCTACTCGCCGCTCGAACTTGCCGGGCGAAACATCTATGTCCGCGAGGGCTGCTACCTCTGCCACAGCCAGATGATCAGGCCGTTCCGTGACGAGGTCGAGCGCTACGGCCACTACAGCCTGGCGGCCGAGTCGATATACGACCACCCCTTCCAGTGGGGATCGAAGCGCACCGGACCGGATCTCGCCCGCGTTGGCGACCGGTATTCCAACCTGTGGCACGTGGATCACCTGACAGATCCACGGTCCGTGGTGCCGGAATCGATCATGCCGAGCTATGCCTTCCTGAAGGACAAGCCGATCGCGGTGAAGGACTTCTCGACGCATCTGGTCGCCAACAGGCGCGTCGGCGTCCCCTACTCCGACGACATGATCGCTAACGCCAATGCCGATTTGATGGCGCAGGCTGATCCCAACGCCGACACATCCGGCCTCGAGGCCCGCTACCCCAAGGNAAGCCGATCGCGGTGAAGGACTTCTCGACGCATCTGGTCGCCAACAGGCGCGTCGGCGTCCCTTATTCCGACGACATGATCGCCAACGCCAATGCCGATTTGATGGCGCAGGCTGATCCCAACGCCGACACATCCGGCCTCGAGGCCCGCTACCCCAAGGCCAAGATCGGCGACTTCGACGGCAACCCGCAGCAAGTCACCGAAATGGACGCGCTGGTTTCTTATCTCCAGATGCTGGGCACGCTGGTCGATTTCAAGAACTACGATGAGACCGCCGGCTACCGCTGAGGACAATGGCCATGACGTACAATTTCATGCGGGAAATTGCCGACAGCTGGGGCCTACTTGCCATGGCTCTTTTCTTCATCGGATCTGTTGCCTTTGCAGTTCGTCCCGGAAGCCGCAGGCAAGCCGGCGAAGCAGCTCAAATTCCTCTGAAGGAGGACTGATCATGAGCAGCGATCACATCGACGAGGTTTCCGGCATCTCAACCACCGGTCATGAGTGGGACGGCATCCGGGAGCTCAACAACCCGCTTCCGCGCTGGTGGGTCTGGACGTTCTACATCACCATAGTCTGGGCGATCGGCTACACCATCGCCTATCCGGCATGGCCTCTGCTACACACGACAACCAAGGGTGTGCTCGGCTATTCCAGTCGCAACGATGTCGGGAACGAGTTATCCAAGGCTGAAGCAGCCAAGGGCAAATATGTCGCCGCGATAGAAGCGAAAAGTGTTTCGGAGATCGCGGCGGACGACACGCTGCGCGAATTCGCCGTCGCCGCCGGCGGTGCCGCGTTCAAGCTCAATTGCGTGCAGTGCCATGGTTCCGGCGCCCAGGGCTCCAAGGGCTTCCCCAACCTTANGTGCCGCGTTCAAGCTCAATTGCGTGCAGTGCCATGGTTCCGGCGCCCAGGGCTCCAAGGGCTTCCCCAACCTTAACGACGACGACTGGCTGTGGGGCGGCAAGGCGGACCAGATTCAGCAGACGATCACCCATGGCATTCGCTTCGCCTCCGATCCGGATACGCGCCTGTCGGAAATGCCCGCCTTTGCCGACATCATCACCGCCGACCAGATCAAACAGGTCAGCGCCTACGTCGCCAGTCTGTCGGGGGCCGTCGTCAATCAAGCATTGGTCGCGCCGGGCGCAAAGGTCTTTGCCGAAAACTGCGTGGCCTGTCATGGCGACAATGCAAAAGGCAACAAGGAACTCGGCGCTCCAGATCTGACCGACGCCATCTGGCTCTACGGGTCAGGCGAAGCGGCCATCGCCGCCCAGGTAACCGCACCGAAACACGGCGTGATGCCGGCCTGGGGCGCGCGCCTCGGCGAGATCAAGGTCAAGGAACTGGCGGTCTACATCCATTCGCTTGGCGGCGGAGAATAGGAAAGCAGCCTATTCTCGTCCTCCCCCTCCCGCCAAGCGACGAGGCCCGGCGCAAGCCGGGCCTCGGCATCATCCAGAACCGATGAGTCGGCTTCCGGCGAAATCGTCGCTGGTGACTGGAGCTTCTCGTGCTCGATAACACGCAAATAGAACGGATCGAACCCACGACGTTCAACTCCGCCAAGGTGCGCCAGCCAATGTATGCCGCGCGCAGGAAGATCTTCCCGAAGCGGGCCTCGGGCAGCTTTCGCCGATTCAAATGGATCGTGATGGCGATCACGCTCGGCATCTACTATCTGACGCCGTGGCTGCGCTGGGACCGCGGTCCGTTTGCCCCCGACCAGGCGGTGCTGCTCGATGTCGCCAACCGGCGCTTCTATTTCTTCTTCATCGAGATATGGCCCCAGGAATTCTACTATGTCGCCGGCCTTCTGGTCATGGCCGGCGTCGGTCTTTTCCTGATCACATCGACTGTTGGCCGTGCCTGGTGTGGCTACACATGCCCACAGACCGTATGGGTCGATCTGTTCCTGGTCGTCGAGCGCGCGATCGAGGGCGACCGCAACGCACGCATCAAGCTCGATGCCGGTCCTTGGACCACTCGTAAGCTTGTGCTGCGGGCATCGAAACACGTCATCTGGCTGGTCATAGNGATGCCGGTCCTTGGACCACTCGTAAGCTTGTGCTGCGGGCATCGAAACACGTCATCTGGCTGGTCATAGCCGCAGCGACTGGTGGCGCATGGATCTTCTATTTCGCCGATGCGCCGACGCTGCTCGGCGAACTCTTCACCGGCACGGCAGCGCCTGTCGCCTACATCACCGTCGCGGTCCTGACGGCGACGACCTACACGTTTGGCGGGCTGATGCGCGAACAGGTCTGCACCTATATGTGCCCATGGCCGCGCATCCAGGCAGCCATGCTCGACGAGAGCTCGCTCACCGTCACCTACAATGACTGGCGCGGCGAACCGCGCACGCGTCACGCCAAGAAGGTTCTTGCCGCAGGGCATCCCGNTGCTCGACGAGAGCTCGCTCACCGTCACCTACAATGACTGGCGCGGCGAACCGCGCACGCGTCACGCCAAGAAGGTTCTTGCCGCAGGGCATCCCGTCGGCGATTGCGTCGACTGCAATGCCTGTGTCGCCGTCTGTCCGATGGGGATCGACATACGCGACGGTCAGCAACTCGAATGCATCACCTGCGCGCTCTGCATCGATGCCTGTGACGGCGTCATGGACAAGCTCGGCAAAGCGCGAGGACTGATCTCCTACGCGACGCTCTCCGACTACAACGCCAACATGATGCTGGCCACCGCCGGCGGCGCCAGCTCGGTCGATCCATCACTGGTCAGGACGGATGACGGCCTGTTTTCGGACAGGGTGGCGCATTTCCATATCCGAAAGATCTTCCGGCCACGCACCTATGTCTACATGGCCATGTGGTCGCTGATCGGCCTGGGTCTGCTCTTTTCGCTGCTCACGCGCGACCGGCTCGAGATCAACGTCTTGCACGACCGCAATCCGCAATTCGTGACGCTGTCGGACGGCTCAATCCGCAATGGCTACACCGTCAAGCTTTTGAATATGATCCCCGAGCCAAGAACGATCGTCGTCGCCCTTGGGGGTTTGCCGGGCGCAGAAATGAGCATCGTTGGCGTCGACCTGCCGGCCGCCCGCTCGTTCGCGGTCCAAGTTGAACCGGACCGGCTGAAGATGCTGAAAATTTTCGTGCGCCTGCCTGCAGATCAGATCCACAACGAAGCGCAGACCTTCACATTCCGGGTCGAAGACAAGGTGAGCTTCGAGTCCAACGAATATACAGCCACCTTCAACGCGCCGGAGATCGCCAGATGAGCGCCACCACGCGAAAGCCACGCGAATTCACCGGCAGGCACATGCTGGCCATCATCCTTGCCTTTTTCGGCGTGGTCATCGCGGTCAACCTGACGATGGCGACGCTTGCCAGCACAAGCTGGACCGGCCTTGTCGTCGAAAACACCTATGTGGCCAGCCAGCAATTCAACAAGAAAGCCGAGGAAGGGCGCGCGCAAGCAGCCCTCGGCTGGACCGGCAAGCTGACCATTGCATGGGGCGAAGTCCGCTATGGCCTCACCGACGGCGCAGGCAAGCCGGTTCCCTTGCATGGCGTGAAGGTGCTGTTTCGCCATCCCGCCTACGAGAAGGAGGACGAGTCCGTCACGCTCGCCCCCGCCTCGGGCCAGGAGTTTACAGCACAGCACATGCCAAGGGACGGTGTGTGGATCGTCGAAATCGACGCCGATGCCGGCCTGGCCAGACCGTATCGCGACGTGCGCAGGATCATGATCTCCCATGGAGCGCTGCAATGAGCTGTTGTGCACCCGGTGCTGAAATGGCGTTGGATCTCCACACCGACACATCCGTCCTGCCGTCCAGCCAGGAAATCAGGCTGGCCAGCCGATCGCTTGGCGATGATCTCCATCAAACCGATCTGTCGGTACCGACGGTTCATTGCGGCGCCTGCATCCAGACCATCGAAACGGCGTTGGGAAAACTCGATCACGTCGAGGCCGCTCGCGTCAACCTGTCAACCAAGCGGGTCTCGGTCCGCTGGCGCGGGGATGAAGTCCCGCCTTTTGTCACTGTGCTCGGGCGCCTGGGCTACCAGGCGCATCTGTTCGAAGCCGACACCGATGCGAAGGACAAGACGCTTTCTGAGCTCATCCGCGCCGTCGCCGTCGCCGGTTTCGCGGCGGGCAACATCATGCTGCTTTCGGTATCGGTCTGGTCCGGCGCCGAAGGCGCGACCCGCGACCTGTTCCACTGGGTCTCGGCGTTGATCGCGATTCCTGCGCTGGCTTTCGCCGGCGGCATCTTCTTCAAGTCAGCCTGGAATGCGCTGCGTCACGGCCGCATGAACATGGATGTGCCGATCGCCGTCGGCGTGTCGCTGGCCTACGCCATGAGCCTCTATGAGACGATCACCCATGGCGACCACGCCTATTTCGACGCGTCGGTATCGCTGCTGTTCTTTCTCCTGATCGGTCGCACGCTCGATCACGTGATGCGGGAACGCGCCCGCACCGCCGTCAAAGGCCTGTCACAGCTCGCGGCGCGTGGCGCCATGGTGCTGCGCGGCGATGGCGCTCGGGACTATCTGCCGGTGGCCGAGATCGAACCGGGCATGCTGTTGTTGATCGCCGCCGGCGAAAGAATCCCTGTCGATGGCAAAATTGTGCGCGGGACATCGGACGTCGACTGCTCCCTGGTCTCCGGCGAGAGCACGCCCAGTTGCGTGGCGCCGGAAGACACCGTGCAGGCCGGCGTCCTCAACCTTACCGGTCCGCTGACGATAGAGGCCACAGCCGCCGCGAAGGATTCGTTCCTGGCGGAAATGGTTCGGTTGATGGAGGCCGCCGAAGGTGGTCGCGCCCGGTATCGCCGTATCGCCGACCGCGTGTCGGCACTCTACGCGCCCGTGGTTCATCTCACCGCCTTGGCAACCTTCCTGGGCTGGATGGCGGTGACTGGCGACTGGCACCGGGCGATGACGATCGCAATCGCTGTTCTCATCATCACATGCCCGTGCGCGCTTGGCCTCGCCGTTCCAATCGTTCAGGTGGTGGCCTCGCGGCGCCTGTTCGAAAACGGCATCATGGTCAAGGACGGCTCGGCCATGGAGCGCCTGGCGACGATCGATACAGCCGTGTTCGACAAGACCGGGACGCTCACGCTTGGGAAGCCACGGCTCGTCAACGCAGCTTCGATTGATCCCGCCATGCTGGTAATCGCTGCCGACTTGGCCGCGCATTCGCGTCATCCATATTCAAAGGCCATTGCCAGCTTTTCCGTCAGCAGCAGCCAGCACAAATTCGACGCGGTGACCGAGCACCCGGGTTTCGGGATNCAATCGCTGTTCTCATCATCACATGCCCGTGCGCGCTTGGCCTCGCCGTTCCAATCGTTCAGGTGGTGGCCGCGCGGCGCCTGTTCGAAAACGGCATCATGGTCAAGGACGGCTCGGCCATGGAGCGCCTAGCGACGATCGATACAGCCGTGTTCGACAAGACCGGGACGCTCACGCTTGGGAAGCCACGGCTCGTCAACGCAGCTTCGATTGATCCCGCCATGCTGGCAATCGCTGCCGACTTGGCCGCGCATTCGCGTCATCCATATTCAACGGCCATTGCCAGCTTTTCCGTCAGCAGCAGCCAGCACAAATTCGACGCGGTGACCGAGCACCCGGGTTTCGGGATCGAAGCCACAGCCGCCGGTAGCATCTGGCGGCTGGGTAGACGCGGATGGGCTGGCTGGAAGGCTCGAACCGGCGGCGAAGGCAAACATGGCTACGGCGGAACAGTCCTGACGAAAAACGGCATGATTGTCGCATCCTTCGTTTTCGAGGATGCGCTGCGCCTCGACACCAGGGCAGCGATCGATCAACTGCGCAACGCTGGTATGTGCGTGGAAATGCTGTCGGGCGATACCGCGAANCCGTCCGGCAAGGTTGAACGCATCGAGAGCCTGGCGAGAGACGGGCACAAGGTTCTGATGGTTGGCGACGGGCTCAACGACACACCAGCGCTGAGCGCCGCGCACGTCTCGATCGCACCCGCCACGGCCGCCGACATTGGCCGCAATGCAGCCGACTTCGTTTTTCTGCGCGAAAGCCTCTTGGCGATCCCGCTGGCGCTGGACGTGTCGCGAAAGGCGGGAAGCCTGATCCGACAGAACATAACAATTGCTATCGTTTACAATGCTGTGGCCGTGCCGATCGCCATTCTGGGTCATGTTACGCCTCTGATCGCGGCGGTCGCGATGTCTGCCTCGTCATTGCTTGTGATTGGAAATGCGATGCGTCTGCAAGGCTTCCCAACGGGTGCGTCGTCCGAAACTGCGCGGCAGGACAGGCCCGCGCGGGCCGGCGCCTTGGCCCGATCCTCATGACGACGCTCGCCTATCTCATTCCGGTGGCGCTGTTCCTTGGCGCACTCGGCCTGTCCGGCTTCCTGTGGGCATTGAGAAGCGGCCAATACGACGATCTCGATGGCGCGGCGGAGCGCATTCTTATCGACCGCGACGACGGCGCGGAGAATCCTCTTCGTTCCAAGTGACTTAGATCAAAGCGCCGCGCGTCGGGATGCCCCATCGTCGTCCGGCGTAAGATCAGGAGGGTGAGGATGCAAGCCGAAGCCATCATGACGAAGTCAGTTATCACGACGGATGCGAACGCGACGATCGCCGAAGCGGCCGAGCTCATGCTTTCAAACAAAGTCAGCTGCCTCCCGGTAACGGACAGCGACGGTGCCCTGGTTGGAATTGTAAGCAAAAGCGACTTCTTGCGCCGAGAAGAACTTGGGACCCAGCGTGTGCGTCCGCGCTGGCTGGAGTTTGATCTTGGCCCGGGCACAGTCGCCAATGACTATGCGCGCTCGAACGGACGGATCATNCGAGAAGAACTTGGGACCCAGCGTGTGCGTCCGCGCTGGCTGGAGTTTGATCTTGGCCCGGGCACAGTCGCCGAAGACTATGCGCGCTCGAACGGACGGATCATCCATGAGGTGATGACCACAGCCGTCATTTCGGCGTCTCCAGGCTCCTCAATTGCACAGATTGTCAACTTGATGATGCAACACCGCATCAACAATGTGCCGATTGTCGATCGGGACAGGGTCGTCGGCATCATCACGCGAACTGATTTGCTGCCTGTCCTGATCCGCGCCATGCCGAAACAGGGCACCACGCCACCCGATGACGACCTGATCCGCAAGGCCGTACTTGCCGAGCTGCAGGGACAATCGTGGGGCGGCGGTGACTTGATTGATGTAAGGGTCAGCGACGGCGTCGTCGAACTGACCGGGGCGATTGTCGACGAGCGTCAACGGAAAGCCGCGATCGTTGCGGCGGAGAACGTTGCCGGCGTCGGACAAGTCAAGGACAGCCTCTTCCTCCGTACAGATCCGCTCTCCGTGATGGTTTCATAGCTGCGAAAAAAGCGGGGACGCCAAGCAGCGTCCCTTTGGGTTCTGCTCCCTTCCCACATCACTTGGACAAGAGGCTGTCGGCGAGTTCCTCCAGCGTATAGCGCCCGTTATGGTTGGCGAGCACGCCGTCGGCAGCGAAGACGCCCGTCCATCGCCAAGCTGAAACCGAGCGTGACTTGCTCGACCATTCTTGACGCACAAGATTGCCGCAGTCGAGGCTGTTTGTTGCTCCAACTAACACTCACCAATTTGCGCCAGCGCAAAGAAAATCTGCGTCAGGTGAGTTAGCTTCTGCTCATCCGCAACGGTTGAGATAGGAGATTGATATGATCACGCGACGCGAAGCCCTCTTCGGAGCAGCGATTGGCGCTGCCGCCGTGGCGGCACTGCCCGCACTGTCGGCAACGGTGACGAAAGCCGACATTCGAGGACTTCCCCGCGACAAGGTCAAGCTCGTTGCACCGCCTTTTGTGCATCCGCACGACCAGATCGCTCAAGGCGGTCCGAAGGTCGTCGAATTCACCATGACGATCGAGGAGAAACCGATGGTCATCGACGCCGACGGGACGCAGCTCAATGCAATGACTTATAACGGCTCGATCCCGGGCCCGCTGATGGTCGTCCACCAGGACGATTATGTCGAGCTGACGCTCATCAATCCCGACACCAACTCGCTAGCCCACAACATCGATTTTCACGCAGCGACGGGTGCGCTGGGCGGCGGCGCCCTCACCTTGATCAATCCCGGCGAACAGGTGACGCTGCGCTTCAAGGCAACCCGAACGGGAACTTTCGTCTATCACTGTGCTCCCGGCGGACCGATGATCCCGTGGCATGTCGTCTCCGGCATGAATGGCGCCATCATGGTGCTGCCGCGCGACGGGCTCAGGAACGACAAGGGCGAGCCGGTCAAATACGACAAGATCTTCTATATCGGCGAGAGCGACTTCTATATTCCGCGCGATGAGAAGGGCAATTACAAGAGCTATGAATCGGCAGGCGACGGCTACGACGACATCGTCAAGGTCATGCGCGGGCTGATCCCGACGCATGTGGTGTTCAACGGCACGGCCGGTTCGCTGACCGGCGACAACGCCATGAAGGCGAAGGTCGGCGAGACCGTGTTGATCGTCCATTCGCAGGCCAACCGCGATACGCGGCCGCATCTGATCGGTGGTCACGGCGACTATGTCTGGGAACAGGGCAAATTCGCCAACCCGCCGGCCAAGGATCTGGAAACCTGGTTCATCCGCGGCGGCTCGGCGGGGTCGGCGCTCTATACGTTCCTGCAGCCCGGCGTCTACGCCTACGTCAATCACAATCTCATCGAGGCCGTGGAACTCGGGGCGACCGCTCACTTCATGGTCGAGGGCGAGTGGAATGATGATTTGATGACGCAGGTCGAGGCGCCTAAACCCATCGCCACCAACTAACGGCACTCCAAATTGCCCGGACAGCGTCGCTGTCCGGGCACGGACAACAGACATGTCTCCTTACATCCTGAAAGTTTTCGCGGTCTCCATGGCGGCCACTTCTGTGCCGGTGGGCCTGTCGATAAAGGCAGCCAGTTGGGACCGGCAGCCTCACGCCGTAGCTGCCACGAGGACCTTGCTGTCCGCCTCCATCACCTATCCGATACCCGGCGAGTTCCTGAAGGACGGCCACCCGCAGGCCAATCCCCGTCATAAACACCAGCTCGACCAACCGCTCGAAATCATGACCTATCAGGTCAGTGCGCAAGACTATGCTGACTGCGTTGCTGCGGGCAACTGCCAGCCGGCACAGGAGGCGCGCACGATCCCCGCCAGCGCTCCTGTGACCGGCGTCAGCTATCTCGATGCCAACGCATACGCCCGGTGGTATTCGACAGCGACCGGCGACCAATGGCGGCTGCCATCCGACGAGGAATGGGCATTTGCCGCGGCGGAACGGTTCGCAGGCGAGTTCGAGGGTGTCGAAAACGACGCCAACAACCCCGCCAGACGTTGGCTCACCAGCTACAAGGCCGAGGTGGACCTCAATCGCAAACCGGACCCGCTCCCCAAGAGCCGTGGCTCTTTTGGCTTCAATTCCCTGGGCCTCGCCGACTTTTCCGGCAACGTGTGGGAGTGGACTTCGACCTGTTATGTCCGCACCATGCTGGCTGCGGATGGACGCGGCGTTGCGAGTTCGGTCGACAATTGCGGCGTCCACGTCCTTGAAGGGCTTCACCGAGCCTACATGTCGAACTTCGTCAGCGACGGAAAAAGCGGCGGCTGTGCCGTCGGAACGCCTCCCGACAACCTGGGGTTCAGGCTGGTCCGGGACTCGTCGGGCTGGGCGAACGATGTTCTCACCCATTTGGGCGTAATCTGACGGGAAACTCCCGTCAGATTCTGGCAACCCGATGTGCCTGCCGTTGGCGGCGATTTGTTGACAGGCAAGACCTATCGGCGGGGCGACAGCATCCGCCTAAGTGTGCCATCGCGAAGCCAGTACTGATGGAACAGTGCCGCGAAGGCATGGACGGAAATCAGGACCATAAATACTGGCTTGTTGAGCGAATGGATGTCGCCCCATGGGTCACCAACGTAGAAGGCGAGAAGTCCCACAATGGGCGTTGCGAGCAAGAGCAGATAGAAAAGGCCGTGCGAGATCCGCGCGGCGCCCTGCATCCAGCCAGTGCCGCCTTCCGCAGGCATGGGAGCACCCGTTACCAAGCCCATTATCAGCCGGACCGTGACGAGGGCCAGGATCGAAACCCCAACCCAGTAGTGGGTAGTGCCCAATGTCTGGTCGGCTGGGGAGACGAGGGTTCCATCTTCGGTCGCGTCAACCACGTTCGTCATGCTCTCGCCAAAGAACAGCTGGAATAACACCAGCACTGCTATGATCCAATGAAGCGCAATCTGATAAGCTGAATATCCAAATCTGGTTTCCGCCATTTTGATTCCTCTTGCAATTCGAACAGCCTCGCAGTCGCGATACCGAATAACGAGGGAACCTTGGCGTTATTCGGCTCAAATGCTCCCGGAATTGAGGCCGAAAGCTTAAAGATTTGTAAGGCGCCATGCGATGCGCAGCCGTAAGGGAATGGCGGCGCCATCCCGCCTTCGCTTGGCATGGAGTAGCCGTCAAACGGCATGAGCCTTCGGCGTCGTCAATGCCACGCCGTAGGTCAGAAGGAAGCCGGCGAATGCCAGTACCCATGCAGCACCGGCGAGATGGATGATGGCCTCGTCGGGGACGAAAACCCCAAGGACGCGCGACAAGGCTGCGACCAGAATAGCTGCAAAGATAAAAGTTGTTGGCCGTCCAGCCCGCAATTGCCGGCCGGTATGTCCGAGCGTCGCCCGAGCCATTACGGCGAGCGTCATCGACCCGATCGCGCCGGGGCCTAACGCGTGGAGCCCAGCTGCAACCGGCACGATGCCAGGAAAAAAGAACGACGCCGAAAGCAGAGCAAGACCGAGCGGTACGAAGGCATAAGCCGCGTGAAGGATGAGCACGAGCGGATCCCGCAAGGTGCGCTCACCGGCCCATCGCGACAGACGCCATGCCTGGCCGATTGCGGCGACGGCCATGAGCGCTCCTGAGGCGCTGTTGCCGGGGGCGAACGTCCATGCTCCGAGCGCGATGGCTGAGATGGCTATCGAGGCGACGTCAAAACGGTCGAACGGCGCAGGCAGCCTGCCAGGATTCTCGCGGACGAGCCAGTTGCGGGTGAAACTTGGAATGATGCGCCCTCCGATCAGTGAAATGAGCATGATCGCAGCGGCCATGCCGAGCCTTCGGCTGATATCGGATGTACCGTGAAGGTGGGCCTCGATGTGGAACGCGCCGTTGGCGCCGGCCAGGACGGCGAGCGGCAGCAGCACCTTGAGATTGCGCCAGTTCCGTCCCGCGACGATTTCGCGTGCCGCCGCAGCACTGACCGCAAGCAGAAAGGAACCATCGATCACCGCTGCTGCTCGCCAGCCAATATCGGCCGAAAAGAAGACAGCGGCACGACCGGCGAGCCACAGGACAACCAGCGCCAGCAGCGGCAGGCCTTGCACCGGCAGCCGGCCGGTCCAGTTCGGGATAGCGGTCAGCAAGAACCCGGTAACGATCGCCGGCAGATAGCCGAACAACATTTCATGGATGTGCCAGTCGACCGGGACAAACGCACTATGGGAATCGAGTTCGCCGGCATAGATCGGCAGCCAAAGCAGAACGGAAAGCGCAGCATACAGCGACCCGAGCAAGAAGAAGGGCCTGAACCCATAGGAAAGAAGTGCGGGCCCGGCGTAGGCCCGCAGGCGTGGGATTCCCATGATTTGTATCTCCGAGTGAACAGGGCCGGATGAACCGCCGCCCTCGGTCCGTCCGGCCCGTGCCCGCCCTTTAATGCGTCAGGCATCCCTGTATCGATTGATCTCAGTTGGCGGGAACCTGGGTGAACAGGTCGGCGAACACCGTTTTTGCTTTCCCGGGATGCTTGACCGCCTTGGCGGTATCGAGATTGACCGGCATCCCGACAATGATCAGCGCGACCATCCCCATGCCGTAATGGGGCGCGCATTTGACGCCGTAGACACCCTCCGTTGTCAGCGTGACGGTAATTTCCTCGCTGGGCTTTCCCTTGAAAGGCTCAGCGCCATCGGGAAGCATGCCCTTGATCGACTCGGCGTCGTGGGTCTTGTCGGTCGGCACGAACTTGACGGTGTCGCCGGGCGCCGCCTTGACGAAGGCTGGCTGGAACACCATGGCGCCTTTTTCGCCCTTGTTGAGCATTTGCACCACGTGCTCTTCCGCGCTGGCACCGCCGGCGAGCGCGAGGATCGAGATTGCGGCAGCGAGGATGGAGAGTTTCATCGGTTTGTCCTTGTTTCGTCTTCCCGGCGTTGCGCCGTTCCATGCCATTTAGCCTGATGCGGCCCAGGACAATTTGCGCTGGCGCAAACTCGGGATAAGAAGGTCTTCCGCAAGACTGATGCGGAACCGTAGTGCTTTGAGGGATCCGCTTGGCTGCGCTGGACCGATCGCTGATTTCGCCGCTGCCGCTCTTTCAGGGGCTGGCGCCGGACGAGCAGAGCGAGATCCTGCGAGATGCACGATCGTCTCGTTATGCCAAAGACTCAACGATCTTCGCGCAGGAAGCCGAAGCCCATTCCTTCTTCGTGCTGATCGCCGGGCACATACGGGTGGTCCGCACCACGCCGGACGGACAGCAGGTCATCGCCAGATACATCAGCGAAGGCGAGATCTTTGGCGTCGCCGCAGCCCTTGGCCGGACGACCTATCCCGCAAGTGCCGTCGCGGCTGTCGACTGCGTGGTGCTGGCCTGGCCCAACGCCCTGTGGCCTGATCTGTACCGACGCTTCCCCGTGTTTGGGGCAGCCACCTACAGGACGGTTGGAAGCAGATTGCAGGAGACGCAGACGCGGGTGGTGGAGATGTCCACTGAACAGGTGGAGCAGCGAGTTGCGCATGCGCTGCTGCGACTGGTGAACCAGACCGGCCGAAAAACTGACAGCGGCATCGAAATCGATTTCCCGATTTCCAGGCAGCACATTGCCGAGATGACGGGGACGACGCTGCACACCGTCAGCCGGCTGCTCAGCAAATGGGAAGAGAACGGAATAATTGTCAGCGGGCGCCAGAGAGTCACGGTCAAAGATGCGCATCGCCTTGTGGTTCTGGCCGAGACCGGGAAAAGGACTGACCGTCATCGTTCTCCTCGAATGGCCAATTCGAGCTCGACCAGAAAGTCGCCCTCATCCACTTGATGTTCCCGGCATGCCTCGGTCACCGTATGGAAAGTGCCTATGGGACAGCCGACGCAGAGCATCTTGTGTCTCAGCACCACAGCGACCGTTGCCGGCCATTTCCTCATGATTTCGTCGACGACCATATCGGGGTTGATCGAGCTGCACTGGTTCATGATGACGTCTCTGCGATTCGCGAAGCTCTCTTCATAAATCCGGCTTGGACTGCCTTCGTTGCGCTTACGCAATCTAGAAATGATTCAGATCAAGGCACAGCTCGCGCGGCCTAGATATGGATAGGAGTAACCATCTGAGGAGGTTGGCATGCAAGCCGAAGCCATTATGAGCAAGCCGGTCGTCGGCATAGACCCGACCGCATCGATCGCCGAAGCTGCCGGGTTGATGCTCACCAAAAAGATTAGTGGCTTTCCGGTCATTCGCGGCGACGGCACCCTGGTCGGGATCGTCAGCGAGGGCGATTTCCTGCGTCGCGGGGAACTGGGCACACAGCGCCAGCGCTCACGCTGGCTGGAGTTTCTGGTCAGCCCCGGAAAGGCCGCCGATGAATATGTCCACGCCAATGGGCGTCGGGTTGAGGAGGTGATGTCACAAGATGTCGTCACGGCATTCCCCACCGCATCGCTCGACGAGGTCGTCGAGCTCATGACGCGTCACCATGTCAAACGCATCCCTGTCATTGATGCCGGGAAAGTCGTCGGCATCATCACCCGCTCTGATCTTCTGCGGGCCTTGATTAGCGCCCTTCCGGATGCAGCCGCTGCACCCATCGATGACGAACAGATCCGGCAGAACATCATGGCCGAGCTAGGGACACAGAAATGGGCTGGCAAGGACATGGTCAACGTGACGGTGAACAATGGCATGGTGAAACTGGGCGGCGCCATCTTCGACGAACGCGCGCGCCGGGCAGCCATTGTTGCGGCCGAAACGTCGCCGGCGTCAAAGCTGTCGAGGACGGTCTCTTTTGCGCCGATCCCGTGTCCGTCCTCCTTGTTTCCTAGCGGTGGCCCGACCACCACCGAGTTAGTATCACGGGCCGCCGTACCAGCGGGCTTTCAACGCCGCATCCACGACAGACTCGGTTTTCGCGCAGGGCTTCGCCGCTCTCAGATCGCGACCAGAGGTATCAATGGCCGAAGGAGCAACAGCGCGAATGCAACAAGCGCCGCGCCCGCAACTCGCTCTGCCATTCTTTTGCTTCCGCTGAAGCGCCGACCTAGCAAAAGCCACACCGATCCGGTGGCAGCCGTCATCACCAGGAACGTGATCCAGAAGATCCCCAGCGCGCGCGGTTCGATATCAATCGGCACGATAGCCAGGCAATAAATAAAGGCCTTCGGGTTCAGGGCACTGGTCACCGCAACAGAAATAGCGTCGCCGTTTCGGGACACGTTCATCCGACCACTCGCCGTCAGACGCAGGCCAAGACACACGAGCCATGCTGCTGCAATTAGTCTAAGTACTTGAATTGCATCCGGCGATACAACGGGACGCAGCGAAAACCAGCATGCGGATGCGATCCCGTATCCGCATGCTTGTGCGGCCAAAAGCTTGACCGCTTTCTCTTGCTTGACCGCTTTCTCTTGCTTGACCGCCCCCGCCATCAAAAGAGCGTTGGTAGGCCCTGGTGCGACAAAGAGCACAAATGCTTCCAGAAACAGTAGATTGTCCAATGTGCATGGTCCCGCGGAAGCAGACTTATCAGTGCAAAAACTTGGTTTGCGTCGGCCCTCGCCAAAACGCGGACCGTACGACCTCGTCGGGCTACCTGCTCGATGCCTAACGTTGCCCGGCCGCATGCTGCAGTCGAGCGATCAAGTCGCTGTTGCGGCAATAGTCTGGCGGGTTCTCGGATTGCTGGTGTTCGTCAAGCCAGGTTGAGCATTCATCCTGGTGCCCGCAGGAACGGCAGCGGTCCACCGCCCGATTGGTGACTGCCTCATGGTCTGCCACGACTTTCAGATGTCTGTCGACCCCGAGCGTCCGCATCATTCGACCCATTAGCGCCGTTCTGGCGTCGACCGAAATCAGGTAATCGAGAAAGGTCATGTTGATCACTCCTGCCTACCGGGCAACCTTGCCGCCGATGGTGGCGGGTGGCGTTGATCTTGATCAACAGGCGGCATCATTGCCAACCCTGGGCCGTGACGGGGAGCATGAAGCCAAACGGAATGGCAGGTGGTCGAAGACGTCCGCTGACCGGCAGGCCGGTTGCTCGGGCTAGGTCTAGATCTGGCCGTTGTTCGCTTCGGAAAACAAATGAACGCAGCCGCTGCGTCGTGGGCACCCCCACCTCCAACATGTTGCTAGCACCGTCGCGGTGTCCCGAGGCTGAGGGTCTCCAGGCGCGCCGCAGGAGGTAACCCGCTCCGGCCGAGACAGGTTGCTGGTCAACTTCTCCTTCAATACGACATGAAACGGCTGATGCCGCGCTCTTCGATGAGCGTGCGAGTGACGCCGCCAAATGCCCATTCCCGCAAGCGGCTATGGCCATAGGCGCCCGAGACGATCAGGTCCGCATGGATCGAGCGCGCGAAACTCAGCAACCGGTCGCCATCAGCCTTGCCGGCGATCAGCTCGGTTCGCGCCTTGATGCCGTGGTGGTCAAGGAAAACGGCGACATCGTCGAGGCTGTCTCGACTGGTTTCGTTGCGGCTGGTGTCTATCGTGGCGACGACAACGTCGCTGGCCTTTTCCAGAAAAGGCAGCGCATCGGCTATCGCACGCCGTGCCTCCCTGGTGTCCTTCCAGGCAACCAGCACGGTTTTTGCGCGGATATGTTCCATATTACCTGCAGTGATCAAGACTGGCCGGCCCGCACCGAGCGTGAGGCTGCCGATATCAACAGCACGAAAGACATTGTCTCCATCGCCGCAGCCGGTGACGATAAGGTCGGCCGCCCTGGCCATAACGCTGAGGAACCGGGTCGGACTGCAGACGGACTGTGCCCATTCGCTTGTAACGGAAACCGGCACCATTCTTTCGAACACAGCACGCAATTCGGCGAGCCGCTTTTCGATCTCAGTTCGTTGGATCTGCATGATCTCACCTTCGTAGACCATCCCTTCGCCTGTCGCGACCAAAGGTGGGACATCGGCTGCCGCCAAGCCAACAAGATGCGCTCCAAATCGCTTGGCAAGTTCGATACCCACCTGAACAATGGGCGCAGGAGCCGCATCGATGGCGAGGTTCACGATGATTGACTTGTAGGCCATTGCGGGTGCCTTTCACTGGAGCGGCGCTATGCGTGATGGGTCGCATGCGCCAGCCCCCGATGCCTTGATGCACGTCAAAGACCCGCCAATTGCGCCCGCCAACTGAATCTCTTGCGGAAACGTGTCTCGATCTGTTTTGCCTGTGCGACGAGAAGTGATAGTTAGCCCGGTAGCACCGTCTCGAACCTGGGAATTTGAGTTGATCAAAGACGAAGCGCTCAGCCTATCGCCCGCTGGGACGACGCTGAAAGCACTCTTGTCGCGGATGTTCGATCAGGCTCCTGGCTTTATCGCGCTCCTGCGCGAGCCGGGTCACGTTTTCGAACTGACCAATGCCGCCTACCAGAGGTTGATCGGCAACAGGCAAGTGATTGGAAAGTCAGTGCGGGAAGCCTTTCCCGAGTTCGAAGGAGATGAGTTTTTCGGACATCTGGACCAGGTCTACACAACCGGCGAGCCATACAGAGGCCAGGGCGTAAAGGTCGGCCTTCGCAACAAGGCCGACGGGCCGCTCGAAGAGCGCATCCTTGATTTCGTCTATCAGCCCATCAAGTCCGACGATGGCCGTATCACCGCGATCTTCATCGAAGGCACGGATGTCAGCGAACTCTCCTTTGCAAACGCAGCCCTTCGGCTGCGTGAGGACCATTTGCGATCGATCCTGGCAACAGTGCCGGATGCAATGGTCGTCATCGATGAGCAAGGCGGGATCCAATCCTTCAGCACAGCCGCCGAAACGTTGTTTGGCTATGAGTCAGGTGAAGTCATTGGCCAAAACGTGAAAATGCTGATGCCTGCGCCCTACCGCGATGAGCATGATGGCTATCTTCTTCGCTACCTGACGACGGGCGAGCGCCGGATCATCGGGCTCGGGCGCACCGTTACCGGGGCACGCAAGGATGGCACGACCTTCCCGATGGAGCTTTCCGTCGGCGAGATGCATCCGGGAACCGGACGCTTCTTTACCGGCTTTTGCCGCGACCTGACCGAACGCCATCGGGCAGAAGCTAGAATCCAGGAGCAGCAGCAGGAGCTTCTCCATATGGCGCGGTTTACAGCACTTGGGGAAATGGCCTCGACCCTTGCTCACGAGATCAATCAGCCGCTGACGGCCATCACCAACTATTTGAAGGGCAGTCGTCGGCTGCTCGAGAAAAGCACCGAAGAGAATGCGCCCATCCTGCGGGATGCCGTGGAAAAGGCCGCTGAGCAGGCGCTGCGGGCTGGAAACGTCATTCGCCATCTAAGAGACTTCGTTGCAAGAGGCGAAAGCGAGCGTCAGGTCGAACGGCTGCCGGCGCTCATCGAAGAGGCCTCGTCGCTGGCCCTGGTCGGGGCAAGGGAGATAAATGTCCTTGTCAGCTACAAGCTCGATCCTGCTGCCGAACTGGTGTTAACCGATCGCATCCAGATCCAGCAGGTTCTGCTGAACCTAATGCGCAATGCTGTCGAAGCCATGCAAGACGCGCCGCGACGCGAACTGCTGGTCACGACTATTGCGCGCGCCGACGGGATGGCGGAGGTGAGCGTCATCGACACCGGGGCCGGTCTCGCGCCGGAGGTTTCGGCCCAACTGTTCCAGCCATTCGTCACCACGAAAAAGCAGGGCATGGGCGTCGGCCTGTCTATTTGCCGCACCATAGTTGAATCGCATGGCGGTCACATATGGGCCGAGGCAATGCCGGCCGGCGGGACCGCTTTCAGGTTTACATTGCGCATCGTCGACAAGGATGAGGTCACCAATGGCCGCTAATGATCTGGTGCACGTGGTCGACGATGACCTGGACGTCCGCAAGTCGCTTGGATTTCTGTTGGGCACGGCAGACTTTGCGGTCCGCCTGCATGATTCCGCCACGGCCTTCCTGTCGACGGCGTCTGGCAGTCCCGAGGGCTGCATCGTCACCGATGTGCGCATGCCGGGCATAGACGGCATCGAGTTTCTGCGCCAGCTCAGAGCAGGCGGGCATAGAATTCCGGTCATCGTCATGACGGGCCATGCGGATGTGGCGCTAGCCGTTCAGGCAATGAAGGAAGGCGCTTGCGATTTCATCGAGAAGCCATTCGACGATGAAATGTTGATCGAGGCGATCCGCTCAGCGCTGGCCAACCGCAACCAGGTCAATGCATCCCACCCTCAGTCCGCGGATATTCGCGGGCGTCTGTCGACGTTGACAGATCGTGAGCGCCAGGTGCTGGACGGGCTTGTGTCGGGTTTGCCGAACAAGACGATCGCCTATGACCTTGGAATCAGCCCACGCACTGTTGAGATCCATCGCGCCAATGTCATGAGCAAGATGGGCGCCGGCAGTCTGTCACATCTTGTGCGCATGGCGTTGATCGTTGAAATTAAGCCCTAGGGATGGTCTCCAAAGGGATTGCCGTCGCGAGTTGGCACCCGGTGAGGCTCCCAGTCGCGCCAGTGGGTCGGACGGATGTCGACCCATGCGCCGGTGGCGACGTTCCTCCAGCCGTCCCGCTCCTTCCTGCAGGGAAACACGAGCGCATGCTCACCGTCCTCGTCGAAGACGGCCAGTTTGAGGTTGCGCCCAAACGGAGCGGTGAGGATTGGTTTCCACATCTCCTCATGATCCGCAGAAGCGCCAGCTCGCGCCTTGATCTGAATCATTTTCCGCAATTGCCGAATGCGCGAATGTGCGCTTTGCCGCCGTGAGCTGGGGCGAAAGCACCCGCATGGTCATGGTTCAACGCGGCAAGGCAAACAACACCTTGCGCTGGCTGTGAGAAATAGGAGATGGCTCCGATGATGGTCCGAACACTTTCTGCCTTAGAATGTACGAGATTGCTGACGGCCAATCGAGTTGGCCGCCTCGCATGCGCAAAGAATGGGCAGCCCTACATCGTGCCCCTGTACTACGCGCATGCGGACAATCACCTCTATGTATTTTCCATGCCGGGCAAGAAGATCGAGTGGATGCGAGGCAATCCGCTGGTATCCGTCCAGGTCGATGAGCGCGGCCAAGGGCGAGGATGGCGAAGCGTTGTTGTCGGTGGCCGCTATGAGGAACTGCCGGACCGGGTTGGCCACAAGCGCGAGCGCGATCATGCATGGTCGGTGTTAAGCAAACACGCTGACTGGTGGGAGCCCGGCGCCCTCAAGCCGGTCACGCCTCCGGTGTCGGACAGCGCGCCCCACGTTTTCTTCCGTATCTTGATCGAGCAGGTGTCGGGCCGCGAAGCAAGTGAATAGGTGTTTTCTACTGCGGCGGCCTGCGAAAGCGATGGCTGGACGGTGTAGGAGCAGCGGTTCTAGGTAGTTTCCCGTAGGGACATAACCGAATTTCGGCGCCGGCCGATTCGCGCGATAGCTGTGTCACGGATCAACCGGGAAAACAGCCATGTACGCCTACACCGCCCCCAGAATTTCGCTGCCGTCACGGTTTACCCTGCCCAACCTGCCTGAGGCTTTCGAGCCCGCACCGCTGCAACCACTCAGCTTCTATTCCGCAGGTGCGGAAATCTACGCCCAGGGCGAGAAGGCCGGAGCCTTCTACCAGGTGGAGTTCGGCGCTGTCCGCGTCTATCGCCTGCTTGCTGACGGCCGCCGGCAGATCAGTGCCTTTCACCTATCCGGAGAGACATTCGGCTTCGAAGCCGACACGACGCACCATTTCTTTGCTGAAGCCATCAACTCCACCGGTGTCCGCGTCTTCCGCCTCACTGCTGGAGCGGACATGCCCCATAAGTTGCTGCCCCTAGCGCTCCAGGGGTTGACCAGAGCCCAGGAACACCTGTTGGTCCTCGGTCGCCAGAGCGCCATCGAACGCGTCGCCGCGTTCCTGGTTGACATGGCCGAACGGCAAGGGGGGTTGCGGCAGGTCGAACTTCCGATGTCGCGCATGGACATCGGCGACTATCTCGGCCTCACCATCGAGACGGTATCGCGGATATTCACCCGGCTGAAGGAGAAAGGCGTCATCCGCTTGGCTAGTCTGCGATGCGTGGAAATCGTCAGGCACAACGCGCTTCACAACATGAGCGAGTGAGTGACAACATGCTTCGGGCAGGCAAACTGCTGCCTGCCCCTCGGCATCACCGGCGATCAACCGAGGGCGACTGCGGACCGGATGATTCTCCTCGGCGGTGGCGGTTCGAGTCCACGTTGTAGGTCTCTTAGAAAAAGGTGAAGAAGCAAATAAATGCAGGTGAATTTTGGTGGGCGCGAAGGGCGTCTATTGATTTTTCTGGACCAAAAATCAGACATATTCCCGTATTGTTCCGTATGGCCCAGCGACCGATAGCCGGCCGCGCACAGAACTTTTCATGAGACTGGCGACCAGACAGCGTCGATCACGCCACCGCCTGCTCCTCGCATCCTGTCACTCTTCTCTGAACGCCCGATCGATCTGGTGAGCTAGTGCTATCGTAGCCGCCAAAACCAGCATTCCAAGTGCCAGCAGTCCGCGCATTGTGCAAGGCGCATATTAGCTTATGGTCATACAAGCTGCCCTGGGCACATCTGTTGCATCCAAGGCGGACGGCGCGGCCCAGGGCGGGAAAGGCGTAAGAGCTACTGGCTTCGTTAGTAGGGACACCGGTCCAGTTTGACTTTTGAAGAGCGTCGATTACCGAGGCGCCGAGCGGCTCGCGCGTAACCGCCTGTTGCTCGTTGGGACAGCAGGTAAGCGCAAAGGCGGCTTGTTCGCGGGAGTGTCCGCTTCGGATGCAAATATGGTTTGCTCAATGACCGACTTGAGGCGCGAAGTTGCCGTTTGTTTGGGCACGGCCCACTGTAGTCCGCTCTGACGTGCCGAGCAGTTCGTTTCACTCCACCGAATTTTCTGCTTGAATACCTCTGAGACCTGGTCGTGGAGCGCCCATTTTGGAAGATCCCTTCGCCCCCCTACGGCAACGCTTCCTGGCCCGGTGCGCCGCTCAACTAGCGGAGTTGAAGGCGGCGCGTCACACAGCCCTTTTGAAGGGCTCCAACGACTCGCTGATTGGGACGGCGCACTCGCTCGCTGGAGCCGCGGGAACCTTCGGGTTTGCGGAGATCAGCGTGCAGGCATCGGCACTGGAAACATTGCTGATCGAGCAGGCGGATGACGGAGCCGTGCATGCCGCCCTCGATGCGCTTATAACCGAAATCGAGCGGACGCTGCGGTGATCCAACTGGCTGGAGTCACTTCTTGGGGCCAGTCAGGCCGGTCCTGGTCATCTCGCCCCAGCTTTGGTCTGCGCGCAGATATTGCCACCATCCCTTCACGCGCCAGAGATTGTTGAGCTGGCGGTAACCGAAATTCTCGATCACAGCCACGGCCGTGAGCAAGGCGAGATCCCGCGCGCGCGGAAAACGTTGAAGCTCGGCCTCTTCGAGGACCAGCGAACACACGCTCACGCAAACCCCGTAGGTGAAAACCAGCGACGTGAATGCCAAGAGATATTCGGTCGAAAGGATGCCGAGCAGCCAGAAGGTCGGGATCAGCACATAGCCCAGCACCTCCGATATCGGCCCCAGCACATCGACAATCAGTATGTGGCCAAACCCAAGGAAGCCAACGCGCCCATAGCGGGGGTTGAAGAGCATGGAGCGGTAACGGAAGAAGCATTCGAGTGCACCGCGCTGCCAGCGCGTACGCTGCCTTGCCAGAACGCGAAGTGACTCCGGCGCTTCGGTCCAGCACACCGGCTCAGGAATGAACTGGATGCTGTATCTTCGCTTGGTGTCCATCATGTGGCGATGCAGCTTGATAACGAGGTCCAAATCTTCACCCATGGACCCACTGGTGAAGCCGCCAACCGCCACAACTTCCGTGCGGCGAAACAGACCAAAGGCGCCGGACACCAGCATCAGCGAGTTGATGCGGCTCCACGCAAGCCGCGCCATGAGAAAGGCCCGCAAATATTCCACCACCTGCAGCAGCGGCAATAGCCGGCGCGGCAGCCGGACCTCGCGCACCCTACCACCTTCGATCCTGGAGCCGTTGGCAATCCGAATCGTGCCGCCCACGGCGATGGTGCGCTCTGGATCGTCGATGAAGGGCTGCGCGGCACGCATCAGCGCATCGGGCTCGAGGATGGAATCGCCGTCAATCACGCAAAACAGCGGCGCGCGGCAGACATTGATACCGGCATTCTGGGCATCGGCCTTGCCGCCATTTTCCTTGTCGACCACGAACAGCCGTTCGGTAATCAACGAGGAATAGAGCCCGCGAATCGGCTTGTGGGCGAGGGCGTCCTCATAAGGCCGGTGGAATTTCACCAGCTTGAAGCCTTCGATAAGGCGCTGCAGGGTCTGATCCTTGGAGCCGTCATTGATAACGATGACCTCGAAATTCGGATATTCGAGGGCCAGCATCGAGTGCACGCTCTCGACGACGTTAACTTCCTCATTGTAGGCGGGCACCAGCAGCGCGATCGGCGGCGCGACGTCGCCGTAACGGTGCCACAGCAGCGCCGATCGCGCGACCGGCGGGCGCTTGGACAGCGCGTAGGCGGCAATGATGAGTTGCAGGAGGTATACCGCCGTCTGCGCCAGCCCTGCCCCAATGATGAACCAGGACAGGATGGAGGCACCCAGGACGATCTCTTGGCTCCAGTCGAACATCACGCGGCCGGCCCCTCGGCAAGGATCAGTGAGGCCGTGCGCTGGCGGCGCGAGACCTCGCTGGCGGCGATCTCGCGCAGCACCCGTTCTCCCTGCTGGCCGAGCGACCGCAATGCGTTAGCGGCGGCATAGCGCACGATCCATGCCTCGTCGTCCATCAGCTGAGCGAGCGGCGCGGCGAGTTCAAACAGGCCGAGGCGGCCCGCTGCATCGGCAGCGTCGGCACGCACATCCCAGCCGCCATTTTCCATCGCCTTGGCCAGGATGGCCGGCGCATTGGCATGTCCCGTCAGGCCGAGTGCCCGCAATGCGGCTGCTGCGACCTCCGGTGATGGATCGCCAGCCGCGCGAGCAAAGAACTCACCAAACCGGAAGCCGCCGTTGCGAGCAAGCGCATCGATTGCCGCCGCCCTGATAAAAGGCACTGCGTCCTCACGGCTGCCGTAATCCTCAAGCTCGTCGAACCGCTTTGACGGAAAGCGCCTGAAAAGCTCGATCACGCGCCGCGAGCGCTGGCCCGCCACGCCGATCTTGCGTAGCGTTATGACCAGCGGCGGCAGGGCGCCAATATCGCACAGCGCAATGGCGACGGCGATCCTGACCTCGCGCGAGCGGTCGCGATCGAGCGCCGAAAGCAGGTTTGCCACCGCGTCCTCCGAACGCAGCGCGGCCAGCATCTCGGCCGCGTGAATGCGTTCGGCCCCGTTGCCCTTTTCAAGCTGGGTGCCGACAAGGGTCGGCAGGCCACATTCGTTGAAGGCTGAAAGCAGCTCGTCGTGCTCCTCGCCGCGCAGCAGCGAGATAAACTCGAAGCCGGCATCGATCCCCACCCTTGCCGGCACCGCAAGCAGCGCTGTCTTCAATGCCTCGCGATCGCGATTTTCGGTGAAGGCGATCAGCGCCGTTAGAAGAAGGCGCCGCTGATCGGCGCCCGCCGTCCCCCGGCGCTCGTGCAGCACCCGGCGCCCGATCAGCAGAAGCATGATCACCAGGGAAAGGGCACTGAGCAGGATGGAGAGGTACCAGACGTACAACATGATCAGAACCGCGCGGTCAGGCCGAGCCCGAATGTGGTTAGATCGAATGTCGGGCGCTGCTCATGGGCGAGGCTACTGCGCAGCGTCAGCGGGTCGGAAACTTCCCAGGAGAAGCCCCCAAAGACGGTACGCGTAGGCACCAGCGTGCCGTCAGAGATTTCGGGGGCATCCCCAAAACCACCAAAAACATTGACGCTAGGGGTAACTGCAAGATCGACTCGCAGGACATAACCATCGGCGCGCGTGCCAATGTCGTCGGCTGCGTGGACCCAACGTGCCGAAAGCCCGAGCTGGCCGCCCAGGACATAGGCCTGCACCCAGGGCGAGATGGTGGTGATCTCGGTGTTGGCAAAATTGTCATAACGGGTATCGACGTTAAGCGAGAACGGGCCAAACGCTTTGGCGGGCGCGAGGATCTGCCATGAAGCGCCGGCTCCGATCGAGTAGCGCGCAAGGAAATCGGCATCCGGCGTCGCAGCCACCAGCGCATGCGCTGAAACAGTGGGCGAGAAAGCCTGGTCGATGCGGCCCTCGATCTGGAAGTCGGTGTGGCCGAAGCGGGTCGCCACCCGGGTGCGGCCCGAAATGGTCGTTTGCGCGCTGAGCCGATATGCTAGGCCAGCCGAACTGTCGGTCCAGCCACCAAGCCCCTCGGTGAGATCGCTCACTTCGCTGCCCAGATCGAGCCGCCATTTGCGTGGCGGCGGCGCGGCGAGCCTCTGCTCGACATCGCGCGAGCCGGGTTCGAGGGCAAGCGCCTGGTGGTAGGCGTCTCGCGCGCCAGCATCGTCGCCACGCGCTCGGCGCAGATCACCGATCCCCACAAGCGCCTCAGCGTTGCGCGGATCGACCGCCAACACCCGCAGAAACGATTGCTCGGCCCGCGTGTAATCCTGCTCCAGCATGGAAATCCGCGCATCGAGAGCGATCAGTTCGGTATTGTCACGTTCAGCGCCAAGCACATCATCGATCATTGTGCGGGCGCCCCGCACGTCGTTCTGCCAGATCGCCAGACGGACCTTGCCTAAACGGGCGTCGAGAAGTCCGGGCCTGATGGCCAGCGCCCGGTCGAAGAAATTCCCGGCTTCGTCAAATTTCTGTTGGGATCCAGCCACGAGACCCATGGCGACCAGGATGTCAGTGTTTTTCGGCGCCAGCCGCAGCGCTCGGCGATAGGCGTTCTGCGCCTCGGGCAATTGTCCCGCCGCCCGCGATCTCTGGCCCTTCTCCATCAGGCCGGCGACGGGATCCGGCCGCGGCGGACGCAGCCTCTTCCTCGCGGTCGCAGGCTTCGCTTTGCTGCTGCCGGCTTGCTGGGCCTTGTGGATGCTGGCGACAAGCGTACTCGCATCGGCATTGTCGGGCTGGGCACGCGAGACCTTTTCGGCCAGCGGCAGGGCAGCGTCCAGATTGCCCGACCGGAACTCGACCTGAGCCATGCCGAAGCTGGCATCCAGATATTCCGGCGCAAGCGCAAGCGCATTGGAAAACACTTCACGCGCCGCCGGCAGATTGTTGCGGCCAAGTTCGGTGAAGCCAAGTTGCACCAGGGCGTCGGCATTGTCCGGCTTGAGCGCCAGCACCCGCCTAAGCAGCTGCGCCGCCTCGTCGAAATGCTGGGCCTGTCTGGCCTTGACGCCGGAGGCGTACAGTTCCTCGACCGTCTGGGCCAGCGTCGCGGCGGGCGCTGCCGCAACCGCCAGGAAGACGCATGCTGCAACCATGGCGCACCGGCCGCGCCTCATCAGCGCTTCCCGCTATTCCGCGCCAATAGACGCGCAAGCCGGGCCAGGAGTTCCTCGGGAATGAAGGGTTTCACTAGGTAGTCGTCGGCCCCCTTCTCAAGGGCCGAGACGATGTCTTTTTCGCCCTTGCGGGCGGTCAGCATGACCACCGGGATTTCCGAGAAAGCCGGGTCGCTCCTTATGCGGGCAAGAACCTCCAGGCCGTCGGCCTTAGGCATCATCGCGTCGAGCACGATGATATCGGGCGCCTCATGCTCCGCCTTCAAGAGCGCTTCCGCCCCGTCTACTGCTTTGATGACCTCGTATCCCTTTGCCCTGAGCCTGAATTCCATCAGTTCGATCAAGAGGGGATCGTCATCGCAAATCAGAACTCTTGCCTTCGCTCCGTTCAACAGCCTTGCTCCGGTTCCGTCGCCCCCCGGAGTGATCAATCCATGAACCACATCCGCCAACGCGGCTCATCAGAGAAATATTGTTCTCAACTCTCATCGCCGTACGCCGATGCCAGGCGATTATAGACCACCTGATTCGCTACGCCTGCACCTCGGCAAAATCAGTAGATGAATAAGGAGACATGGTATAGGAGCCGTGAACGGCGGCGCTCAGTCTGCAGCCAGACTGCGCTCGGTGCCCAAGCCAAACGTCGGCTCAGGCGCGCGGTCGAAGCAATCTTTTGACTTCACCGGCAAGCGCCAGCGGGTCGAACGGCTTGGCGATGACCCCTACCGCCCCCATCGCCAGATAGCGTTCGACCTCATGCGTCTGGGTGCGCGCGGTGATGAACACCACGGGTATCGAAGCCGTCGCCCCAGACTCGGCCAGGCGCCGCAGCGTCTCTGGTCCGTCCATGTCCGGCATCATTACGTCGAGCAGAATAAGGTCGGGTCGCCATTCGGCGGCATCGGCGAGCGCCTGCACGCCGGACGGGCAGGACAGCACCTCGAACTCCGGCTCGAGTTCCAGCGACATCTGGGCGATTTCGCGGATATCGTCCTCGTCATCCACATAGAGAATCCTTGCGGGCATGAGCGTCACTCCTTGGCGTGCGCGGCAGGTTGGGTGCGGGACGAAACCAACATGCTCCTGACCAGCTTTGCCACATCGATTTCCGACGCCCTGGTCTTGGTCAGGATGGCCTGCACGCGATCCCCCAGTTTCTGGTCTAGCTCCGCCGCCGAAAACACGATGACCCCAGTCTCGAGCGGCAGATCGGCCAGCAGGTCCAACCCCGATCCGTCGGGGAGTGCAATATCCAGGATCACCAGATCGAAGCGATGCCGGCCGATCGCCTCCCGGGCGTCCTTGAGCGTCTTCGCAGAAGTGATCGAGACACCCGAACCCAACCCCTCCGACATCACCGCAAGCACGCCCTCGTCGTCCTCGACATGCAGAATCTTCGGCCTCTGCTCGGTCCTGCCAGCAAGGATCTTGGCAAGGGCGGCGTGAAGCCGCTTTGAATCCACCGGCTTCTCCAGCCAGTCGACAATACCGACGGCGCTGCCGTTCAGCGATCCCCTGGCCTCATCGGCAACGGCGGAGATGACGATGACCGCAATGTCGGAATTGACCGGCGATGCCCTAATGTCGTGGAAGAGCTTGATACCGGATTCCCCCGCCAGCTTGATGTCGAGGGTCAAGGCCACGTATTCGCGGGACCTCAGAAGCGCCGTTGCCGTGGCGATATCGGGTGCGATGTCGCTGGAAAAGCCCTCCGCATCCAAGAGTGCCGCAATCACGGCGGCGACGTCGGTCTCGTCTTCACAGATCAGAACCCGTAGGCGGCCATCGGGCTTCCGCGTCAGGTGCGGTGGCGGATACGGCCTTGGGTGGTGCCTGCGTGCTTCTGCAAGGTCGAGGTGGAACGAGGTTCCCTTGCCTTCCTCGGTTTCGAAGGATATGGCTCCGCCCAGTTTTTCGGTAATGGCCTTGACGATGCTCAACCCCAGGCCGGTGCCGCCTATCTTACGGGTGCTGGAAGCGTCCGCCTGCTCGAATTTTCCGAATATACGGCCGCGGAAAGCCTCCGGGATGCCAGTGCCCTGATCCATGACGGAAATACGCAGCATGTCGCCGTCACGACGCTGGAATTTCACCGTGACGGTGCCATCAGCATGCGAGAACTTGATCGCGTTCGACAGAAGGTTCGCCATCACCTGATGCAGGCGATCCGGATCGATGTTGGCCTCAGCGCGTGGGGCATCGTCGATCAGAACGATCTTGATCCGGCTGTCAGCCATGTAGTTGGAGCTGGCGGCAATGGCCTGCTCTAGCACCTGACGGACAGACATCTGCTTGATCTTGAAGGTGATCACGCCCGATTCGATCTTCTCGATATCCAGAATGTCGTTGATGAGGAGAACCAGCCTTTCGCTATTGGTGTGGGCGATGTTGACGAGATTCGCGGCCTTCGGCGGCAGTTCGCCGGCAACACCGGCCGCGATCAGGCCAAGCGAGCCGCGGATGGAGGTCAACGGGGTGCGCAATTCGTGGCTGACCGTGGAAATGAAATCGTTCTTGAGCTGGGCGGTGCGCTTCTGCTCGGTGATGTCGCGATTGTAGGTGATGACGCCAACGATGTTGCCCGCCTCGTCGCGGAAGGGGGCCTTGAGCGTGTAGAGCCAACCTTGCCGGCCGTCCGGGAAAAGCGCCGGCTGGTCGATCCGCAACGTCTGCCCGGCCTCCAGCGCGCCCATCTCATCCTGCCGGAAGCGCTCGGCTACATCCCTGGGGTAGAAATCGAAATCCGTCTTGCCGATCAGATCGTCGACCGAAGCGGCGCGAACCATTTCGGCGGTGGCGGGGTTGGCGGCGATGAAGCGGCCGTCGATATCCTTTATATTCAGGCAATCCGGCAGTTCGCGAACCATGGCCCGGTAGGTCATGTTGGACATCAAGAGCTCCCGCCGGCGCTGCTGTCGGTCGAGCAGGACGCCGATGATGATTGTGCTTAGGAAGCGGAACACGAGGGACGGGAACGTGCTCTGCTGCACAAGACCGGTGAGGGCTTGCGCTGGGATGACCAGGAGCGTGATAAGCCCGGCGAGAGCGACCGTTACGCTAAGACCGAATATGTCGTACATGGTGCGCGATCGGGCCGCGACGATGTGGTGCCACGCGATGCCGACGATTGCGGTGATGAGGATACCCATGACACCAGCACCTGCACCCTGCCCGCCGAGATGGGCGCGATAGACAATGGAGCCGGCCGTGGCGATGAGCATTGCCGGCCATCCGCCGAAGAACGCGGCCGCAGCAATGAAGGCGGCGCGCAGATCGACGACGAAGCCGGAGACGGACAGGGCCGTCGCCATGGAGATGACCGCGCCAACGCACATGACCAAGCCGAGAAGCAGCGACTGCATCCGCCGCGAGAGACGCCCGGTGAAATCCGCCACAAGGTCCCAGGCGACCACGAGAATGGAGACCAGGGCAAGGTTGGCGAGGAGTGAATGCCAGATGTCGGTCATCACTTCGGCTCCTTTTCCCGACAAATACCGGCAAAACCTATCCGAGACCTAAAGAAACTATAGACGGTCGGTGGCACTGCAACCCGGCGATCAGGGCAGCACCTTGATTGCTCGCGCTTCTCAAGCATCAGGTCAGTCAGAAGGCGTCAAGGGCGATGACGTGCGCAGACTTCCCTACTGCATTGTTCTGCTCTGACTGCTGCCGGACAGAGGCGAAGTTCCATTATGGCCGACATGACGCGCGCATAGCGGACGTTCGCGTAAGGCCGAACATAGCTACCAGCTTATCGCCAATGTCACATCGAGGTTTAGGCTTCGGCCTCATCATGTCACAACGAGCGATGGCGGGCCCAAATGTTACACTGGACCGCGCCGGATAAGTTACGTCGCCTGGGGGGATACTCTGAAGTGCGACTGCATGCCCGGTTGTGTGCTCGGATACGGGCAGCTTCGCGTTTTGCAACTATAGAAGCCGGCGCTCTAGAACGTCGCGTTCGGCTATTAAGTGCCGAGCAACTCACCACTTGACCCTCAACCCCAGTGAGCCGGTCAGCACGTGACTATCACCGAAATTTTTGAGACCTGTCCGGGCGACGGCTTCGCCGAACACCGAGAACCTGTCGTCGGCCCAGTTGATCGTGCCGCCGACGCCGAGACCACCCCAGAGCTGCTCGTCCCGGCTTGAGAGCTTGGTGCCGGCCAGGTCGACAGAGGAGCCATCCTCAAAGTCGTAATAGAGGTTTGCGACGCCATAGAGATTAGTGTGGCCGGCGCGGCCCGTGCGGTCCTGCCACTGCGTCTGGTGGTCGAGCGAGAGGCCGAGGCGGCCGAGCAGGCTGTCGTTGGTGCCGGGGGTAACCCTCGCGCCAAAGGCGTCGGTGAAGGCGTCGAGATCGACCGACGACCAGGCAAGCTGCGCTTGCGGCGTCAGCGACCAATTGGGATCGAGCATCATGCGTTTGCCCGCTTCGACACCGAGCGCGTAGCCGACGCCGTTGTTGCCGTCGACGAGCCGCTGTCCGGCGGTCGCCGAGTCCAGATTGCTGTCGTACCAGACCACCTGCGCCTGGCCGTCAAGGTAGAAGCCTTCCGCGCCGTACCAGGTCAACGAGCCGGAAACGCCATAGCCGGTCGTATCGATGGACCCGCTGCCGAACACCGACGAGATGTCGGCGGATACCGTGCCATACTGGAAGGCGACGCCGCCGATGAGCTGACCGGCCGCGCTATCGGAGACAAGCATGTCGGCGCCGGTCTGCAGCCTCCAGGTCGAGGTATCATACGTCGTTGCGGTGGTGGAGCTTTCAGGATCGTAGGAGCCGCTGGTGCCTTCGATCCTGCCCCACAGCCCGATACCGGCCTCGGCCTTTAAATCGTCGGAGATACCGTCCGCGCCTTGCGCTTCTACGGTCCAGGAGCGGTTGCCAAGCCGCTGCTGCAGGGTGCCGAGGTGGTTGAAGCTCTGCAACACGCCCGCATAGGCCTCGTACACAGGTGCGCCGGCCTGGAAGAGCAGGCTGTTGTCGAGTTCGGAACGGAGATACCAGTCACCATCGCCAGGCGTGCTCACGCCGCCCTGGTAAAGCCTGTAGGCATAGGCGCCCGCGACGACCGCCGCATCGCCTTCGAAGATATAATTGCCATTGAGCGAGAAGCTGCCGTTCGAGATGCCGCCGACGTCGACGATCTTGATGCCTCCGACCGTCTGATCGCCCGAGCCGCCGAAATTGACGACCTGAAGGGTGCCCGCCCCTGACGTGTTGCCGGCGATCACCAGCATGTCTGTCGGCGAACCGTCACCACCGAGCGCAGTGTTGAGAACGACGGTGCCGCCACTGCCGACGTAATCGCCGCTGATGGTGAGCGTGTTGCCGAGACCGCCACCCGCGATGCGCACCGTTCCGGCGTTGCTCAGCCCCGCAATCGTCTGGGACGTGCCGGCAAGATCGAGCGTGGCGCTCGAAGCGACGGAGAACTGCGAGGAGGAACTGAACGCGTTCGCACCGCCCGCGGCAAGCGTGCCGCCGCTGACCGAAGTTCCGCCAGCAAAAGCGGAGTTGTCCGAGGCGAGCACCAGAGTGCCCTCGCCATCCTTGACGAAATTGCCGGCACCCGAGAGCACGCCGGCATAGCTGGCATTGGCGACTTGGTCGAATGCGAAGGAGGCGCCGGCGCCGATCGCGACATCGCCGCCGAAGCGCTCGGCCGCCGAGACGAGGCTACCCTGGTCGACGGTCCAGTCGAGCAGCGAGGTGCCCGATATTGTCAGCGAGCCGGCGCCGCCCTTCACCATCGCGCCGGTGCCAGAGATGTCGCCGGCAAAGCTGGCGTCTGCCGCCTGGTCGAACACGACGGTTCCGGCATTGCCGATGTCGCCACGGATCGAAGCCGCATTGCCAACCAGCGTGCCGGCTGTGATCGTCGGGCCACCCGCATAGGTGTTAATGCCCGTCAAAACCAGCGTGCCGCCTCCGGCTTTCGTGAGGCCGCCTGCGCCGGAGACGACATTGCTGAGCGTGAGGGTCGTGCTCGGATCGGTGAGGAACGTTCCGTTGCCGGTCAGGGCGACGCTCCGGTCGCTGGTGATGTCGGCGGTCGTCTGCAGCGTGCCGCCATTGAAGGTCAAGCCGCCCGAAGGGGCTCCCAAATTGCCATCGCTTGAAATCTGCAGGATCCCGCCGGACAACGTCCACGGCGTGATGGCAGTCGTCGTCCCCGTCAGTGTCCAGGTGCTGCTTCCTGTTTTTTCATAGAGTCCGAAGCCGTCATATTTGGCGCCAGCGCCGATCTGCGACACATCGAAACTGGCGTTGGCATCGCCGCCCAATTTGAAACTATCGGCATTGCTGAATGCAACCACATTGCCAGTGATGTTCGAGCCTGCCTGGATCTCCATGGAATTGACGCCACCGGTGAACTGGATGGCTTTGCCGGCTATCGGGGTCCCACCACCTGCGCCGACGGCGCCACCTGTAATCGTGCCGGCATTGATGACGGCGATGTTGGCGCCCTTGATCCCCGAGCCACCATCGCCTGCCGTTCCAGCCTGACCACCGCCCCCGCCAATGATCGTAGCCCCCGTCTCGTTGATCACGGTTCCACCCGAAAGTAGAAGAACACCAGCTCCGCCGTCGCCACCGCCGCCGAGAATGGTTCTTCCGCCGGTGCCCCCGAGCAGATTCCCGCTGTTATGGACTGTCCCGCCAGAGGTTAGGACGATGGCAGCTGCGCCGCCGCCGCCGCCTGCTTGGACCCCAATTGTGAGGAGACTCGTGCCGCCGGTAACGCTGCCGCCCGCCTCTACAACGACATTTGCGGACGAAAATATGCCGACGCCGCCACCGCCGCTGCCGCTGTTGCCACCGTTCCCGCCTCGACCGCCAGTACCACCAAGCACAGATCCTGTACCAGCGACCGTTACGTCGGCCGTGGCACTGACGCCGACACCACCGCCGCCACCACCGCCGCTCCTGACGACGCCGTTCGTGCCAGGTGAGCCTAAAGCGCCAGCCCCGCCGCTGATGCTGGTTGAAATCGTCCCGTCTATGGAGATGACCAGACCCGTAGCACCAGTCGCACCGGCAATGCCATTTGGGTTGTTGGCTGTGGTGCTTCCCGATCCCGACCCTCCGGGCGCACCGTTGCCCGTCGTAAGGTCAATGCCGCCACCGCCGCCGCCGGCGGTCGCGCCGTTGGGAACATTCTGGCCTGTGGCGCCCGCTAGTGCACCGTCCACACCCCCCTGTCCAGCACTCACGCCTGTGCCGTTGCCGCCATCGGCCCAAGCCGGCGCGGCGCTCAGCGCAAAGGTGACCGTAAGCATCGCGAAGGCGGAGTGAAGCGACACGCCTTGCTGCAAGCGCGCGAGATGCAAAACCCAAATCCCATCGCGCGCCAAAATCCGCTCCGCCATCCCTAAGCTCCCTGATTCCTGAGTGCGCCGAAGGCAGCATGAAAGCTATTCGCCTGCAAGACGTTTATAGCGATGAGAGCTACCAAGGAGCTAATAGAATCAAGTGTTGTACGTTCGAATGACCGAAAATTAACTTACATTAGAATGTTCTTATCAAAGAAGAAACTTACGCAATCACCATTTCGAACCTCCTAGCCCTGAGCGATACCGAAGTGAACTCTAGGGCTGCGCGGGCGATGCGGGCGCCTACTTGCCGACTACGGTGCGCCGGGCGACATGTCCAAGGGTTGATCCCTGCACGATCACGCTGAAAAGGACGACCGCGTATGTGGCCGAAAGTATTATCGGCTTCGCGGGTCCGTCGGGTATCGCCAGAGACAGCGCGATGGAAATCCCGCCTCGTATGCCCGCCCAGGTGAGAAACACAATGTTGAAGCCAGACATCAGCCGGTTTATCCCTGGGACCAGCACCGGCGCGCCAACGGCGAGAAACCGCGCGACTATAACGATTGGGATCGCTGTTGCAGCCACGTTCAACGCTGCCGGATCGAACCGCACGATCAGCACCTCAAGGCCGATCAGCAGAAACAACAGTGAATTCAAGACCTCGTCGATCAGGGTCCAAAGGCCGAACACATATGTCTGAGTGCGGTCGCTCATCGCGTCGCGGGGGCCGCGATAACCAATAAGCAGCCCCGCCGCCACCACCGCCAGCGCTCCATTGACGTGGATGCGCCCGGCGAGGGCGTATGTAGCGGTAACCAGCGCGAGCGTAATAAGCACTTCGATAGGATAGTCATCGATAAGGCGCATCGCCCGATAAGCCACGTAGCCCATGCCTAAGCCCAGCACGATACCGCCGCCGGCCTCGACTACCAGAAGCTCCGCGATACCAGAAACGCTCATGTGGGCGCTCGGCTCTCCTATGGCGAATGCCAGAACGATCGTGAAAACCACGATCCCCACGCCATCGTTGAACAAGGACTCTCCCTGCATCTCGACCTCAAGCAAAGCAGGCACCTGAACGTTTTTCAGCGTGCTCATCACTGCCACCGGATCAGTTGGGCTGATAAGGGCACCGAAAACCAGTGCCCATGATAGCGGCAATGGTTGTCCGACCAGAGAGGCTGCCAGCCAGAACAACAAACCGACGATGAAGGTCGACGCAATCGTGGCAAAGGTCGCAAGCACGATCACTGGGACCGCCCGGCTGACCAGCTTGCGGAAGTCCACCTGCAGAGCACCTGCAAAGAGCAAAAACGCCAGCATGCCGTTCATCACGACCGCATTGAAGTCGATCTGTGACAATGCGGATGTAAGCGGTTCAAATAGATGCCTATCCGGCATCGAGGCATCAACACAGACCAGGATCAGCGAAGCCGCAACACTCATGATCAGCAAACCGATCGTGTGCGGCAAAGGCAGGAATTTGTGATTGATCCATCCTAAAGCGGCTGACAACGTCAGAAGCACTGCGGACATTTCGAACATAGACAGCAGCCTTCATCCCCCTTCCCTAGCATCGGATCACTCGGCGTCAACATTTTGCGGCATCTTCAGTTCCGCCTGAATGTGGCGAAGAACGCCAATGGCCGTGTGCAACCCCGGCGTGGGCGACGTGGAAATCCAACGCCTATTAGGCTGTCCGCGAGAGCATCTTGAGTTCCATCTCTGGATATGCAGGCAAGCGGTGGATCGCAAGAATTCAAAAACGGACCGTCGCGATGGTTGATGGCATCGATCGCGCCGATTCCGAACTGCGTGGCGACACCCGCATTCGGCTCCTCGAGAATACATCGTCTTAGAGGCTTGAAACGGGATGGTCGCGAAGAGTAGTGGGGTTCTTCGGTGGCATTTGGCTTGCCCTCTGGCCTTTCGCGAGGCCTGCGCTGGGATCAGGCCTGCAAAATAGATTCATTGGCAGCCGCTTCCGGACGGGTGCAATGCGGATCATGCTGGGCACGGTTGGGCGGGAGCGGAACTCTTCCCAGCTTGGCCCGGCTGCTTTTCTCCCCCGATGTTGGGTAGCCGGGCCGACGCCCTCCTGAGCTCAGCTGTGTAGACGCGGCGGCTGACAGGCGAGCCGGTCCGCCTTTGGCTGGTTCATCCTTGACCGTTTCTTGCTACGATGCGAAGAAACCGCTCACCCTTAAGAATGGCCGATCTCTACAAACGGGAAAGAGAACGACGACGGCCCGATATCGCTCTCGGCCACGGATTTGGGGACACTCTGCCGGGTGTTTACGTCGGCCTGAAAAGCCGAAACGCCAACAGGAATTGGGCCGGCATCCTCTCCACCCTTCCGCCATGTCGTCGCGATAACGTTGACGAAGGCGCTTCAGCAGTTCGCGATGCCGCAATCTTCCGCCAGTTTACCGATTCACCACGCGCCCCCTACCGTTTCGGTCCGCAGCGAGATTAGCGCAGACCAACGGAGTGCCTTTGCGTCCGCCCCCCACCTACAGTCCGCCTACAGGGTTCCGGGCCGACAATACGGGCCACCCGATCTTCTGTGTTGTTCTGTCATCGCAATGAAGGACGACATCTTCGAGCACCCGTAGCACACCTGTCGCATGGAAAAAGCTGTAGGCGTTTATAGGTGCCCGGGGAATCCGCCGTTTGTTTGCGTTGTGGAGCGGGACAAAGCAAGTTACCTCACTCAGGCTGACTACCGTGAGGCGGGGCACAAGCCCGACTTCCACGCGTTGCCGTGGGAAGCTGAATACAGGGCTGCCAAACAAAGGAAGACCTGTTCTATCGCTGTATCTCGCCCTTAGCAGCGTGACATGGTCAGTTTGCCAGGTGGTCGTTGCGACGGACGATCGCATTGAGGACCGCTTCGTAGGCGCTGCCGCTATCTTCCTCGATCTCTGTGGTTTTGATGCCGAGCGCTTTAGCATCGGCGAAAAGCTCTTGGGTCAGCTCGGCAACGGAGATTATACCGGAACCGACGGTATTGGGGACCTTGTTCGAAATCCACTTCTGCAGAAAGTTTGCGCCGCGCGTGCTCATGAGCAGATAAGCGCGCTGCGTTTATTAGGTTCCGGTCATCTAAGCTCTTACGCGATCACACCATAACCACCTCATGACAAATCAGCGATGTGTGTGGCGCGGCGGGCCTGTTCCGCTTGTGGCCGGCGCCTACCCACCCGGGTTCCCCAACCATGGCGTCGGCCATTTTCGTTCTCNGTCCGCGGCGGGCCTGTTCCGCTTGTGGCCGGCGCCTACCCACCCGGGTTCCCCAACCATGGCGTCGGCCATTTTCGTTCTCCCAGCGATTGTAGGAATTGCTATCGCCTATGTGTTGGCCTTGGTTGGCGCGATCGGGTTAGATCGCCTCCTTCTTTGGTTTTAGCGGATTACCAGCATATGTCGGCAATGCAGGAGATCGGCAATTTCTTGTTCAAGCACATCCATCGGCCATCACCGTCGCGGCTCTGAGGTTACCCAGCCGCAGGAGGGTCCTAAAGCCGCACAACCTTGTCGAGATGCAGGCGTATCCGCTGGCCTTCCGCGAAGGACAGCGCGAACGATTCCAGGGCGAATGAGCGTGTAATCTCCTGGTCAGTTTCAATGATGCGGACGACCCATTCGCCACTGGCTCCGACCACTTCTAGGCAAGGCGCGTCCTTGCACATTGGCACCACGTTGCCCATCACATCCACCCTACGAAAAGCAATGGTAAGTCGACTTAAGACCGTCGTAGCCGGTAGATCAATAACAGTTGCTTGTTCGGACCGGACGAACCATCCTGGATGGGCAATACGACGGGGCTAATGCCACTTCAGTCAGGCGAACCCTCCGGGGAACCTACCGTGAGATAGCCTCTGCTTCAGGTCGTCGGCATTCAGGATGGCGGCCAGCTCTTCGGCATACTCCATGTCGGGAAGGTCGACAGATGCGTGGCCCGCTACAATAGCCGGGAGCCCGGTGAACACGTCGAACACCGTCCACGTCCGATCCGGTTCTCGCCTTACATCGTACCGCAGAGTTGTCATGAGGAGATCATATAGTCACCCCTTAGGGGTTGGGAATATTTGGTCCACGGAGGCTCGCGATGCGGAGCGCTGATTTTGCCGCTTTGAAGATTGCCGATCTCGTCGACCGAGATCAATCTGAGATCGAACTCTATGGATGGAAGCGGCGAACGCCATAGCGCACTGCGCTTTGGAGGCTCATTTCGACGGTCGACCAGATGACTACCGCTTTTGGTGCGATTTCTTTCACCAACTGAGAAGACCAGACTGACGGAACTTTGCGCAGCATCGTGTTCGGTCGAGCATGACTAGAATAGCCGACCTTGGACCGCCTATCCCCGGCAAGCCACACCAACCGCAGGACGGGGACNCGGTCGAGCATGACTAGAATAGCCGACCTTGGACCGCCTATCCCCGGCAAGCCACACCAACCGCAGGACGGGGACGATCGATCTCACGCATGCCCGATCTGCGGTCAGCAGGTCGAAACGCGATTTCCGCCAGGTGATGTGGCACGAGCAACCAGATCACGATCCGCTTGAACTGGATCAGTGAGGCAGGAAGAACTTGGCAGCCTTCAGGGCCACGTCACAGTAGGAAGGAAAGCGCGGGCCGGACCCTTTGCCGCCGGTCGGCAGCGGTAAGGCATCCTCACCGAGCGCTGCGGTGGACCAACTTTTCCATTTACTCGTTGTTCCTAAACAAAGGAAAAGCCCGCCGACCGAGGCCAGCGGNGCTGCGGTGGACCAACTTTTCCATTTACTCGTTGTTCCTAAACAAAGGAAAAGCCCGCCGACCGAGGCCAGCGGGCTTGTGTTGCAGGGCACTCGTTGGTTATAGGGGCTCAGGCGGCAAGACAATAACACTAGGTAACCCTCCCGCCGTCACCGCGCTGAGACGCCCACGTTTGGTCAGTACCGGCTTCCTGTATTCTTTCTTCACTGCAGTCCCTCTCTAGTGGGAATTCGGCAAAACGCCTTGGGCCTAAAGGTTCTCACTCATCGGTGCAGGTTGATGGCGTGCACACAGCCGTTACGGCCGAGAGCTTCTCGCGCTTCTTCAATTCAGGCTTCTGATAAGGCTTCTTCATGCAGGATCCCCACGTTTGTCCCTCAACGCGAAAAATGCAGTGAGGCCGCCACGATTGTCAACCAGAGGCGCCGAGGTCGCGATAACTCACGTTTAGGTGTTGCTCTTGCGCAATACCTAAAGCGGCAAACGAAAGAAGTCGCTCGGTTTTCAATAGCTAGGCGCTCTTGCCCATGGAACAAACAGACTCAGCGCGAGTTTGAATGCGACGATGAGCAAAGATTACGCAATAGAATCATCCCTTTGTANGTTTAGGTGTTGCTCTTGCGCAATACCTAAAGCGGCAAACGAAAGAAGTCGCTCGGTTTTCAATAGCTAGGCGCTCTTGCCTATGGAACAAACAGACTCAGCGCGAGTTTGAATGCGACGATGAGCAAAGATTACGCAATAGAATCATCCCTTTGTATCGAAATGGCACGGTCGCTCCGATCATGTCTGGCGGAAGAGCGAGCGCTCATGCATCATTTCCGGGAGGAACTCACCTCGGTACGGAGTGACAGTGTTTACTCCCGCCAGGAACGCATCAGATCCGAACAGCAAAAGCCCCTGCCGTGGGGCTAGGGCTTGATGGGATGGCCCGCGCCTGCTTCCGAGGCTGCGCGGGCCGACCATGACGAGTGAGGGACGCATCTTGGTCACCGGCACGGACCGCTGAAGAACGAGCCGATTGTGGCCAAACAGCCTCAGAGCGGGAATGTTCCCGCCTTACGCAAAAACACCCGTGGCTCAGCCGGCGGGCTCTGTTTCAGGGGCACTGTGCACGGGCGCGGCGTCTGCCGTCAATGCAGTTTGCCGACTAGCCGAGCGTATTCGGCTTCAGCCCTGCCATATGACCCATCAGCCAGCGCAATTAGACGCGCGCGATCAAGAATGACTACCTCTCCTCGCNGGCTTCAGCCCTGCCATATGACCCATCAGCCAGCGCAATTAGACGCGCGCGATCAAGAATGACTACCTCTCCTCGCGTTGAGCGTATCAGACCTTGGCCCTCCAAGGTTTGCAGCGCTATGGTGACGCCGGGCCGCCTGACACCGAGCATAACTGACAAGAACTCGTGCGTAATCGCAAAGCTGTTCCCGTCGACGCGATCATCGCACATCACCAGCCATCTTGAGAGCCTGTCGACGATGTTCATCCGGGCATTGCTGAGCGCGGTGAAGCTTGCCTGGAGGTGAAAGTAGTGAACGTAGCGGAGCAGAAAACTTCGCAGGGTNGCATTGCTGAGCGCGGTGAAGCTTGCCTGGAGGTGAAAGTAGTGAACGTAGCGGAGCAGAAAACTTCGCAGGGTGGGGCTTGTCAAAAGCGCCTTGGTGAAGAGGCCCGCGTCGATAACAAAGGCTCGGGCCTCTAATTGGACGTAACAATCGTGCGTTGATCGGTCATCGCCCATGACGAGCGCTGAGCCGGTCATGCCCTCACAACCAATGATTCCGATCTCAGCTTCGATACCAGGCCGCAGCTCGCCCACCACTGACCCGAGACCGCTCTCGAAGAAGTACACGGTGCTGATTGGTGACCCCGCCACTTCGAGATGCGTCTTCAGCCCAAGGGAGACGCTTTCGAAATGAGGTTGCAGCAATGCCAAGTCTGCCGAGCACATTCGAAGCAGCAGCGAATTGCGATAGATCGAATTTTGGCCGGTGTCGCGTTGCGCGGCAGTGTGAGTTTGTGAACTGGAGGCTGTCATAGCTCCCTCTCCCTATTGGGGGCGGAAGCATGTTGATCGCTCACAGCCGACGGACGCCCTTGGAGTTGCCGTCGATGGCACACTCTATGCCTGCGGACCGCGGATGTCCCATTCTTAATTTAATTGCATTGATCGGCCCGAGCCAACCTTTGGCGCGCCCGCGCTAAGACGGCGTTCAGATGCTCCAGGAATTCGTCATCACTTTTCGTTGACAAACCGCGTTGTCGAACGCGAGTGACAATGCGCTCCTGGAGTGAAACCGCTGTCTCATAGTGGTCCACGATCAGCTGATATGAAGCGTTCACTGGGTCGGATTCAAAGAGCTGAGCCATCGTGGCAATGTAGTTCCAAGATGATGAGAGTCGATGCGGCCGCTGCTTTGCGTAACAATCGTACAATGTGCTCAAGAATGTGCGGNACCGGATCTAGACGGCCTATCCGGAGGTGGTGTGGAATTCTGCTGACTCAGCAGCACGGATAGAACTCGTGATCCGCCACGCAGCTCGCGCCAGATAGACGAATAGGGCGTAACTAGCGACGCGAGCGCCGCCGCTGCGATGCAGTGGGCGCAATGCGCCGAGGCCCATCAAGTTCCACCGGGTCACCTCGGCAGTGGCCGCCTCACCCCGGTCATGTCGTCGCTGAGGATTTCACCGCGTCTTCAGCCTTGGCAAAACGCTGCACCAGCTTGTCGGTCTTGGCGTACATCTTCGATCGNGTTGCGTCTCGCTGAACGCCCTCCATGGACGCCCCTTCATCGTTGGGCCACCAGGGTCTTTCTTGTTGTCTGATTAGCCGCCTTCGCGCGTGAGCACCTTGGCAGGCGCTTTCTTTTCGCGCGAAATTGCCACCGTTTTAAAGCGGGAGGGTCGGGATGCAGGTTTTCGATGAGATCGAGGCGCTGCTGGATGCGGGTGAAGCCTCGACGGCACTTAAGGAAGTGCGGGCGCTGGTGCATCAATTTGGGCGCGGGTCCAGTGTCTTGGCGGGCGCGATCGACGACCTCATTATCGACCTGTCGACGCTATCGTTCGTCGCCGATGCTTACGGAGACCGTATCGCAGAGGCGGCGAGCATGCTGGCTCGAAAAAGACTATTGAAGATCAAGTTGCTCGCACCTCGTCAGGACGTGGAAGCGGTCAGCTAGAGATTGGTGGTCGCTACCAGAAACGTGTCGACCTGCTCGGTGCTCCGAGCGCATCGAAACCTCTCGCCATCATCGGTTCCGTACGGACGAAAGAGCCTCCTGACCTTGCAACCAGATGAAGGTTGGACTTGCGGCAGAAGACCAGCCGCAAGCAGTTGGAGCTTGAATTTCCGACACACTCTCAGGAATCGTTGCCGGGATCGCATTCCATTGGTCGTCGGCCCAGATCTGGCGCGCGTCGCTTAAGGTGCCGCTCGAATATGGCCAGCTTCTCTTCGTAGCCGATCCGCACTCTGGAACTGCAGCTACCGCAGTTGAAACTGGCAATCGTTTTCAGCCAGCCGGCTTCGGCCATTTGCGCGAAAGAATCGGACCTAAGTCTAAATGGTGAGCGGCCCTGAAAACTATGGCCTTGCGATCGGCCTTTGCGTCGGAATTGAATGGCAATAGCGAGGGTGATCGAAGGCGGCCCCGGTGTGAGGCTGGCAAGTGGGCCAACACGGCGGCGGTAAGGCGGAGCCTGTGGCGATCAAATAACCGGTTCGCCTAGAATCTCCTTCACCCAGCTGATAGTTCTCAGCCCGTATGCCATGCCGGCGCAGTCGGCAAACCAGTCGAAGACACTCATGTCACGCTCTGTGACGCATTGAAGGATTTCGATCGCTGCGCCCGTTAAAGCAAGTAAAACCGCCAGCCGGACCACCTGTTGGGGCCAGCCGAGGCTACCCAGAGCCGACAAGGTGGCGAACGCGGCGGCGTGGTTGAGCTTGTCGTGATGAGACGTAAAGGCCAATCCGAGGGCGTGCAGCAAGTGGTCTGGCAATAGCGCGAGCAGCAGGACGACTGCCAACGTGGAGAGAAAGGCAGCCCTTGCCATGCTCTGAAAAAAGCTGCACTGCGGCAATCTATTCGTAGCACTCCCGGTTCCTAGTTCTCGCTTCCCATACTGGTGCACGAGGCAGGGCTCCAACCTGGATCTGAGCTACGAGCGCGAACATGCCTAACAGGCCTACTAATGTCACCAGTAAGTCCCACAAAACAGCCTATGTCACTCTGGATGGTTCCATAGGGCGCTGCGAATGTCGCCCTCCATTGTGATGAGGCCGAGGGTTTCCTGCCGAAAGGCGCGGCGGAATAGACGGGCCGTTGGTACGGCTTGCGCCCAGGTGCGATGCGTATCATGCCGGGCACGGCTGGGCGGGAGCGGACTCCGTCCAGCCTTGGCCCACCCTGATGTTGGGCAGCCCGGCCGACGCCCTTCTGAATTCAATTTCGTCGGCGTCGCGGCTAACAGACGAAACCGTTGCTAGCCTGGTTCATCCCTGCCTTGGTGATCTCGCCTTTACAAATTCCAATCCTGGACGCTAACGCAGCAGCGGCCACTCGCTGCTGTCCAATCAACAAGCTCCAAACATCAGGTCGCGTTTATATACAAAAAGCCGGCCACCTTTCGGCAGCCGGCCAGTGCAAACAAGGAAGGGAACGTTGCACTGATGGGGCAGTGCACCGTCCGAAGCGTTTCCAGGCGACAATGTTCCACCGATGAGAGAACAAAGAACGCTCAACCGCCAGCGCAGATTCCCCTTAGCCGCGTGTGTGTTGCCGTCGGCTAGTCTCTAAAAGCCTTTAACCAGCCACGGATTGGTGTCATATCCGAGGCGCGGCTTTTCCGGCGTTCCACCGGCCGGCAATTTGGCGGTTCCGGTCGGCCTGCAGTCCAGCTCGAGCACCTGCTTCTTAGCCGACTGCTTCGTAGAGCAAAGGTCCGTGGCGTCACTCACCACCACCTTCTTCTCCTTGGCAACAGCGACACCAGTCCCAGCGATCACGATCGCCGCACAAAACGCAGCAACTCTCATCATACTTCCCCACCGTTGCGCCTCCGCAAAAGGCTGAGCATGACGTTACGGCACTTTTAAATTAGCGCAAGCGAATATTAGCTTGCCTAGTCCCCTTCACATCGGCTCTGGTCGCCTCCCCAACCGTGCGGCACGGTGGATAAAGACAATCTAGCTGCCTCGTTCTCTACACGCGGAAAGCCTGCTCATAAGCACTATAAGTGTAGCCTGCTATTATCCGCTCCAGAATGGATACCGATACGACCGCTATTCCGGCTGTCAGCAACGACCGAGACACTTCTGCTGCTCGCGAAAACGTCGAAGCGGGGCGTTGTAGTGAAACTGCCTCTTCTGGTCGGACAGCGCTTCGAAGAGCTGGCTACTTTGATTTGCCGGCTGGGGCTTTCGCTGCAGAAGGGAAGGCATCACTGCAGCACTGCTGGCCTCTCCCCCACATGAAGGCTTGCGCGCATCGCTAGGCCACGGTGCCGGCAAAGTTGTACTCGACCGGCAAGGGAGTTGGTTACTCGTACTCCGGACGCTTGCATTCGATCAAAGCAGCCGCAACGCAAGGCCCTCGTTGTTGAACAGAACGAGGCGGTTGAAACAGTGAACTCGCTTCAAAACCACAGGGCGCTGACTCGTTTCGGAAGTAGGGAGCTTGCGACACACTCTCAACTCGACTTGATTTTCTGGCGGCCTTTGGCGCGAGGCGTCGTCAGAAGTAACCGCGAAAGCAACAAAGGAAACGAACCCAACTGGTCCGAAAAACCGTTTGCCTGTCGTCAGCAAGGATCGGTCCCTCCATGCTCTGACCGCTGCAAACACTGGCGTGGAGAAGCCTCGATGTCACAGACCGATGAAAGTCTTATTACCGCTACCATCGAAGGCTACGTTTTGGCCATGTCCACCGGTGCCGAAGAAGGGCTGCGGGCAGCCTTCCACCCACGCGCATCAATCATCGGTAATTTCCAGGGCGCGGTCGAATGGCTAAGTGTCGATGCCTATGTCGGCGAGGTGATGGTTGCGGGCTTGCCGCCGAACACCAGCCCCAACTGGACAGTCGCATCGCTCGATTTACGGGCGATGCAGCCACTGTGAAGGTTGAGGACGAACTTGGAACCACAAGGTTCACCGACTATCTTTCCCTGCTCAAGATCGCAGGAGAATGGAAGATCGTTAGCAAACTCTACCACCTTCACCATTAGGACCGTCCAGATCACAGGCCAAATACCGCGAAGCTGGCGATCTCCTGTCGTAGGTCTCCCAGCGCCTTTAGAGCTTGAGCTCAGTCCTTAGCGCGTCGATTCGCTTCGAGGCCTCGGCTTTGCTTAGATCTTCAGCGTAGCTTCTGTCGTCGCCCGCCTGCTCACATAATGTTTTCAAGTAGGAAGCTTGCGACGGAGTCATTGGCTCGTCACCCGTCGTCCATTCGTCAGGATCCTTGCTGATAGTTTCGCTTTTGGCTCGGGGTGAAGTTTGCATGACGCTCTCCATGTTGGGAACGGCACAACGTATTTGATCTTCTTTTGTTCCACATGCTTGAAGTGTGTGAGATTGCGGGCAAGGTGTTCACGACTGCAAGTTTACCCGTGCTGGAAGAATCCGACGAGATTGCTTAGTTTCCGCTCGCGGTAACCAACGATGAACCGACGCCAACTCTGCGCGAGACATCGAAAGATCCTCCGCGCCCGCAATTTACCCCAACGGTGAGGAGACAATCCCCATGAAAGCAATCGTAGCGACAGACCAGACTGCAGGAACGGCCGGGATGAAGTTGGTGGAGCTGCCCGAGCCTCAGGCGGCAATTAACGACGTGGTCGTACAGGTTCATGCGGCAGGATTCGTCAACACCGAACTGGAGTGGCCCTCGACGTGGGCCGACCGAGCCTTCCGTGACCGGACCTCTCCAATTCTCGGCCACGAAATGGCTGGTGTTGTCACTGCGCTCGGCTACGGCACCACGGGGCTTTCTATAGGTCAGCGGGTGTTCGGCCTCGCGGACTGGCATCGCGACGGCACCCTCGCCGAGTATGTTGCCATGGAGGCCCGTAACCTCGCCCCGCTGCCCGGCGATGTCGACTTTGCGGTGGGCGCTAGCCTGCCGATCTCCGGCCTAACCGCATGGCAGGGGCTGTTCCAGCATGGCCGCATCCGGGCCGGGCAGAGCGTTCTCGCGCATGGCGCTGCCGGTGCCGTCGGTTCGATGGTGGCGCAGCTTGCAAGGGAGGCNGGCCGGGCAGAGCGTTCTCGCGCATGGCGCTGCCGGTGCCGTCGGTTCGATGGTGGCGCAGCTTGCAAGGGAGGCCGGAGCCTATGTGATCGGCACCGGGCGGGCCGCCGACCGCCAGAAAGCGCTCGACTTCGGTGCAAATGAATTCCTCGACCTCGCAAAAGACACCCTTGAAGATGTAGGCAGCGTCGATCTGGTCTTCGATGTCATCGGCGGCGATATCCAGAGGCGATCCACAACGCTCGTCCGGGCCGGAGGTATCCTTGTCACAGTCGTTGGGCCAACGGACATTCGACCTGCCGATGGCGTGACCGTTGACTTCGTCGTGGAGGCTGATCGCCCCCAGCTTTCTGAGATAGTGCAGCGGATCCGGGATGGACGACTGCGGACGAACATCGGAAAGGTTTCGAGCTTGGATGATGCCGTCGGCACCTTCATCTCAACCGACCGACGCGCAGGAAAGACGGTTGTCCGCGTTCGTCCGTGAGAACTTGGGAGAGGAGGCGGGTCCTCTCTCCTTATGGCCGCGTCGGCATCTGACACGGTGAGGTGCAAATCAGCGCCTGGCGCGGGATGTAGTCATTGTAGCCGGGCGAGGAATTGGGGGCGTCCATCGTAACCCGATGAGCTGGTTTGCCAAACAGAGGAGGTCGAATCCTTCACGTGTTGAAAGGCCGCGATTGGGGCTCTGCAAGAGTGATACGATTGCCGTCAGGGTTTGCGATCTGGGCAATCTTTCCGTAATCACCCTCCGATTCACGTGTGAGCATCACGCCACTTTCTTCAAGCGCCCTCCGGGCTTTGTCCATTTTGGGGACCACAACAGCATTTTCCTTATCATGGAAGATTTGCAAGTTCGCGCCTGCGACGTTGCGCCATTGGATCAACCCGTCCATGGGACGATCATCAGGCCTCCGCTCGAAAAGCCGGGTATAGAACTCCTCCGCTTTGTCGATCCTTGCCGTGGCGAGCACGGCGTAAACTCCTTGGGTTTGCATTCACATCCTTCGTGCAAATTGACTCCGCCAATAAATGGGCAAGGGTGGGTTCCGTTCCGAAATGCGGTGTTTGCGGCAACCTGCTTTGTACGTTTCCGGCTCTTGCCTTTTTCGGAGAGTGACCCACAGAATAGCTGATTGAGGTTCTATCTCTCTGGGAGGATGGGATGGACATTCAAGCACCTGTTCGGCCTACACAGCGAACGGCCAAGGAGCTGGTCCGCGAGGTCCTGTTGGGNGCTCTTCCGATCTTTTGTACGTTTCCGGCTCTTGCCTTTTTCGGAGAGTGACCCACAGAATAGCTGATTGAGGTTCTATCTCTCTGGGAGGATGGGATGGACATTCAAGCACCTGTTCGGCCTGCACAGCGAACGGCCAAGGAGCTGGTCCGCGAGGTCCTGTTGGGTTCTCAACCGGGCAATATAATTTCCGTGAAGGCGACCATTGCAGCGGTGCGCGAGCGCGGCCATGATCTTCGTGAGACTGACTGCCAGTTGGTCGAAATGATCGTCAAATCAGCCTCCGTTTGGGGACTGTTCATCGCCTTCGACGTCCGAGAAGCGTGATGCCCCACCGTTGGTTCAACCCTCCGGTTTATGTGAAGACCGAGCGCCCGGGGCTTCGCCTCGGTGTCAACCGCGTTGATGCCGCCGCCGAGGAGCTTCTAAAGTGGTCCAATCGTGGCCCCAAGTGGCGGCTGGCGGCCGAGGCTTGCCTATCTGCGATGGATGGCAAAATGCCGGGTAACGACTTCCGGCTGCTGTTCGAAGCCGCGGCTGATGAAGAGGAGATGCTGCTGCCGGATTAACAACGCTATACGCAACGGGACCACTCGGGTCTGTTTTCGCGTTGGCGGTCGGCGAATTCACCAGCGCAACGGATATCTATGCCGTCCGTCTCCGTCAAGTTTCAAAGTGAGACACCACCGAGCGACGACCTAGATGGACAGCTGTTCGCCCGTGGGCGTAGGATAGGGTCGGGGGTGACCGATGGAGGTCACATGGTTGATGAAGAGCATCGCCGCGAACGAAGGCAGCGGGGTGCTGAAAGGCGCCTCAATCATCGGCGGAATCACAAACTCCGAGATCAGTTGCACCATTCGGAACCAAAACAGTGGCGGAGCTGAACTCAAAATCCCGGTGGAATCGCGTGTCCCCGAGCGGTTCGTGCTTTACGTGCCGACCGACGGCGTTGCCTACCAAGCAGTTCTGCGGTGGCGCAGGAACGCCGAATCGGGGTTCAATTTATAGGAACGTGCCAAAGCCGCATCTCCACTATGGCTAAGCCTATGTCCGGGACGCACAGACTCGGGAATTTGGACATTCTCCGGCGCTCCACACGTGTTCCATGGCAGTCATACTTTAGAGGTTACCCCCCGGCGAACTTCGCTTCAGGTCGACATGGTCAGAAGGCTGAAGATCACGGGAATATTCCTCGTCCAGATAGTTAGCCAGACGCCCACGCGCTGCGGGGGTACCCAGTGAAGACGTCAAACACCGTCCAGCTTTCGGCGGGTTCCTTCCTCAGGTCGTAGCTTTGGGAAGCCATGCCGTCACTAGGTAAGTCTGCGGTGGTCCAGTTCTCAAGCAGTGATCGACATTCCTGTTGGAATGCGGGTTCTACAGCAGATTCGGTCAAGGATCGCGAGGGGTTGGCTCAATGCATCATGAGCGACCCAGCATTCTCAGAAACCGGCACCCGTCTGCGCAGCCCTATGATGCAGATAGGTAGAGTCAAAATCTGCGGCGCGAACGAGCCCTGCCCAGTCGGGCGCATGAAAACGCGAGCCAAGGGTAGATATCAGACCGTCGCGTCGAAGGTCCTGGAGCACTCGGTTCACGTGCACGGTGGAGAGGCCAACTGCGTCGCCAAGTGCAGCCTGCGTTATGGGGAGATAGGCCACATGATCTTCAATGCGACCTACCGAGCGAAGGCGGACAATAAGTTCGCAAAGAATGTGAGCCATACGAGAGTAGGCGTCGCGCCTTCCGACGTTGGTGACCCACTCTCGATAGATCGCCGCGTCGATCACAGTGGAGCGCCAAAACACTCTCGTTATCGAAGAGTGCTGTTCGCAAATGGCGCGAAGATCGTCGTGCCGCATGAAGCCCACTCGAGAGGGCATCAGAGGGGTGAAAGTGCAATCCATGACCGACAAATGCAAACCATGCAGGTCGGGAATGTCGCCNAGAGGGGTGAAAGTGCAATCCATGACCGACAAATGCAAACCATGCAGGTCGGGAATGTCGCCCGGAACAAAAAAGGAGGAGATCTGACGCTTGCCCTCCCCGGTTAGTTTGGTCGACCCTATCAAGCCCTCAAGAACGACGAATGAAAGGGTCGGCTTTTCGCCCTCGCGCAAAATGTCTTCATTGGCCTTATATTTCTTCTCCTGAATCGAGATGTTCCCCAAGATCGCAATGTCTGATTCTGCGAGTTCCGAGATGGCTTGGAGCTTGCGGATCAAGATGTTGAAAGACGGACCATGTGCCATCAAAAACCTGTTCGGGTTTGCTCCCAACTTTTAGTTGGCGCTAATGTTCCCGCTGCCCAGAGGAGACGACGGCCAATGGTCAGTGCGTCTACTATGCAGGCGGGGCTGGGGTTCAGCTGTCCTCAATCCTTTTCGCCTGCCGCACCATGTTCGAAACGGCCGGAATGACAACCTGCTTTCCACCGTATTAACAAACGCTATTGCGCCAGGAACCGATGTCGTCGGGTTCTGTCCTGATCGTGGAGGATGAAAGCATGATCCTCTTAGACGTCGAGAACTCTCTCCGGGAGGCCGGGTTCGAGGTGATCGCCATCTTAAAGGGACTGTGGCCCGGCACCTCCGAGGTGCCGATCTCACTATGCCAGTGATATACATAAGTGGCGATGGCGCGGATGATTGGAAACGCTTGGAGTGCCCAACAGCCTGATGATCGCCAAGCCGTTTGTTATGCCGCAGATCATTGCCGGACTGGCAACTCTCCTCGATCAGCAGGGAGTGGACCAACTCCCAGTGTCAGAATAGCTGCGGTTGGTAGCTGCCATGTCGTTGTCTAGAGGGAAGTCATGGACGCCTCTGCTATCCGCCATCATTCGCGGTTCTCTCAGGAGCTTGGCTTAACGAACGAACAAGGAACTGCGCTCCCGGCAGCCTACTTGATTGAAGTAAGGCGCCGGGAACATACAACGTCGGTCGTTGTTCTCTCTGATCAGGAGGAAAGAAAATGGCAGACGACAAGAGCAAGCGTGATGTTCGAGATCGCAACCGCGTATCAGCCGATGAAGATTATGAGGTTCGCTATTTCGCCAAACAGCATCGTATCACGCCAGAACAGGTCCGCGAGCTAATCAGAGAACACGGCAACGACCGGAAGACGCTCGAACGCGAGGCAAGAAAGCGGGCTGACATCGGCTGATGGTCGCGACGCACTACGCGGCTTTTCGACGAGCGGGTTTGAAAGGCTGCGCGAGCGTGAAGACGTCCGCGTCTTAGCCGGGCCCATCAACGCCAATGCTTCCGCGCCTACGTCGAGCAGCAGCTCATCACCGCTGAGCCTGGCGATATCGTCATCCTGGATAATCTCGGAAGCCCAAAGCTGCCGGCGCCAGGCTTTGCTACCTGCCGCCCACTCCCCAGACCTCGAGCAGGCCTTCGCCAAGATAAAACACTGGATGCGTCAAGCCCATAAACGCACAGTCTAGGACACTTGGCGCCACATCGGCCACCTCGTCGCAACGATCGACCCCACTGGATGCAAGAACTACTTCGAAAAGGCCGGTTACGCTTCCGTCAAAACCTGAAAGCTCTAGTTCGTCCGTGGCAACTTCGCCGGATAGTTTTGGTATTCGGCACGTTCCGCAAACGACCTGTTGGCAGCCAGTTGGGATGTAGATGCTCCAGTTCCGCGCCGCGTCCAGCAGGGTCTCTCCGGACGCGCAGCGATGCTGCACGCCCGAGCGGGCAAAACGGACCGCTATCTTGTCGGTCGCATGCGCTTGGCGGCACCTCCGATTGCGTTGCGGAAGGCAGCATCGAAATTTACCCCGGCGATCTCCCACTTTGTACCTTCGGGACCAAGTGGCAGGCCCCAAACCGCATGCCAGCCCGGCTCGTTGGTTTCCCAATCGAGGTGACCGACCAAGATCACGTCAGCCCCCAATCTGGATTTCAGTCTGGCCAGGCGCTCATGAGGTATTGCATCGACGTTTTCCTGCGCGACCGCCGACAGATCGGCTTCTTTTGCGAAAATGATCGGTATGGCGAATAGGGCCGAAGCATCTTCAAAGCTTGCGCGCAGGTCCGATCCGTGGACGCCATCGGCGGCGAGGCTACGCGCCATATCGGTAACCTCGATGACAAGCGCCAGCTTCGGGCGCGGCCCCAACCACGGTCTCTCACCCAGCAGCGCCATCGCATGGTCCATTCGCGTCCGGTCGAACTGGAACGTGAGATCGAACGGGCGATCGCGTGTGCCCTGCTCGTCGTGAATTGGCCTGCCGAACATGCGGTCATGGTAGGTGTAGGACCAAACCATGGCAGGTGCCCCGGTCGCCAGCGAAGCGAAGGTCGGATTGTGCACGACATCGGGATTTCCGGTCAGCTTTTGCGCTGCCAGTGCGAAACCCTCAGGGATGGCAGGGACGCGCGTTTCCTCGCGATCGCCGGTGACGATCACGCTTGAGCGATAAAGGAGATCGTCGCTTGCGTGGCCAGTGACTGCAAACGCAAACCAGGACAGGAGCGTCAACAGAGGCTTCTTCATTTGACCCGCCCTGCCCTCTTGAGTAACTGTTTAGGAGGTTACATATTGGCAGCGATGGAATCAACAGAATTTGTTCGGACCTACGTCTCGCCGCACGGACCTATGCGCATGCTGGGTGGTGCGCCCGCCCTTGACCTTGCCAACACATTGCACTGGCGCGGCGGGGCAGAGATCGACTGCATAACGAGCTATCAGGATCTGTTGGCCTTTTGCATTCGGGCCCTGTTGTTGTCGGAAACTGAAAGGCGGGTCCTCGACCGTCATGCCGTAAATCGCCCACGAGTCGCTCGCGAGGTACATCTTGAGGTGCTAAAATTGCGCGCCGCCCTCAAATCCTGGCTCAGTGTCTGTGCAAAAAACCTCGGCCGTGGTGTCGCCTCGAAACGCGTCGCCCTGCGCAGCTTTCACAAAGCGATAGGGCACGCTGGCGGCTCGGCGGGCCTTGGCGACATCTTGAACCTCCAATCCACGTCGACAAACGAAGGGCTATACCTGCCGCTGCGCCGGTCAGCAGCAGCCGCTGCCATGCTGGTGCTGTTTCCATCAGGGAAAGACATCCGGCAATGTGAGGCTGACAATTGCGGTGGCTTTTTCATCGACGACAGCCGCTCCAAACCGAGGCGCTGGTGCTCGATGGACAGTTGCGGCAACCGCGCCAAGGCGGCCCGCTACCGCCTGGCACATCGGAAGTAGCCCGGTCGAAGCGCAGAATGGAAACGTTGGGGACGGTAACCAGTCCGCAAGGGCTGCCACCGGACATTCAGGGGGACCGGGTCGCTAGTTGGTCCGACTGTCTCTATCGGTCGGGGCATGTCCGCTGTAGCAGGGGCACGCGGCAAGCGTTGCGTAACCTGGAGATATTGAACCGATGGGATAACTTGACCGTTCGAAGAAGCCATCAAAATCGGCGCACTCGTCCCTTTGACTCGCCCCGGCTCTGTTGAGGCAGGCAGACATTTGCTCGCGGGCCCTCAGCTTGCTGGTAGCGAAATCAACGGCGCTCGGTGAGGCTTTTTAATTCTAGCTTCACGGAATGTCCGCTTTCGGTGCTCCCGGAGCGGTATCAACGTCCGACGTGAGGCGCTTAGCGGTCATCAGAGTGCGATGCCAGGTTCGCGGAACTGACCTGTAGTCAATCGGCCCCATTGCTGCCATTCCGGAGAACAGGGCATGGGTCAATCTACACAAATCGTTAATTGATCGGCTCCGTCTCGCGACGTTTGCTACCAACTACCATGCAGCTGGCCATTTCGATCAAAACTTACATAGTCACGGAAGTGATGCGTTCATTGGCGCTGTTTATTAGAGGTACAGCGCCCACCTGGTTTACTGGGGAGAGATATCAACAATCTGGCACGGGTCGAGCACGATAGACATCACGCGATTCGGGAGATCCAAGTTATATTCTCCCAGCTCACCAGAGATGACAATTCCCGGTCGAATAGCCGAGACCAGCCGCAGCCGCGCGATGCTCTCTGCGTCATCTTTGGACACACGACAGAAGAATCCCTTTCCTGGCGTAAGAGCAGGTCCAACCTCGGCAGCGAGTTGGATGAGCCAAGATGATGGCTCCTCCGTGTAATCAGCAACAAAGGCCGTCATTTGAGCGACCCCTCGCTGCCGCAGCTTCGCTTCGGCTTCTCCAGCATTCAATGGGTTGGATAGGAGCACTAGGTGTTCTGCAAAGAGCTCCCGCATATCGTTATACGGCGGCAACTTTTGAGCAGCCGACCCTCCGTCCGCGTTCGACGAACTTGCGTCGGCTTGTGATACGGCGCCTATGGCTTCGCTTTTTTCGGCTTCTGCCACTTGCACACGAGATGAAATGCTCACCGGATCGAGCGTGACAATCAAATCATTGCCCGCAAGCTCTGGCGACTTTGCGACGAAATTGGCATACGGCGCGCAATTTAATACCGCACGTACGGCTGAGGCAGGCAAAGCCTCGTCCGCCCTGGTTGACGCCGATCCCGCGGTAATTTCAGTTGGCTTTCCATCAAGCTCTCCCGTCGGCAGCAAGCGCATGCGGACGGATGCCTGTCGTTTCGCATTCGCCGGAAAAGCCCAGCAATTAACGATGCTGGAACCGAGGTCGTCCAAGACCTGTCTATCGATCTCGGCTTTGGGTTTGGATGGCTGGTTACCAACCCTTGCCGCAGACGCAGACGGGGGCTGCGCACTTGTTAGAAAGGCAAGCTGAGGAGGGATGGTTTCTGGCGAAGCCATGAAGGAGACGCCCAGCGAGATAAGCCAGATCCAGATGTATTTTTGCGCCGACCTGTTTGTCACCGCTGCGCGCCTGAGGAAGTAGATGAGAGGCGTCAGGAGAACGAAGCCAACCATCATTGTGTCAGACTTAGCCAACCCGGTCTTGACCAGTTCACCACGGTCGCGAAGGGCAAGGACGAGAGTGGCCAGAGTCGCTCCGACATAGACGGCTGCCAAGGCCCCATCAGCGAGATTGCGGGTTGCGAACCAAGCCGCTAGTACGAGCACCGTGATGAGCAGAGGGGAGCCAGCAAGCAGATATGCGTAAATTTCCGAAGGCTCCGGATGCACAAACTTAGCAGTCTGGCGCCCGATCATCGGAGCTAGCTGCGGAGGTTCTACAAGCTGCGGCAGAGGTGGCGCCGACAGATCATCCCTGAAAAGGCGCGTTTGATTGGCGACTTTCCATTCCGTACCAAACTCCGCCGTCCAGACGCGAGTTTCCGGATCCACTTCGCCAGCAGCGATGATGCTTGCCAACTCGGACTCGTCTACCGGCCCGATGGGTTTTCCGTCCCGCTCGTAAAACCAAAGCGACATGTTAGTTCTCCGTGAAATCAAGGATGTTGCGCAGCTTTGCCCCGTGATGGAGCGCGCCGAGACTTGGAATTGCCGGCAGACGGTCGGTGCTGTAAAGCGGAAATGTAGAGTATACTCCGTGGTGAAATACTCGACAAGGCGCTGCTCTCTCGTTCATGACAATACGAGAGGTGCTGGCCTTCAACTTGAAGGCACTGAGACACGAGCAAGGGCTTTCGCAGGAGGAGCTTGCTCATAGGGCGGAACTCGACAGAACCTATGTGAGCTCGTTGGAGCGGAACGTCTACAGCGCTTCAATCGATGTAGTTGAGCGACTGGCCAATGCGTTAAACGTGGACGCTTCGGACCTTTTGAAACGACCGAAGACAAAGAAAATGATGTCCTAGCCACTGAGTGCTGCGCGTCGTTTTAATTCATGGCGGCCCACGCAAAAAATGGCGTCGTGCGGGATAATGTGCTGTCGTCCTTTGGGCTTCGGTCGCTCGTGGGCCATGCGGCACGCATCGAGCGAGATCCGCGCATAGCCGCTACTGTCAAAGAGGACGAGGGAGCTGCGGCTGATACGGCGGACCACCGTCCAATGGTTGAGCGAGCCGAAGACTGACAACACTACGGCCTGACCTGGTTGTCCAACCCAATCGCCAAGTCGACGCAAGAGCTCTTCAAAACATGGTTGTTCGTCTCGGCCGAGCATAGATTTGGCTCGGATGGTCAGATCGTGTTCAGTCGCCAGATGCAGAATTGCGGCCTTTAGCAAATACCTTAAAGGCTGTGTATCAATACCGTTCGACGCGGCGTGGGCCGCACCTACTGACCGATCAACGGCCTCCACCAGTGCCACAAAAAGATCTTGCCAATCGCGTTGGCGTAAAAGAGTTGCTTGAACGCCAAGCACCAACCGGATCGCGTTTACGACAGCATAAACTCCACAGAGGCCATCGAGCTCGCCCTGTCGAAAGGGAAGAGGAGTGAGATGAGCCATCACACCTCCTCCGTCGTGGGTTTCGCGGGCCGGAGGGACAGTCGACTGCAATGGGTCTTCAACCCGCACCACTCGAGCTGACAGGGAAGGGTGTCGCGTATGTTGTTACCATTGCAGACGGCCAGCTGGTCGGCAGCACAAAATCGCCAGACAGCGTGCTGAAGCGATCGAGGTGAGATTGAACCGGCGGGAGTAGATAGCCGGGCTGCCAGGTCGCGCAGGATCGTCTCGCAGCTCGCCGGGCCGTAACATCGTTCACCATAGAGGTGATCGCCTTCATAGGCTGACAAAGTGCCAGTCCGGTGAAGAAAGTTATGCACCAGCGAGTCGACCACGACGACTGATGCGCCGACGGCGTGCCATCGTTCGCGATCGGGACCAGCGTTGAGGAGGATTTGTGAGAGCATCATGCCGGCAAGCTTGCGTGAGACGCCAACGACTTGCGTGAAAGCCGCCAGAAGCTCTTCGCGCCCGGCGGAGACCGGGTCTTCGCCGGTGTTGGTCACATCGAGCAATCGGTCGATAAAAGCAACTAGATCGCCACTGCATTCGTCGCGGATGAACAGATAAAGCGAGAAAGCTTGCTCGTTAAGAACACCCTTCCTCAATGCCAGCTTGGGCACAGGGCACGTGGCCAGGCTGTCGGGATTTGCGCAGGTCTGAGCGACCTTGCGATAACGGCAACCGCGATAGCTATCAAAGTCGACCAGCTTCGGGCAGAGCTCCTGCTCGCTGGAACGTCCCTCCCTGCTGAGCGCATCGGTGACGCCGTACCATTCGGCGTTGCCGTGCTTTTCGATATAAGCGCGGGCGTGTGAGTCACGGATCCCCTGGTAGCTAAAACCGTCAATCAGAGACCGGTACAGCCAGGAGGTATCGGAATTGGCAATGGCCTCTGACGCATCTGAGGATTGGCCGAGCGCCAATGGATCAATGCCATGATGTTTTGACTGGGCTGGCAGAGAGACCAGCGCTGCCATCATCGGCCGGGCGTCATCAATTGTTTTCACCATCGTCATGCGCCTCTCAATATTCATCGGCGCGCATGACGGTCATGACGCGAGAGGTGACGTTTCGGTCGGAGGCATCGGGTGAAAGAGACTGCCGGTTCAGGTCGTAATAGTCGATTTTCCAGATGATTTTGACGCCGTCGACGGTCATGACAGCACAGTCATGCTCGCCGTTGGGGTCGTTCTCCGGTGTGAAAGCATCGAAGGCGGCGATTGCGGCGATGGTCTTCGTTACGGCCGATGCGCCAAGGCCGGCGATACCAGCGGTAATGACAATTGTTCCGCCGAGACGTCTGATCCTAAGGTCGTCGTTGAGTTGACGGATTTTGACTAGGTTTTCATCGAGCATTCCGCGGATCATTTCGATATCAGCCGGCAACATTCCCTTGTCTTTCTCGGTCATGAGCTTTTCCTTTCTTGAGCACGAGCGAAGGCGGCACGGCAGCGATTGCTGCCGAGGCGAAGGTGATTGGATGGTCAGTGGGGGTTAGAGGAGACGCATCAGCTTGCGTTGGGCGGTAGCGTCGCCGTCGATGTAGGATTGGGTGGTATTCAGCGACTTGTGGCCGGCCAGCTGCTGAACGTCGCGCAACGAGCCGCCGGCCTTATGGATCATTCGAGCAGCATGGGTGATAAATGTCCGGCGGCCCGAATGTGATGAGCAGCCGTCGAGGCTTAGATCGCCATAGACACGAGCAAACCAATTGACGATGGTTTTAGCACTCATTCGGTCTCTGCGTTCGGATACGATGACTGGCCCGGTCAGGTCGGCACCGCGAACGAGTTGCTTGAGCGCCTGGCTGATCTCAGGATGCATCGGAATGCGTCGACCGCTTCCTTTCTTCGCCGCCCACCCAGGCAACTCGATCAATAGCGCGATTTTGCCATTCGCTGTCGATTCCATCGACCAATCGAGGGCAGCGATTTCGCAGGCTCGAAGGCCAGCACGAAAACTCAAAAGTACGATTACACGATTTCTCAGCGGCAGTCGGCTTCGCTTGCTCCAAGTCAGAAGCGCGCGCAGTTCCGACGGCCGCAGCAACTTTGCTGGCTGACCTCGCATGTTGAATTCCTTGTGTGTTTGGTGGCGGTTGAAACGGCCGGCTATCTTCGACAAAGCTCAACCAGTTGACACAACCATGATAACACATTTACGAGTTAAACGCAACTTAAGATTGCACAATCACCTTTTGGCGGAATTAATGTGCCTTCGGCGGGCGACGTTCCCGCCGAAGGCAACCGAGGTTCAAGCGCTCGGTGCAGCAAGCGCTACGCGGCGCCGCGATGTACTAAACGACGGCAGGTTCGGCCAATCACGCCACGACAACGTTAAGCGGTCGCTGGAGGGATCGGCGGCAAGGACAACGGCCTCCCACCAGCCGTCCTCGCGGCCGACCGTGGCAAGCACAGTCGAGCCGACGACAATACTAGACCAAAGATCCAGCTGTTGCGCCGGTGCCGTGACGGGAGGCTGGTCGGCGGCGCTGCCGGCATCGGCTGGTCGCAGCTCATGCTCGGTGCCGATCAAAGCCGCGAACTTTTCGTAGACATCGTGTTTTACAAACACACATACGACCTTGCCGGCCGGGGACACTCGACCGGCCGGTATCTCCTTTGCCAGGGCGACAAGCTCGTCGTTCGACGGGACTACCACGGCGACACCTTGCGCATGTGCGACAGTAAGAGCTGCGCCAATCGCATCCCCCGCGAACGTGCACGCACGCGGTCTGCCTTCAACGGTACCGTCAAGAATAACGGCAAATTTCTCCATCTCAATCTCCATTGCTTTTTATTTAGTCACAATAGAACATAGCATGAACAAGCGGAAAAGTCAAATATAGATGTAAATATGACTGGAGCAATACGCCGGAAAACCGAATAAATGCTCCTCAGAGAGGCTAATCGGTGAATTAAGCACCTGATACTGGCTACTCTGAGCCGAGCGCAAGCTTCCGACGATTTCCGAAACGGAAAGGGGGCACTGAAGGCGCCCTTTTCACATGCTCGGGCTTGCGATCGAAGATAGTGATTGAATTAGGGCGCAATCATCCGAGCGGCAGGGAGATAAGGTAGGCGCAACCAGTGGCGTTTCGTTCTGCGCTGCGGCTTGCGAATTTGAGAGTACTGTGCAGCAATTTCTACGTAGGTCGGCGTTTCGTGACCTACCCTGATGCTGCCGTTCCACGGGAGCGCGTTGGAGCTATTGTTCCGCCCTCTTGAACGCCTAACCTCAAGCCCCAACTTTTGATGATGGGATGTGCGGCGGCAACCCTATCGCTTACCAAACGGAAAGGCGGGCATCAGTGTCGAGCTCAGTGTTACGCGTGATCCTCGGCGATCAGCTGTCATCGATCCTAGAGATTGTTCGCGAGGCGACAAGAATGCCGACGTCTTTCTGATGGCGGAGGTACCTCGATCACTGCCAAGGGGGTGTATTCCGCGACGGGTCGGCAGATCCAACGGTCATCGACAGCCTTTGCCAGTTCAGCGGCCTATCGTCACAGATTGATCTGCAGCTTCACGTCTCCGGGCCGTCCTTCCGCAGCGCGCTCGAATGCGGCAATGCTCTGTTCGAACGGGAACGTCGCGCTGATCAGCGGCTTGAGGTCCACTTTTCCGGAAGCGATCATGGCCAGCGCCCGATCGAAGACATTAGCATATCGAAACACTGTCTCGATGCGAATTTCCTTCGTTTGAAACGATGATACATCGATGGCAACCGGGGTGACCGGCATGCCGACCAGCACCAGACAGCCACCCGGCCGGATCAGGTCGTGAATGCCACCATAGGCATTCGGTGCACCGCTTGCCTCGACCACCACGTCCGCGCCCCACCCGTCCGTTGCCTTGGCGATGGCGTCTGCCAGTCGCGCATTCCGAACGTTGACCGTCGAAACGCCTGGATAGCGCGCGGCAATGGCGAGCTTCTCGTCGACGATGTCGGAAACTATGACGCGGGAGCAACCACCGGCGAGCATCGCCAGCGCCGCCATGATGCCGATTGGCCCGCCGCCCGTGACGACAGCCACATCGCCGGGCTGGATCTTTGCCTTCACAGCCGCCTGCAGCCCGACCGCGAAAGGCTCGACCATAGCTGCCTCCGCGAACGAGACATTGTCGGCCAGCTTGTAGGTGAAGGCGGCGGGATGGACGACTTCAGGGGTGAGAACGCCGTGGACCGGCGGGGTGGCCCAGAACACCACGGTCGGGTCGATGTTGTAGAGTCCGAGTTTGGATGCCCGCGACGACAGATCGGGAATACCCGGCTCCATGCAGACGCGATCGCCTATCCTGAGCGCCGTGACCTCGCCGCCCACCTCGATCACCGTGCCTGCCGCCTCATGGCCGAGCACCATCGGTGCGTTGACGACGAAAGGACCGATCCGGCCGTGCGTATAGTAATGCACGTCGCTGCCGCATACGCCGACAGTGTCGATCCTGATCTTGACGTCGGTCGGCCCGACATCGAGCGGCAGGTCAATCTCCCGCAGGCTCAGTTCGTGCTGCTTTTCGAGAACCAGGGCTAGCATGACCTCACTCCATTCAAAATTTCTGTTGTCGCACCGCGATCGTCAGACGAGCATTCGGTTCGCAGCATAGACCCGCGCCTGCCGCGCTGAAAGCGCTGCCCACGCGCTTGCCGTGGAGAGATCAGGCTCGATCTCGCCGGCGGTGCGTGTCATACCCTCTGCCGCGGTCTGCAGGCTCTGATACCATCCTGCCCCGACCGCCGCGTAGATGCCCGCGCCAAGGGCGGATGCTTCGTTAGAGAGGCTGAGGGTCACCGGAATCGACGTCGAGTCGGCAATCATCTTGAGCCAGACAGGATTGCTGGCTCCGCCGCCGATCGCCAGAATCCGCTCCGTGGCCAAGCGCTTGTCGCGCACCGCGACAAGCGAGCGCGCGAATTCGAGCGTGATGGCTTCCAGGCAGGCGCGATAGAGATGAGCGGTCGTGTGTTCGGGCGCCATGCCGGTGAAAGTCGCTCGCGCGTCTTCATCCCAGTGCGGGTCCATGCAGCCGACGAGATAGGAGCATACCGAGACGCCATCCGAACCGACCGGGATCGAAGCCGCCGCCTCGTCAAGTTTCGCAAAAACCCTTTGATCGCTACGGCCCCCGGCGAAATTGTCGATGAACCAGTTGAGGAAGAAGGCGCCGGAGCGCTGGCACGATTCCAGGAGGTAGCCTTCGCCTGTCGGCGAAATCAGGGTTCGCCAGAAACGGCTGAGTTCCGGCTGAGCCGCCCAAACGCCGCTGACCACCGCCGTGCCGAGATTGAGATAAACAATGCCGGGCCGCACCGCGTTCACGCCGAGCGATGCGCAATGGCCGTCGCCGCCAGCCGCGAAAATCGGTGTCCCTTCTCTCAAACCCGTCTCGGCCGCGGCCGAAGCGTGGATCGTGCCGGCCTGCCGACCCGGCGCGAGAACGTCGGGGAGTTGGTTCTTCCGGATTTTGAGGTGATCGAGCAGCGGGCGCGACCATGATTTCTCGCGGATATCGAAAATGCCGAATGGATCCGCGCTCGTCCAGGTCGCGTGCGAGGTTCCGGTAAGATGCCGAAGCAGGAAGCCGTTGACGTCGAGAATGAGATGCGCCTTGTCCAGAAGTTCAGGCGTATGCCTGCGCATATGAGCGAGCCTGTAGAGGCAGGGGATGACGCCAACCGGCTTGCCTGAAATGCCGTGCAGCGTCTCGGCGCCGAACACGTCGCTGAGTTCCTGCGTCATCGCCTGCGCGCGCCGGTCGAGCCACAGCGTTGCCGGGGCGAGCGGACGGTTTTGCTCGTCGACGAGAACCATGGTCTCGCGCTGGTTCGAGATTGCGACGCCGTCGATGCTGGCCGGGTCGATGGCAGCCGTCACGGCCTTCAGCGCGGTACGGGTGGCCACCCACCATTGGTCGGCGTCCTGCTCGGCATGCAGAGGCCGGGGCAGGCTGATGTCGAGCGGCGCGCGGCCCTCGGCCGCGGGCAAGCCGTCGCGCGTCCATGCGATGGCCTTGACGGACTGCGTCGACGAGTCGATTCCGACGACGTATCGGGTGTCTTTCGCCATGGTCTCCTCCTCCAGGGCTTCAGATTGTCAGGCCGTAAGCGCCTCGGCGGTCGCGGCATCGGTTATGAAATGGGTCACATAGCCGCCCTTCAAAGCGGCAAGAATGGCAGGCAACTTGGATTTCCCGCCCGCGACGCACACTTTAATCGGCACTTGGGCTAGTTCCTCCAACTCGATGCCGACCATTCGATCGTCCAGCTCGCCGGACATCGGCTTGCCGTCGCGGTCGATGAACCTGCCGATGATGACGGCAGTGGCGCCGCGCGCGACATAGGCGTCCATCTCCGTTTGTGTCGCGATATTGGAGGCCCGCACCGTGCTGCGCGGCCCGATGTCGCCGACGCCGAACAGGATGAGATTGGCCGAGTGGATAAGTTCGAACTGCTTCAGGAGCACGGGCTCGGCGAGAAGCTGTCGCTTGAGCGAAGGCGTCGACAGAACCGCTGGCGCGAGCAAGTTCACGCAGCGCGCCGCGATCCGCCGCGACAGAAGCGACGTGCACAGTTCTGGCGAGAAATCCGGGCTGCCCGTCGAACTTCCAGAGACCTGAACGACCGTCAAGCCCTCCAGCGCGGCGGGAAGCGAAACCGAATCGGCTACTGCAAGAACCGTTTGCCCCCAGGCCACGCCGATCGTATCGCCAGGCCTGATCATTTCGGCCAACACTCTGCCCCCGGCATCGCCGAGTCGCTTCACTAGCGCGGCATCGTCGCCCGTCGGGATGACAAACGCCCCTTCCAAACCGAACCGCTCCTTGAGGCGACGCGCCAGCAACGTCCGCCCGCCCGCCTCGCTGCTGATCCTAACTGTCACGATGCCACGCGCGCGTGCTTCCTGGAGGTAGTTGACGATCGTCGCGCGTGAGACGCCAAGCATCTTTGCGATCTCGCTCTGGGTCATCTCGTCGGCATAGTAGAGCCAGGCCGCCCAGACGATCGCATCGTCGAATTCGGTCGGGATTACCGCCGCCGGGGCGAGGGTCGCGAGACGGGAACTGGTCGGGATCGCTTCGCGCTTCATGGCAAGTTCATCGAATATAATCGGACTTATGTCAATTGTGACTGGCAAGTGTCTTGACATATGCCACATCTCGATATCTTTTGTCGTGGCAGAATCTCTAAGGCATTCTCATGAACATGGCAGCGCCCTTCGCTTCATCATCGCCGCCCTCCGGCATCGACTGGTCGGAGCTCATCGGTGAGATCGTCGCCGGTCGTTGGGTCAATCCCGAGACCGGCTTGATCAAGACGGTTCCATACGAGTCCGTCGTGATCGCCGATAGCCTCGAAGGCCGCGAGGCGGACCTCGTTCGGGCACTCAAGCTTGGCACCAGTTTCAAAGTGGTTGCCGACGCAGCGACCTATGACGCCATGGGCGGGCGGATCGCAAAGGCGCTCAAGGCGCTCGGTTCCGTCGATACGCTGATCCTCGACAATCCACATGCCGACATCGCCACGGCGACGCGCCTCGCAGACGATCTGAGGGGCGTCGGGGCCGTCGTTGCAGTGGGCTCGGGAACCATCAACGATCTTTGCAAATACGTCACCGGCCTCGATGGCCGGCGCTACTGCGTCTTCGGCACCGCTGCGTCCATGAACGGCTATACCTCGACCACCGCCTCGATGACGCTCGAGAGCGGGCTGAAGGTTTCCCTGCCCTCGCACGCCCCGGCAGGCTTCTTTGCGGATCTTGGCGTGTCTGCCGCCGCTCCCAAGCACCTCGCCGCCGCCGGTTTCGCAGACTGCCTGGTGCGCTCCGTCGCGCAGGTGGACTGGTGGCTTTCGCATCGCCTTTTTTCGACGCTCTATGCCACGTTGCCATTTCTCATCCAGGACAAGGACGAAGCCGAGCTCAACGCTCGCGCCGCACTCCTGCCAAAAGGCGACATGGCCGCTCACGGCTATCTGTACCGCGTGCTGACGCTATGTGGGCTTGGGGTCTCGTTCACCGGCATGTCGAACCATGGTTCGATGGGCGAGCATCAGGTGTCGCACTACATCGATTGTTTCGCCGGAAAGCGGCATCCAGGCACCCTGCATGGTCAGCAGGTTGGCGTCGCCACCCTCACCATGGCGCGGCTGCAGCAGACCATGCTTGCCAGCGAAACGCCGCCGCTTGTCCGCCCAACGCGCATCGATCCGCAGGACATGGCGCGACGCATGGGCACTGAGGCGGCCGCGCAGTGCTATGCCGAGATTGCTCCAAAGCTCCTCGACGCAGCCGGTGCCGAGGCGCTGAACGAGACGCTCGTTACTCTGTGGCCAGAGTTGCGGCAGGAACTCCTGGCCTTCACGCTGCCGGTTGCCGAAATGGTCCGCCTTCTCACTGCCGCAGGCGGTCCGCTGACGGCAGCCGATCTCGGACTTCCCGTCGACTTCTACCGCGAGGCGGTGGTCCATTGTCGCGAGATGCGCAACCGTTACTCCTTCCTTGACCTCGCCGCCGACAGTGGCCTCCTCGAAGATTTCGCGGCCGGGGAGCTCTAAGAGAATGCGTCCGCTCGCAGACATGCCCGTCGAGGTTGCTGCCAGGATCGCGGTTGTGTTCTGCGATATCGACGACACCCTGACCCACGATGGCGTGCTTCCCGCTTCGGCCTATGCCGCTCTCGAGGCACTCTCGGCAGCAGGCATCGCGGTCGCGCCGATCACCGGCCGTCCGGCGGGCTGGTGCGACATGATTGCCCGGATGTGGCCTATCGACGGGGTCGTCGGGGAGAATGGCGCCTTCTACTTCGCCTATGATCGATCCGCGCGGCGCATGCGTCGTGTTTTCGCCGTCGAAACTCAGCAAAGGGCGGTCGACCGCGCTCGGCTTGCAGCGCTCGGAGAACGCATCCTGAGCGCGGTGCCAGGCTGCGCCATCGCCTCCGACCAGCTTTACCGCGAGGCCGATCTGGCGATCGATTTCTGCGAAGACGTGCCGCCGCTGCCTCTCGAGGCGGCTGGCCGCATCCAGGCGATGTTCGAAGCGGAAGGCGCCGTCGCCAAGATATCTTCCATCCATGTCAACGGGTGGTTCGGCGCCTACGACAAGCTGTCGACCGCGCGGCGCTTTGCGGCGGACATTCTCGGGTTCGATATCGACCGAGATCGCGACCTTGCCGTCTTCGTCGGCGACAGCCCCAATGACGCCCCCATGTTCGGCTTCTTCCCGAATGCCTGCGGTGTCTCCAACGTGCTGGCATTTCGCGACGCGATCGATGCCTTGCCCGCCTTCGTGTCCCGCGGACCTGGTGGCGAGGGCTTCGTGGAAGTCGCCAACACGATCCTGCAAGGCGCCAGTCACGATCGGTGGCAGCATGAACGCAGTCTATGACATCGCGATCATCGGCGGTGGCGTGAACGGCTGCGGCATTGCACGCGACGCCGCAGGTCGCGGGCTCTCAGTCTATCTGTGCGAGATGGGCGACATCGGAGGAGCCACGTCCTCGGCCTCCACCAAACTCATCCATGGTGGTCTCCGCTATCTGGAGCACTATGATTTCAAACTTGTTCGGCATGCGCTGACCGAGCGCGAGACTTTGTGGGGAATCGCACCGCACATCATCTGGCCGATGCGGTTCGTGCTTCCCCATCGCAAGGGTCTGCGTCCAGCCTGGCTGCTGCGGCTCGGCCTGTTCATCTACGACCATCTCGGCGGGCGCAAGCGGCTGCCGCCTACGAAGACGCTGCGGTTGCGCAGCGATATTTCTGGCGAGCCGCTGCGCCATCGATCCTCGATTGGTTTCGAGTATTCGGACTGCTGGGTACAGGACAACCGATTGGTCGTTCTCAATGCGGCTGACGCGGAGAGCAAGGGCGCGTCGATCAACCCGCGCACACGCTGCCTGGCGGCGCGGCGTGAACGCGGGCTGTGGATCGTCGTCGTGGAAGATGTCGAGACCGGTGAACGGCGGACCATCCGCGCGCGCAGCCTAGTGAATGCGGCGGGTCCATGGGCTGGTGACGTGATCGAGCGTGCCGGCGTCCTGGCTGACGGCAAGCTGCGGCTTGTGCGCGGCTCGCATATCGTGGTTCCGAAGATCTACGACCACGATCGCTGCTACATCTTCCAGCAGCCGGACGGGCGCATCGTCTTCGCAATCCCCTATGAGGACGACTTCACCCTCATAGGCACGACCGATGTCGATCAGGCGGGTCCGGCAGATGAGGTGCGCGCCTCGGCGGCCGAGATCGATTATCTATGCAGCGCCGCGTCCGGCTATTTCCGCGAGCCGGTCACCACCGATGCAGTCGTCTGGTCCTATTCCGGGGTGCGCGCGCTTTACGACGATGGTTCTGCCGACGCGAAGTCCACGACGCGTGATTACGTGCTTTCGCTCGATGTGCCGGCAGGGACCGCGCCGCTGCTCACGGTTTTCGGCGGCAAGATCACGACTTACCGCTGCCTCGCCGAGGATGCCCTCGGTCGTCTGGCTGGATTGTTTCCGGATGTCGCACGTCATGCCGGCTGGACGGCGACCAAGGCACTGTCAGGCGGCGATTTCCCGATCGACGGCGCCGAGCAGCTCGCCTGGCGCCTGCGTGAGGACTACCCGTTTCTCGACCCGCGCGAGGCACGGCGGCTTGTACGCCATTATGGTACGCGGGCTCGCGTCATTTTGGGAAACGCACGCGTGGAAGCCGACCTTGGCCGAATTTTCGGCTGCAGCCTGTCGGAGGCCGAGGTCTGCTATCTTATCGACTTCGAGTTTGCGCGCACAGCCGAGGACGTGGTTTGGCGAAGAACCAAATCGGGGCTGCGGATGTCGGCGCAGGAAATTGAGGAACTCGACGGCTGGATGAGGAACCGGTCGGCGAGTGCTGCGGGAACGGGTCTGCGCCTGGCTATCTAGGCGATAGAAGGAGTGACGCGGAGCTAGTCCCGCTTCACAAGGAATGCTCCCCGCCGGGGAGTTGGGAGGAGACATTTATGGCGGTCGCGCAGATCAAGCGCCTCTCGATATCGGACTCGCCCGTGCCGTGGCTGCTGCCGCTTGTCGCGTTCCTGATCGTCTTCACCATTTACCCGCTGATCTACAATATCTGGCTGTCCTTCCACGAGTTCGTGCCGAAGAAGCGCGCGCTTGCGTTCGTTGGTTTCCAGAATTGGCAGCAGATCTGGGTGGACACGCGATTCTGGAGTTCGCTTGGCGTCACCTTCGTCTACTTCGCCATCGCGCTGGTGATCGAGCTGACGCTCGGCATGGCGATCGCGATGCTGCTCGACGCGGAACTGCCGGGTTTCGGCGCCCTTAGAGCCATTCTGTCGATGACGCTTGTCATCCCGCCGGCCATCGCCGGCATGATGTTCCTGCTCCTCCAGGATCCGCAATTCGGTGTCATCACCTATGCGCTGGATTCGCTGGGCTTGCTCGACAAGTCACATCCGATCCTCGCCAGTTCCAGCACTGCGCTGGCAGGGGTTCTGCTCGCGGAGATCTGGCAATGGACGCCATTCATAGTGCTGATCTTCATTGCCGGCCTGCGCTCGCTGCCTTCCGAGCCATACGAGGCGGCGATGATTGACGGCGCCAGTTCCTGGCAGACGTTCCGGCGGCTTACGCTCCCGATGATGTCGCGGGTCATCGCGGTGGCGGTGCTGCTGCGCGGAATCGATCTGTTCCGCGTCTTCGACTACGTCTTCACGATGACTTCGGGCGGTCCGGGCACCGCCACCTATTCGCTGAGCTATTACGCGTGGCAACAGACCTTCAGCTTCACCAAGTGGGGTTACGGCGCGACGCTCAGCCTGGTCAGCCTCTTCATGGTTATCGTCATGGCCAACATATTCATCAAAGTCTTCAAGGTGCGGTGGTAACGATGGCCGACGTGCTCCCGCATCAGACATCAGGTCAGCGCGCGCTTCGCACCATCGCGGGCTGGGTCGTGGTCGGCCTGTTCTTTTTCCCGATCTATTTCTGGACATCGGTCGCGTTCCGCAACGCGAAAGACATCTTCAACTGGCCGCCGATCATCTTTTCGTTCGAGCCGACGGTGCGCAATTTCGAGCAGGTGTTCGGAATTTCGCTTGGTTTCGGCTTCGGCGGTCAGGAAGCCGTCACTCCCGGCGGCGGCAATTTCTACATGGCGCCGAGGCTGCTCGACTCGATCATCGTCGCGACCTTCTCGACCATCCTGGCGATCGTGGTGGCGACGTTGGCGGCCTACGCGCTGTCGCGCATGAATTTCCGTGGCCGCCATCATTTTGTGAGCTGGGTGCTATCGACGCGGATGATGCCGCCGGTCGCTGTCGCGATCCCGATGTTCTTCATCTTCAAGCAGTTCAGTCTGCTCGACACCTACACCGGCGTGATCCTGATCCATGGTTTGATGAACCTGCCGCTGGCGGTCTTGCTGCTGAAGAGCTTCTTTGACGACATTCCAACCGAGATCGACGAAAGTGCGCTGGTCGACGGCGCGTCGCGCTGGACGATCTTTCGCCGCATCGTGCTGCCGATGGCCAAGGGCGGCATCGCGGCGAGCGCCGTGCTCTGCTTCATCTTCTCCTGGACGGAATTCCTGTTCGTCCTGACCCTCACACAGACAAGCCTGAAGACGGTGCCGGTCGTCTCGTCCACCTTCGTGACGTCGATCGGCACGGCCTGGGGCAACATGGCAGCACTCGGCGCGGCGTCCATCGTGCCAGCCTTTATCGTCATACTTCTCGTCCAGCGCCACCTGGTGCGCGGCCTCACAATGGGGTCGCTCAAGCAGTAGGCAAAGGATGGACAGGTTCTATCGGACTACGGATGGCAATGGTGCCGTCCGCACTTTGGAGGAAGTGAAATGAAAGACAGTATCCGGAAGATGCACCTCGCATCGATTACCGACCGGTTCGTGAAGGGGGAGATGGGACGTCGCGATTTCCTGCGGCTCGCCGGCAAGCTCGGCCTCGGGGCCGGCGCACTTGGCATGGGCATGAACCGCGGCTTGTTCAATTTCGTGCCGTCGGCCGCTGCCCAGGAAGCGCTACAGCCCTCGCCGGAGATCATGAAATGGGTTGCGGATGTCGGCAAGCCGTTCGCCGGCACCACCATCAAGCTCGCCACGGAATCGACTCCGCCGTCGAATGCGCTCAACTCGTTTCTCAAGAAGCATTTCGAGGATGCGAGCGGCATCAAGGTCGAGATCGAGGTCCTGCCGCTGGAGCAGGTCCTGCAAAAGATGACGCTGGACGTCGCCTCGTCGCTCGGTACCTACGATCTCTATTATATCGACCAGAGCTGGGCCGCGTCCTTCAGCCAGGACGTTTTCGACCCGCGCGAGCAGATCCAGGCCAAGCCCGACCTCGCCATGCCGAACTATAATATCGACGATTTCCTCCCGGCGCTCGTGGACGGCATCGCCATGTACGAGAACCGGATGGTTGGCGTCCCTTACGACATCCCGATCTTCATCATGATCTACCGCAAGGATATCTATGAGGAGTTGGGCCTGAAGGTGCCGACCACGATGGAAGAGCTCGCGAACAACTCCAAGGCGATCATGGACGCCAAGGGCCCGAGCATGGCGGGCATCGCCGGGCAGATGAAGTCCGGCCACTACGCGCTCGAATGCGAATGGACCTCGATGCTCTGGGGCCATGGCGGTTCGATCTTCAACGCCGACAAGAAGTTCGTCGGCAATGACGAGCAAGGCCTCGCGGCCATGGAATACTGGACGAACCTCAAGAAGAGCATGCCGGCCGGCGTCGACGGCTGGACATGGGACGGACAGGGCCAGGCAGTGGCGCAGGGCGTCGCGGCGTCGATGCTGTCCTGGGGCGAGTTCTTCCCGTATTTCGACGATCCCACGCAGACCAAGATTTCCGGCCTCTGCGATGTGGCCGTTCCGCCCAAGGCGACCTCGTTGCGCACCAAGGACCAGACTGGCTTCGGCGAAATCCCCGGCGTCGGCCACCAGGGCGGCTCGTCCCTGGCCGTCTCGAAATACTCCAAGAGCCCGGACGCGGCGTGGGTGTTCATGCAGTGGGCGACCTGCGCAGACACGCAAGCGCTCATCACCGCGCTCGGCGGTGGCACGGGTCCGACGCGCGCCAGCGTCTATGACGATCCGCGCGTCAAGGCCAATGCGAAGGTCGGGGCCGGCACGACACGGCATCTGCCCGTCGTTCGTGAGACGATCGCCAACCACATGGGCTCGGAGCCGGATCTGCCGGAATGGGCACAGCTCTCCAGCGACACGATTCCGGTTGCGCTCGGCAAATACTTCGCCGGCAACTACGGCTCGGCAAAGGAAGCCATGGACGACATCGCCACCCAGGTCGATGCCGTGATGAAGGGCTAAGAGACAGATCGCCGGGGCGGTGCGAGCTGCCCCGGTTTCTTCATCAACGCGAGAGTGTATCAATGACTAGAGACAGACCGCTCGTTGCGATCACCGGCGCCAGTTCGGGCATAGGTGAAGCCACGGCGCGCGCGTTTTCAGCGGCCGGCCATCCCGTGCTGCTGATGGCGAGGCGGCTCGACAGGCTCGAGGCGCTCGGTTTGCCCAACGCCGTGCTCGCCAGGGTCGACGTGCGCGACCGGCAGGCGATCGCCGCGGCGGTATCGGACGCCGAAGCAAAGTTCGGACCCGTCGACATGATGTTCGCCAATGCCGGCATAGCGCGTCTCGGCGACATCGCAAGCCAGCCGCCGGAAGAATGGGACGAGATGATCGACATCAACACCAAGGGCGTGATGAACAGCGTCCATGCTGTGATGTCTGGAATGATCGCGCGCAAGCACGGCACGTTGATGATGATGAGCTCGATCGCCGGCCGGAAGGTCTACCCGGACCATACCGTCTATTGCGGCACCAAGTTTTTTGTTCATGCCGTGTCCGAAAGCTTTCGCGAATATCTCGCACCGCACGACGTGCGGGTGATCGTGCTCTCGCCCGGGATCATCGAGACGGAGGTTCTGGACCATGTGAACGATAAGAACACACTTGCCGGCTACCAGGCAAACAAGAAGGCGATCGGAGGCGGTATCTCGGCCGACGTCGTCGCAAAGCTCATTCTCGACGCATACCAAATGCCGCAGAAAGCGATCGTGCAGGAAATCGTCATCACGCCGACACGGCAGAAATACTGACGCCAGGAAATCCGGCGCCCAACGAAAAGAAGAAATGCGGAGGCCAGTTCATGGCGACGGTAGAATATAGGGGCATCGGCAAATCGTTCGGTGCCGTGCAGATCATGCGGGACGTCTCGTTTTCGATCGAGGATCACCAGTTTGTCGTGCTGCTCGGACCTTCAGGCTGTGGCAAGACGACCCTCCTGCGCATGACGGCCGGGCTGGAGTCGGTCAGCGCCGGCGACCTCATGATCGGCGGGAAGCGCGTCAACGACATGCATCCGCGCGAGCGTGACATAGCGATGGTCTTCCAGAACTATGCGCTTTATCCGACGATGAAGGTCTACGAGAACATCGCCTTCAGCCTGGAGGTCGCGAAGCTTCCCCCCGCTGAGGTTAAGGCGAAGGTCGAGCGCGCCGCCGAAATCCTCAATCTCACGCCGTATCTGGGCCGTTACCCCAAGGAGCTTTCGGGCGGACAACGCCAGCGCGTGGCGATGGGCCGCGCCATGGTGCGCGAACCCTCGGTCTTCCTGTTCGACGAGCCGCTATCGAACCTCGACGCCAAGCTGCGCGCGCATATGCGCACCGAGATCCGGCAGCTCCACAACAGGCTGAAGACGACAACCATCTATGTCACCCACGACCAGATCGAAGCCATGACAATGGCGGACAAGGTGGTCGTCATGCGTGCCGGCAAGATCGAGCAGATGGGATCGCCCGACGAGGTCTACGACACGCCGTCGAGCAAGTATGTCGCGGATTTCATCGGCTCGTCAGCCATCAACTTCATGGACGGAACCGTCGTGGCCGCGGACGGCGCGGCGGCCGTCGACACCGTCAATGGCCGCTTGCTTCTGCCCGATTCGACGACAGCCAAACCAGGACAGAAGGTGGTGTGCGGGGTGCGCCCGACAGATGTCGTCGTCTCGGCGGACGGACCGATCCGCACCACGGCAATCCTCGTCGAACGGCTCGGCCACGACGTCCAGCTCTGCACACTTGCGGCGGCTGGCGAATTCTTCGCGATCGTCGACCGGACCTTGCCGTTCCGCGAGGGAGACGAGGTCCGGTTCGACGTGCCTGCTTCGAAGGTTCATGTCTTCGACGCGGCAAGCGAACGACGGCTTTAGGTTAGATCGTCGGTCACCATCGACCCTATTGAGGCGCGCCACGACGTCGCGCGAAGGAGAAGCCGTCATGAAATCAAGATGGTCCGATACGGGCTTTGCAGCGACCGTCGACCGCTACGTCGCGGCTGGCGTGAACCGTGATCTTGCGATCCGCACCTACACCACCCGGCTGCTGGGTTCGGATCCGGAGCTCGTTCTCCATGGTGGCGGCAATACCTCGGTGAAAACGGTTTTCACAGAGCGCGGCGGCTCCCCGGTCGAGGTGCTTTGCGTCAAGGGCAGCGGCTGGGACATGGGAACGATCGAGCCGCAGGGTCTACCCGCCGTCCAGCTTCAGCCGCTCAAGGCGCTGGTGAAGTTCGCGTCGATGAGCGACGAGGAGATGGTGATGATGCAGCGCCGGCTGCTGCTCGATCCGACGGCCCCTAACCCTTCCGTCGAAGCGATCCTGCACGCGATCCTTCCTTTCAAGCATATCGATCACACCCATGCCAATGCGATCGTGTCGCTGACGAACCAGCCCAACGGCGAGGATCTGATCCGCGAATTGTTTCCCAAGGCCATTGTCGTCCCCTACGTCATGCCGGGTTTCGACCTCGCCAAGGCCTGCGACGCCGCATTCCGTGCCGATCCGGAGGCCAACGGGATGATCCTGCTCAAGCATGGCATCTTTACGTGGTCGGACGATGCCCGCACCTCCTACGAGGATATGATCGCCAAGATCGACCGGGCCGAACGCCGCCTTGCGAAGGGCAATCCCAAGCCGTTCACGGTGGTGAATCCGCCTTCCAACCTGGCGACCGCGGCAGCGATCGCGCCCATATTGCGTGGCGCGATCGCTATCGGTACTGGGATCGAGGGCATGCCGAAGCGTTTCGTGCTTGAACACCGGTCCAACCCGAAGATCCTCGACTTTTGCAATGCATCAAACCTGGCGAGTCTCGTTTCGCGCGGCAACGCGACGCCCGAGCATGTCATCCACATCAAGCGGCTCGGGGTGGCCCTGCCTGCTCCCGTGGCGGACGATTTCGACGCGTGGGCAGGATCGGTGCGCGATGCCGTCGCCGCCTACGTATCCGACTACAAAGCCTATTTCGAGCGCAACAATACCCGCTGCGGTGGGATCAAGACCATGCTTGACCCCATGCCGCGTGTCTTCTACGTCCCCGGCGTCGGCATCTTTGCCGCCGGTCCGACCAGCAAGGCCGCGGCGGTGTGCGGCGATGTCGTCGAGGCCACGATCGACGTCATCACAAAGGCCGAGGGCATCGATGCCTTCGAAGCCCTTCCAGAGGCCGACCTGTTCGACATTGAATATTGGTCGCTGGAACAAGCCAAGCTCGCCAAGAACGTCGAGAAGCCGCTGACCAGGCAGGTCGTGGTGGTGACCGGTGCCGCGGGCGGCCTCGGGCTCGCCATCGCCAAGGCTCTGCGCGCCGAAGGCGCTGAGATCGCCATGCTCGACATTGACGCAGAATCTGTGGCGACGCAGGCGGCTCGCCTGGGCGGCTTCGGGAGGGTCTGCGACGTGACTGATCCGCAATCGGTCCAGGCGGCGATCGACGCCGTGAGCGCGCGTTTCGGCGGCGTCGACATCGTGATCTCGAATGCCGGTGCGGCCTTCCAGGGTAAGCTCGTCGACGTATCGGACGCGCTCTTCGAGAAAGCCTTCGCGCTCAATTTCTGGGGCCATCACTATATCGCCCGCGCGGCCGTCAAGGTGATGCGCGCCCAGGCGACGGGCGGTGCGCTGGTTTTCAACGTGTCGAAGCAGGCGGTCAATCCAGGCCCGGACTTCGGGCCGTACGGAACGTCGAAAGCGGCGCTGATGTCGCTGATGCGCCAGTACGCGATCGAACACGGCGCGGATGGCATCACCTCCAACGCGGTCAACGCCGACCGCATCCGCACGGGCCTGATGACGCATGCCATGGTCGAGGAGCGCAGCCGCGCCCGCGGCATGTCGGCGGAAGCATATATGCGCGGGAACCTCGTCGCGCGCGAGGTGACGGGCAGCGACGTTGCGGCAGCCTTCGTCCATCTGGCCAAGGCGCGGGCGACCTCGGGTGCCGTGTTGACAGTCGACGGCGGCAATGTCGCCGCGATGATGCGCTGACAGACACGAAGGGAGATCCAGACATGGCGCGCATCCTCATCCTCGGCGCGGGCGTGATGGGCAGCGCGCTTGCGGTGCCGGCGGCCGACAACGGCCACGAGGTGCTGCTTGTCGGCACACATCTCGACAGTGCGGCCATTGCGGCGATGCGGCGGCCGGGCGGCGTCCACCCCAAGCTCGACGCGCCGCTGCCCGCAGGCGTCAGACCGATCGACTTCGGTGCGTTGCGCCCCACACATTTCGCGGAAGCGGAATTTGTCGTCATCGGCGTCAGCAGCCCTGGCATCGCATGGGCGGTCAAGCAGCTCAACGAAATGCTTCAGACGCCGAAGCCGATCGCCTTCGTGACTAAGGGTCTGGTCCGTGATGACGGGAAGCTTTCCACCTACGCGCAAGCGGTGCCGCCCGCGGTCGGACTCATGCAGCACTTCATCGGCATCGGCGGCCCGTGCATCGCGCGTGAGTTGGCGAACCGCCTTCCCACGGCGAGCGTCTATGCCTGCGCCGACGAGAAAATTGCCACGGGTTTTGCCCGACTGATGCAAACCAGCTACTACCGCTTGTCGACTACCGATGATGCAGCCGGCGTCGAAGGCTGCGCCGCGTTGAAGAATTTCTTCGCCATTGGCGTCAGCGCGATGCAGACGCGCTTCACCGATGTGCAGCGTGGCGGCGCCACCAGGAATCCCACCGCAGGTGCCTTCAACCAGGCGGCGCGCGAAATGGCCTTATTGTGCGAGCGGCTTGGCGGGCGGCGAGACACCGCCTTCGACCTTGCCGGGATCGGCGACCTGCACGTCACAGTGGGCGGCGGCCGCAACAGCCGCCTCGGCCACGCCTTGGGACAGGGGCGAACGGTGAGCGCGGCGATGGCGGCGGAACTCACCGGAGAGACGGTTGAAGGGATTGACACGGCGCGAGCGCTATCGGCCTGGATTCCGGCTGCCTCGACCGGCAACGCAACACAACGCCAGGGTTTCCCGCTCACGTCCGCCATCATCGATGCCTTACTCGACGACGCGCCATTCCAATTCGACTTACTTTAAGTCTTACACACTCAGAATGCCCAACGCATAAGACTTTTCGAAGCGAGATGCGACCGCTACTAACTAAAGGTATCGCCCTCTTCAATCCAAATTGGTCCGAAAGCGCTATTAGCGCACAGGCCAGATCCCGCCGCTTCAGCGTCACGAGGAACAGGAACCGCAATGCCGAGACCGCGCCATTGATTGTCGCAGGGCCGACGCCGCTCTCATGCTGATGCAACTGGAATCGACGGATGTCCGCAGCCGTCGCAGTATCGGGCGAGCGGCCAAGGAACGCAGCGAAGCGCCGGACGTGACGAACGTAGTCCTGCTGGGTATGGGAGCCCAGGCCACGCATGAGCATGTCGTGCTGCATGCTCTGGCGAAGCGGAGAGATTGGTGCATCCGGTCGACAGGGTAGCCATGGCGAGTTCCTCTCGTTGAAGGGAACTCCATGGTCAGGTCGACGCCTCTACCCGCTCAAGTCAAATGCCTGTCGCGCCATCACAGGCCGAGGCGCCCCACCCGCGGAGCGGGTTCGTGCATGAGGCGCATTGCGGACATCAGGTGCGATGCGACGTTCACGTAACTGACTTGTGGTCAATCGGTGATAGTTGCGCGAGTGTCTGGCAAAGCCATGCGATGAGACCGACCGAGCCAAATCGATTGGCTGGCGAGCCGCTCCTCTACGGGGCCAGCCGAACACAATACACTCGGTCCTTCGGCGCCGAGTTGCGGATCTTGATTTGGGTTTGCAGGCCGTCTCTATCGTGCTGAAGCAGCCGCGCGTCACGGAGCTCCTTCAGCAGGTTACTAGAGTCGGCGCCAAAGGCTTTCTCGAAAGCGTCCTTCCGAAAAAGCACCCAATTACCTCCCCATTTCGAGCATCGAAAACCTGGGCAGGTGTTGAGCTCCGTTATCGTCATATCAACTGGCCCCCCGGCGAGATCGACTATCCCACCGCTATTCGCTTTGACGTAATTCCGGATCCGATCTATCGCAGAGCTGACCACATGGCTCGGTTGATAGGCGGCACGGTCGCCGTTGGTCGATTCACGGTGAATCGCGAGTATCCCCGGGCCAATAGAATCAAGGGGCAAAATTTTCCACCGCACAGCCAGTGAAGCCGCTGCATAAACAAGCGCGAACTTATCGGCAACGCGGCTCGCTTCCCCGTTGTTGGGATCAACGCCCGCCCTCCGGTTGAAGTCATCCATCCGGCGCTTAATACGCGTCTCAAGCAGGTCGGGGCGGGACTGAGACAACTGCTGCAGACGAGCCAAAAAGGCATTTCCCGCCCATCCGTAGTGCGTCATCGCCAACGACTGCAATTGGTCGATTGCCTTAGCGGAATCCGCGCAGCCCGCAGGGAGACTATCGAAGCAACCGAATTCTCGGTCCACTGTCACGGTGCTCATGCGGACCCCGACCGCCTGCGCCCGTTCCGCAGCCGTCCGCGCCAGGAGATCGCGGATCGGTTGATTGGAGGTGCTGAGGAAAATGAACCGACTACTCCGCGGCACGCCGGCACCAAGACGAGCTTTGTCCGCTCCCTCGGCAAGCTTGAATACCGCTTTCTCAACCTCGTCAATCGGGACATTTTTGGCACCCAACGCGTGGTTAAGTTCATCCAGCACCAGGATGGCGTCACAGGAGGCGCTCATGGGCTCCTCCAGAGCGTTTAGGGTGGTTTGCCAACTCCTCCACCAATCTTTCTTCGATCCGAAGATGGCAACGCTCACCTTTGCCAGTGTGCTTTTGCCTCGACTGCTGGGGCCAACCAACTCGAAGCCCGGGTTGTCCATTATACGAGTTGCGAAGGGCAAGAGCATCGAAGCAAATGCGCAACCAAGCGCAAAAATCGCCAGCGGCTGATCGCTACAAAGTCGCCGAACTTCAGTCTTCCAGTCTAGAAAACTACCAGCCGTGGACCATTGCCGAACAGATGCCGGAAGCGCGCCGACGACCGGTTTGAGCTCCAACTTGTCGGGGATGTCTTGTTCTCCCCTAACGTAAGCGTGCCCGTGCCAGCCGGTTCGGTCGACCGCATACACTTGCTCCACATTGGTTGAGTTTTGAATCTGGCTCACGATGGCATGACGAGTTGAGGCGGCCGCAATGATCAACCCTCTCTTGTAGAGATCGGCCCAAAAATGCTTTTGATCGGTGATGAGCTTTTCGAGTGGCGCATAAGCAGTCCGTCCACCGAGCCAAACTCTTACCCACTTATTTCCGTTTTGATCGACGGCGACCTCGGCTTTGACGGGTGGGTGGACAAAGCGCGATGGCTTCGGTCGAGGGCGGGAAATGGTGCGACGACTTTTGTGTGACTGCGTACGGCTCATTTTGCTAAACCTCATTGGTACGATGCTGAAATCACTGCTGAGCCACTGAAATTATGGTCGAAATCGAATAGCGAACTCACAACACTGGTCAGCCCCGACGTAGCTTTGGTGGCGGCTCGGCGGGAAACCCGGGAAACCCGGGAAACCTGCGAGAACGCAAGCGTACTCATCCCGCTTTTGCACACCCTCATTTTTGGCCCGCAACGATTTTGCCGCCGACTACCTTGCATCTGTACATCCAGGTCAGATCGGCAAACGATTGCTGGTCGATCCATAAGAGCCAATCGACCAATCTGTCTGGTGGGATGCGAAATCGACCAGGGATGCGACGGCCGTCCTCGGAACGCGCCTTCCGAGGCCAGAAGGGCTGCATCACATAGTAGGGGACCGACCATTCCAGGCTGACTGGAATGAGCCTGAGAATGGGTTTCGCAACGTCTCCTGACTTATAAGAAGCGCATTCCCGGACGGCTTCGATCGTCAGATGCGCATCACCGACCGCCAGAATATGAAGGTGAGGTTGGAAAAGGTCGGTATCTTCGTCGTAGTCCCCGTGAACCGAAACCACGAGCCAACCGGAGCGTGTTGCTAGGCCGCGCCGATTAAGCTGCGCCCGAAACAACTCAAGCAGTTTCTTCGGATCAAACTGAGCCAGATCTGGGCCGGGAACCACCCAATCGGCTGACACCACAGTGTAGAGAAAGATGGACCCCGGAGTTTGTGTTTGCAGCGAATCGATCAAGCTACCGCAAAAGACCCGCCGAAAGTGACGGGTCGCACGCATCGAAGCAAACGTGTCAGGGAGATCTCCGGCGCGCACCGGCGGTTTCAACTTCTGAACGATCTCTGCGGCTCCAGTCTTGCGCGGGTCCGCCGGGTCTTTGCTTACGCGTTCTAACAGCCGTTTGCGGTAGGCATCTTCCAATCGCGCCTTTGTACGGGTCTCGAAGCCGTTCTTGTGGCCATTAGAGTCATTAGGCCGCAAATCGCGCAGATCGGTTGCCGGTATGCGCAACCTACCTGCGATTCCAGTCTTCTGCGTCGTCATCCGCATGATCCGAGACCTTTGGCGCCGCGCACAGCAAGGTCGAACAAGGGTCCAAGCCCGCGCCGGGGGTTTAAGGCTGGACGAACAGCACGGGCTGCGTCTGCGTCACTAGATTTTGCGTAGGGTTTAGGTTGAGTCATCGGCTGCTCCGTTTTTGAAGAGCAGATGCGATGGCATGTACCCATCCACACGCGCTCCGTTAGGGCGAGTTGATGAGCAAAATACCGCGTAGGCGGCGGGATCGTTATCCACTGGTCCGGCGAGCGAAACGCCGTCTCGGAGCTCGACGGCTCAAGCCGTTCTTACCCCCGGATATGGGGAGGGCTTGGCCGCCTTGCAAGGCCCCGCTGACCGGAGTTTACGCCTGGTGGCGACGCCAGCCCCACCAACCGCAACATCAGGCGCAGCGTGTGGCGGATGCGGGGAACGGGTGCCCTGCCTCATCGGCGGCGCGACGAGCGAAGTCGCGCAGGCTGACCGGCGGGGCGGTCGAGACCTGCCATGGCCTGCCCAGCTGTCGGTCGGCTGCCCCAGCGTGATGAGCGCGCGGGCGAAGCGCAAGGAGGGTAGACAGCACTCGCGGGTAAACCACGGGACGATAATTTCGAGAGGGAGCGGTAGTCGTAGCGCCGCTGATCGATCAACCCGCCCCACAGATTTCCGAAATGGCGTCAAAACTGACTGCCGGTATATTCGCGGCAAGACCCCTTGCCCGCAAGGACGCATCGGCCCCCGCATAGCCGATTTCAAGCAGGGTACGCAGCTCGTGTGCCTTGAACACGTTGAGCCGGGTTCTCATTGACGCCGCCGCGGTTGATTTTTCCGCGGGAATGGAGAGCGCATCGAGAAGCCCGTACGAGTTGGTCGCAGCGTCGATGCTCCAGTAAGCAACGTTCCGTTGCCCATGATTGGCCATCCCGAACAATATGCGCCGCCGCGAATTTTCGGCCTGCTGCTGGATCAGGCTGAGGGTGCGGAACATCTGGCCTATCCACCGGCCTGTCGGCCGTCCGACTTCAGGAAGCGTGCGACCGGCGTTGCTGACAAGGATCGTGCGGCAGCGCTTCCATACCCGTTCCAGGCTGAGATTGTCGTAGATGCCGCCATCGGCGAGAACCGCCATTTCGGTGAAAGGCGGACGGTGAAGATCTGCGCCTTCCGTTTGCCGGACGACCTGATCCTCGAAGCTTATGCGGACAGGAGAGAGAAAGGGCGGAAAGGCGGACGATGCGGCCACAACCCTCGCCAGCGACAAAGCCGGGCGGTCTATCATGCCCACCCGGAAATCAGCCGCGTAGGCTTTGCCGAACCGCCACCCGCTGCCGGTCTGCAAATTGGTGGCCATAAAGGTTAAGCGCGGGAAGTCCGTGATGTCCTGCAATCCCGCACCGTGAAACAGGTGCCGGTCGTAGGCCGCGACGATGCTGTCTGCGGCCGTAAGCCCCGGGACAAGTCCGGTTAGAATTGCCCTTACATCGATGCCGATCCCGGCGAATTTCAACAGAGGCCGGGCAACCAGATCGCCGAGATTTGTTGCCGTCGCGCCGCCGTCAAACTTGAGCTGTGGCCATGCCAGCGCCAGTACGCCAGCCGTGATCGAGCCGCCGGATACGCTGGCAATCTCTCCGAGACGCGGCAGGAAGCCCAGCTCATTCAACCTGATAAGAGCGCCGACATGGTAAATCATCGCGCGGTAGCCGCCCCCTGAAAGGCACAGTCCGACCGTGTCTTCGAGTTTGCGCGCCTGCACGAAATCCTTCGTGTGGGCATTGGCCGCGAACAGGCTTTGAATATCAGCAGACAACGTGTGCGGTTTCATGCGGCGCTCTCCTGCGCCTGGGGCGGCGACGAAAGCTGCCGACCCCCGAGCATGAGTGTGACTGCGCCGTCGTCCCCGGCGATGGCCATTAGCGCCGGCAGCCCTTCGCTTTCGAGTTCGTCGGTCAGCCAGCACAATTGTTGCAAGTCGATCGTGCTCGGCCGTGTCGTCGAACCAACAGGATGAGAATGCCATTCGCCGACGTAGCGGACCTGATGCAATGAGGCTTCTGCAGCGACAGACACCGCTGCCTGCAGGCCTGCAACCCCGCGCTCGAAGCGCGCGACGCTCCCCTCGCTGTCTGCCGGCTGCGGGAGAGCGCGCGCAATATGGATAGAACGGCGGCTGGCGTCCGAAATTCCAAGGAGGACGCCGCCTGTTTCATGGGGAAGATTGCGCGCCCGCAGTTCGACGAGCTCCTGCTGAACGTGCTGATCGTAAGTCACTGTCCAGCCGCCCAGCAGAATCCGGGTCACAGGTGCGGCTGCAGCTTCGTGCAGCCGCACTTCACCATTTTCGCTGACGCTCCAGACACGCACGGAGGCGTGCTCGTCCTTGAGCGCACCGGTGATGCCGCGCGTCGCGATCGCGCTGAGCAGAGCCGCCTGTGACGCCGAAATGCGATTGGTCACTGCGCGGCATGAACCGCTGTACCGCATACCCGCAGCGCGGATTTGCAAGTGATCGGCGAGCCCCGGTTCCATCTGAATCATACGGTGGTACTGGCCTTCAAGGTCACGCAGGGTGACCGCGCGGCCGATGCCTTCCGCAAGGAGGACAACGGCGGTACCCGCCGGATTGAAGAAAGTTGACAGCCGCCGTGAAAGCGTGATGAACTTCCTCGGTGAGGCCAGCCTCGCGGCACGCACGTTTGAAGGTGTGACGAAACGAATGAAATGTTTTCGATGGGCTGTCGACCGCGTGTTCACCTAAGTAGCGACCAAACCATTTCGACCACAATTTGGCTTTCGGCCCGATCGGCGAAGTAAACTCTGCCCAAAGCGGATCGTCAGCCTTTGCCTTCTTCGCTCGTGCAGCGACATAGTCGAGTAAACCAGCGGCGATGAGGTCGCGATGGATCGGCACTGACCGAGCCGAGCTCGTAGTCTTCAGGTTCTGATCATCGCCGTCGTCATTGAAGTCGATGAAAGCAATGCCGGCGCCACCGGTCCGAATGTCACCGAGCCTGAGCTGCGCAATCTCAGATCGCCGCGCGCCAGCGTAAAGTGCAATGACCGGGAACCAAAAAGCGGCTTCGCCTTTGCCGCCGAGTTGACGCTTCCCTTCGACGAAGACCGGTGAAGCAAATAGCTTGTTCAACTCACCGACGCTGAATGGCTCGTAATGGCCCTTTTCCATCGTTGATACATCGAAGGTTACATAGAACGGATTGGACCACCCCGAGGCGGCATCGAAGTGTCCGTCCTTCTCCGCCTTGGTCAGAACGCCGGCGAGAAGATTCAAGCTCTTGTTGATGGTCTGAGCGTCCCTTGGCTCGTAGGCGCTGAGATCATTCTTCAGCAATTCGGGCAACCGCATCTTCGCCAGCTTGTGTGGCAGTCGCTTCGGCACGCGAGCGAGCGCGTCGCGAAATTCACGAGTGTGCGTTTTGGTGATCTTGCCGACGTCGAGGTCACCATGCAGCTCGACGAACCTCTGCACGGCCCGCGTCGCTTCGTTGATCGACTCCTGACGTGGCTTCCGAGCCGACCGACTGTTCGACTGTGACCAGTTCGCTAGAGCGGTCGTTAGTGGCTGAGCTTTCGTCGTGGGGAGGTCAGGGGATGCGATCTCCTCTCCGTTTAGCCTTGCGGTAATAGCTTGCACGGCCTTCCTCTGGGCCTTGATGAACGCTAGCTCAAGCTGCCGCCAGGCGGGATCATCCGGGTGGAGGACTATCCCGGCGTCCTCGACCGACTTGTTGATGATCCCGTGGATCGCTTCACTGCCGCGCATTTTTGCAACTTCATCACGCGACAACTTGTCGAGCGAGGATACGATTGCCCGATACGCCGCAATGTCACCGTCAGTCATCCCGGCTCCATCTGGCGAAAAGGCACCGGTGTCGAGGTCGAGTCCAAGACCCTTCCTGCGCAATGCCTCGTCGTTTCTCATCAGCCTCGCGGTGTGAGCAGCCGCGAGCGCATCGATCGTGGCTGGCGCGATCTCTGCTGGCGGCCCGTCGGTAATTGATTTCCTGGCAAGATCGACGAGACGGTGAGCTTCTTCGATCAAAGGAAGGGCGGCTCGTTCGGCTGTTCGCTGATCGTTGGTTCGCAACGATTTGACCAGCTCGTTCTTAAACCGGCCAGACCTGCGGTTCACGCACCATTCGATTTCTTCCGGCCAAGGCATCGGGAACGGCCGGCCGGCTATGTCGTCAGGCAGAGCGAACCGGAATTCGAATCGGTTCGCGCGAAGTTGGAGGTACTTCATGCGCGCCATTTTACACCCCGAATGTAGCACGCGAAAGTAGCACGCATGCGGATCAGATAGCAGTAAAATCAACGCCTTAAGCGATTTCAAGCACTTGCTTGAAGAGTGGCGCGCCCGAAGAGATTCGAACTCCTGACCCCCAGATTCGTAGTCTGGGACAGCTTTCGTGCGGGTTTGTGCGAGGACATTCCGTAACTCTCCAAAACCCTTGCATTTTGGGCGTTCTCTGATTTGCTTTGCGTGCGGCAATGTGCGAGAGAACGCGCTAAAGCGCAACTGTTTTGTGCCCCCGATGTGCCCCCGGAGAAATTGCCCCCGATGGCGAAACTGACAAACGACCTCGTCAAGAACGCAATGCCCGCGGCTGGCAAGCGGCTGGAACTGCGCGACGACGTCGAGGCCGGGCTGATTTTCCGGGTGACTGAAAAGGGGGTTCGCTCGTGGTCCGTTCGCTACCGCAATGCGGCCGGCGAGCACCGTCGGAAGAACCTTGGCGCATTCCCCTCTGTCGGCCTCGCCAGGGCACGGGAAGAGGCGCGGAAGGCCAAGGGGGCGGTAGCGGCCAAGGTCGACGTCGTGGCCGTGGAGAAGGCCACCAAGGCAGAGGAGCGCCGTAAGCATCTCCACAAGCTGTCTGGGCTGGCCGATGCCTATTTCCTAGCCGCGGCAGATGGGACGCATAAGGGCGGCCCAAAGGCGGCGCCGAAGCGCGCAACCACGATCGCCGAGGAGAAGCGGATATTCGAAAAGCTGGTCAAGCCCAAGTTCGGCGACAGCGCTGTGGCGAACATTACCAGGATCGAGATCCGGGACTTTGTCGCGAAGCAAGCCAAGGCCGCGAAGTCGAATGGTCGGCATTGCCGCAACATCATCAGGCAATTGATGAGCTTCGCAGTGCGGGAAGGCGTCATCGACTACAACCCGGCGCACGACATCGCTGTGGCCATGCCGTCGGTCGGAACGACGGTGATCAAGGACGATGACCTGAAAGCCTTCTGGCGGGCTTGCCAGCGGCCGCAGGACGTCGAAGGCCTCGCCATGTCGGTGTTGATGGGTATCGCGCTTAGAATGGCCGCTGTGACCCTGCAGCGCGGCGGCGAAGTGGTCGGGATGCGCTGGGCGGAGGTAGACCGTGCCGCCAAAACCTGGCTCATTCCAGCCGAGCGCATGAAGGGGAAGAAACCGCATATGGTGCCGCTCAGCACCGCCGCCCTCGCGCTGCTCGACGAGGCTCAGGCCGCGGTCGAGGGCAATGGCAGCGACTATGTGTTTCCGTCGCCTCGATCGGAAGACGACCAGCCCTTGGACAGGCGGGCGTTCTCGCGCGCCATGAAGCGCCTTGTCGAGGCGGTGAAGATGGGCGCGGCCACCCCTCACGATTTGCGGCGCACTGGCGCCACGCTGCTCACCAGCGAGCGAATCGGCTTTCCCCGTTTCATCGTCTCGCAGATCATAGCCCATGCCGGCGATACGGGCGGCGCGGCGGCAGTCACCGGCAAGCACTACGATCACAACGACTATCTGCCTGAGAAACGCCGCGCGCTCGAGGCATGGGCGTTGCTCCTTGAGGAGATCGTCAGCGGGATGAAACGGGCCGAAAATCGCGCAGGAAAAAGCCCGCCACCGTGAGGCAGCGGGCCAAATTCCCCACCGGCGGCTCCTATTGAATGCAAGAGCCCGGCGGATAGTGCTCAGGGTCGTAGCTGGTCGACGAGACGAGCATGAAGCGTTGGTCAGAGCGGACAGGGATCATGCCGAAGTCGTTGCGGTAAGCGTGGTGGAACGGCATGACGATCATATCGTTGCTTGGCTCTGTCGCTGCTGAGAGCGGGTCGAGTGCGGCCTTTGTGTGGGCGTTCATGATGCACCTCCCATGGCCTTGATGTCGTCGACAAGGCTTTTGAGGATCTGCAGCTCGCTGGCCTCCTCATCGGTGTTCCAGAGGCGCCGTACCTTCACCTTCGCGCGCAGGCCCTCGAGGCTTTTCGCTTGGGTCTTCATGACACGATCGAACGCGCGGGCCACCGCCGCGGCCTTCTTGGCCTCCATCTTTTCCGCCTTGCGAACGCGGGCTGCGAGACCGTCGAGCGCCTCCTCGAGTTCCGCTGTCCTCGCGGTAGCTTGTCGTCGCCGATCGTCCGCGTCTCTGAATTCGGCGACGCGGCGCAACAGCTTGGCGTCACCGGTCATGACACACTGCCTTCCGCTGACCTTGCCAAGCCGTTCCGTTGATGACGAACCTCACCGGGTTTGTCGGGCCCGACATGAGACAGGACGAGGATCATCCCGTCCTTGACGTTGTCGGTATCCATGATCCGCAGCGGTGCGTTGGGCCACTTTTCCCAGAAGGCCGCCTTGATCTCCTCGATAGCGGCGGCGATCCGTTCGTCAGGCGTCGCAGGCGCGGCGGGCGCATCTCCAAAGGTTGGAAACATACTCGGCGATGCCGCAATGGCAAACGCTGCTGTAGCGCTTCCTATGGCCGGCACAGATGCGATTGCGCCAAGGATGGCGCGGCGGGAAAACCGCCCGATGATGGTAGGGTTGGCAGCGGGCATAGCTTCGCCGGCTGCCGGAACATGGGTGTTCGGCATTGGTATTCTCCCGATATTGTGCTATGTGCACCTTTATGGTGACAGATGCACTATACAGGAACATTCCATGGTGACAAGCGCACAAGTTCGGGCGGCTCGGGGGCTGCTGAATTGGACAGTCCGAGACCTTGCTGAGAAGTCCGGCGTGCACAGGAACACTGTGACCAGGATCGAGACTGAGGCTACCGCGCTTGGCCATTCAATGGCTGCGGTTCAAGCGGCTTTCGAATCGGCCGGTGTCGAGTTCATCCCCGAGAATGGCGGCGGCGCCGGGGTGAGGCTTGCCAAGCGAAATCCATGAGCAAGACGCGCGCCCAGCAGAAGAAGAATAAGAAGCGAGCAACCCCGCTCCCAACCGAAACGGCGATCAAGCGCCTGGGCGCGATGGTCGATCTGATTGAGCGTGAGCTGCGAACCGCAATTCAACTGGAAACGTCGCTTGAAACCGCCAACGACATCGTCAAAGCGGAACTGCACGGGCACCCATTTTATGGGGCCGAGTGTTACGACACGGTCAAGCTCGCGACGCAGCTCTATATGGCGATCGTACTTGCGAAGATGTTCGAAGATCCTCGTCCTCGACCAGGAGAATCGCCGGCGAAGAAGGCCAACCGGAGCGATGTTGCGTCTATTCCTCTGATGTTGCGGCTCCTCGGCCAGAAACGATGCATCAAGCGGCTGGTGTCCGCGGCCGGGTCGTGGATGCCATTTCGCAGCAGTGCAGATCAATCAAACGCGAGGGTGGCGAAGCAGAGCGCCGAAGCGGCGATTCTACGATATCGGGAGCTTCGGCGCTCGCTCGAGGGTGACCGCGCGCTCACAAAATTGTCAGCCTTTCGAAATGAATGGCTAGCCCACCTTCTCTTGACGCAATCCGAGAAGAACATTCCAAAATATGATCACCTTTTTCTGCTGGTCGATGCCGCACGCGATATCGTTGGCCATGCGAAGCTTGCGATCAAAGGCAACAATCTCGACCTCCGCGACTGGGAAACAGAGCGTTCGCGTATCTCCAAGGCTTTTTGGAATCCCGCTCTTCTCGCAGCGCGTGATTGGGAGAGAAGCGAAGTTGACCACTAGGCGTCAGGTCATTTACGGGTGGGTTCGTGCTGCTCTTGATCGGGCGCGACTACGAAAGCCTCGTCGACGAGAAGCCCTGACAGCCTCTCTCCGAAAGACAGGCGGTTGTTGCCCCTTCTGGGAGCCCGCTTGCGTTTACGCTCAACTGGCCCGATGCTGCCCTCGGGGATTAGAGGGAGGGGGTCATGCGAGTTTTTGCTGCCGTTGTCGCCGTCATTGCAACAACATCTATCGCGTCTGCTGATGCCGATACTATGGTCGGCATCAAGGCCGCCTGCACGGCAGACTGGCCTGGCGATTATTCGATGCAAGAATTTTGCATCAACAACCAAGTTCAATCGTACAATCACCTTGTGCAAATCCATGCAAGCAACCAGAACGACGAAGAAAAGGGGATGCTGATAAAGTGCTTAGGTGACTGGAAAACAGCTACCGGGTCGGATTGGACTATGGTGGAATTTTGCTACAAAAATCAGCATGAGGCCTACGAACGCCTCGGTAATTGAGGGGGAGCGGCAAAGGTTGCGAACATGATCAAAGGTGACCTTTGAAAAAGCTCGGACAGGTCCTTTTCGCTGCCTGCGCGTTTTTCGGAGCGATATTTGTGGTGGTCTGGTTGACGGGAGGGCCACGGCATCAGCGTCCAATAACGGGCGAGACGTGCGTCGATGTCATCAACCGCATTTACACTAAGGGACGATCATATCGGCCGACGCCGGCCGAGCAGTTGGATCTCGACGCATGCGGTAATCCCTGAAAAATGCTGACGTTTGCCTGCCTTGCGCAGGGCAAAGCTTGCGCGATACCGGAAGACAACCAACATCGGAGTGAATGATCTTGAACGATGGCATCTATTCGATCGCAGCGACGGCTGAAAGCGGCGCATCTATCCTGCTACTGAAAATTGAAAATGGCACAATCTGCGGCAACGACACGTCGGGCGCCCGATACCGTGGAACGATTTCCGAGCAAGGGGACGGCAATCTTCGCGTGTCGCTCGAGGTGACGTTTCCGACCGGCTCGTTCGGGATTTGGGGCACGTCGCCTGGCGAGACCTTCCAGACGCGGAGGTTTGATGCTGACGTTCCGGGAACCTTTTTCAATGAGCGCGTGCCATTCACCTTGCCCGGTTATGACATGACGCTCACAGCGGTTCGCGTTCCAGATGACGTCGGGTTTCTGGCCGATGACGACGGGCTCGACCAATACATCGATGCGCTTTCAGACGTTCAAAGGGCGTGGGCTGCACACGACGCCGCCTGATGGCCGTTCGGCGTGAAGCGACACCCATGGCCCTCAAATTGAGGCCCGCGCCTCTGTGGGGAGAGCGCGGGCCGATCGGAGGCCCGATCTTCGGCAGGCGATGGAGGGCACCACCTACCGCACGCATCAACATTTAGCGACATCTAATGTTCCGTCAATCGCTACCTGCGATCGAACGTCGGCTTCCAGTCTCGGTTCCGGCGCTCCTGGTCGCCAGCGTAGTCAGGAATGAATGTGAAGAACACCGGCCGACGGTCGCGGCTGGCCGCCTTGCATCTGGAGCAGCCGAAGACACCGACCAGATCCCAATGCATCGAACCATGATCCGGGCCGAGCTTGTCAATCAGCGCCTGGACGTCGAGCTTCGTCGATTTGCAGCACATGGGATGCCCGCAGTTGACGTAGAGCGTTTCACGGGCGGCAAGGGTGTCGGCGAGGGTCTTTTGGGGCATGGCGATCTCCGTTAAGGGGTCGCCGCAACAGGAGGATTATATTTCCTCTTTTCAGCGGCGCCGGCAAGGGCCGCTTGTGGATATCAAGCTGCACCTATTCGGCCCCCCGTGTTCTGGCGCTTGTGCCGGCGTGTCGCGGCGCTTGGACAGTGAAACCGCCGTCCCCGACTATCAAGTAGAAGCCGTCGCAGGGAAGCCCGCCGTCGCGCGTTTTCCTTGACCGCTGTCCTACGCCGCCGCGGCGTGTCGCGCGTCCTGACGCCCGCCTGTGGCCAGCGCCATGCACTGCGAAGCCATGTGCCGGGAAAGCCCATCCTGCTTGTCGAGCCATGGCCCGAAATGACCGTGAGGCAGTGAGGCCTTGTGGTGGAGCAGCCAGCGGCCGATGGCGAGCTTCTGACCGTCGGACAGATGCCCGCGGGGGATGGCGCGTGTTGCGGCCGGCGCCGGATCATGCAGCGGCGTGACATTGCTCGGCGACATAAGCGTCAAGTAGGCGCGGTGCACCTGTTGCTGCTTGTCGGCAGGGAGCTTGTTGAACTGCCTGACGGTCATCCCGCAACCGATCGCCAGCACAGCGGTATGGCGATCATCCCCACGAAGGCGCTTCAGCCGCTGGCCTTGCCACTGGTTCGGCAACCGATAGGTGCCTACGCCCTCGATCTCGATCTCGGTCATGCTGCCACCTTCTCGAACAGCGACGTTCCGGCAAGCATCGGGTACAGCATCGCCACCATGTTGTTTGCCGTGCTGCCTGGCATCGCCCTGGCCATTCGCCGTACGTGGCCAAGGTCGATCCGATCCAAGGCCTCGAACAAGCCCGAGCCGATCGGCATGACCTCGATCCGAACCAGATACGAAACCGCCTGCAGCGTGGCGGCATGAAGCTCGAGCCCGTTGCCTGTCGAGTTGATGAGCTTCAGCACCAGGGCGAGATGCGATTCCCCGTACCGGCGCCCTATGTCGCGGACCGCGGGTTTGCAGTAGCAGTGACCAGGCTTACGGCCGGTCGAGCGATTATCGGCGCTGTCGTGCAGGGTGACGCCGCATGTGCGGGCAATGGCGTGGATATCGCAGGGATGACGATCTGTCCGTGCCAGCATGCCGCGCCTCGCTTGGGAGAACGTGGCGGATATTGCATAAGTCGCGGCTTATAAGCAAGGCCGACACTCTCGCCCACCGAGATACGGAAATAATATCCGGGTATATCTGGTGTGGCTTCAAACATTCGCTTTTCAGGCCCGGGACCGACGGCAACTCACAACAACAACGGCTATCCCTTGCGGAAATAATCACTTTGGGAGATGCTGATTTAGGGCCTTGGGAGGGCTGGGGGATGAAAACAAAGGTATTCATGGCACTTGGTGCCGTGGCAGTGCTTTGCGGCTGCCAAACAAGCAATCAAGCCGACTACATGCAAATAGGCTACGGGCCTAGTTTCGACGTCGCCCATGCTCAATGCGAAATGCGGAAAAGTTCTGCAGATCAAGGTTATCTGGCCATCGGATCGCCTGCCTTTGTGGCTGGAGCAGGTATTGGCAATGCTCTTGGCAACTTAGCTGCCGAAGACCAATACATGAAGAACTGTCTCATTCTGAGCGGTTGGAAGCGTGCGCCGCGCGGCCAGGGAGCCGCAGCAGTGGCGGCCGTTGCTGCCGGGGCGCCGCCGACCCCCTACGGCGTAGCACGCGCGCCCGGCAGTTGGATAAACACAGCCATGCTGAACTGGTCGGACGCCAACAAAGGATGCATCGCGGGCAACAAGGCCTCCTGCGCAACTCGAGCAAAGCTCGGTTACCAGCTCAGAGCCGCTGGAATGACTCCGGCGCCCATCTGATGGTGATGGTCGGGCTGGTGACACGAATGCGGTTGCTTTCATTTGTGCTGCTGGCCGGCGCCTGCACTTTGGCAGGCTGCGCGGACTACATGGGCCACCGCGATTCCGTCACCCTCGGCGTCGGCGACGCGATGCTGGCAAATCAGGCGCTCCAGGCGGTCGATTCTTTCCCCCCGGATGCACACAACACTAGGATCGAGGGCAGCGGGCGACGCGTTCAAGGAGCCATGGAACGCTATACAGGCGCTGCGATCGGACGCGGTAACAGCTCGCCGGCGGGTGGCGCGAACAACAATCCCTGTGACTTCCCGGATGACACTGCTGCCGATGGCTCGCGATGTGGCGGCCGATCGTCAAGCGAGAAGGCTGGCGGCGAAGAGCCTGTGCCCTGATGGGAAGTTTGGCGCGAAATCTGTTTGTGCCGGTCATGGCGTTCGTTGGCGCCGGTGCCGGCACATATGTCGCGAGCGAGGGTCTGCCGGCTATGACGCTGCCGAACGCCCTCAATCCCGCCTGCAACATCAAGGGCAATGTCAGCATCAACACCGGCGCCCTCATTTACCACATGCCGGGCGACAAGTTCTATTCGGCAACCATCATCCGGCCTGAGTACGGGGAAAGGTGGTTCTGCTCCGAGTATGAGGCGCAGGCTGCCGGATGGAGACGCGCCCGGCGCTGACGCTTGTTCCTCACGATCTCAGGAACGCCGCAGACTGGGCGTCTATGGCTCGCTCCAAATCCATCACGTCAGTTGCCACGTAGCGAACCGTCAGAACAAAATGACATTCTGGCTGCGGCGCTTCTTGAACGACGACGTCGGCGGCACGAGAATATCGTAGCGCGAAAACTTCGTGACCGAGACCGTCCCCGCGGCCATCAGAACGTCGTATCGCGACAGCTTTGTGATCGTTTCGGCAGTATCACTGCCCGCCAGCATCACATCGTAGTGCGCGAGTTTCGAGACATCGACCGACGACCGATCCGACAGCGTGGTCTTGAAGGCAGCCGCGATCATCACATGCCTTGATGATGCGGCCTGCGTTGCACGCAGTTCCCCGGTGGCTCCCGCAGTGGCTTTGGTGGCGTAGCCGACAGCGATGGCTGTATCACCTCCGGTGAGCGTCACTGAATCATGCAGTTCCGTCCATACGCCCTCGATGCCTGGGTCCTGATCTGTGACGCCTGACCCCACAGTCGGGTCCGTCACTGCCCGAAAATTGACGCTGCCCCCCGCTGCGGCACCGGCCACCATGGCGACGATGAGTTCCTCATCCTCGGTCGTGGTCACGGTGGCCGTTGCAGCCGTGACCGAGTTCGCCGCCAGCGTTGCGCCGCTGGACACATCGAGCGGGCTGGTGGCCTTCTGCCCCCGGAAGACGGCAAGCACGCCACGAGCAACGTCGCCACCAGTTCTTGTAAACGTGAGGCTGGGCGCGGGTGACGTCCATTTAATCCATGCCATCAACCCAGAGGCGATGGCAGATGCAGTCACGGCGGTCGTGTTGCCACTTGATTGTTGATTAATAGCGTTCCAACCGGCAGGGAGTGTAAAAGCAACACTGTCGCGATACGCTATGCAGGCTATAACGAGGTCATCCACTGCTGGGGTCACGCCTGTCGTGACGAGGACGAGGTTCCCAGATGCAACTTCCGCCGCGCTTGAAACACCTACGTTTAGGATGACGGGTATGGTCATATCTTATGCAGCCGACTTGACGCCGAATTCAGCGGCATTGATTTCCGCTACGGACCAGTCGGCCGACGTTGCCGGGTTGACGGCCATCACCGCCTGTCGTGCGTCGTAGGCCCCCGTTGGGGCAGGCATGTTCGCGGTCGGGAAATCCACGCCGGACTGTCTGACGACACCTTTTATGTTCTGCGGCCCCGTCCCGCCGCGCCGTACCCGCGTAGCGATCACGACGGCGCGCGGCGTGTAGGCGGCCAGAGCTGCGTTCACGTCGTCCATGACATACGTCTCGACATCGCTCGCGCTCCCCGATGAGATGAACGTGCTGTCGCTCCTGTCGAGTTTCGTGACATCGGTATAGACGCCCGTCCATGCGGTGTTCGCGCCGTTCGCCGTGGCTTGCCCCTGATGGAACACCATGGCGCGGGTATCCTCATCGGCGAGGATGATGCCCGAGAAGACCGTGTTTTGGGTCGATATCCAGGGCGTCCTGAGTTCGAGCGTGCCAATCGATGTCGCCGCCGTGAAGATAGTGTCTCCGGTGTACGTCCATATCAATGCGTCGTTTATATAGATGTTGAACACACCCACCGTGTTGTCCATCTTGCAGTGAACGTCGATCTTGTAGAGGGTGCTGTCCAGAAATGGAGACGCGATGACGCCGACCTCGACAAAGGCGCTGCCGTTCCAGTACTCAATGGCAACGTCGGAGGCGGCGGTGTCGTAGTCTAGTTGAAACAACACTGTGCCAACTTCGGTGTCTTTCAGCGCAAACAATTGGTTCGTGTCGGAGGCACCTGCTGCGATGCCCAGATGGTCCCCCCATACATGAAACTGGAGCCAGAAATCCGACTGCGCCGCCGCAAAGTTGATGCGTCCGAAAGAGTTGGTGTTGGTGATGTTCACCCCCTCTTTCGCATAGGCGGCAAGGCGGGCCGCCGTGGTCGATGCGGCCATACTGCCCACCGTGTACATATCCGCCATTGAAGTCCAAGCGCCGAGAACAGCCATCTAGATATCTCCTACAAAGGTGCCGGTGAGCCCGGCGAGGGTTTGGTTGGTTGAAGTGGATCCGGTGGGCGGCGTAATGCGGCGTGGACCCGGCGCCGGGAGGCCGATCTCGCGGTAAAGCTCATCCAGGTCAGTGCCGGGGATGCAACGCGGGCGATATTTGTCGAGCAGCCGGTTGACGCCGACACATTCGGCTTCGGTCCGGTAGAGCATCGCTGACCAGGACGGCCGGCCGAATCTGGCCTCCAGTTGGTCGTGCGTGAAAGTCTTGTCGCCCCAATGCATATGCCGGCGCCAGGCGTCGTCAGCGTCATTCGCGCTTGCCGCGGCCGCAACCTCGATTGGGACGACTGCATCGACCTTGGCGGCACCGCGGAAGAGTTCGACTGTGATCCGGCGCAATTCGGTTGTGGCTGTGTTAACGGCCCGAGCCGCAGCCATTCTGGCGCTGTTTTCGGTCTGTTTTTCGGCCTCTCGGAGCCCGTGCAAACGCGCCTCAAGTCGAACTGCTTCGGCCAGCAATGTCGCCCGCGCAATGGGGTCAACCCCGCGATCCACAAGGCGTTGCGCCAAGGTGCGGTAGACTTTGCGCTCGGTCCGGTTGAGGTCAGACGGTGGTGTCGGAAGGGTCATCTAGAATTTTCCCCTGAGAAACCGCGAAATGTGTGCATGACCCCGGAGCGGTGTGGCCCCCGGTCGCTGGGTAGAGATCGACCTACCCCCCCCCTGAGGCTTGCAGATTGGCCATCCGGGAACATCAATCTGCAAACGTGCAGAATTTGGAGCCATGCGGTCCCGGTGGATGACCCGCTGTAGCTCTTTGCCCACCCCCGCCTGCCGGTCGTCATGTGCGCCTCTGGACGCTGTAGGCGTGCCGAGGCTCTTCGCCGGCAAGGCAATCGACCAAGCCCCATGAAATCGCAACGCCGATGGGCAACGGCGACTCGTTTTTGATCTCTCGCTCGAAATGGCCGCGGCTGCCTTCGCCGGCGGCGGCCGTGTAGAAGTCGACCATCTTTTTGTCGAACGCCCGCAAGTGCTCCGCGAGAGATACATGCTCGGCCGCTGTCCAGCGACGCTTCGCATTGGCGGGCGCATCGTTCGAGACCGCGTGCAAAAGCAGCTTGGTGTGCCGGTAACACATCCGCAAATCTCCGGCAGCCAGGATGAGGCTCGCACCCGACGCGCAAGCCTCGCCTGCCGTGACAGTCACATGGGCCGGATGCCTTCGCAGCGCTTGATGGATTCGGACTGCCTGGCCGGCGTGACCGCCGGGGCTGTCGATCTGCACCTGGATGAATTTCACGGTGGCATTTGCTTTCAGTGCGGCCTCAACATCATCAGCAAAGATGCCTTTGCCGGTCCGTCGATCGATCTCACCTATGGGCCCATCGAGATCCATCCAGAGCGTGTCACCACGTTTGACGGCGATGGGCGCACCCGCCTGCATCTTGGCCATCATGCGCTTTGCAGCTGCAATGTTGGGGCGATGGGGCATTAGCTCAGCCCCGCTGAATTTGGGTTGAATGGGGCAGCGGCATCAGCACGAGCCGCCGCCCCAGACGCGCGCGCGAAATGCGCGATCGGTCGTCGGATTGGCGCGCGACCAAGCGAGCCGCCTCTCCGTCGACGATTTGTGTGGCGGTCATCAGAGGTACATCGATCCGTTGTTGCTGATCGTCTGACGCAGATGGCGGATTTGGTTGGCCACCGGCAGTGATGCTCTGACTCCGGAAAGTGGCTCGATACCATTCGCGTTTGAGGTCGCCATCAGTTCGACGGCTGCAGAGTTCAACGCCTCCATCTCATCGATCAGCCGGTTCATCTCCTGGCGATACTGGGCAACGGCCGAACCAAGCTTGGCCATGGCGCTCTTGCTGAACTCCTCACGCCGGCGGGTGCGCTCCTCGAAGGCCTTGCGGCCGGCGCCGAGCTCCAACGCCTCGAGTTCGGCCGTCAGTTTCTGGACCAGGCCCTTATTCTCCGAACCGCCCGAAAGGACAGCGGCATGGATGTCGGCTTTCAGCTCAGCACGCTTTGTGCGGACCTGTTCGACGCCTGACTCGGCTAGCTTCAGAAGGTTGGGTTTCGGAGGCAGCACCAGGCTTTCGCAAAGTCGGTCGACCTTGGCCTCGGGCGTCTCATTTGTCGGAAGAACTCTTGCGAGCATTGGGGTGGCTCTCCTGGTCGGCGGTGATCACCAAGAGAATACAGCGGCCTATGCGCTTCCGGCCGTAACGCGTTACTATTTCTTTGCTGCGACACGCTCGATCACCAAAGTGCGCAAGGCCTCACCGACCAGGACGGCATCACGGCTGCCTACAGCGTCGATGCGGCCTGTCTCAATCAGCCAGGCGACAACGTCGAGGTTTATGGCCACGGGCACCACGATCTCCTTTCGCCGCTGACGCGCTCGCCATGTGGTCTGGCGGGTCGCGCCCGACATCGTCAGTGGGCCAACGATGGCGCCGCGCGCGCGCAACTCCTGCAACAGACGCTCGATTTCAGCCCATTCGCTGTTGTCGGTCGCCCTTTCCGAAACTAATTCTGTCCGAAACCCCGAAGCGGTCCAGGGTCCACGGGCAGTAGCGTTCGACCTCCCCCCGGCCGGCACGTCAGCGGCCGACCTTGCGCGCGGCAAGCAACGGCGTGTTCCACGGACTAGGCTCATTCACCGGCAGATCGGGGAAATCAGCCGGCTGGAGGTCTCTGCCGATACGGGTCTCAAGGCAGGGGATGCAGAGGAAGTTGCCATCGGTCTCGTCATATCCGAGCACCCGATCCTTCGGCATCCCAGCGGCGCGCCACACTGAGCGCGTGACCATGTACCATTGCCACCGACCAGCATGACGGCAGCCGCGGCTGCCGCTGCATGGCGTGGTGTCGGTTCCACAGTCGATGCAGATGGCGGTCATGCAGCGTTCCCGCCTGGCCGGCTGCCACGATAGGTCAAGCGCGTCATCTCGGCGTCGACGGCCGACCAGAAGGCGCCTATCTGCTCATCCTGCTTCTCTTCGGAAATGCCGACACGCGCAAAAGACCGCAGCAGATGATCAGTCACCTGGTCTCTGTAAAACGTGGCCGCCCGGTCGGTCGGCTTGTCCAGCATCTTGGCCGCAACATCACGGATGCGACCCACCCGCTTGACCATTGGGAAGACGATCACCGTCACGACAGGTTGCTGCCAGTCGAACAAGGGCAGGCCGTCGCCATCACGCTTCATTGCGGACTCCCGAGATATAGACAGTAGTGACGTTTCCGCTACCAGCACAGTAGTAGCGTTTTCCGCACTGGCTTTTGGCTCGATTGGTAGCGTTTTCCGCACTGGCTTTGGTTGCGAAAACCGCACTGGCAAAAAATCCGGTCATGCCGCTTTTCTCCCCTGCAAGGCCCGCTGTTCTGCCCGCTGTTCCGCGCTCTTTTTCAGCTTTGTGCTAAGTGCCGACGACCGGGCTTCAAGGTCAGCAATCGCCACATCAATGCGCCTCTGTGCGTCTTCCTCGTCAGCTATCTTTGCCCACTCGTCGGTAACTCTCACCTTTGGACCGTGGGCATAGGTCAGGCGATATTTAGTCGGGAAGCGATGCTCGGCTCTGGAGGCGCGGCCGCGCTCGATGCACTGGACAAAGCCGAGGGCTTCAACACGGGCGATGCATTCGGCGACTGCGGCGCGTCGAACACCCCAATCTTCAAAATCGGAAAAGGTGACCGGAAGAGTGTCGGTCGTGCCAGCGTGGGCCATGAACTCTTCCTCGATCCGTTCGAGGACAAGCTTGTCGTTGCCGCGTAGCGCCTTCCAGGCTGGCGAGAGACGCATCTCCCGCTTGTGAGCCATGAACTGCGCGGCGATCTTGCCGGGCTTGGGAGGGCTCATGCTGCAGCGTCCTTGATGGCCACGAGAGCGTTCTCTATGTCGTCGAAGGGTCGGCCCGTGTGCTCGTCCTGGAAGGCAGCCCATGTCGAAAGGTAGCTTGCCGATGGCTCACGCATGCCCTGCTGCTGGCGCCACATAGCGCCCACGCTGCCAAGCCATTCTTCCGGATCCTTGAACTGGCGTTGAAGCAACCATTCGACATGGCTGCTCGCGGCATCCAGTTTCCAGCGCCAGACGTGTACGAGAAACAGGATAAATAGCGCCCAGTCGCGCTTGCCGGCCTCGTCACAATGGGCATAGGGATTATAGTCGGGATCGTAGATCGACCAGCTGACCTTCGCCGCGGCCTGCAATCCCAAATCCGCAACGGTTGCGGGTTTCAGGCCGGACTTTGCGATCGCCATATAAAGCTGCGCAGTGCGTTCCGGAAGGCCGCAATAGTCTTTCAGCCACGGCAACCACTCGCCATGCTTGACGAGTTCTTTTGCCTCGATCAGCGCTTGGCCGGCCTCGATGGCACGGTCGGCCGCCGTCTTCGCGGCCTCGAGCAATCCAGAATGCGCGCGCTTGATATTCTCTGCCAGGACAGGGAGACGGTTGCTCATGCGGCCCGTGCTCTGCGCAAGGTCACCTCACGAATGCAGACGACTGCTTGGTGGCTCGTTAAGCCGAAGCGCTGCCGAAGCGCCGGCACGATCGGCCGCTCGATGGTCTGATAGTTCGCCGCATACCATTCGATGGCATGGTCGACGATCGCGCTGTGTTCGTGCTCGGGCGGGCTGAGGTCGACATTCATGCTCTGCGACCTCCACTCTTGAAGGGGCGCTTCATCCGCTCCGCCGTTTCTACGGCATCAGCATTGGCGGCCGCCGGATCACCATATGACCGGAGCTTAGTGCGCAGCGGGCGACCATGCGCCGGCGTGACGAGTTCCACGGCCCAATACCGCCCGGACTTGCGCACGGTGTAATAACTCGTTGCCGCCGACGGCAGGTGGGTGACGGTGGCGTTCATGCGGCCATCCCGTCGCGCGCGGCGATCTTACTGGTGAGGAACGCCTCGACGTCTGCCTCAGGCCAACCGACGCGCCGCGCGGTCAACTGGACGGGTCTGGGAAAGCGTCCTTCTGAAATCTCTGAATAGAGTGTCCGACGCGAAAGCCCGGTGCGGTCAAGCACCTGCTCAATCGGAAGGATACGGATCGACATGCTGCTTCGCCTCCTATGCGATGGTGCGCATTAGAGGGCGGAGGCGTCACGGATAATAGGAATTTGTTCTGCGCGAAATCGGATAAAAAGTTTATCCTAGCTCCGCCCAGCTTGATAGGACGCCCGCCTGCTCGGGCCGTCTGCCCTCGGCCCAGAGTCTTTTTACGGTGGCGATTTCAATTCTCGCGGTCTGCGGGTTGATTTGAGTTTTGACAACCCTTGCCGCTTTAAGAACTGGCGGGCCAAGCACCGTCACCAGCTTCACGGCTGGGTGCAAGTGCCCATCGTCAGACGCCGTCGCCATCGGTTCTTGCCCGGTGACGCGTTGATAGGTGGCTATAATATCGGCAATCAGCACCAGCCGTGGAAACTCCTTTCGGCGTCTGATCGCCTCCGGCTGTTCCTTGGGCTCGTTTCCAAGAGAATGTAGGTGGACCTTCGCAAATGCTCGAAGCTCCATCAGCGGTGCGGCTAGGTCGGACAATATCTGATCGCGGCGCCTAGCCGGCTTGCCTTGGCGTCGCGCCAGTTCTTCGAGGAACTTGAGTGGGTCAGCGGCCGTGTGATTGAACTGCGGATAAGCAACCAGCAGATGCATCAGTGTAGTCAAATTAGCATCGAGAGCCCGTAGGTAATCGCTCTGCTCGGCTCGGCTGATGCGCTCAACCTTGCGTCTAAGAAAACGACGAGCGACCATGGTGAAAGCCTGCTCGGGGCCGTAGTTTTCGTCAAAAGTGCAGTCGCGTTGGAGCGCCAGCCACTCTTGAGTAGGCGGTGCTAGCTCATTAATCTGTGCCAGGGCATCGGCATCAAACGTGAACTGGACGGCCAAATCCGCGGCGAGCGCCCCGCTTGGATAAAGTGCCCCCAGTGTGCCCCCGAGGTTTAGGCTGCGCTTGGCCACTCGCCTCAACCCCTTGGAAACAATGGCGCGCCCGAAGAGATTCGAACTCCTGACCCCCAGATTCGTAGTCTGGTGCTCTATCCAGCTGAGCTACGGGCGCGCAATAGGCCATGCTTTACATAGCCCCGCTAACCGATCCTGACGACCGGCCGCGACAAGACGTGTTCCCTAGCGACTGAATTTCCGAAAAGCAAGCCAATCCGGCAAAAGTTTTCTCGCAGCTGCTTTCGACGGTGCCGATCAAGGTGTGCTGAGATTCAGCTAAGTCCGACTTCGGCTGAATATCAAATACAGCTCAGGCCGGGCGGCGCAGGCCGCTGCGGGCCTGGTCGAGGCGGACCGGCTGGTCGGGGATGGTGACGGCGAAGGTGGTGCGTCCGCCGATCGATTCGACCAGCTCCACCGTGCCGCCATGGGCGCGGATCAGTTCGTGCGCGATGGCCAGGCCAAGGCCGGTGCCGCCGCTGCGGGCCGAGCCGCGAAACGCCGCGAACAGGTTTTCTCGAGCCTTCGCCGGCAGGCCGGGACCGGTGTCGGTGACAATGATGCGGCTTACGCTGCCTATGCGCTCGGCCGATACGGCGAGCCGGCGCACCAGCGCGCTCTCGGCGTCGGCCGCCATCGCCTGGACCGCGTTGCGACAGAGATTGGTGAGCACGCGAAACAGCTGGTCGGAATCGGCATCGACCTCGAAGGCGAGCTCGACGGCATTGACGAATTCGATGCCGTCCTCGATGTCGAGCAGGCCGTGGACGTCGTCGACCAGCTGGCGCAGCCGCAAGCGGCGGCGTGAGGGCGCCGGCTCCTGCGTGCGGCCATAGTGGAGCACGCCTTCGGAATAGGAGACGGCGCGGTCGAGCGCGCGCAACAGCTTTGGCGCGAAGGCCTGCACCGTCGGGTCCTTGACCAGGCGCAGGCGGTCCGACATCAGTTGCGCCGAGGCCAGGATGTTGCGCATATCATGGTTGATCTTGGAGACGGCGAGGCCAAGATCGGCAAGATGCTTCTGCTCCGACAGCATCTTTTGCAGCCGTTCCTGCATCTGCGACAGTTCGCGCTCGGCAACGCCGATCTCGTCGGCACGGGCGGCCGGGTGGATGATGCGCCCTGGATCGTCGGGCGCCTCGGAAAAGGACAGCATCGAGCGCGTCATGGTGCGGATCGGGCCGATCATGATCAGGTCGATCGCGGCATAGACCAGCATTGCGGTGAACAGCGAGATCAGCAGCGAGACGAAGGCGACGTTGCGCGAATAGCGCAGCATGGCGTTGCGCAGGCAATAGTCGGGCATGATCAGCTCGAATTCCTTGTCGCTGTCGCCGACCGGGCCGAACACCCGCAGCATGCGCTTGCCGCCGAAGAACAGCGTATCCAGCGCCCCGGTCATGCCCTTGATCATGCCGACATTGGCGATGTCGATATGCTCGTCGACCTGCGGCGGCATCTCGGCCACCACCAGCAGGCGCGATACGCCGCCGTCGCGCACCGCGATCGCCTTGGCGCCGATTGCCATCAGCACGTCGTTCTGGGCGGCGCGGGAGAGCGAATTGGGCTCGCCCTGCACCAGCACGATCGACACCGCGGCAGCGGTGCTTAGCCGCTCCTTCAGCCAGGCCAGGCGGTAGCTGGCGATCCAGGGCAGGAAAATGAGGACTTCGGCCAGGAGCACGAAGACAATGGTGAGCAAGAGCAGCTTGGTCGACAGGCCGCGCGCCAAGGGCACTGAACGATTGGGCACCGAACGGCTCGCAACCGGGCGAACGGTCGCCGGGCTGGCATCGGCTGTCGCCGGGCCGCTCCCTTCATCCGCTGATGCAACTTCGCTCATTAAGGCCTGTCTTCACAAACGCTTGATCGGTTGAGATTAGGCGATTGCGGCTTTTTTGCCAATTTCATCCTTCGTTGGACGATGGTACCAGCAATAAAGATCGCCTCGAACTGGGTTTTCGCGCTGCGACGAACGGGGTGTCGCGCCATGACGAACTGGCAGTTCGCGCTGCGACGAACTGGCGTTCGCGCTGGATTGACTCCCAAAACCCTTCTTTCTATAAGCCGCTCACGCTCGGGCCATTCGTCCCGGCGCGGTTTCGATCGCGCCAATGCCGGCCCGGCAAAGCTCCTGTTACACAGTGACAGAATCAAGAAGGGCCGCACCCCGCGGTATTAAAACAAATGAAGCGTACCTACCAACCGTCCAAACTCGTCCGCAAACGCCGGCACGGTTTCCGTGCTCGCATGGCCACCAAGGGTGGTCGCGGCGTCGTCGCAGCTCGCCGCAACCGCGGCCGCAAGCGGCTCAGCGCCTGAACGGAAGACGAGATCGTTGCCCGCAACCGGCAAGCCAGTGGGACCAAACCCCAAGCGGCTTCTGAAACGTGCGGAATTCCTGGCCGTCCGCCGCGGTGAAAAGCGGCGCGGGCGGCTTTTTCTCGTTGAAGTTCTCGACCGCAAAGACGGCCTGCCGCCGCGCGTCGGCTTCACCGTCACCAAGAAGGTCGGCAATGCGGTTGTGCGCAACCGCGTCAGGCGGCGGCTGAAAGAAGCCGTGCGCACCCATGCCGCAAGTGACATGGCGCCCGGCAATGACTATGTCATCGTCGGGCGTGAAGACGTGCTTACCATTCCGTTCGGCCAGTTGAAGGCCGAACTCTCCCGCCGTCTCAGCGGAACACGATAGGCCAAGGGCTTTCGATGGAAAACAACCGGAACTTCTACATCACCATCGTCTTGTCGGTGCTGATCCTCGGGCTGTGGCAATATTTCTATGTGCTGCCGCGCAGCGAACAGCAGCGCGAGGCGGCCCGCATCGAAGAGCAGCGGGCGGCGGAGCAGAAGAAGGCGGCCGAGGCCGCCAACCCCGGCGGCACGCCGGCGCCCGCAGCGCCCGGCGCCATTCCAAACGCGCCCGGCACCTATGTCACGACGCCGGAAGGCCGCGCGCAGGAAGTGGCCAAGACGGCCCGCGTCAACATCGACACGCCGAGCCTGTCGGGCTCGATCAACCTCACCGGCGCCCGCCTCGACGACCTAAAGCTCAAGCACTACACCGAGACGGTCGACAAGACATCGCCGCAGATCCAGCTGCTCAATCCGCAGGCGCTGCCCACCGGCTATTATGCCGAGATCGGCTTTGTCGGCAGCGACACGACCGGCACGGTGCCGGGCCCGGAAACGGTCTGGAGCGTCGACGGCACTGCGACGCTGACGCCGGCGACGCCGGTGACGCTGACCTTCACCAACGACAAGGGCCTGACCTTCAAGCGCACGATCTCCGTCGACGGCGACTACATGTTCACCGTTTCCGATGCGGTGCAGAATTCAGGCTCGGCCCCCGTCACGCTGTCCAATTACGGCCGCGTCATTCGTTTCGACAAGCCAGCCATTGCCAGTTCCTATGTGCTGCATGAAGGCCTGATCGGCGTCACCGGCACGGAAGGCCTGCAGGAGCACAAATACGCCGACATCGAGAAGAACAAGCTCTATACGCCGAGCAAATCGACCGATGGCTGGCTTGGCATCACCGACAAATATTGGGCGGTTACCCTGGTGCCGACCGAGAAGCAGCCGTTCCAGCCGCACTATGCCTATTACGACAATGGCCGCCCGCGCTACCAGTCGGACTTCCTCACCGACCCGATCACCATTGCCGCCGGGCAGTCGGCGACGGTCGAGACCGAGATCTTCGCCGGCGCCAAGGAAGTCAACAAGATCAACGCCTACGCCCAGGACCGCCAGATCAGGCTGTTCGACCGGCTGATCGATTGGGGATGGTTCATCTGGATCACCAAGCCGATGTTCTACCTGATCGACACGCTGTACAAATTCTTCGGCAATTTCGGTCTGGCCATCCTTGCCACCACCGTCGTCGTCAAAACCCTCTTCTTCCCGCTCGCCAACAAATCCTATGCGTCGATGGCGAACATGAAGAAGGTGCAGCCCAAGATGCTCGAGATCCGCGAGAAATACGCGGACGACAAGATGAAGCAGCAACAGGCGATGATGGAGCTGTACAAGACCGAGAAGATCAATCCGCTCGCCGGCTGCTGGCCGGTGGCGCTGCAGATCCCGGTGTTCTTCTCGCTCTACAAGGTGCTCTACATCACCATCGAGATGCGGCACGCGCCGTTCTTCGGCTGGGTCCAGGATCTGGCCGCGCCCGATCCGACCTCGGTCTTCAACCTGTTCGGCCTGCTGCCCTTCGCGCCGCCGGCATTCCTGCCGCATATGGGCGCCTGGGCGGTGGTCATGGGCATCACCATGTTCCTGCAGATGCGCATGAACCCGACGCCGCCGGATCCGACGCAGGCGCAGATCTTCACCTGGATGCCGGTGATCTTCACCTTCATGATGGGCAGCTTCCCGGCCGGTCTCGTCATCTACTGGGCCTGGAACAACACGCTGTCGATCCTGCAGCAGGGCGTGATCATGAAGCGCCAGGGCGCCAAGATCGAATTGTGGGACAATCTGACGGCATTGTTCCGAAAGAAACCCTCGCCGGCTGAATAAACGGCGTGGCAATCAAAGCCCCGGCTCGTCCGGTGTTTTTTGTGGACGAGGCGCTCATCACGTTCCCGTGAGGCGCGAAACTTGCGGCGTGCAACCGGCGTGGCTGCTGCTTGTACCGCCAAGGCCGATCAACACCGATCAGCCCTAATCCGAAGACCGTTGTTTTTGATCCGTGACCCCGTCATGTCCATCGCGGGGATGCGGCGCGTGGAATGGGCATTCGCCTTTAAGTATTTGTTATCATTATCATTTTTTACGCTGCACCGAAACTTTCCCGCAATCGCCGCGTAACTCTTCCCGACAATCGAATCAACAATTGTCGCACCAGAAGGGTTCTCCAATGGCAAAGTCCATCCTCAAGGCATTATGCTTTTCCGCCGGCCTGGCTCTATCGGGCCTCGCAGCGACGACGGCCTATACGCTCGCCAATCCCGCCGTTGGCGGCGCTGCGATGCTGACCTCCAAGAACATCGTCGAGAACGCCCTCAACTCGCCGATCCACAAGACGCTGGTTGCCGCCGTCAAGGCCGCCGGCCTGGTCGACACGCTGGAAAGCGCGGGACCCTTCACGGTGTTTGCGCCGACCGATTCCGCCTTCAAGAAACTTCCGGCCGGCACCGTCGCCACGCTGGTGAAGCCCGAAAACAAGGACAAGCTGACCAAGATCCTGACCGCCCATGTCGTGGCCGGAAAGATCTCGGCCAAGGAGATGATGACCAAGGCCAAGGCGATGGGCGGCAAGTATGAGATGAAGACCGTTAGCGGCGACACGCTGATCGCCGAGGTCAAGGGCGGCTCGCTCTACATCGTCGACGAGTCCGGCGGCGCCGCCAAGGTGACGGTCGCCGACGTCAACCAGTCGAACGGCGTCATCCACGTCGTCAACAAGGTGCTGTTGCCGAAGTAACGGCTTTACGCAACGGGGAATGACGGCGGGCTGCGACGGGCTTTCTCGGTCTGCCTTCCCCACCTCACGAGGAGGTGCCATTCTTTTGAAGCCGTCTTCGACACCACCGGGGTCCTGCTTGTCCTTCGCAGGGCCCCGTTTTTTTGGGTTTCAGGGCGCCTTAGCGACGGCGGCGGTCGACCTGATCGTGATCTGCCGCGGCACGAACTGAATATCGAAGCCCAGCAGGGCTCGCTCATCGGGCGATTGGTGCTATAGGGCGGATCACGCCATCTAGAATGGCGGCTTTAATTTGCGCCACTCTCGACGGATCTCGCCATGGACGGACCCAACCCAGACATCAAGCACCCGATCCCGATGCACACCCGCGTCGGCTTCCTCAAGCCCCTGGTCACCGCGCCGAATATCGAGATCGGCGACTTCACCTATTATGACGATCCGGACGGACCGGACAAATTCGCCGAGCGATGCGTGCTGCATCATTATCCCTTCATCGGCGACAAGCTGATCATCGGCAAGTTCTGCGCCATCGCGGAGGGCGCGCGCTTCATCATGAACGGCGCCAACCATGCCATGTCCGGCTTTTCCACCTATCCGTTCAACATTTTCGGCCATGGCTGGGAGCAAGGCTTCGACCCGAAGACGTGGTCACAGGAAGTGCGCGGCGACACGGTGGTCGGCAATGATGTATGGATCGGCATGGATGCGGTGATCATGCCCGGCGTGTCGGTCGGCAATGGCGCCATCATGGCGGCGAAATCGGTGGTGACGCATGACGTGCCGGCCTATGCGATCGTCGCCGGCAATGCGGCAAAGGTGGTGAAGATGCGTTTCGACGACAGGACGGTGCGGCGGTTGCTGGCTGTGGCGTGGTGGAATTGGCCGGTGGACAAGATCGGCCGCAACCTCAACGCCATCCGAGGCGCCGATATTTCCAGGCTGGAGGCAGCGATTTGAACGCGCTGGGCAACACCGTCATCGGCACCGACCTGTTCACCAAGGGGTGGATCTTCATCCGCGGCGTGCCGGCGATGAAGTTCCTGCCGCCGGAGGGGCCGCCGGAGATCGCCTTTGCCGGCCGCTCCAATGTCGGCAAGTCGTCGCTGATCAATGCGCTCGTCGGCCATAACGGGCTGGCGCGCACCTCCAACACGCCGGGGCGCACGCAGGAGCTCAACTATTTCGTGCCGGGCGGGTTTTCCGGCGAAGGCACCGACTTGCCGCCAATGGCGCTGGTCGACATGCCGGGCTACGGCTATGCCAGCGCGCCGAAGGAAAAGGTCGACGACTGGACCAAGCTGGTCTTCGATTATCTCAAGGGCCGCGTGACGCTGAAGCGGGTCTATGTGCTGATCGATTCCCGCCATGGCATCAAAGCCAAGGACGACGAAGTGCTGTCGCTGCTCGACAAGGCGGCGGTGTCCTACCAGATCGTGCTGACCAAGACCGACAAGATCAAGGCCGCCGGCGTGCCGCGCCTGATCGAAGAGACATTACTGAAGATCAAGAAGCGGCCGGCGGCGTTTCCGTTCGTGCTCGCCACGTCGTCGGAAAAGGGCGAGGGTCTGGACGAACTGCGCGCGGCGATCGTGCTGGCGGCCAATGGTTAAAAGCAACTCCAGGAAGTGTGAAGCGGTTTTCCGTCCGGAGTTGCGAAAAAAGACCTTGGCTAACTAGGCCTTTGCCTTGGACTTCGCCTCGAGCGCGATCATCTGGTGGCTTTCTTCCTCGGCAAGCTTTTCGGTGCCGTAGGACTTCAGGAACAGGCTGACCCCCGACCGCACGATGTGGTCGATTTCATCCTGGCTCGGCGCCTTGGTGCGGTAGGCGAAGATGCACTGGCGAAACAGGCCGGCGAGGCACAGTTCGGTGAATTGATAGGCGGCAAGATCGACATCATCGATCTTGAGCAGGCCGCGTTCTATGGCTGCATTGAGGAACTTGACCACCTTGTCGTGGCCGCGTTTGGGGCCGCGTTCGTAAAACCGCGCGCCCATGTCGGGTATCCTGTCGGAAGCGCCGATCACGGTGCGTTGCGCCTGGATGACCTTGGCCGAGGTGATCTTCATCGACAGCACCTTGCCGAATTTCACCAGCGTCTGGCGCAGATCGTCGGCGCGGTCGAGCATGTCGTACATGTTCTTGAAGATGGTGCCGCGCTCTTCCTCGATCAGCGCCTCGAACAGCTCTTCCTTGTTGGCGAAGTAGACATAGATCGTGCCCTTGGAGACGCCGGCCTCACGGGTAATGTCGTTCATCGACGCCGCTTCGAAGCCCTTGTCGATGAACACGCGCCGCGCGCCCTCGATGATCTGGCTGCGCTTGACCGGATCCTGGCCCGCCGCCGGGCGGCCGCGACGCGCACTATCCAGCACATCGCACGGATCATTTTCGACGTCGGGTAACGTGTCGGCCATTAAAGTCACACCTCGCGAAATAATTCGAACCGAGCGGTTCGATTGCTCTTGATATGGGCCTGCTTTAGCGCTATGTCAACGTTCGCGTCGAACCGAACGGTTCAGTATAACACATTTTCCTTATGTAGCTACGGTAGCGAGATATCATGTCCTCGAACACGCCAACCACCGCCGAAGTCCGCCCCTTTCCCAACGCCAAGGTCTCGCCGGTTATCGAAGCGCCGGAAGCGCCCATCAAGCCTGCCGCCGAAGTTTTGGCCGAGGTGCCGGCCAAGAAGAAGCGGTCGGCTCGCTCGTTCATGCTGCCGATCATCGGCCTCGCTCTGCTCAGCGCCGGCGCCTGGTATGGCTATGATTACTGGACCGACGGCCGGTTCCTGATCTCGACCGACGATGCCTATGTCCAGGCCGACATGTCGTTCGTCTCGCCGAAGATTTCCGGCTATGTCGATCAAGTCAAGGTCTCGGAGAACCAGCAGGTCAAGGCCGGCGATCCGCTGCTGACGATCGACGACGGCGACTACAGAATAGCCGTTGCCCAGGCGGAGGCGCAGATCGCCACGCTGGCCAAGACGCTCGACCGTATCGACGCGCAGACCAAGGCGGCGCAAGCTTCGCTGCAACAGGCGCAGGCGCACAAGGTCGCCGACCAGGCGGCAGCCGACAACGCCGCTCGCGCCCAGCAGCGCGCCGCGCAACTGGTCAAGACGCATGTCGGCACGCAGGCGCAACTGGACGATGCCCAGACCGCTCTCGACCAGGCCAATGCGGCCCTTGTCGGCGCCGACGCGCAGATTGCAGCCGCACAGGCCAATATCGGCGTGTTCGAAGCGCAGCGCGCCGAATCGGCCAGCACGCTGGCTTCGCTGCGGCTGAACCGCGACAAGGCCGCGCGCGATCTGTCCTTCACCGTGCTCAAGGCGCCTTATGACGGCGTCGTCGGCAACCGCTCGGTCGAGCAGGGCGACCTCGTCAGCCCCGGCCAGAAGCTCGCCGTCGTGGTGCCGCTGGACAAGCTCTACATCGTTGCCAACTTCAAGGAGACGCAGCTGGCCAAGCTGGTGCCCGGCGAGAAGGTTCGGGTCTCGGTCGACGCCACGGACGGCCATGGTTTCGAAGGCACGGTGTCGTCGCTGGCGCCGGCTTCGGGTGCCGTGTTCTCGCTCCTGCCGCCGGAAAATGCCACCGGCAACTTCACCAAGGTGGTGCAGCGCATCCCGGTTCGCATCGACGTCCCGGCCGATGTGCTGAAGGCAGGCAGGCTGCGCGCCGGCCTGAGCGTCGTTGTCGCCGTCGACAGCCGCACGGCTCCGGCCGCGGCGAACTGAGCGAAAGCCGGGAGCAACGCCATGGCAACCGCAACCATAACAGCAGGAGCGGCGCCGGCCATGCCAGCGGTGCCGACGACCATCTCGACGCGCCGCCTCATCGCCTTCCTGGCGATGGTGTTCGGCATGTTCATGGCGATCCTCGACATCCAGATCGTCTCAGCCTCGCTGGCCGAGATCCAGGCCGGCCTCAGCGCCAGTTCCGACGAAATCCCATGGGTGCAGACCGCCTATCTGATCGCCGAAGTGGTGATGATCCCGCTGTCGGGCTTCCTCAGCCGGATGCTGTCGACGCGCGTGCTGTTTGCAGGCGCCGCGGCCGGCTTCACGGCGGCCAGCGCGCTGGCCGCGACCGCCACCAACATCGACCAGATGATCGTCTACCGAGCCATCCAGGGCTTTATCGGCGGCGGCATGATCCCGAGCGTTTTCGCCGCCGCCTTCACCATCTTCCCGCCGTCGCGCCGCGCCATGGTGTCGCCGATGATCGGCCTGGTGGCGACGCTGGCGCCGACCATCGGCCCGACCGTCGGCGGCTATATCAGCCATGCCATGTCGTGGCACTGGCTGTTCCTCATCAATGTCATTCCAGGCATTCTGGTGACGGTCACGACCTGGACCCTGATCGATTTCGACAAGCCCAATCTCGGCCTGTTCAGCAAGTTCGACTGGTGGGGCCTTGCCGGCATGGCGGCGTTTCTCGGCTGCATGGAATATGTGCTCGAGGAAGGTCCGAACCATGACTGGCTGCAGGAACAGGCCGTGTTCATCTGCGCCATCATCATGGTTGTCGGTGCGGCGCTGTTCTTCTGGCGTGCCTTCACCGCCGAGGAGCCGATCGTCGATCTCAGGGCCTTCACCAACGTCAATTTCGCCTTCGGTTCGCTGTTCTCCTTCGTCATCGGCATCGGCCTGTACGGTCTGACCTATCTCTACCCGGTGTTCCTCGGGCGCATCCGCGGCTACGATTCCATGATGATCGGCGAAGCCTTGTTCGTCAGCGGCCTGGCGATGTTCGTCACTGCGCCGATTTCCGGCATCCTGTCGAGCAAGATGGATTTGCGCATCATGATGATGATCGGGCTGTTCGGCTTCGCTGCCGGCACATGGTGGATGACGCATCTGACCGCCGACTGGGATTTCTGGGAATTGCTGATCCCGCAGATCCTGCGCGGCAGCTCGATGATGCTGTGCATGGTGCCGATCAACAACATTGCGCTCGGCACCTTGCCGCCGGACCGGCTGAAGAACGCGTCGGGCCTGTTCAACCTGACCCGCAACCTCGGCGGTGCGGTCGGCCTTGCCGTCATCAACACCGTGCTGATCGATCGCAGCGCCTTCCACTACGCCAGGCTGGCCGAGCATGTGGAATGGGGCAGTGCGGCGGCGCAGACCAAGCTGCAGAACATGACGCTCGACTTCCAGCAGACTCCCGGCCTCGACGCCACCAAGGCGGCGATCTCCAAACTGTCGGGCATGGTCCAGCAGCAGGCGTCGCTGCTGTCGTTCATGGATGTGTTCACCATGCTGACCGTGCTGTTCGCGACCATGGCGGTCTTCACCCTGGTCATCGCCAAGCCGGCGCCGCCCGCGGGCAGCGGCGGCGGAGGCCATTGAGCGCGCCGGACCCCCCGCCTGGCGCGCTCATGTGTGACCCCGGAAATCACCCCCGATTTCCGGGGTCACGCTTAAGCATCGATCGTTGTCAAGCTCCTTGGTCGAACACCCGGCGCGCTATGCTGCGGCAGGCGGCCCAAACCATTTGGTCAGCGAGTCGGTTAGCCCGGCTGCTTCAGGGCCGCCGACCCAGGCCACATAACCGTCAGGCCGGACCAGCACTGCGCGTGGGGCTTCGACTGCCCCCAGCACCGGAAGCTCCCATGCGCCATCGTAGCTGGCGTCGACCAGCTGAATCCGCTCCACCCACTGGCCGATACCAAAAGCGCCGGGCTCACCAAGATTAAGCAGCAGCGGCCGAGCGTCATGCAGCAGGGCGAAAACCGGCAGCGGACCGGCAGCGGTGACGAGGTCGAGATCCGGCATGCGACGCCCCAGCAGCGGATGCCCCTCGCCAAGATCGTAGTGGATGTCCAGGCCGGACAACATGCCGGCAAAACGCTTGCGCGGCTCTTCCATGCCGAGAAGTTCCGACACTGTATCGCGCAGCGCCTTGGTGCGCTCGTCTTCGCGACGGAGCACGACCGACGCCATGGTGTTTTTCATCACACGCGCGGCAATCGGGTGGCGCTCTGCCTGGTAGCTGTCGAGCAGGCTTTCGGGCGCAGTTTTCCTGACCACCTGGGCGAGCTTCCAGCCCAGATTGACCGCGTCCTGCACGCCGGTCTGCAGCCCCTGTCCACCGTCCGGTGGATGCACGTGCGCGGCGTCGCCTGCCAGCAGCACCCGCCCCTTGCGGTATGAGGCTGCCTGCCGGGTCATGTCGGTGAAGCGGGCCAGCGATGTTGGATTGTGGACGCCGTAATCGGTGCCGTAGACGGCAATGAGCGCCTCGCTGAGCTCATGCAATGTGGGCACGCCGCCGGCCCCGACCTCGCGTTCGGTCACCAGCACCCGCACCGTACCGTCTTCCAGTCTGCTGAGGCCGTGAATTCCGATGGCATCGCGGTGGATACCCCATTGCGGCTCTTCTGTTACCTCGATCTCGGCGATCAAATTGCTGGTTGTCGGCTCGGAACCGGGGAACTCTATGCCCGCCGCCTTGCGCACGAGGCTTCTGCCGCCGTCGCAGCCGACAAGATAATCGGCACGAAGCGACCCGCCATCTGTCAGCGCGACATCGACGCCGCCTGCATCCTGCACGAAGCCTGTCACCTCGCGGCCACGGTAGACCGTGACGCCAAGTTCATCGACCCAGCAGGCAAGGATGCGCTCGATGTGCTTTTGCCACAGCGCCAGCCCGTAATTGTGGCGGGTGGGGAAGTCGCTGATATCAAGCGAAACGCCGGCGAAACCCGCGACCTGGGCGGTCTGGCCTTGCGACAGGAACCGATCGGCAATGCCGCGCTGGTCGAAGATCTCGATGGTGCGCGAATGCAGGCCGCCGGAGCGCACGCCCGCGAGATCCTGGTTCTCGCGCCGCTCGACGATGGCGACATCGATGCCGGCCAGGGACAGTTCGCCGGCCAGCATCAACCCGGTCGGGCCGCCGCCGGCGATCACCACTTGATGGGAGATACGCGGCCGGTCCGCATCAACACCGCCGGTCGATTTGGCGGTCGATCTGCGCTCGCTAGCGCGAGCCCGTGCTTTGGTTCGTTGCATAGGTTCTGGCCCTCTCGTTAGGGCTGCGGAATCTACGCATAAAAAGCCGTCTGCCAATTCTTGAAGTTGACTGTTTTCGCTCCATTTCAAGAGATAGGAGGCGGTCGTCACGCCGGCGCCAAATCCCCACCCCGCTAAAGACGCCGAACGGTCAGGCAGTGGCCGGCTTGAAGCTGAGCGCAACGCCGTTGATGCAGTGGCGCAGGCCGGTGGGTGCGGGACCGTCATCGAAGACATGGCCGAGATGACCGCCGCAGCGGCGGCAATGAACCTCGGTGCGGGTCATGCCCAGAGAACGATCCGTGGTCTTGCCGACGCTGTTGGCGATCTCCTGCCAGAAGCTCGGCCATCCGGTACCGGAATCGAACTTGGTCTCCCAGGAATAGACCGGCAGGTCGCAGCCGGCGCAGGCGAAAATGCCTTTGCGGTGCTCGTTGAGCAGCGGGCTGGTGCCGGGATATTCGGTGCCTTCCTTGCGCAGCACATTGAAGGCTTCATCCGACAGGATGGCGTGCCACTCGGCGTCGGTCTTGGTGACCTCGAAGGTTTCGGCAGCTCTGGCGGACTGGGTTCCGCCCAAGCGTAGCGTTGCCAAGGCGCCGGCGACGGCCGCAAAGGCGACGCCACTCAAAAGCAAGTCGCGACGGTTCATGACGGAAATCCTCCTGCGGATCATTTTGCCAGATTTGGCCGCCACTGGAAAATCAAAAGCCGGTGACGGTTGCCCTGCAAACCGAACGCTCCAAGCCGGCTCCGCGTTTTGTGGCGGACGGCGTGGAGCGCTCGGAAGATTGCGCGGCCCGCGAAGGGGGAGCCGCGCAATCAGAGAGCTTACCGCCTGTTCGTCGGCGGCAGGGGCTTTGTTACATCTTCGGCAGCAGGACCTTGTCGATGACGTGGATGACGCCGTTCGACTGCTCGACATCGGCGATCGTGACATTGGCGACATTGCCGTTCTCGTCGGCTACGGTGACCTTGCCGCCATCGGCCTTGAGCGACAGCTCGCAGCCGCCGACCGTCTTGACCTTGTGGGTGCCGCCATCGGCCTTGGCCATCGAGGCGACATCGGCGCCCATCGCCTTGGCGCCGATGACATGGCAGGTCAGGATCTTGGTGAGCTTGTCCTTGTTCTCGGGCTTGAGCAGCGACTCGACCGTGCCAGCCGGAAGCGCGGCGAAGGCCTCATTGGTCGGCGCGAAGACGGTGAACGGGCCGGCGCCCTGCAGTGTCTCGACCAGGCCGGCAGCCTTGACGGCGGCGACCAGTGTCGTGTGATCCTTCGAATTGACGGCGTTCTCGACGATGTTCTTGTTGGCGTACATGGCGGCGCCGCCAACCATCGGATTCTCGGCATAGGCGATTGTGGCGAGGGCGGAGACGGCAATGGTACCGGCGAGCAAAAGGGTGGCGATTCTACGCATAGTGTTCGAACTCCTCGGGGTTATTGTTTCCTCTTTCGGAACAGAGGAGATACGAAATAGACCTGCCTGAGTTTCCGCGCGCCGGGAAAAATTTCCTTTATTTTGTCGGCGAATTAATCTCCCAGATCGAACCTCTAATCTCCAGCAGCGTATCCAAAACGAAAACAGCGGAAGATGTACTTCCGCTGTCTTCATTGTCACGTCATGGTTTTACGATCTATCAGATGCCCTTCAGGTCGCCCGCGGCAACGACCGGTCCGGTCGGCTGTCCCGTCGTCGAACCGCCCGTCGGCTCGACGCTGACAGCAAGCACGGCGCCTTGCGCCAGCTTCTGCTGCACGGCCGGGGTAACCGGGATATGGGCGACCTGGCCGGCGGGGATGACGCCCATCGAGACCGGAGCATTCTTGCCTTCGATCATCCACAGTTCGAAGTCCTTGCCGGCGGCGCGTTCGCCCGAAACCAGCGACAGGCCGACATCGCGGCGGGAAGCGTCGTAGACGACAAGGTATTTGACATCGCTGCCTTCGGCAGCCAGCGAGGCGACGAGGCGCTCCTGCGGCACGACGACCGGCGACCTGACGTAAGGCACGGCGACATAGAGCACCAGGGCCGCGAGAGCCGCTGCGGTGAGGCCGCGCCAGAAGCTAAGGCTGGACCACAGGCTGCCGCTCGGGGCCGTCGTCGACGCCGCGGTGGAGGAGAACAGCCGGCGATCGATAGCCGGCTTGATGGTGGCCGGCGGCTCTACCTCAGCATAAGCGGCAGCCATCGGCGAGAGGTTTACTTCCCAGGAATCGACGAGACGGGCAAAGCCGGTCTCCGCGTCGATGCGTCCGGAGGCTATCTGGCGCTCATCCGCCGGCAGCACGCCGAGAACGTATTCGGCTGCGAGCAGGTCGTCGCCTCCACGTTCCGGTCCATTTTCTTCTGCCAGGGTCATCTTTCCAGACATTCTCTAAGTTTCAACAGGCTGCGGCGCAGCCATGTCCGCATCGTGTTGAGCGGAACCTTGTGACGTTCCGCGAGCTCGGCGTAACTTTCGCCGTTCAAATAAGCACCCCGAACGGCTTGCGCCCGGTCTTGTTCCAACTCTTCAAGGCACTGATAGATGCGCTCGGATTCACCGCCCGCAACAACCATAGCCTCTGGCCCCGGACCGGGGTCAGCCACGTCGAGCGCGGCATCGATATCGGCAGCGGGCTTGCGTCGCGACCGGATGCGATCAATCGCATGATTGCGTGCTATGGCCACCAGCCAGGAGATTGGGCTTAGATCGGAAACAGCGAAACGGTCCGCCTTCGTCCACACTTTGACGAAGACCTCTTGCAGCGCTTCTTCCGCATCTCCGCGATCCTTCAATACACGAAGGCACACGCCGAAAAGTTTCGCACTGGTTTGCCGGTAAAGCAGATCGAACGCAGTCCGATCCTTCATCGAGGTCCGGACAATCAGGGTGGAGATATCCTGCGGCGTCATACGGACAAGCTAAGCGATCACAATTTATTTGCAAAGGCAGAAATCTTGTTGTCCACGCAAACGATGTCCGCGCCCGATCGCCAGTAATCGCCGGTCGGTGCCAAGGAAATCGGCTGTCGTTAGCCTCCCGCAGAAAGGGGAACAGCAATGTCGGCCGAACAGATGCTGTGGGAGAACGATGCAACCGACTTGGCAGGCTGTGCACAGAGGCGAGATCTCGCCGCCAGACCTTGTCGATGCTGCGATCGCGCGCGCCGAGGCAACCCGATCATTGCGCATCCGCCGCTTGCCTGAGGCGCCATGGACCCGAAGGGGGCCGACGAGCTCATCGAAAACCTGCTCGACAAATTGCATTTGACCCGTCTCTTGGAGATCAGATCCTTGTTTGGGCAATTGATGGACAAGAGCCTGTGGTTCACCACTGGCCGGCGATCCAGAATGTCAGCGGCCAGCCGTCGATCGCGCTGCCGGTCCATGTCACCGATGCCGGCCTGCCGCTCGGCATCCAGGCCGTCGGCCGCCCCGGCGACGAGCAGGACGCTTTTGTCGCTTGCTGCGCAGATGGAGAAGGTTTCCGGGTGGCTGACGCGGCGGGCGCCGCTCAAGGTGCCGGCCTGATCCGGCAGATTTCATCATCGTGATAGCAAAGCTGTTTGCGGCCTGGGCCAATTCCCGCTAAGACGCCGCCGTCCTTACCCACATCCAGGGAACCATGCCGATGACGGAGATCACCGCCACCGCCGAAATGCAGGCCGCCCTGCTCTCGCGGGCCCTGCCCTATATGCAGCGCTACGAGCACAAGACGGTGGTGGTGAAATATGGCGGTCATGCCATGGGCGATATCGAGCTCGGCAAGGCTTTCGCCCGTGACATCGCGCTGCTGAAGCAGTCCGGCGTCAACCCGATCGTCGTCCATGGCGGCGGGCCGCAGATCGGCGCCATGCTGGCCAAGATGGGCATCGAATCCAAGTTCGAAAGCGGACTGCGCGTCACGGATCAGAAGACGGTCGAAATCGTCGAGATGGTGCTGGCCGGTTCGATCAACAAGGAGATCGTCGCGCTGATCAACGCCGAGGGCGAATGGGCGATCGGCCTGTGCGGCAAGGACGGCAACATGGTGTTCGCCGAAAAGGCGCGCAAGACCATGATCGACCCGGATTCCAACATCGAGCGTGTGCTCGATCTCGGTTTCGTCGGCGAACCGGTCGAAGTCGACCGCACCCTGCTCGACCTGCTGGCGCGCTCCGAAATGATCCCGGTGCTGGCGCCGGTGGCGCCGGGCCGCGACGGCCACACGTACAACATCAATGCCGACACTTTCGCCGGCGCCATTGCAGGCGCCTGCCAGGCGACGCGCCTTTTGTTCCTGACCGACGTGCCCGGCGTGCTCGACAAGAACAAGAAGCTGATCGACGAGCTGACGGTGGCCGAGGCCAGGGCGCTGATCAAGGACGGCACGGTATCGGGCGGCATGATCCCCAAGGTCGAGACCTGCATCGAGGCGATCGAGCGCGGCGTCGAAGGCGTCGTCATCCTCAACGGCAAGACGCCGCATGCGGTGCTTCTGGAACTGTTCACCGAACACGGCGCCGGCACGCTAATCGTGCCCTGATCGGCAACTGGCTTGGCGGCCAGTTGGTCGGCTGGCCAGCCCTTAGGCAGGCTGGGGCAGGCGCGCGATGACCTTTATCTCGAAGTCGAAGCCGGCTAACCAGTTGACGCCGACCGCCGTCCAATTGGTGTAGGGCGGTTCACCGAACACCTTCAGCCGAACGGCATCGATCACGGGCCATTGCGTTGCCGGATCGGTGTGGAAGGTGGTCACGTCGACTATATCGTCGAACGTGGCGCCCGCTGCTTTCAGCACTGCCGCGAGATTGTCGAAGGCAAGCTGGACCTGCTTTTCGAAGACAGGTTCGGGCGACCCGTCCTCGCGGCTGCCGACCTGGCCCGAGACAAACAAAAGATCGCCCGATCGGATTGCAGCAGAATAGCGATTGATCTCGTAGAGAGCCTGCCTGCCGGCAGGAAAGATCGCGTCACGTTTGGTCATTTTCACTCCATTGTCCGGGGCACTCACATACGTCCCGTATGCATGAGGTGGGTACATACGCCGCGTATGTCAATACGCATACGGTACGTATCTATGAATGGCAGCGAGCCGGTCAGGTGCCGGCCGAGATCGCGACAGCCGCTTCGGCCGGCTTGAGCGGCGGGCGCATGACGACCATGGATTCCTCATCGGCATCCTGCGGCGCGCCCCAGAACTCAGCCAGCGTCGGACCATCCTTGAGGCGGCGGTTGCGGGCCAGAAAACCCCAGACCTCGCGGAACCACACGCGGCGGCCCATTTGCGTGTACCAGCGCATCGAATGGCGCTGTTCGGGATCGGGGTGGAAGAGAATGCGCGCCAGCGCCTTCGGCCGCGACTGCACCGCGACCTCGATCAGCTTCACCGAGAAGAACAGCATCCACGGTTTCAGCCGGGTCATCTGCAGCACCTGGTGCTTGTAGTCCCACAGCCGGGCATCCGTCTGGATCACCTTGCGGTCCCTGGCGATGCGGAAGAACGGCGTCCAGCGGTGCGGCGTGACATAGAGCGCCTGGATCTGGTCGGGGTCGTAGGCAAGCAGCTGGCGAAAGCCGCGCCACAGATCGCGAAAGGTCTCATCCTCGAACCCGGCCACCCAGGTCGCCATGGACAGTATGCCATGCTGGCGGAGCAGCCGGATCGCCTCGCGGTCGGATGAGGTGCTGCCGCCCTTGCGGATCAATTGAAGCGTCTGTTCGTCGGTGTTTTCCATGCCGAGCAGCCAGCGGATGACGCCGGCCTTGCGATGGAGGTGCAGGATGTCGGCATCGCGCACGATGTCGTCGGCCCGGGTCGAGCCGACGATCAGCACCGGCACGTTCTCGGCGATCAGCGCATCGAGAAGGGCGCGCCAAACCTTCTTCGACACGGTCGGGTTTTCGTCGGCGAGGTTGATCAGTTCGACGCCGTGCTGGCGGTACAGCCAGGCAATCTCCTGCGCAAATTTCTTGGGGTCGCGATGCCGCCAGCGGGTCCAGAAACCACGTTGGCCACAATAGTTGCACAGATGCGGGCAGCCCCGCGAAAACTGCATAACCACGGCGCGCTTGCCGCCCCAATAGCTGTAGCGGCGGTGATCGATCAGCTCCCAGCTGACGCGGTACTCGTCCAGATTGGCAGTGGTCCCGGCCGGCCGCGTCGCGAAGGGGCGGCCGAGATCGTCGCGATAGGCGATACCCGCGACATCGCCCAGCGGCCGGCGATTGTCCAGTGCCACGACCAGGGCAAGGATGGTTGCCTCGCCCTCGCCGCGCACGATGAAGTCGAAGACATCGCTCGCCGCCAATATGTCGCGCCAGTGATAGGTCGGGAACACGCCGCCATAGATCACCAGCGTCGCCGGCTCGAGCGCCTTGACCATGCGGGCGATCGCGAGCGCGGTGGGATGCGCCGAGGTCGAGCCGGAGTGGCCGATCAGGATGCAATCGGGCTGGCCGCTGAGCGCATCGCGCACCAGAGTTTCCAACGGCATCGGCCCGAATTCGGCATCGACCAGCCGGACTTTATGGCCGGCGTCGATAAGCGGGCCGCCCAGTGCCAGCAGGCCGAGCGGTGGCAGATGGTCATCGGGCACGCGGCTGCCGATGGCGGTGTGCGGCGGATTGATCAGCACGATGTTCATGACGGACCTTTGAGCGACGGTCCGCATGGCGTAGCCGGCGTTTCAGTTTCGCATTTGGGCTCCGTTCAGCAGTTTGCGTGCAGCTTTTCCGCAGAAATGGCGGTGCGTGTCCTACCGCCTGAGGTGGGCGAGCGGCACGTGGCCCGGGCCCTTGATGTTCTGCAGCACCAGCTGGGTGTGAACGTCGCGCACGCCGGCAAGGCGCATCAGGCGGTGCATGACGAAGGCGTTGAGTTCGTCGACCGACGGCACCATGACGTGCAGCAGGAAATCGTGGTCGCCGGTCATCGTCCAGCATGACGACACTTCGTCCATGCGTTGCACGGCGGCGATGAAGGTTTCGGGCGAACCGTCGCTGTGGCTGGTGAGCCGCACCTGGATGAACACCTCGACCATCAGGCCGACGGCGCGGCGGTTGAGCACGGCGGCAAAGCCCTTGATGATGCCGGCCTCCTGCAGCGCCTCGAAGCGGCGGGCGCAAGGCGTCGTCGACAGGCCGATCTCCTGCGCCAGTTCGGACACGGGCTTGCGTCCATCGCGCTGAAGCACATCCAGCATCTTGATCTCGAAATCGTCGAACTGAGGCATTTTCACTCTCTTTCAGCTTCTGCTTGGTGATTTTTACCTCAAATCATGGACCCAAGCCATCATCAAAGCTGAATTGCCTCGCCGGCCGCCGCTAGACTCTGCGGACAGATTCAAGTGTCACGATCAGGGGAGAAGAACCATGACGACGATGAGCGTTGCCGAATATGCCCGTGATTGCGCGGCGCAAGGCCTGCGTGGCGACTATTCAGTGTGCCGTTCCGATTTCACCGTGGCGCAGGGCTATGATTACAGCGCCGACGAACAGGCGGTGTGGCGCACGCTGTGCGACCGGCAGACCAAGCTGACGCAGAAGCTGGCGCACCATTCCTATCTCGATGGCGTCGCCGCACTCGGCCTGCTCGACAAGATCCCGGATTTCGGCGCGGTCTCAGACAGGCTGCGCAAGCTGACCGGCTGGGAAATCGTCGCCGTGCCTGGCCTCATCCCGGCCGCGCCCTTCTTCGACCATCTCGCCAACCGGCGCTTTCCGGTGACCAACTGGCTGCGCACCAAGGACGAGCTCGACTACATCGTCGAACCCGACATGTTCCACGACTTCTTCGGCCATGTGCCCATCCTGACACAGCCGGTGTTTGCCGACTTCATGCAGATGTATGGCGAAAAGGCCGAGAGCGTGATTGCGCTGGGCGGTGACGAGATGATCACCCGGCTCTACTGGTACACCGCCGAATACGGGCTGATACAGGAGGAGGGCCAGAAGCTGAAAGCTTTCGGCGCCGGGCTGATGTCGTCGTTCACCGAATTGCAGTTCGCCGTCGCGAGCCCGGACGCGCACCACGTGCCCTTCGACCTCGAAACGGTAATGCGCACCGGTTACGAGATCGACAAGTTCCAGCGCGCTTATTTCGTGCTGCCGTCCTTCGACGTGCTGCGCGATGCGTTCCGGACCGCCGATTTCAAGGCGATCGTTGCCCGCCGCAAGGGGCAGCCGACCCTGGATCCAGCGACGGTTTAGCAAATCCTGAAGGGTTTGCGCGGCACCTATCCCCACCCTTAATCCTCCCCACAAGGGGGAGGGAGATCTCGTTGGCGCTGATTTCCGAGGGTTTCGACACCAAGGCATGGTTAGCGCCGGCAGCAATCCTGTCGCGCCGTTCGCTTTTTTGACATCAGACGGTAATGACTTCGTCACACCGTGGATGACTTCGTCACACCGTGATTACTTTGGTCAGATGGTCGCCTAGCCGGCAGGCAAGTGCGGTGATTGTCGTCGTCGGGTTGCATTCGCCCGACGTGCAGAACACCGACGAGCCGCCGACATAGAGATTGTCCATGCCGTGCACCTTGCAGTTGGCGTCGACCACGCTCTTGGTGATATCGGTGCCCATGCGCGTGCCGCCCATGTGGTGGTGGCCGGCCAGTTCCTCATCCGTCGGGTAGTCCTCGCCATTGGTCAGCCAGTCCATGATGCGGACGCGGCCGAGGTCCTTCTCGATCAGCGTCGTTCCGAACAGCTTGAGCCCCTCGAGGATGGTGCGGCGCTCCAACGGCGACTTCTTCCAGTGCAGCTCGATGCGCGGCACGCCGGCACGGTCGACATCGGTCTTCGACAATTCGATATGGTTCGAGGCCAGCGGCGCCTGTTCCCAGGCGACGTAGAGCTGGGCGGCGCAGCGCAGGTTCTGGCTGAGCTGGTAGGCGACCCATTCGGCGGCCTCGGGCGCGGTGCAGGCAAGGTCGGCAATCAGGCTCTTGACGCCGGCATAGGGCGTCTCGATCAGGCGTATGCCGAAATTCATGATCTGCAGCCGCTCCATGGCGGCGAGCGTCGGCGAGAAGAACGCCTCGTTGACGGCATCGACCTCGAACTCGCTGTAATCGGCCAGGATGGCATTGCCGCCCTCGAAGGTCGGGTGCTCCATCCAGTAGCGGCCAAGTGCCGTGGCGTTCGGCACCACGCCGCCATTCGAGCGCTGGTTCGACCATAGAAGCAGCCGCGAATTCTCCAGCCCGCCGGCGCAGACGATGAAATAATCGGCGCTGAAGGCGCCGGCATCCTTGCCGTTCGACCACAGCCTGGCGCCGGTCACTCGTTTGCCGTCCCCGGCAAGTTCGGTGGCATAGGTGTTGAGCACGAGCGCTATGTTCTTGCTCTTGTCGAGCTCGTCGGAGAATTTCTCGCCAAAGCGCACGGCCGGGCTCTTGATCAGCTGCACCCAGCGTATGTCGTCTGAAATCGGCACATCGGGCTTGAAGTCGGGAAGCTCGAGTATGTCGTGCAGCTCGGACAGATAGGGCTCGATGTCGGTCCGGGCGATTGGCCAGCCGGTGTCCGGCGCCCATGCCTTGGGCTCAAAGTCCTGCTTGTCGAGCACGCGGCACCAGCCGGCCCAGTGGTTCGACGACCCGCCCATGAAGCGCAGCCGGGTGATGTCGAGATCGAAATATTGATCGCCGACCGTGGAGCCGCGGTAGAAATCCTGCGACTCGTCGCTGAATTCGCGTGCGCCGGCCTCCAGCACCACGACCGGAATGCCGGCGGCGCCGAGCTTTCTGGCAATGGTGGTGCCGGCCGGCCCGGAGCCGAGAATGCAGACCTTGGGCTTGAAATCCGAGGCTCGAAACGCCTCATAGCTGTCGAAGATCATGCCAGGTCGCTCCGCTTCAGGATCCAGCCATTGACCACGACGATCACGTCGGGATCGGCCGGGGGGCGGTCGCTGTCAGGCTGCTTGCGAAAAAGCTGTAGCGCCGGCATCGCAATCAGCGCCTGCACGATGGTGCGGCGCGATATTTTCCTGATGAAGAAACTCATGACACGTCTCTGGATGGGGGCTTCGATCCACGCATGGCGTTCCCTGAACGGCACAGGTACCGGCCAGACATGCCATTCCCGTGCCAAGCCTTGCCTGTAAACGAGTTACAACCCGGTAAACGGCGCAGTTGCGTGGAAACAATGTTGGCGAACCGTTAACAGCCCCACCACCAACACCTAGGCAGCTTCGGAAATGTCCCGGTCGAGGATCGACAAATTGCGGCCGCGGTGCTTGGCCTCGTAGAGCCGGCGGTCGGCGGCGCGCATCAGGTCCGAGACATCGGCATCTTGCGCACAGGTGATGCCGCCGATCGAGACGGTCAGCGGCACCGTGCGCTCGTCGACCGGACGAAAGCGGACCAGCTCGACTTCACGGCGGATGCGCTCGGCCACGCGCCGGGCTTCGGCTTCCGTAGCGCCGACCAGGAAGGCGCCGAACTCCTCACCGCCAATGCGGCCGAGCACGTCGCCGCTGCGGACGCCGCGCTCGATGGCGCTGGCGATCAACACCAGTGCGTCATCGCCGGTCAGATGGCCGAAACTGTCGTTGATCGCCTTGAAATGGTCGGCGTCGATGATCAGCAGCGCGCCGCGATCGGATTTGCGCCGCGAGCCGTCCAACGCGGCAAAGAAGCTCTCGCGGTTGAGCATGCCGGTCATGTCGTCGCGGCTCGCCTTCGCCGACAGGCGCCGATGCGCGGCGGCGAGCTGGGCATGCGCGCGGGCGAGATCGCGATGCGCGTTTTTCAGTCGGTCGCTCTGCCAGAAGGTGCTGGCGCAGGCGATCCAGGCGAGCGCCAGCGGGCACACCGTCGATGTCAGCCAGACAGTGCGGTCGACCGGAAAACCCATGGCGGGAACGATGATCAGCGTCAGCAAAAGCGAGATGGCTACCGAGCCGAATGCGACCGCGGCGGACTTTAAGACTATGCGACTCATCGCTGGCTCCCACTGAACCGTCTCTGTGCCAGCAAGCCCTGAAGGCCACCTTTCCGTGATGGCTAAAATTTGAATGGTGAGCCCATTTTTACAACTCTAGATGCACATAGGTTGTGGATAAGCTCTACATCAGAAAGGGGTTCGAACGGCAGATATTTCATGCCATAAGGACGCCATGACCACGCTGCCCGATCCCGCCCGCTTCGCCCATGTCACCGACTGGGTGTTCGACCTCGACAACACGCTTTATCCGCACCATTCGAATCTGTTTTCGCAGATCGACGTCAAGATGACGGCCTATGTCGGAGAACTGCTCACGCTGCCGCGCGAGGAAGCGCGCAAGCTGCAGAAGGAACTCTATCTCGAATATGGCACGACGCTGAACGGGCTGATGACGCGTCACGGCATCGACCCCGACGATTTTCTCGAAAAGGTGCATGATATCGACTATTCGTGGCTGGTGCCGGATCCGGTGCTGGGCACCGCTATCCGCCAGCTGCCCGGCCGCAAGTTCATCTTCACCAATGGCGACCGCAGGCACGCCGAGCGCACCGCGCGCCAGCTCGGCATACTCGACCATTTCGACGACATTTTCGATATCGTCGCCGCCGGACTGACGCCGAAGCCGTCGCGGCAGACCTATGAGAAGTTTGCCGAACTGCACGCCGTCACCGGACACAATGCGGTGATGTTCGAGGATCTCGCCCGCAACCTCGAGGTGCCGAAATCACTGGGCATGACCACGGTGCTGGTGGTGCCGCGCAATTTCGAGCCGACCTTTGCCGAAATCTGGGAACGCGATCCGGCCAATGAGGACGACGTCGATTTCGTCACCGACGATCTGGCGACGTTTCTGACGGGGATAGTGGAGGGGGTGGAGGAATTGAGGAGCTGAAGAATAGAACTGGTGAAAGGAAGACCGATCCGGACCTCCTTTTCCTCAATTCTTCAGTTCCTCAATTCCCGGTTCCCCTACTCCCCCAACTTGTAGAAGCGGCTGATGATCCCCCAGGCCTCGTCGGCGGTGTCGACAAAGTCGATGATATCCTGGTCGCCGGGCGTGATGGTGCCTTGTTCGGCCAGGAAATCGAGGTCGATCGCGCGCTGCCAGAACGCCTTGCCGAACAGGATCACCGGCACGCGTTCCATGCGGCCGGTCTGGATCAGCGTCAGCGTCTCGAAGAACTCGTCCATGGTGCCGAAGCCGCCCGGAAACACCGCGACGGCCTTGGCGCGCATCACGAAATGCATTTTGCGGATGGCGAAATAGTGGAAGTTGAAGCACAGCTCCGGGGTCACATAGGCGTTCGGCGCCTGCTCGTGCGGCAGGACGATGTTGAGGCCGATCGACGGCGCGCCGACATCGTCGGCGCCGCGATTTCCCGCCTCCATCACGCCTGGGCCGCCACCGGTGACGACGACGAATTCGCGGTAGTAGGACGTGGCCGATTGCTGTGAGCAGAGGCGGGCGAATTTGCGCGCCTCCTCGTAATATTTGCTGTTTTCCTCGAGGTTTTTCTTCTGCGTCTCGTTCTTGGCGGCCCAGGCCTCGCCGCCGGGCTCGGGAATACGCGCGCCGCCGAACAGGATCACCGTCGAGCGGATGCCGCGCTCGGCCAGGATCATTTCGGGCTTCAAGAGCTCAAGCTGCAAGCGCACAGCGCGCAACTCCCGGCGCGTCATGAAGTCGGGATCGTTCCAGGCCAGCCGGTAGGTTTCGGCGCGAGTCTGCGGCGTGTCGGGCACGCTTTTCGAGCGCTCCAGATCCTCGTCCGAATGCGGCAGCGGCGTCCATCCCGCCTTTTCCATAGGAGTCATATGCTTTCTACCCGTCCCAACAGTTCACTTGCGCCGTCCCATGGCGCACGCGCGATTGACCCCCAATACGCCTTAACATAGGGTCCGCGCGACTTTCAAAACAAGGTTAAGTCCGACGGCCTTAACAGCGTGGTAACGGAGCGAATTCATGTCGAAGCCTGATCTGGCCAGCCTCGAAAAGACGATCGAGAAGGCCTTCGAGGAGCGCGACACGATTTCGACCGCGACCCGGGGCGAAACGCGCGACGCCATCCAGTCCTCACTCGACCTGCTCGACCGTGGCACCGTGCGCGTTGCCGAGCGCCAGGCCGATGGCAAATGGCATGTCAACCAATGGCTGAAGAAGGCGGTGCTGCTCTCGTTCCGGCTCTATCCGATGGAGATCATCAAGGGCGGCCCCGGCCAGGCGGTCTGGTGGGACAAGGTGGCGTCGAAGTTCGACGGCTGGAGCGCGGTCGATTTCGAGAAGGCAGGCTTCCGCGCCGTGCCGTCTTCGATCGTGCGCCGTTCTGCCTATGTCGCGCCGGGCGCGGTGCTGATGCCGTCCTTCGTCAATGTCGGCGCCTATGTCGATAGCGGCACCATGGTCGACACCTGGGCCTCGGTCGGCTCCTGCGCCCAGATCGGCAAGAATGTGCACCTCTCGGGCGGCGTCGGCATCGGCGGGGTGCTGGAGCCGATGCAGGCCGGCCCGACCATCATCGAGGACAATTGCTTCATCGGCGCGCGCTCCGAAGTGGTCGAGGGCTGCATCGTGCGCGAAGGCTCGGTGCTCGGAATGGGTGTGTTCATCGGCCAATCGACCAAGATCGTCGACCGCGCCACCGGCGAAGTGTTTTATGGCGAGGTGCCGCCGAATTCGGTCGTCGTCGCCGGCTCGATGCCGGGCAAGGCCTTTCCGAACAACGAGCCGGGCCCTGGCCTCTACTGCGCCGTCATCGTCAAGCGCGTCGATGCCAAGACCCGGTCGAAAACCTCGATCAACGAACTGCTGCGTGATTGATCCTGTCCGAGCAACCAGAGCGCTCCAGATTGCCCAACACACCACCACTTCCCTGGCTTTTCTTCAGCCTCTCAGGGCGCGTCAGCCCAAGTGCCTACGTGCTCGCCGGGCTGCTGCTGGTGCTTGCACAGTTTTTCCCGCTCTACCAGTTGTCGAGACTGGAACCCGGCACCGCAACCAGCCAGAACTGGGCACTTGTGTTCTGGGTCGTTTTGCTGATCTCGACATGGTCGAGCTTTGCGGTAACCGCAAAGCGGTTTCATGATTTCGGCAAGCCGACTTATTACGCGTTGATCTCTCTTATCATCGGCCCCATTCTTCTCATCGTTCTAGCGTGTTTCCGCGGTGACCCCGGTCCGAACCGCTACGGCAAACGCAGCAACGCGCCGGCTGAACCATGAGCGCCGACCGGATATCTCGCCATGCGCTACCGCACGCTTGATCCGAAACTGATCATCGACACCGCCGAGCGGCTGGAAGAGCGCGTCGCCGAGCGTTTTCCCGATGCCGGCCTGCGCGGCGTCGCCGCCGAACTGGTGTCGCTGTCGCGCGACCTGGCCAAGGCGGCGCAGGCGCTGGAAGCGCCGATCTGGTGGCTGCGCGGCGCCATCGTCGCCGCTGTTGCCGCCGGCGCGCTGATCTTCCTGTTCGTCGGCACCATCCTGCCGCTCATCCATATCTCGCAGGCCGACGATGCGGTGCAGTCGGTGCAAGGCATCGAAGCCACGATCAACATGATGATCCTTGCCGTGCTCGGCCTGCTGGCGCTGATCCGCACCGAGGAGCGCATCAAGCGCAAGCGGGTGTTTCGCCAGCTGCATGGGTTGAGATCGCTGATCCATGTCATCGACATGCACCAGCTGACCAAGGATCCGGCAGCATTGTCCGCCAATTTCAGGCCGACCGCGCATTCGCCGGCTCGCATCACCAATGCCGCCGACCTGGCGCGCTACCTCGACTATTGCTCGGAAATGCTGTCGATCACCGGCAAGATCGCGGCGCTGTTTGCGCAGTCCGTCAATGACGATGTGGTCATCGACGGCGTCAACGACGTCGAGAACCTGGCGTCCAACCTGTCGCGCAAGATCTGGCAGAAGATCACGCTGATCGAGAACCACCCGGCGGCGCAGCCCGTGCCGGCGCCAGGCCCGGCGAGCAAAGCGCCGGCTCCGAGGCGCGCACCAAAGCTGTGACGCGGCGGGCCCACGCGCCTGTTTTGCGGGCCAAGGCCCGAGGCTCGCGGCAAGTAGACTATCCAGTGACGGTTTCCGGCGTCAGCCCGGGTGAGCCGCGCTTTTCCCGCTCGGCCTGCCGCACCAGCGCGGTGACCCGCTTCAGCAGAGGCGCCGGCGTGCCGGCCTTTTCGGCGAGGCTCAGGACGGCCCCCTGCAGGTCACCGATCTCGGTCGGCCGACCACGCTGGAGGTCGTCCCACATCGACGAACGCGCCTGCGGGTCGATGGCGAGCATGCGGCGGGCGACCAGCCGGAACAGCCAGTCCGGCAGCCGGAGCAGTTTCGGCAGCAGGACGGGATGCAAGCCGCCGATTCGCGCCGGCGCGATATGTAACGCCTTCATCGCCGCCAGGGCCTCGTCGATCTGACCGGCCAGGATCCGCCGCCAGCGGCGGTCGGCAAGTTCGCTCGCCAGCGGCAGGCCGGACAAGGCGACAAGCGCGTTGTTGAGGTTGATCAGCAGCTTGCCCCACTGAACGGCTTTCATGTCGGGATGGGTTTCCACGCCAAGCCCTTCGACACCGAGAAGGCCGGCAAGGCCGGTCACGCCATCTTCGATCATGACCTTGCCGTCGCTGGCGCGATGCACGTGAAGCGGCAAATTGCCTATGGCCGACTGGACGACATTGAACGGCACCATGCCGGCGAGCACAGTCCGTCCACCGAGCCCGGCGCGTAACCGGTCGGCATTGCCGACGCCGTTCTGCAGGCTGACCACCACGACATCGCCGCGCGCATGTCCGGCAACAAGCGACGCCATCTCCTCGGTAGCGCCGTTCTTGACCGTCACCAGCACCACGTCGGCGCTGGCGAGGGCAGCGGCGGGATCGGTGGTGACGGACTCCGGCCGCATGGATCGGTCGCGACCATCGAGATCGGTGATGCGCAGGCCACCGTCCAGCAAGGCCGTCGCTATGCCTGGCCGCGCCAAAAACAACACCTTGCGTCCGGCCAGCGCCAGGCAACCGCCGACATAGCAGCCGATGCTGCCGGCGCCGGCAATGACGATGGTCTTTTCGGCGTTGGCCATGCGATTATCTCGTGTTGGCCTGCACTATACGACATGAAAACCATAATGTCGGCGGCAGGACCGGTCATCATCTCTGGCCGTGACAGGCCTTTCGCTTTCGACTATCGCTTTGCCCATGAAACTGCCGACCGATCCCGCCGCCAACCTCGCGACCCTCATACGCTGCGCCTCCGTAACGCCCGCCGAGGGCGGCGCGCTGGCTGCCCTGGAAGGCATGCTGAAGCCGCTCGGCTTTTTCGTCGAACGCCCGGTGTTTTCCGAAGACGGCACCCCCGACATCGAGAACCTCTACGCGCGCCGCTCCGGCAATGGGCCGCATCTGATGTTTGCCGGCCATACCGACGTGGTGCCGGCGGGCGACGAGGCGTCGTGGACGCATCCGCCCTTTGCCGCCGAGATCGCCAGGGGCGAAATGTACGGCCGCGGCGCCGTCGACATGAAGGGCGGCATCGCCTGTTTCATCGCCGCCGTGGCGCGCCATGTCGAGAAAAAGGGTGGTCCGAAAGGCTCGGTCTCGCTGCTGATCACCGGCGACGAGGAGGGGCCGGCGATCAACGGGACGACAAAACTGCTCGACTGGGCGGCGGCCAGGGGCGAGAAATGGGACGCCGCGATCGTCGGCGAGCCCACCAATCCGGACACGCTCGGCGACATGATCAAGATCGGCCGGCGTGGCTCGATGTCGGGCAGTGTCACGGTCAACGGCCGCCAGGGCCATGTCGCCTATCCATTGCTCGCCGACAATCCGGTGCGCGGCCTGATCAGCCTGGTCGACGCCTTGCTGTCGCCCGTCTTCGACAAGGGCACGAAGGATTTTCAGCCGACCAATCTGGAAGTGACCTCGATCGATGTCGGCAACCCGGCGACCAATGTTATTCCGGCCAAGGCGACAGCCACCTTCAACATCCGCTTCAACGACACATGGACTGCCGAGACGGTGCAGGCCGAGATCCATAACCGCCTCGACCAGGCGGCGAAGCGCAAGAAATACCGGACCGGCAAGACGCCGGTCGACTACGAGCTGATCTGGCGCGACCGGCCGAGCCATGTCTTCCTGACGCGCGACGACAAGCTGATCGAGACGCTGCGCGGCTCGATCAAGGCGACGGTCGGCAAGGAGCCGGCGCTGTCCACCTCGGGCGGAACCTCGGATGCGCGTTTCATCAAGGACTATTGCCCGGTGGTCGAGTTCGGCCTCGTCGGCAAGACCATGCACATGGTCGACGAGCGCGTCGCACTGGCCGACCTCGAGACGCTGACCCAAATCTACCAGCGCTTCATCGATGACTGGTTCGAGCAGGGCTGATCATGCTTTCGGTTGACGAGACCTCTTCATCGCTTAACGGCGCCTGGCGGCTGATGCTCGGAAAGGCCGACGGCTTGCGGCTGCTCGACCTTTCGGCGGACGGCTTCTGGAATTCCTTCTTCGCCATCGTCGTCGCCGCGCCGGCGATGATCGTCGGCTGGGTCGGCACGGCCAACGAGATCGGCGATCCCAATGCGTTCGCAGGTCGGCTGGGCATGTTGGTTCGCCTGGCGACCGTCGACCTCGGCTCGTGGCTGCTGCCCCTGGTTGTGCTTGCCCTGGTCGCATCGCGCGCCGGCATCGGCGACCGCTTCGTCCACTATGTCGTCGCCAGCAACTGGGCGTCAGCGATCACCGCCTGGATGCTGCTGCCTTCAGCGCTGATCAGGCTTTTCCTGCCGTCCGGCAACCCGGTTGCCGAATTGGTGTGGCTGGTTCTGGTGGTGCTGTCGCTGGTACTCACCTGGCGGATGACCAACGCCGCGATCGGCAAGGGCGCGGCTGTCGGCAGTGCCGTGTTCGCAGGCATGTTGGTGGTGTCTCTGGCCGTCTTGTTCGGCCTGGTGGCGCTGCTCGGCATCACTGTGCCGACCGCCGCTCCGGCCTAGAACTTTTCCGGATAGTCTACACCGACGAGAAAAAGCCCGTCGGGCGGCGCCACCTGGCCGCAGGCGGCGCGGTCTTGCGCCGCGAGCGCGGCCTTGAGGTCGGCGGCGGTCCAGCCGCCGTCGCCGACGCGTTTCAGCGAACCGACCATGGAGCGCACCTGGTTGTGCAGGAAAGAGCGCGCCGAGGCCCTGACTTCGATCAGGTCGCCCTGGCGGCTTACATCGAGCCGCTCCAGCGTCCGCACCGGACTGTTGGCCTGGCATTGCGTCGAGCGGAAGGTGGTAAAGTCATGTCGGCCGAGCAGGACTTTCGCCGCTTCGTGCATGGCGTCCGCATCGAGCCGCTTCGGCACCCACCAGACCTTGCCCTTTTCCATCGCTGCAGGCGCGCGCCGGTTGAGGATGCGGTAGAGATAGTGGCGTCCGGTGGCCGAGAAACGGGCGTCGAACTCATTGGGGACAACCGTGGCCTGCAGGATGGCGATGCGCGCGCCTGCCGCCTGCAGGTGCGCGTTGACGGCGTCGCGCACCTTGTCGTTTGGCCATGCCTTGGCGAGGTCGACATGCGCCACCTGGGCGGTCGCATGCACGCCGGCGTCGGTGCGGCCGGCGGCGCGTATCCGCACCGCCTCACCGCAGAATTTCTCGATCGCCTGCTCTATCGCCTGCTGCACCGAAGGCTGATCCGCCTGGTGTTGCCAGCCGGCGAAGAGGCTGCCGTCATATTCGATATCGAGACGAAAACGCGGCATACACCCTTCGTTCAGGCGGCGAGTGCGGTAAAGGCCTGGGCGTAGACCAGTTTGCCTTTTTCGGGTGCGTCACCCCAGGCCAGCGCCTGCAGCGCTTCGCCCTGATATTCGCTCTCGAACATTTCGGCGCGCGCATGATTGTAGCCGAAGCGGCCGTAATAGGCCGGATCGCCCAACACAACGGCGAGCGTCTCGCCGCCATCCCTGAGGCGGATATGCGCCTCGCGGATCAGCGCACCGCCAATGCCCGAGCCGTGGAACGAAGGTTCCACCGCCAACGGCGCCAGCGCCACGGCTGCAAACTGCTTGCCGCCGTTCTGGACGAACAGCCTGGAAAACAGGATGTGGCCGACCACCTGGCCGTCTTCTTCCGCCACCAGTTCGACAACGGCGTCGCCGCCGGTGACCAGAGCGTCGACCAGCCCGGCCTCCGCCTGCTGGCCGAATGCGTGTTCCTCGACCAGGCGTATGGCCTCGCGGTCCCGCGGCGTCGCGCCGCGTATCGACATCATGCTCATGAGAACTTCATTCCCTTTTCGATCTTGGCCCCGCGCAGAAACTCCTGCGCGGCAGCGGGCTTTCCGCCCGCCCGTTGAACTTCGACCAGCCTGACCGCGCCCGACCCGCAGGCGACCGTCAGCCGGTCATCGAGAATTCCTCCCGACTCGCCCATGCTTTCAGAAAGCGTACCTTCAGAAAGGGTCGAGCGAAGCAGTTTCAGCCGTTCCGTGCGGCCGCCGATGTCGGCCTCGCACCAGGCGCCCGGGAATGGCGACAGGCCGCGAATGTGATTGTGGACCTCCGCAGCCGGGCGCGTCCAGTCCACACGTGTCTCCGACTTATCGATTTTCCTGGCGTAGGTCACCCTGTCAGCCGCCTGCAAAGTCGATGCCAGGGTATTTGTCTCCAATCGGGACAGCGCTTCCACCATCAGCGTGGCAGCAATATTCATCAAGCGGTCGTGCAGATCGCCGGCGGTCATGTCGGGCTCTATGGCGCATTTTTCAACCAGTGCCACCGGACCGGTGTCCAGGCCCTCTTCCATGCGCATCACCATCATGCCGGTTTCGACGTCGCCGGCCATAATGGCGCGCTGGATGGGAGCTGCACCACGCCAACGCGGCAAAAGCGAGGCGTGGCCGTTGAGGCAGCCGAGGCGCGGAGCCTCCAAAATACCCTTCGGCAACAGCAAACCATACGCGACGACGACCGCGACATCGGCACGCAACGCATGGAAAGCAGCTTGCTCGGCCTCGCCCTTCAGCGACAGCGGCGTGCGCACTTCGATGCCCAGCCGCTCAGCCTCGCGCTGCACCGGCGACGGTGTCAGCTCCAGCCCGCGGCGGCCCGCGGCGCGCGGCGGCTGGGTGTAGACGGCTGCTATCTCGTGCCCGGCCTCGGCAATCGCGCGCAGCACCGGCACCGAAAACTCCGGCGTGCCCATGAAGATGACGCGAAGCGGCATTTTTCGTCCAGTATCCTGTTCTGCGCGCGGCAGTCCGCTCAAGCGTCTGCTTCAAACGGGTTTACGATCTTGAGGTCAAGCTCTTCGAAGTCCTTAATATTGCGCGTCGCCAGCATAGCGTCGTGCGACAGGCAGATGGCAGCGATCATGGCATCGGAAAGGCTGATCGGCCGGCCGATAGTTTCCCGCATTGCCCGGAGCTTGCCCGCCAGACGGGGAATGGGACCGGCAAATTCGACGACACGTCCCGAAAACTGCTTCGAAACCAGGTGGTCAAGTGCACGGACGTGGCGGTCCGAGCCGGTCTTGTTGAGAAACCTTTCGGCTCCAAAGGACTGCTCCATGACAACAGGACCGCAGAGATAGAGGTCGAGCAGGTCCTGTCTGCGAAACCACTTAGCGACGTTTGGATCGGGCGCGGGCCGGCTCGCTTCCGAGACGACATTGGTATCGAGGATTATCACTCGAAATTCTCAATGGTGCGGCCAAAGTCGCGTTTCCGTTCCGCTTCGATCTCATCCATCATCTGCGCAAATTCGTCGCTGATTGCATTTTCCGAGGCGAAGGCAGCGCGAATCGCATCCCAAGCCGTGAGTCCAGGCTCGGCCTTGCCTTCTTTTTCCGCAACCATGCCTTTTCGCAATAAATCGATCGCCTTGATCGAGAGGCTTTGGCCGCCCTTGCGTGCCGCATGCTCGATTTCACGCTTCAACGGCTCGGGAATATCTCTGATCAACATATCGCCCATCTGAGTCTCCAGTCTGATATCAATGATATCACGCTAGGAAGCGTCTCTCAATAGGGGCGGGTCGAGACGGGATTTTGTGCGAGTCGCCGAAAGCAGGGCCTATCCCACCAGCTTGCCCGGCGCCTTGTCCTTGGCGAGCTTCTTGAACTTCTTGACCACCATGTCGCGCTTCAGCTTCGAGATGTGGTCGATGAACAGCACACCGTTGAGATGGTCGATCTCGTGCTGCAGGCAAGTCGCCATCAGGCCTTCGGCCTCGATCTCCTGCAGCTTGCCGTCGCGGTCGAGATATTTCACGCGCACCGAGGCGGGACGCTCGACCTCGGCGTAATAGTCCGGGATCGACAGGCAGCCTTCCTCGTAGACCGAGCGGGCGTCGGCGCTTTCGAGGATTTCGGGATTGATGAAGACATGCGGCGCCGGCGGCTCGTCTTCTTTGGCGAGGTCGATGACCAGCATGCGCAGCGGCTCGCCGATCTGGATTGCGGCCAAACCGATGCCCGGCGCATCATACATCGTCGCCAGCATGTCGTCGGCCAGTTTGCGCAAAGGCGCGTCGACGCGTTCGACTGGTTTGGAAACCTGGCGCAGGATGGGATCGGGAAGGATGATGAGCGGCTTGATCGACATGGCGCCTCACCTAAAACGTCGCAGGAGAAGCGTCAACCGGTGCGAATCGGTCTCGTTCACGTTTTGATCTGTGCCAGGTCTGCGAATCGGCTATGCTGGCGGGATGAACGACCTGAGCACCATCCTTTCCGAACCCGTTGCCCGGCTTGGCGCCACGACGATCACGCTCGGCCATGCACTGGCCCTCGGCGCGCTGGTGTTTCTCGGCCTGTTCCTGGCGCTTGTCGTGGCGCTGTGGCGATCGGCCAAGGCGCGCACCATCGCCGCGGCGGAAGCCGCCGACCACGCCCGCGACGCCGAGGCGCGGATGGCCGGCATTTTGCAAAGCCAGGCCGAGATGCAGGGCCGCATGGGCGCCATCGCCGACGTGTTCGGCGCAAGGCAGGCCGAACTCAACCAGTCGATCGGCCAGCGCCTCGACGCCATGACCGGCAGGCTCGGTCAAACCATGACCGAACAGACCAAATCGACGCATGAGAGCCTCGCCAAACTGCAGGAACGGCTGGCGGTCATCGACACCGCGCAAGGCAACATTCAGTCGCTGGCCGGCCAGGTCGTGCAATTGCAGGCGATCCTGTGCAACAAGCAGACGCGCGGCGCCTTCGGCCAGTCGCGCATGGAGGCGATCGTCGCCGACGGCCTTCCGATGGGCGCCTACGAGTTCCAGGCAACGCTGTCAAACGGCAGCCGTCCCGACTGCCTGGTCAGGATGCCGAACGGTGCGCCGCAGCTTGCCATCGACGCCAAGTTTCCGCTGGAAGCCTGGAACGCCATCCGCGCCGCCGATGGCGCCGAACACCAGAAGATCGCGGCCCAGGCTTTCCGCCGCGACATCGAAATTCACGTCCGCGATATCTCGGAAAAATACCTGATCCAGGGCGAGACGCAGGACACCGCCTTCATGTTCGTGCCGTCCGAATCGGTGTTCGCCGAAATCCACGAGAATTTCGACGCCGTGGTCCAGAAGGCGCACCGGGCGCGTGTCATCATCGTCTCACCGTCGCTTTTGATGCTGTCGATCCAGGTCATCCAGGCCATCCTCAAGGACGCCCGCATGCGCGAACAGGCGCATCTGATCCAGGGCGAGGTGATCCGGCTGATGGAGGACGTCGCGCGCGTCGACGAACGCGTGCGCCGGTTGCAGACGCATTTTGGCCAGTCGGCCAAGGATATCGACGAGATACTGGTGTCGACGTCGAAGGTGACCAAGCGCGGCCAAAAGATCGAAGCGCTGGAGTTTGGCGAAAACGAAGCCGAAGTGCGCGGTGGCGGACCCGCCAAGGCCGAAGCCGGGGTGCGGGTGGCGGATTCCAAGACGGGGCAGCTCAGGCTACGTGTCGTCGAAGGCGACGATTAAAGTGCGTCGCGCTGAAACGGATTCATACGACGCGCTTTAAGTCTTTGTTTTGATGAATGTCGTTGTCCCAGAACCGCGGCTCACTTCTGGGCAACATGCATTAGACCGTAGCCACCATCACGTGCGCCTGGATCTTGGCCGCAACCTCGCCGCTGCCGTGTCTGGCTGCAATCACGGACGCGGCGTGATCGGTTGCGGCTTCCAGTTTTCCTCTGGCCTCGATTTCGTTGCGAAGCGGAGTTCCCTGGCAATAGGCAACCGCCGGAAGGCGCGGCGAGGAGGCACGGCTTTGTTCGGCCCTCGTGTCGATCACCACACGGGAGAAACCTGCGGCTTCCAACTCGCCGCGGATCAATGCAGTGTCATTGTAGCCGTGCGGCGTGCGGGCGAGAAAGCGGGGCGGATCGTTCGGAAAAATCTCCGCAAGAGCATTCGTCACATCACTGGCGAATACATTCTCTTCAATGCGATCCCACACGTTGAACAGGAAATGGCCGCCGGTCTTCAGGACCCGCTTTGCTTCGCGATAGCCGGCGGCTCGGTCGGGAAAGAACATCGCGCCGAACTGACAGCAAACGAGATCGAAAGCCGCATCTTCGAACGGCAGCGCCAGAGCATCCGCCTGACGCCATTGTATGCGACTGTCGGGAGCTTGTCGCGAGGCCGCGTAGTCGAGCATAGGCTGGTTGAGGTCGGTCACGATATAGCTTGCGCCGGGAGACAGTTTTGGAGCCAATGCGCGGGTAACAACGCCGGTGCCGGCGGCGACTTCCAGGACGGCGCCGGGCGACAAGGACGCTGCCCGTCGTGCCAAATCCGCGGCGAACGGCTCGAAGATCAGCGGCACCATGTAGCGGTCGTAGTTTTCCGGAATCGAGCCGGCAAACACTTTGTCCGTTTCCGACATTGCTATCCCCCGCCATCCGTTTGATGGGTAGCCTAGCACATTATTGGCTGGTTTGGGCCGCGTTTAACCGGGAGGCAGGTGCTACTGCGCCTCTACGATGCTTACGCCCTCGAATTCCGGAAGCCAGTGCAGGGCCGATCGGTGCCATTTCTGTTGGGTCGGAACGAGATCCTCGCGTTGCCGCGCGGTCCCCGCCCTGATCCCATAGACCTTCGGCCCGTCGCCAACCGACGTTGCGTAAAGATGCGAACCGCAGTCGCCGCAGAACGCCTGGGCACGCTTGGCGCCGCTCGATCCCGTCTTGATATAAACCTTCGGTGTGCCCTTTGTGATCCTATAATGATCCTCAGGCGCGGGAACAGTGACACGAAAGGCGGTACCGGTCAGTTGCTGGCAGTCGGTGCAATGACAGATAGAGGTCTTTTCCGGGTCGACGTCTGCTTCATAAGTTATGGCGCCGCAATGGCACCCACCATCGATTTTCATCGTTGATTCTCCGAAATCCGTCGGGTGATCTTAGCGGGACCAGGCGATGGCGCCAACGGTGGACTGCTGGTCCAGAACTAGTCCGACGCCGCCTCGACCTGCTTGCGCCGGTGCTCCCAGGTTCCGGTCGTCTGCGGCTTGACGAACAGTCTGGTGATCTCCGGCATTTCTTTTTTCAAGAGCGCCTCGATGCGCTCGACACAGGCTTCGATCTCAGGCGCCGTCAGATGGTCCTCGAATTCGATGCTCAGCCCAGCGACGATCTGTTGCGGGCCGAGATGGACGGTGAGAACGCCGTTGGCCCGCTGCACTGCCGGATCCTGCTGGGCGATGGTCAGCACCTTGGCCTGCACTTCCGGCGAGGCCGGCTCACCGATGAGCAATCCCTTGCTTTCGCGCGCCAGAAAGATGGCGGTGGCGCCGAGGATCATCGCGATGCCGATCGAGGCGACGCCGTCGAGTTCGGGCATGTCGAGGAGTTCGGCCGCCAATATGCCGGCGAAGGCGACGAACAGACCGAGCAGGGCGGCGCTGTCCTCGAACAGGATCGTGTAGACGCTCGGATCCTTGCTCGATTGCACAGCCTGCAGCCAACCTTGCTTGCCCTTCTGCTGGCGGAACTCCTTCAGCGCCACGTACCAGGAGCTGCCCTCGAACAGCATTGAGAGGCCCAGCACAATGTAGTTGATTTTGGGATTGGCGACCGGCTCAGGCGCCATGATGTGGACGACGCCTTCATAGAAGGACACGCCGGCGCCGAGCGCAAAGACGAGCAGGGCGACAATGAAGCTCCAGAAATAAAGCTCGCGGCCATGGCCGAGCGGATGCGTGCGGTCCGGCGGACGGGCGGCGCGGTGCATGCCGTAGAGCAGCAGCCCGCCATTGCCGGTATCCACCAGCGAGTGCACGCCTTCCGACAGCATCGCCGAGCTGCCGGTGAAGAAGGCGGCGACGAATTTGGTCACAGCAATAGCGAGATTACCGGCGAGCGCCGCGTAGATGACCGTCTTCGACCCGCCATGTGCTGCCATGCTGTCCCTCCAAGGAACCTGATGTAACGCCCCTGAGCTCCACAGGCATCACAACGCACGAATCGCCCGGTCGTTCAGGGTCTTGTAGGCCAGCTTGCGGAAAGACGCCCCTATTCGATGATCTCGTCCGTCCACACCTTGAAACCAGCCAGCGTGCCCGGTCCGAAGATGTGGGTCAGAGGCACGTCGGCGGCGTCGCGACCCGACGCGATCAGGATGCGGCCGATGCGTGGCGAATTGTTCCGCGGATCGAAGACATGCCAGCGGCCACCGAGATAGACCTCCATCCAGGCTGCGAAATCCATGCTCGCCCAAGGTTTGGGCAGGCCGATGTCGCTGATGTAGCCGGTGCAGTAGCGGGTCGGGATATTGAGCGCACGGCAGAAGGTGACCGCAAGGTGGGCAAAGTCGCGGCAGACGCCGCTTTGCTCGCGATAGGCTTCCGCGGCGGTGCGGGTCGGCCGCGCATTGCCGTAGCTGAAGACGATGTGGTTGTGGACGAAGTCGCAGACCGCCTGGACGCGCGCAATGCCAAGCGGCGTATGCCCGAACAGCCGCCAGGCTTCGCTGGCCAGCAGATCGCTCTCGCAAAAGCGGCTCGGCAACAGGAAGAGCAATGTGTCCGACGGCAGATCGCGCACCTCGTGCTGCCAGGCCATCAGGTCGCCCATCTCGAACGTGCCGGGGTCGCGGATTACCGAATCGGTGCCGAAGGTGAAGCGCCCGGGCGGGGCGACGAAACGGTTGCACCAATTGCCGAAACTGTCGCGGTAGCTCTGGATCGGCACCGGCGGGTTGGAGGTCAGGAAATCCGGGCGCTCGAGATCGGAGGCCCTGGAGTAGTGGACATTGAGCATCGCGATCAGCGGCGTTTCCTGCGGAAAATCGAAACTCATCTCGCTGCCGATGCGGATTCGCATTGTCGTCCTGACCGCACTGCCTGATCATCGCCGGGCGAAGGCATGGCCGATGCTGCAGTGCGAAGGCAACCATGGCACGGACCGCAATGGTTTACGAGCAAATTAGAAACCGGTTGAAAGCGGCCCGACGGCGCCGGCGACAGACGCCCGCCCCCTTGCAGTCCGGCGTTTCTCTTGTTTCACTTGGCCTCCCAGCAACTGGAGGAACGAATCATGGCTAAAGGTGCGATGAAGGCGGGCAAGGAAGCTCGGAAGCCGAAAAAAGACGCCAAGAAGCCCGCAGCGGCTCCGGCACTCAAGGCGCCGCCCGTCAAGGCGATGAGGCTCAAGGAAAAGTAAGCCCGCCTCGGAAGATCTTGGACGGTTGAAATCCGGACAAACCGTTTCGGCGCAGATTTTGACACCGGCGGCATGAACGATGCGGCCGGTGTTTTGTTGATCGCACCGGCGCAGCCGCTTGTGTCGAAGCGGCGAGGACGACCTCGCGCCTTCCCATAAATCGGCCGGGACGGCCCGCCATGCTCATGGAATGGAGTGCATCCCGATGTCGTGGATTTTTCTGTTTTTCGCCGGCCTGTTCGAAATCGGCTGGGCGATCGGCCTCAAATACACCGACGGCTTCTCGAAGCCGCTGCCGACGGTGCTCACCGTCGCCTCGATGATCATCAGCCTGGGCCTGCTTGGCCTGGCGCTGAAGACGCTGCCCGTCGGCACGGCCTATGCGGTGTGGACCGGCATCGGCACGGTCGGCACGGCGCTGCTTGGCATCTGGCTGCTGGGCGAGCCTGCGACGGCCATCCGGCTCGCCTGCATTGCGCTCATCGTCTGCGGCATTATGGGGCTGAAGCTCGCCGCCTGAGCTCCGAGGCATCAAACCCTTAAATTAGGCAAACGCCTTCAGGGCCGCTGGAAGGCGACCCTGATGTCCGATCGTTTCGATCGAAGCGTTAGCGGGCGGAGAAGCCCGGAGGCGTCCTGCCGGTACGCTGCTTGCGCGCCGCATAGCGTGCGTCGCGCTTGGCCTTGCGTTCGGCTTCGTCGGCCAGCAAACGGGCAATGCGCTCGTTTTCTTCGGCTTCCTTGATCTTCGCTTCAGCCTGCGCTGCCTCTTCGGCCGCAATACGCGCCGCTTCGGCTGCTGCCTCGCGCTCGGCCTTCTCGACCGCCTCGCGTGCCAGCTTTTCCTGCTTCAGCCTGGCCTTTTCGGCCTCGCGTATTTCGCGAGCCTCAAGAATCGCCTTGCGTCCGGCCTGTTTGGCCAGAACCGCAGGATCATCAGCCGCCGGCTTTGACTTGAAGCGCTCCAGAAGCGCCTTCTTTGCCTCGTTCGCGGCATTGCGCCGCTCGAAAATGTCTTTTTCCCTGTAGATAGCCAAGTCCACTTCCCTGAAGTCAATTCGCGACGCTTACATACGCGCGAAAACCGAGAGTTCAAGCGCCAAAACGGTATGCCAGCCATGAAAGTTTAGGCTGTTGCAGCCGGGAGACGCGTTTTCCCTGAAACAAAGCCGGCCGAAACCGACATGCACTGTTCACTATCCGCCCCTCTGGCGGCCGGGGCGGCTCGCCGCTACCTCTAGCGGCAAATCAGAACATTTGGATGACATGCCATGGAACTCGGTCTCTACACTTTCGCCGACGTCAGCCCGGAGCCCGGCCCCGGCGCGATCGGCTCGCATCAGCGGCTGCGCAATCTGATCGAGGAGGTCGAGCTGGCCGACCAGGTCGGCCTCGACGTCTTTGGTCTGGGCGAACATCACCGCCCCGACTATGCCGCGTCCGCGCCGGTGGTGGCCCTGGCCGCTGCCGCCGAACGCACCAAGCGCATCCAGCTGACCAGCGCGGTCACCGTGCTGTCCTCCGACGATCCGGTTCGCGTCTTCCAGCAGTTCGCAACGCTCGACCTTTTGTCGGGCGGCCGGGCCGAGATCATGGCCGGGCGCGGTTCGTTCATCGAATCCTTCCCGCTGTTCGGCTACAATCTCGAGGACTATGACGAGCTGTTCGCCGAAAAGCTCGATTTGCTGCTGGCCATACGCGACGGCGTCAAAGTTACCTGGTCCGGCAATCTGCGCGCGCCGATCAACGACCGCGGCGTCTATCCGCGGCCGCTGCAGGACAAATTGCCGATCTGGATCGCAATAGGTGGAACGCCGCAATCTGCGGCGCGCGCGGGCGTGCTCGGTTTGCCGCTGGCACTGGCCATCATCGGCGGCGAGCCGGCGCGGTTTGCACCGCTGTTCGACATTTATCGCGATGCCGCAAGGCGGGCCGGTACCGACCCCTCGGGCCTTGCCACCAGCATCAATGTGCACGGCTTCATCGCCGGCACCACTGAACAGGCGGCCGACGATTTCTATGGCCCGCAGGCCGAAGTGATGAACCGCATCGGCCGCGAGCGCGGCTGGGGCCCGACCTCGCGGGCGCATTTCGATCAGTCGCGTGGTCCGAACGGCGCGCTGTTCGTCGGCGATCCGGAGCAGGTGGCGGAAAAGATCGTCGCCCAGCACAAGATCTTCAACAATGACCGCTTCCTGCTGCAGATGGCGATCGGCGCCATGCCGCACGCCAAGATCATGAAGGCGATCGAACTGTACGGCACCAAGGTGGCGCCGATCGTACGCAAGGAGACCGCCAAGCCCGGCGTCGCCGTCGCAGCGCCAGCCGCCTGAGCGACGGGCGGCCCGGATTGAGGGCCTTGCCGGCTAACGGAACCTTGGGCTTGCAGAGGCGTTTCCGTCAGGGGAAAGCACCAATTGCGGTGCGCCGCTGAGGGAAAATCATGAAAGCCGAACCCGCCGCTTTGGGTGCTGGCCTTGCCGAGACCGAAGAGGCGAGAGTTGTGGCGCGTGCCGACACGCATCTGATGCGTTCGCTGCTCATCGGGATCTTCCTGTTCATGGCCATCTACGCGCTGTATTTCGCGCGTGCTTTCTTCATGCCGGTCATCCTCGCCTTCCTGCTGACGCTGACGCTGACACCAATCGTGCGCTTCCTGCGCAAGCGCGGCATTCCGGAAGTGGTTTCGGCGACAATGTTGGTCGTGCTGTCGATCTGCGTCTTCGGCGTTGCCGGCTATCTGCTCAGCGGCCCGGTCATCGACCTTCTCAACAACACCTCGTCGATCGGCCAACAACTTACCGAACGGCTGGCGCAATTACGGCGTCCGCTCGAGAGGATCATGCAGATCTCGCATCAGATCGAACAGATGACGGAGACCTCGCAGGAGCCGGGCATCCAGAAGGTGGCGATGGCACAGTCCGGCGTCCTGTCGGCCGCCGCCAGCAACGTCCTGTCGGCGGGGACAAGCCTGACCATCATCTTCGTGCTGTCGCTGTTCCTGCTGGCGTCAGGCACGATGTTCTATGAGAAGATCATCCAGTCCTTCGCCAGCCTCAGTGAGAAGAAGCGGGCCTTGCGCGTCGTCTATGACGTCGAGCGCGAAATCTCGCATTATCTGCTCACCGTCACCGTCATCAATGCCGGTCTCGGCGCGGTTATCGGCCTTGGCCTGTGGGCGCTCGGCATGCCCAACCCGCTCGTCTGGGGAACGATGGCGGCGCTGCTCAACTTCCTGCCCTATGTCGGCGCGCTGATCACCATCGTGCTGGTCAGCGTCATTGCGATGATCAGCTTCGACTCGATCACCTACGCCCTTTTGGCGCCGGGCTTCGTGCTTTTGTGCGACATCGTCGAAGGCCAGTTCGTTACGCCGATGGTTGTCGGCCGACGCCTCGAGATCAACGCCGTGGCGATCTTCATCGCCATCGCCTTCTGGTCCTGGCTTTGGGGCTTTGTCGGCGCGCTGATGGCGGTGCCGCTGTTGGTCGTCGTCAAAGTGTTCTGCGATCATTTCGATGGCCTCAGCCATGTCGGCAATTTTCTCGCCGCACAGCAGACGGCCGTGGTGGAGGAAGAAGCGGCCGAAGAGAACGGAAAGGCAGCGGCATAAGCTTGCCGCGCCTGCCCGTCATCGCGCATTTGTTGTCTTCAGGCGGAGTGCCTATATCGAGCCGGTCAAGCCGGACCCTGCGATGAAAGATGCCTCCTTCGACCTCGATTCCTATTTCGACCGCATCGGCTATCGCGGCCCGATCGATGCTCCGCTCGGCACGCTGAGCGCGCCGCATCGCCAGCGTCCGCAGGCGATCCCGTTCGAGAATATGGACCCGTTGCTTGGCACCAGCTCGACATCGTCATTCCCGACCGCGCCTTCGAAACCAGGGTCAGGCAGTTGAACATCGTAAAGGCTTGAGGCCCATGACCGCACTTTCCGTTCTCGACCTGTCGCCGATCGTCGAAGGCAGCGACGCCTCGCAATCGCTGGCAAATTCGCTCGACCTGGCCCGCCATGCCGAGCGGCTCGGCTACAGGCGCTACTGGCTGGCCGAGCACCACAACATGCCGGGCATCGCCAGCGCGGCGACCGCCGTCGTCATCGCCCATGTCGCCGGCGGCACCAAGACCATCCGCGTCGGCGCCGGTGGCATCATGCTGCCCAACCATGCGCCGCTGGTGATTGCCGAGCAGTTCGGCACGCTGGCGGCACTGCACCCCGGCCGCATCGACCTCGGCCTCGGCCGCGCGCCCGGCACCGATATGGGAACAGCGCGCGCGCTGCGCCGCAATCTCGAGGCGTCAGACAATTTCCCCCAGGATGTCGTCGAGCTGATGGGCTATTTCCAGCCGGCCGCGGAAGGCCAGCGTATCCACGCCGTGCCCGGCGAAGGCCAGAAGGTGCCGGTCTGGATCCTCGGTTCCAGCCTCTATGGCGCGCAGCTCGCCGCCATGCTCGGCCTGCCCTATGCCTTCGCCTCGCATTTCGCGCCGGCCGAACTGGACCATGCGCTGGAGATCTACCGTTCGCGCTTCCAGCCTTCGGAACAGCTGGACAAGCCCTATGTCATGCTCGGCCTCAACGTTTTCGCCGCACCGACCGATGGAGAGGCAAAACTGCTGTTCACCTCGCTCCAGCAGGCCTTCGTCAATCTGCGCACCGGGCGGGCCGGCCGCCTGCCGCCGCCGGTCGAGGGCTATGACCAGACGCTCGAGCCGATGGCAAAAACCATGATTTCGCAGGCGCTGTCCTGCGCCGTCGTCGGCTCTCCCGAAACCGTCCGGCAAGGCATAGACGCGTTCGTGCGCCGCACCGGCGCAGACGAGCTGATGGTGACCGCGCAGATCTTCGACCATGCGGCACGCGTGCGCTCGTTCGAAATCCTGGCCGAGGCGCATAAATCGCTGTCGCAGGCCGCGTGACGCTTTTGCCTGTGTCTGCTGTGGGCAGGCGCCTTCCTCAGCCAGGAGCCGCCTCTCTCACGCATAGGTGACGTTTTCTTGTGGTTTCGAAGCCCTGACTGGGCGCTTCGCCGGGGGATCGCGCAGATCCTGGGGTTTTGAGCGCGGTTGGAGCACATCCGGGCCGCTGGGCGGCTGTTCAAAGGCGCCAAGCGCGGCGCGGTGGATGCCATGCGCAGAATGCTTGCGCCCGATGCCGCCTGTTCTTATATACGCGCCAAGCCGCCCAGTGCCGGAATGCCGGTTGCCGGAGCGGAATTTCTTGTGAACAGGGGCTTTCGTCGGAACGCCTTACGGGTCCTGAGAGCCTGCTTAGCGGAGAGACTAGAAAAATGGCAAAAGTAATCGGTATCGATCTCGGCACCACCAACTCCTGCATCGCCATCATGGATGGCAAGGAGCCCAAGGTCATTGAAAATGCGGAAGGCGCGCGCACGACGCCTTCCATCGTCGCCATCTCGGGCGACGGCGAACGTCTCGTCGGCCAGCCGGCCAAGCGCCAGGCGGTCACCAATCCTGAAAACACCATCTTCGCGGTCAAGCGCCTGATCGGCCGCCGCTATGACGACCCGGTGACGGAGAAGGACAAGAAGCTTGTCCCCTACAAGATCGTCAGGGGCGACAATGGCGATGCCTGGGTCGAGGCCGGCGGCAAGAAGCAGTCGCCCAGCCAGATCTCGGCCATGATCCTGCAGAAGATGAAGGAAACGGCGGAGGCCTATCTCGGCGAGAAGGTCGAGAAGGCGGTCATCACCGTTCCGGCCTATTTCAATGACGCCCAGCGCCAGGCCACCAAGGACGCCGGCAAGATCGCCGGCCTTGAGGTGCTGCGCATCATCAACGAGCCGACGGCTGCAGCACTTGCCTACGGCCTCGACAAGAAGGATGGCAAGACCATTGCCGTCTATGACCTTGGCGGCGGCACGTTCGACATTTCGGTGCTCGAAATCGGCGACGGCGTGTTCGAAGTGAAGTCGACCAATGGCGACACCTTCCTCGGCGGCGAGGATTTCGACATGCGTCTCGTCGAATACCTGGCGGCCGAGTTCAAGAAGGAACAGGGCATCGACCTGAAGAACGACAAGCTTGCGCTGCAGCGCCTCAAGGAGGCGGCTGAAAAGGCCAAAATCGAGCTGTCGTCGACGACGCAGACCGAAATCAACCTGCCCTTCATCACCGCCGACGCGACCGGCCCCAAGCACCTGACACTGAAGCTGACCCGTGCCAAGTTCGAGCAGCTGGTCGACGATCTCGTCCAGCGCACCATCGAGCCCTGCAAGGCAGCGCTCAAGGATGCCGGGCTGAAGGCTGGCGAGATCGACGAAGTGGTCCTGGTCGGCGGCATGACCCGCATGCCCAAGATCCAGGAGATCGTGAAGCAGTTCTTCGGCAAGGAGCCGCACAAGGGCGTCAACCCGGATGAGGTCGTCGCACTCGGCGCCGCAATCCAGGCCGGCGTGCTGCAGGGCGACGTGAAGGACGTGCTGCTGCTCGACGTGACGCCGCTGTCGCTCGGCATCGAGACGCTGGGTGGCGTGTTTACCCGCCTGATCGAACGCAACACGACCATCCCGACCAAGAAGAGCCAGGTGTTCTCGACCGCTGAAGACAGTCAGTCGGCCGTGACCATCCGCGTCTTCCAGGGCGAGCGTGAAATGGCTGCCGACAACAAGGCGCTCGGCCAGTTCGACCTGGTCGGCATTCCGCCGGCGCCGCGCGGCGTGCCGCAGATCGAGGTCACTTTCGACATCGACGCCAACGGCATCGTCAACGTTTCGGCCAAGGACAAGGGCACCGGCAAGGAGCACCAGATCCGCATCCAGGCCTCTGGTGGCCTTTCGGACGCCGACATCGAGAAGATGGTCAAGGACGCCGAAGCCAATGCCGAGACCGACAAGCAGCGGCGCGCCTTGGTCGAGGCCCGCAACCAGGCCGAGGCGCTGGTGCACTCCTCCGAGAAGTCGCTGAAAGAATATGGCGACAAGGTTTCGGAAACCGAGCGCACGGCGATATCGGAGGCTATCACGGCGCTGAAGGCTGCTGCCGAAGGCGACGATGCCGCCGACATCGAGGCCAAGTCGCAGACGCTTGCCGAAGCATCCATGAAGCTCGGCCAGGCCATGTACGAAGCTTCGCAGAAGGAAGCGGCGGAAGCCGACGCCAAGGCGGACGCGGCCAAGGATAGCGATGTGGTCGACGCCGATTTCGAGGAAATCGACGAAAACGACGAGAAGAAGAAGTCGGCCTGACCGGTTGACGGCAAATAAAGCGGAAAGCCCGGCGCAAAGCCGGGCTTTTTTGCAACCCTCGCTGAAAAAGTGCGGGCCTTGCCGAAAAAGTCACTGAAAAACACAGGCACAAGCGCGCCGGCCCTAGCATCCGGGCAGCACCGCTCCTAAATCGAGACAACGTGCCGGCAAACGACGCAACATGCATCAAGACGTTGAGCATCCGGACTGCGGGAAAAGATGAAAGCTGATTTCTACGAGACGCTGGGCGTGCAAAAGGGCGCCGACGAGAAGGAGCTCAAGAGCGCTTTCCGCAAGCTGGCCATGCAGTTCCATCCCGACCGCAATCCCGGCGATCACTCATGCGAGCATAAGTTCAAGGAAATCAACGAAGCCTACGAAACGCTGAAGGACCCGCAGAAGCGCGCGGCCTATGACCGTTTCGGTCACGCCGCCTTCGAGCAGGGCGGCATGAATGGCGGCGCGCAAGGTTTTGGCGCCGGCGGCTTCGCCGACATTTTCGAAGATATTTTCGGCGACATGATGGGCGGGCGCCAGCGCCGCTCGTCGGGCGGCCGCGAACGCGGCGCCGATTTGCGCTACAATATGGAAATCACGCTGGAAGAAGCGTTTGCCGGCAAGACCGCGCAAATCCGCGTGCCGGCCTCGATCTCATGCACGGAATGCTCCGGGACCGGCGCCAAGCCCGGCACCCAGCCGGTGACCTGCTCGATGTGCCATGGCCACGGCAAGGTACGGGCGACGCAAGGCTTCTTCTCGATCGAGCGTACCTGCCCGCAATGCCAAGGCCGCGGGCAGACGATCAAGGACCCGTGCCCGAAATGCGCCGGCCAGGGCCGCGTCACTGAGGAACGCTCGCTGTCGGTCAATATCCCGGCCGGCATCGAGGATGGCACCCGCATCCGGCTTGCCAATGAGGGCGAGGCGGGCCTGCGCGGCGGCCCATCGGGCGACCTCTATATTTTTCTGGCGGTGAAGCCGCATGAATTCTTCCAGCGCGATGGCGCCGATCTCTACTGCAAGGTGCCGATATCGATGACGACGGCCGCCCTTGGCGGCTCGTTCGAGGTGACGACGCTGGACGGCAGCCAGACCAAGGTGAAAGTGACCGAAGGCACGCAGAACGGCCGCCAGTTCCGCCTCAAGGGCAAGGGCATGCCGGTGCTGCGCCAGCCCAATGTCGGCGACCTCTACATCCAGACCGCGGTCGAAACGCCGCAAAACCTGTCGCGCCGCCAGCGCGAGCTGCTGGAAGAGTTCGAGCAGCTGTCGTCGAAGGACAATTCGCCCCAGTCGAGCGGCTTTTTCGCCCGCATGAAGGACTTTTTCGAATCCTTCGGCGAGCACTGAACCCAAACCAAGGCCGCCACGCTTCCCGAACGTCATCAACATCTTATGCCAGATCGCGCCTTGCCTTGGACCTGTTAGCTGCTAAGTAGCGTTCGGGGAGTGTTGAGGAGAACTTGCATGGCACGTGGTCCGGGATTGCGGAAGGCGCTGGCGGAAAAGTTCGACGACGAACTCAAATTCTTCAAAGGCTGGATCGACAAGCCGAAGTCGGTCGGTTCGATCGTGCCGACAAGCTCCGTCACCGCCCGCAAGATGGCTTCCATCGTCAATCCGAAGTCTGGCCTGCCGGTGCTTGAAGTCGGCCCCGGCACAGGCGTCATCACGCGTGCAATCCTCGCCCAGGGCGTTAAGCCCGAAAACCTCTACGCGGTCGAATATTCCACCGATTTCGTGCGCCATCTGCGCCAGCTCTATCCCGGCGTCAACGTCATCGAGGGTGATGCCTTCAATCTCAACGCCACGCTTGGGGAGAAGAGCGGGATGATTTTCGATTCCGTCGTCTCCGGCGTGCCGCTGCTCAATTTTCCGGTCGCACAGCGGATCGCCTATATTGAAAGCCTGCTAGACCGCATCCCGGTTGGACGGCCGATCGTGCAGCTGACCTATGGGCCGTTGTCGCCGATCCCGCCCGGCCGCGGCAATTACACGGTCAAGCATTTCGACTTCATCTTCCGCAACATCCCGCCGACGCAGCTGTGGATCTACCGGCGCGAAGCGCATTAGCTGGTATTGGGGGCGGGAGAAGTCTCTGGCGCCTTGTAAAGGATCGACGTCTCCCGAAGGAAGCTCGATTGAGGGTCGATCCACATCCTTGACTGTTATCCGCCTCGCAAACTCGTGGCGACCTCTCTGATCGCCGCGCACATGGCCCGCACGGCCGTTGCTTCGGCGCTGCTGGAGAACAGAAGCAGCAGAGGCCGACGCGCACGCGGCTCAAGAGGACGCCTCGCGACGGTTCGCTGCCAATCGGCCGGAAACGCCAGGCCTGGCGCAATCGACAAACCGCGCCCGGCCCCAACCAGAGCAAGCAGCGCCGCCATATCGCTCGCCGACAGGATGACAACTGGCGCAACGCCAAAATCCTGGAACAATTCGGCAAGCATTGGTCCGCAGCCGCCGCTCGACATAATGAATGGCTGGCCGTCGAGAGCGCGGATCGGAAATGACCCGCCTTGGACTGAGTTCTTTTGCGATGACGCCACAAAGAGTTCGTCGTCGACAAGTTCCTCGGCTTGGCAATTGCCGGCGATGTAGGACAGTCCAATATCGGCGGCACCGCGATCGACCCACTCCGCCACCTCGGTATCCGTGCCCAAGAGCAGTTCGACAGCAAGCTCCGGGTGCCGGACGGAAGTAATGTTCAACGCATATGGAGCAATCTTTACCGAGGCGCTGCTGACCAGCGCGAGCCGTACTCTGCCTTTGATGGAGTGTTCCCGTAGGCCGACAAGACGGCCTAAAGCATGCAAAGCGGCGCGCGCCGCGTCCAAAGCCGCCTCGCCGGTTGCGGTGAAAGCGACACCGCGCCGATCACGTATGACGAGGGGCGCGCCAACGATCTCCTCCAGCGCCTTCATTGCATGGCTTATGGCCGATTGAGAAAGACAGAGCCGCTCGGCGGTTTTGGTGAAGCTGCGCGTCTCGCTGAGCGATGTCAGGACGCGCACCATCGTGATGTTGATATTAGCTTTGTTCATGGCTGCCGAAATATCTTTCATTTCGCTCATATTAAAGAGCGCTGTAGGTTTTGTGAAGGTGAGGGAAACGACCCTCGAAATCGGCGAGCGGCTTTCCTGGCCTCTCCGGCATGCAGGCGTGCGGTACGACGAGACTGAAACTGGAGTATCGCATGAGCTACCTTCCGCAATTCCTGACCCTTGCTTCGGTCTTCCTGCTCGGCGCCATGAGCCCAGGACCCGATTTTGTAGCCGTGACTTCCCATGCGCTGATCAGCCGTCGCGCGGGGTTCCATGTGGCGCTTGGCATTGCCGCAGCGATCATGGTGTGGGCGGCTCTCGCGATGTGTGGCCTGGGCCTCGTACTGACGCAGATTGCATGGGCTCACCTTGCCGTCCGGATCGCCGGTGCCGTGTATCTCGGTTACCTGGGCAGCAAGATCCTTTTGTCGGCTTGGCAGGCGCGGCCACCGCTGGCCGTCGGTGGCGCAGAGACCACGGCTCCTTGGCGAAGCGGATTCGTTGTCGGAATTACAAATCCGAAGACGGCCGCGTTCTTCGCGAGCCTGTTCATATCGGTATTGCCGATGCAGGCTCCGATCTGGGTCCAGGCAGTGTCGCTGGCCATAATCGGGCTGGTCGCGATGGCGTGGTTTGGGCTTGTCGCGCTAATGTTCTCCACAAGAAGGGTTCGGTCGGTATATGGCAGCGTCCGCAGGCCGATAGATGCCTTGCTCGGAGTTGCACTCATCGCGCTGAGTGCAAGAATTGCGGTCACCCACTAGCAATAGCCCAGCTGCTCGGCACACCTTCGCGCGCCTGCCCCCCGATCGTTTCCGTTTTTTGAGCCAGTGCGTTGATTTGCGCAGCCTCTGGCTGTACCTGTCCGGGAACAAGAGTGGCCAATGGCTGTGATCGCGAAAATCCTCGTCTTCGCCGGCTCGGTGCGCAGCGGCGCCTTCAGCGGCAGGACCGCCGATGTGGCGCAGAAGGAGCTGGCCATGCAAGGCGCCGAGGTGACGCGCATTTCGCTGGCCGACTATCCGCTGCCGATCATCGACGAGGACCTCGAAAAGGAAAAAGGCGTTCCCGACAACGCCGTGAAGCTCGGCCGGCTGATCGCCGCCCATGACGGGCTACTGATCGCGACGCCGGAATATAATGGCTCGATCCCGCCACTGCTCAAGAACACGATCGACTGGGTAAGCCAGGTGCGCCTCGATGGCGGCTGGCCGGTGAGGCCGCTTGTCGGCAAGGTCGCCGGCCTGTGCTCGTCTTCCAACGGACATTTCGCCGGGATCCGCTGCATCAACCATCTGCGCGCCGTGCTGGTGCGCTGCCAGTTGGAGATGGTGACGCCGGAATGCTCGGTATCCGATGGCGGCAGTGCCTTCGACGGCGACGGCAATTTCAGGGATGAGAGACTGACCAAATCGATGGAGCACCTATGCCGCACGCTGATCGAAACCTCGCGCATGCTGTCGACCCGGACCGGGGCATGATTTCCACAGCCATGCAGGCCCATACCATGAGAGAAAGGCTGATCGTCGGCCTCGACGTGCCGACGGTGAAAGAGGCCGAACAGGCGGTGCAGGAGCTCGACGGCGTCGTCTCCTTCTACAAGATCGGCTATCAGCTGGCCTTCGCCGGCGGGCTCGACTTCGCCAGGGAGTTGGCCAGCGGCGGCACGAAAATCTTCCTCGACATGAAGCTGCTCGACATCGACCACACGGTGGCGAAGGGTGTCGAGAACATCGTGCGCATGGGCATGACCATGCTGACCATCCACGCCTATCCCAAGGCGATGCGAGCCGCGGTGGAGGCCGCCAGGGGCAGCGACCTCTGCCTGCTGGCGGTCAGCGTGCTGACCTCGATGGACGAGCAGGACGTGATCGACGCCGGCTATGAATACGACCCTCACACGCTGGTGCTGAGACGCGCCGAACAGGCGTTGCATGCCGGCATCGGCGGCGTCGTCTGCTCGGCCGAGGAGGCGGAAGCGGTGCGCCGCATCGTCGGACCCGACCTGGCGGTGGTGACACCGGGGATACGGCCCAAGGGCAGCGACCATGGCGACCAGAAACGCGTGGTGACGCCCGGCCAGGCGATCCGCAACGGCTCCAGCCATCTTGTTGTGGGCCGGCCAATCGTGGCGGCAAGCGACAGGCGCGCGGCGGCGGAAGCCATACTGGAAGAGATGCGCGCCGCGTAACGAGGAGAAGAAAATGCCCAAGGGATACTGGATAGCCCGCGTCGATGTGCGCGACGCCGAAGGCTACAAGGACTATGTCGCTGCCGCCAAGCTCGCTTTCGACCGTTTCGACGTGAAGTTCCTTGCCCGTGGCGGTGAGCATGAAAAGGCCGAGGGGCCTGGCCGCGCCCGCAATGTCATTATCGAGTTCGAATCGCTCAGCGCGGCGCACGATTGCTACCACTCGCCGGAGTACCAGCGCGCCGTGGCCATCCGTCAGAAAGTAGCCGATGGCGAGATCGTGCTGGTCGAGGGTATCTGACGCGCGAAGCTGCTCTGCTCAGTGCGGCGCTTCCTCCTGCGCCAGCACCTCCAGTTGATGGCGGTGCCCCGACAGCTCATAGCCGACAACGGTGACGGCCGGCGCTAGCGTGAGTAAGATGAGGCAGACCGCCATGTCGACGCCGGCAAGGGCGGCGATGATGGCAAGTGCGACGACCGCAGCCGTTCCCGCCAGCAGCCAGACATGGAGGGGATCGAAGCGCTGGACGAGATAATAATACAGCGCGTAGATCGCCCCCAGGAACACGCCTAGCGGAATGGCGACCGAGAGCAGGGTCGCTACCGGGCCGATATGGGCCTTGTGCTCGATGAAATAGGCCGCGACATGCAGCCCGGCGCCGGTGGCGACGATGGCCGCCACGATCAGCATCTGGCCATAGCCCCAGACAAAAGAGCGATTGCGGTGCTGGTGCAGCACTGTCCCCGAGGGCAGCATGTAATAGACCCACCACATGCCGAAGGTGAGACCCATTCCGGCAATGCCGATCAAGGCGGCATCGAGGTTCCAGCCCTGCTCCTCGACCACGGCCGACAGCGTCGCCAGCGTGCCGACCACCCCTTCGCCCAGCGCGATGATGGCGAAGAGGCTGTAGCGCTCGGCGACGTGATGCGCGTGCCAGGGCGTGCCGCCATCCCGGCGTTCGGCGATGACCGGTCCGGCAAGCTCGATGAGAAGCAGGACCGCGCCGAAAGCCAGGCTCGTCGCCAGCGAGAAATCGACCAGGATCTGCACCACCCAGCCGATCTGGGCGATCGCGATGGCGATGGCATAGGTGAGACAGGCACGCCGCCGCCCAGGGTCCTGCCGCGCCGCGCGCAGCCATTGGAAGATCATGGCGACGCGCATGATGACGTAGCCCAGCACCATCACCGAATTGTTGAGGTGTTCGCCATGCTCGATCGAGGCGAACATGCGCGGCAGGCCGATGGCCAGCACCAGCACGCCGATCATCTGCACCATGGTGACGAGGCGGAAGATCCAATCGTCGGTGTCATAGGCGGAGGAAAACCAGGAGAAATTGATCCACGCCCAGCAGATCGCGAAGCTGGCAAAGCCGAAGCCGATCAGCGCCGCCGCGTAGTGGCCCTCGGCCAAGGCATGCGCCAGTTGCGACGAGGCAAGGCTGAAGGCGGTGACGAAGGTCAGATCGAACAGCAGCTCGAGCGGCGTGGCGACGCGATGCGCCTCATGCGGATCGCGCCCGGCCATGCGCCTTATGTGATGATGGAGGGAGCTTGCTGGTGTGCTCATCGCGCGGCCTTGCCTGAGGACTGTCCCGCGACACTAAAGGTGGAGCAAAAGCCGTCAAGGCGCGGTAGGTCGTGCCGGTCCCCGCGGCCTTTCAGATCGCCTGTCGGTTCAGTCGGTTCGCCGCCGTCTCGGCAACCGCATCGGCCAGCGTCATGCTCCATTGCAGCCGGCAATAGGCGCGGAAATCGAAGCAGGGCAGGCCGGGACAGACTTCGAACTCGATGAGGTGGGCATGATCGGTGGCCTCGACCCTGAAATCGATGGAAAACACGTCGCGCAGGCCAAGTCCGCTGACCAGCCGCTCGGCGATGCGGCGGATGGTTGCCGCGGCTGCCGGCTGGGTGTCGGCAACCGCCTCCAGCACCGGCTCGCTGTATAGTCCAGCCGCCTTGGCGGCCTCGCCGGTGTCGCCGTAAAGCGCCATCGAGTCCGCCATGGTCTGGAAATCGCCGCCGGAGTCGACGAACGCAATGCCGAGCGCTTCCGCCCCGGCATCCGTTTGCAGCCCAAGGAAGCTGGCGCGGACATTGCGACCGCCGACATAGGGCTGGACGACGACATCGTCGCGATAAGCGGCATAGACCCGCCGGCTAAGCTCCAGCGCATGGGCCAGGTCGTTGCAGCGTGAATCCGGCCAGATGCCTACCTTAGAGCCGAGCCGGTTCGGCTTGACGAACCAGCCGGCTTCCGAAGCTGGCGGGGCGGCCAGCCAGCGGCCGTCGCGGGCCAGGCCTGCCTGCGGCGCCGGCAGGCCGAGCGCGCAAAGCACGGCGCCGGAGCGGAACTTGTCCTGGCAAAGCGCGAACAGCGCATCGTCGGCTCCGATGGTTCTAAGCCCATTCAGCCTGGCAAGTGCGGGCGCTGCAGCACCGCGGAAATAGGCAATGCCGTCGGTCAGCGTCCAGACAAGCGTGGTTGCGGGATCGGCCTTCGCCAGCGCGCTTGACGCATCGTCGAGTGCAACCGGCATGAAGGCGAGGCCGCGCCGCCCGCAAGCGGCGGTGATTTCATCGAATTCGGGCGCGAGATCGGTCGATTGCGCCAGATAGGACGAGATTTCCAAGGCACGCTCGGCAGGAAAACCATCGGCGACCAGCCTGTCGAAACAGGCCTTTTCAGGCTCGTAGACGAGGATCAAGGTCGGGCGCGGCATGGGTCAAAGCTTCTCGGTGATGCAGCCACACCATCGCACGGCCAATGCGATCGGCTTGCGCGAAATCGACCCGCGCCCGCCGCCTGCACGACAACCGGTACGCTCAGGCGATCAGCACGCGCGGCTCGAAGCGGCCGTTGACGGGGATGTCGAGCAGGAAGGTCATGCCGGCCTGTGGGTCGAGCTTGCGCTGCTTGTCGTCCTTGCCTTTCCAGGCCGAGGTCACCGCCAGCCGATCGGCCTTGGCGCCGACAAAGGCCGGGCACGAGGACTGCCCCGCCGGCACGGCAATCTCGCGCAACAATGTGCCGTCCGGCGCATAAGCCTTCACTGCCTTGCCGCCCCAGACCGCGTTCCACAGCACGCCGTCACGGTCGACAACCGAGCCGTCGACATAGCCCCGCGACGAGCGATGGTCGACGAACACTTTGGACTCGCCGACCGGCAGGCCCGTCGCCGGATCGCAGGCGACGCGCATCAACAGGCCGGTCGCGGTATCGGTGTAGTAGGCGATCGTTCCATCCTGCGAGAAACAGATCGAGTTCGACACGGTGATGCCGGTGTAAAGCGTGCGCAATTCGCCCTTGAAGAACCAGTAGATGGCGCCCGCGCCCTTCTCCTCACCCTTGCCCATCGTGCCGACCCAGAAGGCGCCACAAGGGTGGACGCGCGAATCGTTGGAGCGGGTCAGCGCATTGTCGGCCTCGATGGGCGTATGCAGCGTCAGCTTGCCGGTCGAGACGTCGCGGACATGCAGGCCGGTCTCGGTGGCGATGAGCTGGCGATGGTCGTCGATGATGGCGATGGCGCTGGCCATCTGGCCGAGGTCGTGGACCTTCAGCGCGCCGGAAGCGACGCCCTGCTCCAGCAGAAGGCCGTTGACGATGTCGAACCAGAACAGCGTATCGGTGGCGGGATCGTAGCTCGGCCCCTCGCCGAGTTCGCAGACATGGTCCGAGAAAACCGAAACGTTTTCCATCATGCCGCTCCGCCGAAGGCCGCATCCCAGGCCGTCACCGCCGCCTGCGCGCGCGAGGCCACCTCGTCGACGCTCATGCCGGGTTTGAACAGGCTGGAGCCAAGACCAAAAGCAGTCACCCCAGCGGCTTTGTAGCCGGCAAAGTCTTTGTCGGAAACGCCGCCGACGGCGCCGACCACGGTATCGGCCGGCAGCACGGCCCGCATCGCCGAAATGCCGCTAGGCCCGAGCACGCTTGCCGGGAAGAATTTGAGCGCCGAAGCCCCAAGCCTAATCGCCTGAAAAGCTTCGGTGGGGGTGAACACGCCTGGCATCGTCACCATGCCATGGTGCATGGCGCGGGCCATGACGTCGGCATCGATGTTGGGGCTGACCAGCAAGCGCCCGCCGGCCTTGGCCAAGGTGTCGACATCGGCTGAAGTCAGCACCGTGCCGGCGCCGACCAGCGCTGTCTTGGGCAATGCGGTGACAATGCTGGCGATCGATGAAAACGGTTCCGGCGAATTGAGCGGCACCTCGATGGCTTCGATGCCGGCGTCAAACAGCGCCTGGCCGATGGCAACCGCCTCGCTGGGTTTGAGGCCGCGCAGAATGGCGACAAGACCACGATTGAGCTTCGGGAAGGGTGCGGTCTGGGTCACGCTATCACTCCACTCTGGTGAGTCATTTGGCGATCATGCCATTTTCTCGCGCCGCCTCGATAAGGCCGGCACGCACCGCCTCGTCGGCGTCGACCGTCCTGACGGCAAGCGCTGCAAGGTCGAGCGCCTGGCGGTAGAGGGCTGCTAGCGACCCCGAGGCGACCAGCACAATTGCGGTGGTGCTTTCGCCATAGCGGCGGCCTGCCGAGGCGATCTCGCCGCCGATCAGCAGGCCGGACAAACAAGCGGCGGCATCGTCGGCCTTGAGGTCCTGCAGCAGGCCGGCGGCGCGGATCGAGAACAGCCGCGAGGTGACATCGCCGCCCTCGGCCAAAGCCTTGCGGCACCATTCCCGGAACAACGGATTGTCCGGAATGACCGGCTTCGGGCTCTCGCCCAGCGAATGGCGCAGGATCGAGTGAGTGGCCAGCACCGAAAACAGCTCTCCGGTCGGCCAGGTGCAGAAGCCGTCGACCGCGCCGTCTTCAACCAGAACCCACTTCGAATGGGTGCCGGGCATGCAGACGAGATGGCGACCTTTTGCCGGCAAACCGGCGCCGGCAAGCTGGGTTTCCTCGCCGCGCATTACGTCCGGCGCATCTTCCAGGCGCTGCGCCAGGCCAGGCACGATGCGGATGTCGCGGCTCTGGCCGGGAATGCAGGCGGCCCCCGCGAGGATGGCACTGAGCGGCGCCGGCACGGTGACGTAAGGCGCTTCCAGCCAACCCTGGCGCGAGCCGGCCATGCCGCAGATGATGACCGGCAGTGTGTCAGGTGCGCCGAGCGCCGCCAGATGGCCCTCGAGGATGATCGAAAAGCCTTTTTGCTGCGCGGTGATCAACCCATCATCGCCGCGACGCTCGGCAAGCACCCCGCCCGCCTCGTCGACCAGCCAGACCCGCATGCGGGTCGTGCCCCAGTCGACGGCGGCGACTGCCGGCGTGCCTTTTGCCGGATTTTGATTCACCGGGCTCACAGGAAACCCCCGTCGACGATCAACATCTGCGCCGTCAGCATACGTGAGGCGTCGGAGGCCAGGAACAGCACTGTGCCGACGATGTCGTCGGGCTGCATGACCTGCTTGATGCATTGCTTGGCGACATGGGCGGCGAGCCTCTCCTCGGTGACCCAGAGTTCCCGCTGCCGCTCGGTGATCACCCAGCCCGGCGCAATCGCATTGACGCGGATGCCGTCGACCCCAAGCTTGCCCGCGAGACCTTTGGTGAGGCCGAGTATGCCGGCCTTGGCGGCGGTGTAGGCCGGCATATCGGGGTGGTTGATGAGATAGGAGGTTGAGGTGAAGTTGATGATCGACCCGCCGCCGGCCCGCTTCATGCCCGGCGCGACCGCCTGTGCGGTGAAGAAATGCGGGCGCAGATTGACGGCGAGATTGTTGTCCCAGAACTCGACGGTAACGTCGGCGACCTCGTGGCGTTCGTCCCAGGCGGCATTGTTGACCAGCACGGTGACGTCGCCATGCGCCTCAGCCGCTTTGGCGGCCGAAGCGCGCAACGCCTCGACGTCACGCAAATCGGTCTTGAGGTAGAGCGGTCGCCGGCCAAGTTCTTTTTCGACGCGGTCGGCAAGCAGCGTGCTTAGGCCATCGGCGATGTCGATGAAGGCGACATGGGCGCCCTGGCGAACGAAGCCCTCGGTCAGTGCCGCACCAATTCCGGAACCGCCGCCGGTGATCAGCACCGAGGCTCCCCTGAGGTCGGCAAAATCGGCCGATGGCATCATATTTTTCTCTCCCGATCCGGTCGGCGCGCATCCTATCCAGCCAAGTCCGGGGAGCAAGGGCGAAAACGGCGATTTGTTTGGCTTATGTCAGACAAAAGGACGCAAGATGGCGGCCACAGTCGATCTTGGCTCGCACCGCTGACTTGCTCGACGCAGGCAAGACCGCCGGTCAGACTGCCTTGGCGTAGAGGGCGCCGCGATAGGAATCGCGGAGGTAGCCGAGCGTGGCGTCGGCGTCGACCGGTTTGCCGAAGAGATAGCCCTGGCCGCCGGCGCAGCCGAACTGGACGAGGCGGTCGGCCTGCGCCTCCTCCTCGATGCCTTCGGCGACGACATCCATGCCGAGCCCTTCGCACATGGCCAGAATGGCGCGGATGATGTGTTCCGACGGGCGGTCGTCGAGGATCGAGGAGACGAAGGCGCGGTCGATCTTGAGCTTGTCGAAATGGAATTCGCGCAAGCGGCCGAGCGAGGACTGGCCGGTGCCGAAATCGTCGAGCGAGACTCGGATGCCGACGCGACGCAGGTCCTCGACGATCTTCTCGGCCGAGGCCGGATCGTTCATCAGGCCGGTTTCGGTGATCTCGATCTCCAGCCGTCGCGGATCGAAGCCGGTGCGGTCGAGGATCGACAATATGTGCAGGCCGGTGTTCTGGTCGACGAGTTGCGAGGGCGACAGGTTGAAGGACAGGAACAGGTCCTTCGGCCAGCTGCGCGCCGCTTCGGTCGCCTTGCGCAGCACCAGCTGCGATAGCGGGCCGATGATGCCGCGCTCTTCGGCGATCGGGATGAACACGGTCGGCGGCACCACGCCGAGGTCGCGATCGGTCCAGCGCGCCAGCGTCTCGAAGCCGATGGTGCGGCGGGTGGTCAAATCGACGATGGGCTGGAAATGCGGTTCGACCTCACCGGCCGAGACGGCACGGCGCAGCGCCTGTTCGATGCGGGTGACGCGCTTGGCCGCCTCTTCCATTTCGCGGGTGTAGACGACGACCCGGCCACGGCCCGAACGCTTGGCGTGGTAGAGCGCCGTTTCGGCCTTGTTGACGAGGATTTCCGTGGTTTCGTCGCCGGAATAAAAGAGCGAGCAGCCGACCGAGGCCGAAAGCCTGGCGGTGCGTTCGCCGACATCGTAGGGCGCCGACAGGATTTCGATCATCATGCGCGACTTCTCGGCCGCCGCTTCCTCCGAGAACACCATCGGATACAGGAAGGCGAATTCGTCGGCGCCGATGCGGCAAACGGTGGAGTGGCTGTCCATCGAAGCGCGCAGCCGCATTGCCACCTGGATCAATATGTCGTCGCCGGCCTTGTGGCCGAACAGATCGTTGATCGGCTTGAAGCCGTCGAGGTCGAGAATGCCGACCGTGAACGGCGCGGGATCGTCCGCACGGTCGCTGATCAGGCGATCGACCTTGTCGAAGAAGCGGCGATGGTTGCCAAGCCCGGTCAGCGCATCGGTGAACGCCAGATCCGAGTTTTCCCTGCTTGCCTGCCCGGTGCCAAACGTCGTTTGCATCGGTATCCCTGTTTGTGACGCCCGAAATTTAGGCTGAGACTGGCAGCAAAGCGTTTAGGAAGCGTATCGCGAAATCGATTTTTCGCTGGCGAATGATGCTTTAGCGGACGCGGTAGAGTTCGATCGGGTCTCCGCGCGTTTCGGCCACCGGTTCGAGCCAATCGGGGACGCTTCCCTGCATCAGCCCGGCCAGGAAGCCTTGCGGCGCCTTGGCGGCGAGCACCTTGCTTTCGGCGCTGCCGCGGCACAGCGCCACCAGGCCGACGTGATGAGCCGCTGCGATCGTCCCCGCCTGGTCCGCCGATCCGAGGAAGGCATCGAGCGCAAGCAGATCGCCGGCGATGTTGCGATGATAGGGGCCGGCAAAGACGCGGTGCCCGGAATATGCAAGGATGGGCGAGCCGAGATTGGAAATGGCAAGCACCGTGGTGTCCGGCAGCCGGGCCAACGCCGCGAAGGAGGCCTTGCGCTCGCAGGACGGATCGCTGTCGGTGTCCTGTGCCTCGACCGAGACCTTGCTGGCCTCGAATACGTTCGACGTCGCGGCGGCAGCGCCGGCCCAGACGGCATTCACCGACACCAGCCAGACCGCCGCCATGCGCAGCGATACGCTGCGCGCAGGGCTGATCCTCGCCCGTTCGCGCCAGCTTGCGATCCAGGCCGACAGCGGGATGACGGCAAAGGCGATCGAGAATGTCGAGCCGCGGACCTGCCAGGCGCTGACGATGAAGGCGCCGACCAGCAAGGCGCCGACGAGGATGTCCTGGCGGCGCCATGGTCCGCGCAGGCGAAGCGCCATCAGCGCGATCGCCACCAGCGGCGTGACATAGCGCGCCGCCAGCGACGCCGGCTCATTGACGGCAATACTGAACAGCGACTGCGCCTCGTCGATGTGATCGAGCCACAATTCCTTGAGGCGCGGATCGAGGTTTGCGTAGGGAGCCGCAAGGCATTGCGGAAACAGCGCCACGATGACGACGCCCAGCCCAAGCGCGAGCAGGCTAAGCGAGATCAGGCGGCGGCTGGCCGTGCCATTGGACACCGTGAGCGACGTCACGGCGGCAAGCCCCAGTCCGGCGATTGCCGCCACCACGAACTGCACAGCCGAGAAGGCATCGCACTGCGGCTGGCCCATGGCCGATGGCGGGATGGTGGTGACGAAGACGAGGGCTGAAACCCCGGCAAAGCCGAGACCGAAATCCCTGGCGATCCGGCGTTCGCCGCCGGGATCGACGACGAACAGCAAAGCGATGCAGGCGCCGATGGTGGCGACATAGGGCGCGGTTTCCATGCCGACGGCCAGCGTCAGGGCCGCGCACAGGCCGGAAGTCAGGGTCGCCCAGCGACGCGTCGGCGCCTCGAGCAGCAGGCTGAGGCTGGCCATGGTCAGCGTCAGCTGGACATTGTGATGATCGAGCGCACCCGGCAAGAAAATGCCGATGAAATGCAGCGCCGCCGCGCCGATGACGATAGCGGGCAGCACGGCGCCGACGCCGGCGAAGCTGCGTGCCGCACGGGCTGTAAAAAACACCGCCAGGCAAAACAGCAGCGACGGCCACAGCACCTGTGCGATCACTTCGGCCATGGCCATGCTGCCGGTCAGCGCCGAGGCGGCGAGGATGATGGCGGCGAGCGGTGCGTCGACCAGCCGCGACCAGTGCATGACGAAACCGCCTTCCGGCCCCATCCTGTACTGATGCAGGTCGAACCAGCCCTGGCCGGCCAGCATGTCGCGAACCTCGACCAGCCGCAGCAGGCTGTCATTGTCGCCGCCGGCATTGCTCAATTCGCGAAAACCGGAGAAGGCGTTGATCGCAAGGGCAAGCAGCGTCGCCACCAGTGCCAGCAACAGGTCCGCTCGCCAGGAGGTGCGCGCCTCGGCAGGCATGGTATCGGCAGCGATCATGGACGGGGCTTTCGGCCTGTGGTTCGACGGCGCAGCATAGCGCCGTCACTTCAACAAAGCGTAAAGCCGAAGGCAAATACGCTGGCTCCCGGTTGAACCGGCATCATGCGATGTTGCATGGTGTTCACTCAATATCGGGACCACTTTTGAGCGACATGCATTAGTCCCGCGCGGGAAACACCCACAGCGACGACACGATGTAACTCACCGTGCTGGTCGCAATCGTCATCACCACCGACATGGCGAAGGGCGAAAGGCCGAACTGCGCCACCGCCACATGCGACACCAGGCCCGAAAACGCCGCGCATCCGGCTTGCAGCGCGAGATAGCGCGGCATGGCGTGCGCATGATCGTGCTGGCCGCCAAACGTCCAGCCGCGCTGCGCCGAATAGGCGACGCTGACGGCACCCGCATAGGCGATGACGCTGCCGGTGAAGGGCGAGAGGCCCGACGACACCAGCAGCCACGACAGCACCAGCAAAAGCAAAGCGGCGCCGACGCCGACCGTCAGGAAGCGGAACAGGCGCGTCTGGACGAACGCAGGCGCCATCACTCAGGCCTGGTTGCGCGCAACCGGCGCGTCGGAGCGGCCGGATTTCATCCGCTTGACCGGTATTTCGAGCACGCCGAGCAGGAACGCCGAAAAGAAGGCCTGGAAGGAAATGACGATCAGGCTGAGCCCAAGCACGACGATGCGCGGTATTTCGGAATCGTCGAGCGGACCGAAGCCAAGATGCGCCCAGCGCGCCACGGCATAGAAGAAGAACAGCGCGCCGCCGGCAAAGCAGATGCCGGCATTGGCGGCGAGACGATCGGTGCTGATCGTTCTGGCCAGCCAGCCGGAACGGCGGCTTGGCGGCAGGATGCCGGTTATCTCGGCATAGTAACGCGAAATGGCACCGAAGGTCAGGAGCTGGACACCGGTGACGATCATGAAACAGGCGGCTACGAAGGTGTTGAGGTCGAGCGACAGATTGTTGATCACGCGCAACGGCCCGAACACCAGCAGCGCCGCAAACAGCGCGCCGATACCGCACAGCACCGTGCCGGGGATGAAGAACATCCAGCGCGGATTGTAGACGAGCAGGAACTTCAGATGCCGCCAACCGTCGCGCCAAGTCCTGAGATGCGGCGGGCGGCTGCGGCCGTCGGGCTTGAGCGTGGTCGGCACTTCCTCAATGCGCAGGCCGGCTAGCGCGCCGCGCACCACCATCTCCGAGGCGAACTCCATGCCGGTCGTCTGCAGGTCGAGCTGGCGGATGCTTTCGGCATTGAAGCCGCGCAGGCCGCAGTGGAAATCGCCTGTCTTGATGCGGAAGAACAGCCGGCCGACGAAGCTCAGCACCGGATTCCCGAGATAGCGGTGCAGCGGCGGCATGGCGCCGGGTTCTATGCCGCCCTGGAAGCGGTTGCCCATGACCAAGTCGGCGCCGTCGCGCAGCCGCGCGACAAAGGCTTCCAGCGCGCTGAAATCGTAACTGTCGTCGGCATCGCCCATGATGATGAAGTGGCCCTTGGCGGCCGCGATGCCGCCAAGCAGCGCCGCGCCATACCCTTTCTGCGGCACCGGCACGACACGGGCTCCGATCGCGGTGACAATGTCCTGCGACCCGTCGGTGCTGCCATTGTCGGCGATCAGCACCTCGCCGGAGATGCCAGCCTTGTCTAGAAAGGCCCTCGCCTTGCCGATGCAGACGGCCAGCGTCTCGGCCTCGTTGAGGCATGGCATCAGGATGGTGAGTTCGAGCTCTTTGACCGAAGCGGCGCGGATGGCTGTGACGGCGTTCATGGTCGTTGTTCCATCGAGGACGTTTTTGGCGGCGTCCAATCCGGGTTGAATTCGGCGACTACCCTTGCACGGCAAGGCTTAAGAAAACGATGACGCGCAGCCTCGCCTTGTCTCCAACAGGGTCGGCGCTGTCACGGCTTTGCTTCTGCCGATCCCGGAATCTCGCGATTGGCAGAAGCGCGGCGAGGCTGTACAGGCAATGGCTGTTGCCGATCGACCCGCGGAGACCAGAAGATGCCCCTGAAGATCGCCGTCCAGATGGACCATGTCTCCACCGTCTCGATTGCCGGCGACACGTCCTTTGCGCTGTCGCTGGAGGCGCAGCGGCGCGGCCATCAATTGTTCCACTACACGCCCGACCGGCTGTCGATGCTGGGCGGCAAGGTGTTTGCCCGCATCGAAGAGATGAAGCTCCGCGACGAGAAGGGCAATCATTATACGCTGGGCGACAAGGTGCGCACCGACCTGTCGGAGATGGATGTGATCCTGCTGCGCCAGGATCCGCCCTTCGACATGAATTACATCACCACCACGCACATTCTGGAGCGCATTCACCCGAAGACACTGGTCGTCAACGACCCGGCCTGGGTGCGCAACAGCCCGGAAAAGATCTTCGTCACCGAATTCCCCGACCTGATGCCCGAAACGCTGATCACCAAGGATCCCCAGGAGGTCGCGGCCTTCCGCAAGGAATTCGGCGACATCATCGTCAAGCCGCTCTACGGCAATGGCGGCGCCGGCATTTTCCATCTCAAGGAGGGCGACCGCAACCTCGCCTCGCTGCTCGAAATGTTCGCCCAGCTGTCACGCGAGCCCTATATCGTCCAGCGCTATCTCAAGGATGTGCGCAAGGGCGACAAGCGCATCATCCTGATCGACGGCGAGGCGGTCGGCGCCATCAACCGGGTACCGGCCGACCACGATTCGCGCTCCAACATGCATGTCGGCGGCCGCGCCGAAAAAACCGAACTGACGGAACGCGAACGCGAAATCTGCGCCCGCATCGGCCCATCGCTGAAAGAGCGCGGCTTCATCCTGGTCGGCATCGACGTGATCGGCGACTACATGACCGAGATCAACGTTACCTCGCCGACCGGCGTGCGCGAAGTGCAACGCTTCGGCGGCGCCGATATTGCAAGCCTGTTCTGGGACGCGGTAGAGGAAAAGCGGGGGGTAGGCTCGGCATAGGGAGCATCGCGATTGTGTGTGTGTTCCTGTAATGTTCTTGCCTTGGCCTAAAATCTATGGTTGTCTTGTCCTGACGTCGCTCGCGGTCTGAACCACGAGGCCGAGGCGAGCCGATATCCGGGGGCAGAGCAAGATGGTGGCGCGCGTTCGCACGGTTGCTTTCCAGGGCATCGAGGCCGTACCGGTCGATGTCCAGGTGATGATCGCGCCGGGCAAGGTCGGCATGCAGATCGTCGGGCTGGCCGACAAGGCGGTGGCCGAAAGCCGCGAGCGCGTGCAGGCGGCGCTGCACGCTTCGGGCCTGTCGATCCCGTCGAAGAAGGTGACGGTCAACCTGGCGCCTGCCGACCTGCCCAAGGAAGGGAGCCATTACGATCTGCCAATCGCGCTCGGCCTGATGGCAGCACTCGGCGCCATTCCGGGCGATATGCTGGCGTCCTATGTCGTGCTGGGCGAATTGTCGCTCGACGGCACCATTGCCACGGTCGCCGGTGCGCTGCCGGCGGCGATCGGCGCCAATGCCGAGGGAAAAGGCCTGATCTGCCCGTTCGGCTGCGGGCCGGAAGCGGCCTGGGCGGGCAAGGATTTCGACATATTGGCGCCGCGCAGCCTGATTGCCATCGCCAATCATTTTCGCGGCACGCAGGTGCTGTCGCGGCCCGAGCCCGGCATCCATGTCTCGGCCCGCGACCTGCCCGACCTTTCCGACATCAAGGGCCAGGAAAGCGCCAAGCGGGCGCTGGAAGTGGCGGCGGCCGGTGGCCACAATCTGTTGATGGTCGGGCCTCCCGGCTCGGGAAAATCGATGCTGGCGCAGAGGCTGCCTTCAATTCTGCCACCACTGGCGCCCAAGGAACTTCTTGAAGTCTCGATGATCGCCTCGGTGGCCGGCGAGCTCGGCGAAGGCAAGCTCACCGACCGGCGGCCGTTCCGCGCCCCGCACCATTCGGCTTCGATGGCGGCAATGGTCGGCGGCGGCATCAGGGCGCGGCCGGGCGAAGTATCGCTTGCCCACACCGGCGTGCTGTTCCTCGACGAGTTTCCCGAATTCACGCCGCAGACCTTGGATGCGCTGCGCCAGCCGCTGGAGACCGGCGACTGCATGATAGCGCGCGCCAACCACCGCGTCACCTATCCAGCGCGCATCCAGCTGGTAGCGGCGATGAACCCGTGCCGTTGCGGCATGGCCGGCGAGCCCGGCTATCGCTGCCTGCGCGGTGAACGCTGCCGCACCGACTACCAGGCGCGCATCTCAGGCCCGCTGCTCGACCGCATCGACCTCAGGATCGAGGTACCGGCTGTCTCGGCCGCCGACCTGATCCGGCCCGACCGGGCGGAGAAGAGCGCGGCGGTCGCCCAGCGCGTGGCGCGCGCCCGCACCATCCAGCGCGAGCGGTTCGAGCGGCTGGGCGTCACCAGCGCCACCACCAACGCCCATTGCTCGCCTTCTGTTATCGAGGACATCGCCGCGCCGGACGCAGCCGGCCTGTCGCTGCTTAAAGATGCCAGCGAGAAACTCGGCTTTTCTGCGCGCGCCTATCACCGCGTGCTTAAAGTGGCGCGCACACTGGCCGACCTCGACGCCAGCGAAACCGTCGGCCGCATTCACCTGGCCGAGGCGATTTCCTACCGCATGATGTCGGAGCGGGTGGCGCAGGCGGCTTAACCCTCCCCCCTTGAGGGGAAGGTGACCGCGAAGCGGCCGGGTGGGGTCGCCGAAGAATGCTCGATCTTTTTTTTGAAGCCGAGCCGAGAAAGGGCCTCTGCGATGACATTGCTTGTAGTGTCGTCCGAAGGGAGTCGCCGCACTTCACGCAGGACCCCACCCGGCCCTTCGGGCCACCCTCCCCTCAAGGGGGAGGGAAACGCAGGCGCTAATTCGCCCGCGCTTTCGCCTTCAGCTCCAGCCGCCGCCTGTGCAGCACCGGCTCCGTGTAGCCGTTCGGCTGCTCGCGGCCCTTGAACACCAGATCGCAGGCGGCCTGGAAGGCGATTGAAGCGTCGAAGTCGGCGGCCATCGGGCGGTAGAGCGGGTCGCCGACATTTTGGAGGTCGACGATCGCTGCCATGCGCCGCAGCGAATCCATCACCTGAATTTCGGAGCAGACCTTGTGGTGCAGCCAGTTGGCGATGTGCTGCGAGGAGATGCGCAGCGTGGCGCGGTCTTCCATCAGGCCGACATCGTTGATGTCGGGCACTTTCGAGCAGCCGACGCCCTGGTCGATCCAGCGCACGACATAGCCGAGAATGCCTTGCGCATTGTTGTCGAGCTCGCGCTGGATCTCGTCGGGGGTCCAGTTCGGCCGCACCGCCACCGGCACCGACAATATATCATCGAGCTTCGCCTTCGGCCGGCTCTTGAGCGCCGCCTGGACGGCATGGACATCGACCTTGTGATAGTGCGTGGCGTGCAACGTCGCCGCCGTCGGCGACGGCACCCAGGCGGTGTTGGCGCCGGCCTTGGGATGCTCGATCTTCTGTTCCAGCATCGCCGCCATCAAATCGGGCATCGCCCACATGCCCTTGCCGATCTGGGCATGGCCGGCCAGCCCGCATTCGAGCCCGGCGTCGACATTCCACGCCTCGTAGGCGGAAATCCAGGCGGCCTGCTTCATGTCGCCCTTGCGGATCATCGGGCCGGCTTCCATCGAGGTGTGGATCTCGTCCCCGGTGCGGTCGAGGAAGCCGGTGTTGATGAACACGACGCGTTCCTTGGCGGCGCGGATCGCCTCCTTGAGGTTGACGGTGGTGCGCCGCTCCTCGTCCATGATGCCCATCTTGATGGTGTTTGCCGCCATACCGAGCAGCGCTTCGACGCGGTCGAAAATCTCGACTGCGAAGGCGACTTCCTCCGGCCCATGCATCTTCGGCTTCACCACATACATCGAGCCCGCGCGGGAATTCATCCGACGCCCGTTGGCGCCGACATCGTGCAGCGCGATCAGCGCCGTCATCGCCGCATCCAAGATGCCTTCCGGCACCTCGTTGCCATCGCGGTCGAGGATGGCCGGATTGGTCATGAGGTGACCGACGTTTCGCACCAGCATCAGCGAGCGGCCAGGCAAGCTCAGCGCGCCACCACTGGGCGCGGTCCAGGCGCGGTCCGGATTGAGCTTGCGCGTGAAGGTTTTGCCGCCCTTGCTGATTTCCTCCGCCAGATCGCCCTTCATCAGGCCGAGCCAGTTGCGGTAGACGATGACCTTGTCCTCGGCATCCACCGCCGCGACCGAATCCTCGCAGTCCTGGATGGTGGTCAGCGCCGATTCCAGGATCACGTCGGCAATGCCGGCCGGGTCGGTGCGGCCGATCTGGTTGGTGCGGTCGATGAGGATCTCGATGTGCAGGCCGTTCTGGACCAGCAGGATGGCTTCCGGGTTGGCGCCGTCGCCGCGGTAGCCGGCAAATTGTTTCGGGTTGGCCAGTGTGGTGCCGCCGGCGCCGGCGCCGAGCCGCAAGGTGCCACCCGAAACCGTCAGCCCGTTCACGCCGGCCCATTTGCCCGAGGTGAGCGGCACGGACTCGTCCAGAAAACTCTTCGCCCAGGCAACCACCTTGGCGCCGCGCACGGGGTTGAAGCTTTTACCCTTCTCGGCGCCACCGGTCTCGGCAATGGCGTCGGTGCCGTAGAGCGCATCGTAGAGCGAGCCCCAGCGGGCATTGGCGGCGTTGATCGCATAACGCGCATTCATCACCGGCACCACCAGCTGCGGCCCGGCAACGGTGGCGATCTCGGGGTCGACATTGTCGGTCGACACGGAAAAGGCCGGCCCTTCGGGCACGAGATAGCCGATCTCACGCAAGAAGCTTTTGTAGGTCTCCATATCGATGGGCGCGCCATTGGCGCGGTACCAGGCGTCGATCTCTTCCTGCATAGCGTCGCGTTTGGCCAACAGCGCCCGGTTCTTCGGCGCGAGATCATGGACGATGGACGAAAAGCCGTTCCAGAAGGCGTCGGCGGCAATACCGGTACCCGGCAGCGCTTCGCCGACAAAGTCATGCAGTTCGCGGGCAATCCGCAATCCGGCGATCTCGACGCGATCGGTCATCAGGGCTTCTCCAGATGAAAGGCTTTGCGGCCTTTGGCATGTCAGGGGTGAAGGGTCAATTCAGCTTAGGGTGAAGCCGGGGATTTTGAAGCTGCTGATCTCCCCCCTCGTGGGGAGATTACCCTAAACCGCGATCCTCGGCCGACCCGATGCAACCGCCACCACATGCGCTTCGATAAACATCCGTTGGGCCTCAACCGTAGACACCTTGAACTCGGTCGAAACGTCGATCTCGGCATTATCCGTGCCGGCATCCTTCGCGCGCGCGGCTACGATCGCCCGCACATCAGCCTCCGCTGCCGCGATCGCCTTGGCCTCGTCGGTGAAGTCGCGCACCGTTTGCCCCGACGCGACCCGGAACAAACCTTCCTTGGGCTGGCTGACGCGGGCTTCGGCCGAGACGCGGACCTGGCCGACGACGGCGCCGAGCGCGTTGGCGACGTCGGTATCCTCCGGCACCACGCACTCATTACCGACCAGCTCGGCCAAGCCGGCATAGTGCAGCGGCGCCGAGGCGCCGAGGCCAATGACCGGACGATCGAGCGCGACGCTGAGCCTTGCGATGCCGGGATGGGAATCGACGGCGCGCTGCACCAGCGCGTGCGCGACGGTGGCGGCGCCATCCAGCCCATCCTCGGCAAAGGCTGTCTCCAGAATGTATTCGGCCGACCAGCGCGTGAGCGTCAGCAGCACCCGTTCGGAAATCACCTCTGGAGACGGCGCGATGTTCTGGCCTCGCCCATCACGCTTGCGGGCAAACAGTTCGGCGCCGAGCCGGGCCGCAAGCGGGTCCCAGTTGGCCTGCTTGCCGAGCACATGGGCGGCGTCCGAGGGGGTGAAGCCCGAGATATGCACAAGACCGCGCGAGACCAGCCGGTTCAGCGTGGCGTTCTGGGCGTTCGAGGTGAGCAGCCTGTCGATGGCGAGCGGCACGGCACCAATCAGTTCATACAGTTTCGCCTCGGGCGCGGTCAGGCCGGCGGCGAGCCTGTCCGGCACGCCGGTGCGCAACGCAAAGCGGCTGTCCATGCGGCCGGGGTTGGGCGCCCTGAGCTGGCGCTCGAGCTCCGATGTCACTGAAGCACCATGCATCATGCCGGCCAGCGCCAGCGGCACCAGGCGGCGCGGCCCGAGCAGGATTTTCGGGTTGAGCGCGCCATCTTCCAGCGCCACTTCGGAATCGCCGCCGAGGCCGAAGGTGCGCATGGCGACCGCCTCGACCATGGTGCGGAAGCCGCCGACAGTGGCGCCTTCGGGATCGAGCCGAGGACGGCCGCCGTCGAGCACGGCGACATCGGTGGTGGTGCCGCCAATGTCGGACACCATGGCGTTGTCCAGGCCCGTCATGTGGCGGGCGCCGACCAGGCTGGCGGCCGGGCCGGAGAGGATGGTCTCGATCGGCCGCTGGCGGGCAAACGCCGCCGAAACCAGCGCGCCATCGCCGCGCACCACCATCAGGGGCGCTGCGATGTTGCGGGCTTCCAAAAATCCTTCGGTTGCCGCCACCAGCCGGTCGATCATCGAGATCAGCCTGGCGTTGAGCAAGGTGGTGAGCGCGCGACGCGGACCGCCGAGCTTGGCCGACAATTCATGGCTGGCGGTCACCGGCAGGCCGGTCTTTTCGCGGATGAGGTCGCGCGCGGCGAGTTCATGCGCCGGGTTGCGGGTGGCGAAATAGGCGCACACGGCAAAGCCCGACACCGAGGCGCCGAGTTCAGGGAGTGCTGCTTCCAGCCCCGACAGATCGAGCTTGGCCGCATTGCCGTGCACGTCATGGCCGCCCGGACAAAACACCACCGGATCGGTGCCGAGCGCCGTCTTCAGCCCGTCGCGCGCAAGGTCGGCCCCGGTAAAGCCGATCATGATGAGCGCCACACGCCCACCCTGGCCCTCGACCAGCGCATTGGTGGCGAGCGTCGTCGACATCGACACGAGTTTGATCGCGGCCGGATCGGTGGCCGATTTTCCCAGCACCGCATCGACCGCGCCGGAAATGCCGACGGCAAGATCGTGCCGCGTGGTCAGCGCCTTGGCCTTGGCCAGCACCTTGCCTTTTGGCCCGCCTTGTTCCGACCACAGCACGGCATCGGTATAGGTGCCACCGGTGTCGATACCGAGAAACAGGGGTTTTGGCTTGGCGGTCATGTCTGGCGGTCCGGGATTCTGCTCCCCCGCCCTTAGCCGATACGGCCCGGCTGATAAAGGCGGGAGAGGTGGGCCAGTTTGACCCTCGTCGCCGCTCATGCCCGCCAAACTTTGTAACGGTCACATTTTTTCATTGGTGCGTGGCCTGCCTTTGCGTGCACCATGCGCCGATCTCATCCCTTTCAGGACTTCGCCATGACCACGCTTCCCGGCATCGCCGACATCCATGCCGCCGCCGCGCGGCTCTCCGGCCTGATCGCCGAAACGACCTTGATCGAATCGCTGGAACTCAACAAACGCTTCGGCGGCCGCATCCTGTTCAAGCCGGAGACGCTGCAGCGCACCGGCTCGTTCAAGTTCCGCGGCGCCTACAACAAACTGTCTTCGCTGAGCGAAGAAGAGCGCAGCCGCGGCGTCGTCGCCTTCTCCTCCGGCAACCATGCTCAGGGCGTCGCCGCGGCGGCTGCCATGTTCGGCGTCAAGGCGGTCATTGCCATGCCGGCCGACGCGCCGGCGATGAAGATCGCCAATGTCCGCAAGATGGGCGCCGAAGTGGTGCCGTTCGACCGCTTTCGCGACGACCGCATGACGGTGGTGCGACCCTACATGGACAAGGGCATGGTGCTGGTGCCTCCTTTCGACGATCCGACCATCATCGCCGGCCAGGGCACGATCGGTCTCGAACTGATGCGCCAGGCAAAAGCGCTCGGCGTCAGCCTCGATGCGGTCGTCATTCCCTGTGGAGGCGGCGGCCTGACGAGCGGCATTTCGATCGCCGTCAAGGATGCCTCGCCGGCCACAGCAGTCTGGGCCGTTGAGCCCGAGCATTTCGACGACACCCGCCGCTCGCTGATCGAGGGAAAAAGGGTCTCCAACGAGCCTGGCCACAGCTCGATCTGCGATGCCATCCTCACCGCAGAGCCCGGTGCCATCACCTTCGAGATCAACCGCAAGAACCTCGCCGGCGCCATCGCCGTCTCCGACAAGGCGGCCGCACAGGCGGTGCGCGACGCCATGGCCCATCTCAAGCTGGTGGTCGAACCCGGCGGCTGCGTGGCGCTGGCGGCGCTCTCGTCAGGCGAGATCGAACTGTCGGGCAAATGCGTCGCCGTCGTGCTGTCAGGCGGCAATGTCGATTTCACCACCTATGCCGAGATCATGGCTGCGGCCTGAGAACCGATATGGCAGACGCTGAGATAAGGGCGGCTCTCGATCGCCATTGGGCTGCCTCCGATGCCAATGATTTCGAGACGGAGCATCAGATTTATCGCGACGACGCGGTGCTTGACTATCCGCAGTCAGGCGAGCGCATCAGCGGACGGCACAACATCCAGCCGTCGCGCGCCGCCCAGCCCAACCGGAAGCGCTTTGCCGTGCGGCGGATCACCGGGTCAGGCGACCTCTGGATCACCGAGTATGTCCTGACCTATGACGGGATTCCGTCCTATACGGTGAGCATCATGGAGTTCGTCGATGGCAAGGTGGTTCGCGAGACCCAGTATTTCGGCGATCCGTTCGAGCCGGGGCAGTCGCGCGCGCAATGGGTCGAACGGATACCTTGAAACACGGCGGCGGTAGCATGACCAGCCACCATCCGCTCGATCGTGCCGAACTGCCTGATGATACGGCCGATCTCGCCCGCTATCTCATCGGCAAGCTCGTGGTGCGGGAATTGCCGGAAGGCATCGTCGGCGGCCGTATCGTCGAGACCGAGGCCTATGTCACCGGCGACGCCGCCGGTCACGGCTATCGCGGGATGACGCCGCGCAACCGTTCGATGTTTCTTGACGCCGGGCACGCCTATGTCTATCTCGCCTATGGCGTCTCCTGGATGCTCAATGTTTCGAGCGAGGGGCCAGGGACCGGCACCGGTGTGCTGATCCGGGCGCTCGAACCGCTCGAAGGCATCGCCATCATGCGGCAGAACCGGGGCGTGGAGCGCCTGCGCGACGTGGCGCGCGGGCCGGGACGGCTCGCACAGGCATTGCGGATCGACCGTTCGCTGGACGGCCTCGATCTGTGCCGCCAAGGCTCGCTATGGCTGGCAGCCGACGGGCATCAGGCCGGCGACATCGGCCAAGGCATCCGCATCGGCATCACGAAGGATGCGGACCGCCCGCTGCGGTTCTATGTCAGGGGCAGTCCGTTCGTCAGCGGTCCGCGGTCGCTCAATTCCTGAACGCTCAGTCGAGCGTGCGCCTGAACCGCACCAATGCGACGCCGGCAAACAAGGCCACGAACCCGACCAGCCAGGCGATCTCGCTCGCAACCGCCGGCAGTTCAGCGCCCTTCAGCATCACCGCGCGGGTAATGCGCAAAAAATGCGTCAGCGGGAAAATCTCGCCGAAGGTCTGCGCCCAGCCCGGCATGCCGCGATAGGGGAACATGAAGCCGGACAGCAGGATCGACGGCAGGAAGAAGAAGAAGGTCAGCTGCAGCGCCTGCATCTGCGTGCGGGCGATGGTCGAGATGGTGTAGCCAAGCAGCACCAGCGCCAGCACGAACACCAGCACGGCGGTAAGCAGCAGCGACATCGAGCCGGTGAAAGGGATGGCGAACAGAAGCTTGGACGCCGCCAGCACCACCACCACCTGGACGCCACCGACCACCAGATAGGGCAGCACCTTGCCCAGCATGATCTCGAACGGGCTGGAGGGCATGGCGAGCAGGTTTTCCATCGTGCCGCGCTCGGTCTCGCGGGTCAGCGCGATCGAGGTCATCATCACCAGGGTCATCTGCAGGATGACGCCGAGCAGGCCGGGCACGATGTTGTATTGCGAGATGCCTTCCGGATTGTAGCGCTGGTGCACCACCACATCGAGCTGGCCCCTGGCGGCCTCACTCGCCGCCTCCTGCATGCCTTGCGCCCGAAGCAGCGCCTGGCTGGCCACTTTGCTTAGCGTCGAGATGGCGCCGCTGGCGGCGGCCGGGTCGGTGGCGTCGGCCTCGATGAGTATCTGCGGATTGTCGCCGCGCTCGACCCGGCGGCCGAAATCGGCCGGGATGGTGACGACGAAGGCGACATCGCCGCGCGCCATCAGGAATTCGGCAGCCTCGGCACTTTGCGCAACATGGTCGAAGCGGTAGTAGCCGGTCGTCTGCAGGGCCGCGACAATGGCGCGGGTGTAGGGGTCGTTGCTGGTCGCCACCAGTGCGGCAGGCAGGCTTTTGGGATCGTTGTTGATGGCGTAGCCGAACAGCACCAGCTGCAAAAGCGGCACGCCCAGCATCATGGCGAAGGTGATGCGGTCGCGCCGCATCTGGATGAATTCCTTGATCAGCAGCGCACCTAGCCTGGCGAAGGAGAAGACGCTGTTCATGCCATATTGTCCTTCGAGCCGGACATGAACTGGATGAAGACGTCCTCAAGGCTGGTCTCGCCGGGTTTTACGCTGACACCCTTGTGCTCCTTCTCGACATCGGCGAGCGCCTTTTCGAGCTTTGCCTTGTCGGAGCCGACGACATGCAGCGTCGCGCCGAACGGCGCCACCTGGTCGACGCCGGGCCGGTCCCTGAGTGCATCGGCGACCTGGTCGAGGCGCGGTCCCTGCAGCACGAAGGTGGTCAGACCGGCATTCGTCACCACCTCGTCCACCGTGCCGGTGGCCAGCATCTTGCCGTAGGAGATGTAGCTGATGCGGTGGCAGCGCTCGGCCTCGTCCATGTAATGGGTGGAGACCAGCACGGTCAGACCGCCGCTCGCCAGCCGGTGGATCTCGTCCCAGAATTCGCGCCGCGCCTTCGGATCGACGCCGGCGGTCGGCTCGTCGAGCAGCAGCAGCTTCGGCTTGTGCATGATGCAGGCGGCCAGTGCCAGCCGCTGCTTCCAGCCGCCCGACAGCGTGCCGGCGAGCTGGTTGCGGCGGCTCGTGAGGCCAAGCTCTTCCAGCGTTTTCGACACATGCTCCTCGACCGGCTTCAGTCGGTAGAGCCGCGCCACGAATTCGAGATTCTCGCCGATCGTCAAATCCTCGTAGAACGAGAATTTCTGCGTCATGTAGCCGACTTCGCGCTTGATGAGGAGCGACTCGGTGCGGATGTTGAAACCCAGCACCGTACCTTCGCCCTCGTCGGGCGTCAGCAGGCCGCACATGATGCGGATGGTCGTCGTCTTGCCGGACCCGTTGGGCCCGAGAAAGCCGACGATCTCGCCCTCGGCCACCGTCATCGTCACATGGTCGACGACAGTCTTGTCGCCGAAACGCTTGACCAGGCCATGAACGTCGATGGCGTTCATTTTGCGGAGGCCGCCAGCTCGACATCGACGATCTGTCCCGGCTGCAGCGCTTGCGCCTTGCCCTGAGGCCGCGCCTCGACGAGGTAGACCAGCTTCTGCCGGTTCTCGAGCGAGTAGATCACCGGCGGGGTGAATTCCGGGTCGGGCGAGACATAGCTGACGCGCGCCTTCACCTCCGGCCCGCAGCCGTCGCAATGGACGACAAGCAGCGTGCCGACCTTGATCGACGAGAACGCACTTTCCGGGACATAGACGCTGAGCTTTACCGCACCGTCCGGCAACATCGAAATGACAGGCGCGGTCGGACCGGCGGTGTCGCCGGGATTGCGGATGACGTCATTGATGCGGCCGGGCGAGGGTGCCGCCAGCACGCGCTTCGATAGCCGCCACTCAGCCTGTTCCAACGCCGACTGCGCCTGTTTGACCTGATTGTCTGCCGCCTTGATCGTTTCGGGACGCGCAGGCAGACCGCCGACGGCGAGGTTGGCCTGCGCCTGGCCGACCTGCGCATTGGCGGTCTCCAGCGTCGCGGCGGCGGTGTCGTAGTCGGCCTGCGTGCCGGCACCGCGCTTGAACAGGTCGGCGGCGCGGTCGTATTTGCGCTTGGCATCCGTGGCCTGGGCCTTGGCCATGTCGACCTCGGCCTTCAGCACCGCGATCTCCTCCGGCCGCTTGCCGATCTGCAGGTCGGCCAGCTGCGCCTGCGCCTGGGCGAGCGCGGCCTCTGCCTGGGCGACGGCGATTTTTGCGTCGGCGCTTTCGAGAGTCACCACCGGCGTGCCTGATACAACACGGTCGCCGCGCTTGACCGCGACGGTCTCGACCTGCGCCACTTCGATTGGCGCCAGCAAGACATAGTCGCCCTCGACATAGCCGACGGCAAGCGGCGCTGCCGGCGCGCAGGCGCCGAACAGCTGGGCTGCGAGCGGCAGGGAACAGAGAAAACTCATCGCTTGCCCTCCTTGCGGGCGACCGGATTTCGGGCCGCCAGTATGGCGCCAAGATTGCTTGTGACCGCCGCCGCCACCTTGGCGGCTTCGGTGTTACCGATCTCGCGCCAGCCCATACGACGCATCACTGCTTCGCGGCCGATGCGGAAATAGATGACCTGGCCGATCAGCGTGAAGACCACGAGCTTGGTGGCCTCGCTTTCGGCCGGCTCGCCCGTCGCCTGTTCCCAGATCTGGCAGAGGCGGCGATGCGTCGGTTCGAACACCCCGTCATAGATGCGGTCGAGGGCGGCCGTCGGATGCGACAACTCTCTAAGTACGAATTGTACGATCTCGCCCGCCTCCGGCCTGGCGACGACAAATCCTACCATCCGCTCCAATGCGGTCGAGAGTTGCGCCCGCGCCGTCTCTGAACTGGCTTGACCTTGCAGCTGCATGCCGCCGAGCGCCTGGCCGGCAACCGCCTGGATGGTCTCAACGATGTGGTCGGCGGCGGCCCCGCGCAGCCCTTCCTTGCCGCCGAAATGATAGGCGATGGAGCCGATGTTGGCCTTCGCCTCCGCCGCGATCTCGCGCGTCGAGGTGCCGTCGAAGCCCTGCCGCCCGAACAGTTTGAGCGCGGCCAGCACCAGTGCGGCGCGCGTCTGCTCGGCGGGCGATGTCTCCTGGCGGGGCATTTTGTCGGGCGCGGATTTGATCATGTCGGCGTGTTTAATCAATCGATTGATTAAAGTCAAATTGATTATCTACGGCCGCTTGCCATGTCGGGCCGCAGACGCTTTAGTGCGCGGCCATGGGCAAGGAAGTCGAACGCAAGTTCCTGGTCTCCACCGCCGAATGGCTAGAAATGGCCGAGGCAAATATACGCATTCGCCAGTTCTACCTTGCCGCAGCACCTGGCCGCACCGTGCGCGTGCGCATCAGCGACGGCAGTTCGGCGAAGCTGACGCTCAAATTCGGCAGCAAGATCCGCGAGCGTGACGAATACGAATATGAAATTCCACTGGCGGACGCAGAGGAGATGCTGGCCTTCGCCGTCGGACATGTCATCGAGAAGACACGCCACCATGTTAGGCATCGCGGCTATCTCTACGAAGTCGATGTTTTCGGCGGGATTCTAGCCGGCCTTGTGGTGGCCGAACTGGAGACGCCGGAGGATGTACCTGACGAAATGCTGCCTGATTGGCTCGGCCGCGAAGTGACCGGCGAGCAGAGATTTTACAACGCGTCGCTCGCCCTAGAGCCGGATGATTTTAGGTCGGGTCGACCTAAAATCGGAATCCGGCTCTAAATCAAAAGAGATGGACCATGATGTCGTCCGAAAACCGCTTCACACTTTTCGGCATCATGCTCTAAGGGGATTCCGGAGATCGCCGCATGAGCTTTCGCATCGATCCGCGCCTGCCGCTGACCGGCGAGGTCAGGCGTATCCTTGGCGAGGACATCGGCAAGGCGCTTGCCCATCTGGCCGTCGCGCGCGACCAGCCGGAGCAGGCATTGCACAAATGCCGCAAGCGGCTGAAGAGCGCGCGCGCCTTGCTGCGGCTGGTCCGTTCCGGAAATGAAACATTCTGTCGGACTGAGAACCAATGCTACCGTCAGGTGGCGGCGCTGCTTGCCGGGCCGCGCGAGGCGACCGCGCTGGTCGAGACCGTCGACCGGCTGGCAGCCGCCTTTCCCGAGCAGGTTGCCGGCGGCGGCCTCGACAGCGTGCGCGACCGGCTGATTGCCCGCCAGCATGAAACGCATGCCGGCGCCGGCCTCGACGCCGCCATAGGCGCGGCCACCGCCGCCTGCGAGGAAGGCCTCATCAGGATAGAGCGGCTGCTGCTCCCCGATCTGCCTGAGCATGCAGCCGATGTGCTTGCGGAAGGCGCTCGCAAGACCTTGCGCCGTGCCAGGAAGGCGCTGGACCGGGCGGGATCGCGCGGCGAAGCAGAGGATTTCCACGATCTGCGCAAGGCTGCCAAGACCCACTCGATGCATTTGTCGCTGCTCGGCCGGCTGTGGCCGACGCCGATCAAGGTGCGGCGCAAGGCGGTCGACGAACTGGGCGAAAGGCTCGGCGAACTGCACGACGTCTTCGTCATGCGCGTGTTGCTCGAGGCCGACGGTGAGCCGCTCGGCGATGCGCAGGATACAAGGCTTCTTGGCAAGCTTTTGAAGCGCTCGGAAAAAAGCCTGAAGAAGAGCTGCCTCGCCGGAGCGGCCGAGCTGTTCGGCGACAGCCCCAAGCGCTCGACAAAGAAACTCGCGCGCAATGCGCGCGACGACCTCGCCGGCCCGGTATTGTCGAAAGAGGTCCCGGTCGGTTGATCATGGCCGAGGACGTCACCTCGTGCTAGTCACACTTTACCATGACCGCGCCGCGCGACACGCTTCTCGACCGACTTGGCCGCTGGCTTGCCGGCCGGCTGCAGGACGAATCCTCGGGCTATGAGCCCTACACGCCGTCCGACGCCGAGACGTTGCGGCGCACGCTCGAACCCGGCGACATCCTGCTCATCGAAGGCAACCAGAAGATCTCCGCGGCCATCAAATACCTGACACAGTCGACTTGGTCGCATGCCGCCTTCTATATCGGCGATGCGTTGTCCGAACCGGAGGACGGATCGGAACGGCGTCGGCTGATCGAAGTCACGCTCGGCGAAGGCTGTGTCGCCGTGCCGCTGTCGCGCTACCGCACCTACAACACCCGTATCTGCCGGGCGAGCGGGCTGGCGCCGGAAGACCGCGACCATGTCGTCGCCTTCATGATCGGCAAGCTCGGCCTGAAATACGATCTCAAGAACATTTTCGACATGCTGCGCTTTTTCCTGCCGACGCCGCCGGTGCCGGTGCGCTGGCGCCGCCGCATGCTGGCTTTCGGCTCCGGCGACCCGACGCGCGCCATCTGCTCGACCCTGATCGCCGAAGCCTATGGCGAGATCCGCTATCCGATCCTGCCCGAGATCACCCGCGCGCCCGGCCGCGCCTCGGCGCAGTCGAACTATTCGCGCCGCGAAATCCTGCACATCCGCCACCACTCGCTCTACACGCCGCGCGACTTCGACCTGTCGCCCTTCTTCCGCATCGTGAAACCGACGCTGGAATTTGGGTTCGACTACCGGGCGGTGACCTGGGAGGACAAGGCAGGCACCGACGCCGCAGCCGCGAAGGCTGGCGCAATCGCCTCAGACACGTGATGGCTTCGGCCTGAGTCATGAGGTTCAGGCGTCTCACATGGCGGCCTGCATCACGCCGAAACCGCAATAGCGCCCTGGTTTTCGGCCCTGTGTTCGACCCAGACATGGACCGGTTCGTCCCGGCCGCGGATGCTAACCGGTCCATGATCGCGCGCATTCAACCGTGTCGTTGGCGATTCCGCCTTCGCGGCCTCAATCAGTCGTGACCCAAAGCAAATATTCGCCTGAAGTTCCCGGCAGAGCGCCTGCAAACGGCTGGCGACGTTGACGGTGTCGCCCACCACCGCGAAGGACAGGTTGCGCTCGCTGCCGACCGCGCCGAGGACGACGGCGCCATATTGTGCACCGATCCGAACGTCCAGCGGCGGATATCCCCTGGACACACGCTGGACATTCCAGTCTTCGATAGCGGCGATCATCGCTTCAGCGCACCGGATGGCCCGGGTTGCGTCGTCATGGCTGGCTTGCGGAACCCCGAAGGTCGCCATGATGCAATCGCCGATATAGTTGTCGACGGTGCCATGGTGGTCGAAAACGACCTGCTCCATGCGACGGTGGAACTGACGCAGTAGTTCGAACACTGCTTCGGCCGGATGATCCTCGGAATAGTGTGTGAAGCCGACGATGTCGGCGAACAGCACCGCGATATCCTGCCGGCGGACCGGACCGAAGGGCTCGTCATCCGAGGCGAGCTGGTCGACGACATTGGGCGAAAAATGCCGGGCGAGATTGGCGCGGGCGCGCTCCGCCTTGACATAGTCTTCCGACAGATGCCGGGAACGGGAGACGACCAGCGCCATGATCGCGCCGATAATCAGGACAACCAACACATTGGTCGCCTGCGCGAACGTATCGACGAAATTGGGGTTGAGATAGAGATTCAGTCGCTCTGTCATCGGCAGCGAATAGAGGTTCGTTGCCGGAATGACGGTTCCCGCATGAAAAACCACCCATCCCACCCCGATCGTCCACGTCAAGGCCGCGAGCGCGCCGAGATAGAGCGCCAATCGCGTCGAAAGGGTCAGCGCGCCAAGGCATACGAAAATCAGCAGGAATTTGAAGCTGCCCTCGCGCAGTTGCATCGCAGCCGGCGCGACCTCGCGGGAAAACGGGTTGGGCGTTACCAGCAGAACGGTCAACAGAATGATGTCCAGCGTACCGACGAGGTAACCGATCCACCATGGCGCGTTGCGACGGCGCGCAAAGCGAAACTGGATCAGGCCGACCAGCTGGAACAGCGCTAGGCCCGCCAGCACGAAGAGCAGCGAGGCATCCCAGCGGCTGATCAAGGAAAAGAAGCAGGAGATCACGGCGAGCGATGCCGTGCGCGCCCAGAACTGCAATGCAGCACCCTGGCGTTCTGCGCGCTCCCGCAAATTTTTCAGGCGCGAATAGCGGCGAAGTTCAAGTGTTGGCGCGGTCGGCATAGGATCACTTCGATTTTGCGGGGACGGTCACGCATTCGGCAAACCCGCCCCGTACAGTCAGGCAAATCAGCGCGCGAACTCTATCATGGTTTCGTTTTTGAAACGCGGCTGGCGCGTCAAGCCGGCAACGGACGGCGTCCCTTTGCCGGAGCGGTGGGCCGGTCGGACGCACCGGCATCCCTGGGGTGCGGGCCGATCGGCATGATCGCCGGAAACGGGGTTGCGCCAAAAGCAAACGTCCATTTGTAGCCGGTCAGCCCGTCTTCCGGCGTCGTGTGCTGGTCGTGATGGGCGAGCAGTTTGGCGCGCTCGGCCAGTTCCTCCGCCTCGCGCTTCACCATCTCCGCCGTCTCCGGCCGCATCCGCCTGGAGAAAGAGACGAAGGTCGCTTCCCGCTCCAGATGGGTGATCGCCCAGCCGATGAAATTCTTGTTTGTCATCTCGAACAGCGGCCTGAGCGGCCCTTCGAAATTCCACTGGATCGGTGTGTCGACCAGCAGCCGTGCCGACAGCCCGCTGCCCAGCGCAATGAGGCCGAGCCCTTCGAGATCGCGCAGATAGAGGAACATCGAGGCTTCGCTCAAGCCCTGCGAGCGCATGACGCCCTCGGGCGTGAATTTCTCCGATAGCATGACGAAGATGAACAGCAACGCCGGCCGTCCGGCAAGCTTGCGCTCGACCTCTGGCGCGATGCGGTTGACCGGTCCCGGCCCCCGGTTCATCGACCCCAGCACGTTTTCCAGCTCGACGCCGGCGGCAGCGCAGATCCCGACGAGACGGTCGAGCTTGCAGTTGCGCTCGTGGAAGATGCGCTTCACCGTCGGCTCGGAAACGCCCATCCGCCCGGCAAGCTCACGATAGGTGACGCCTTTGGCCTTCAGCGTCCGCTTCAGCGCCTCGAAGATCAGGCCGTTCATGGAATGCACCTCTTTTCTCGCGATTTGGTATCGCGTTTCGATACTAGCGGCAATCGCCCTTCCGGAAAAGTATCGACATCTCTAGCTCTCCGCCATCCACCACAGGAGACCTAGCCGTGAAAACCCTCATCACCTCGATTTGCGTCGCCGCCTTCGGTATCGCGCTCGCACCTGCGGCCGAGGCCGCCGAACTCTGGCGCGCCTCGGGCTTCGAGCAACCCGAATCGGCGCTGTTCGATGCCGCCAACAATCGCATCATCGTCTCCAACATCGTCGGCAATCCCGGGGAGGCCGACGGCAACGGCTATCTCTCGGTGCTGTCGCTGGACGGCAAGGTCGTTAGCCGGCACTGGACCGCCGGCATGGATGCACCGAAGGGCTCGGCGATCTCTGGCGGCAAGCTCTACGTCGCCGACATCACCAAGGTGCGCATCGTCGATCTCGCCAGCGGCAAGCTCATCTCGACGATCGATGTGCCCGGCGCCGTTTTCCTCAATGACGTGACATCGGACAGTTCGGGCAAGGTTTATGTCACCGACATGCTGGCCGATGCGATCTACCGCATTGACGGCGACAAGCCGGAACTGTTCGTGAAGGATGCGAAGCTCGCCGCACCCAACGGCATCTTTGCCGATCGCGATCGGCTGATCGTGGCGTCCTGGGGCAAGGGCATCAAGCCGGACTTCAGCACTGCCGCGCCCGGGGGCCTGCTGTCGGTCGATCTCGCGACGAAAGCCGTGACGCCGCTGCCTGGCGCACAAAACTTTGCCGACCTCGACGGCGTCGTCGCCATCGGCGACAGCATCTACGCCACCGCCTTCATGACCGGCACGCTCTATCGGTACAAAGTCGGCGAGGCGCCGGAGGCCGTAGAGCAGTTCAAGCCGGGCAGCGCCGATATCGGCACAGACGGCACGCGGATTTTCGTGCCGCTGATGAACGAGGGCGAGATCGCGGTGCTGAGCCTGGACTGACGGCGCACACTTGCCGGCTCAGCCAGCGGGCGCGGCTTTGAGTTGCGCCCGCGAATCCTTGATCGAGGCGGCAAAGGTCACCAGCGGCCGCTTGACGCCGTGGTTGATCAGCATGCGCCGTGTCTGCGGCGAGGCACCGGCGATGATGAAACGCACCCCTGCGCGCTTCGCCTTGTGCGCCGCGCCCTCGATGACATTGGCCGCGGTGGAATCGAAGAACGGCACCGCCGAGCAATCGAGGATGAAGTTCTTGCGCTGGTCGGCGATGCGGTCGAGCACCGTGCCGACAGTCGAGGCGGCGCCGAAGAAGAAGGCGCCGGAGATGCGATAGACGACGGTGTCGGCGTCGCTTGCCTCGCTTGCATCGTAGGCGCGGCCGCTGCTGTCGGCGACATCGTCCTGCACCAGCGGCAAATCCGCCTCCACGGCGATCGACTTGGCCATGCGGTCGATGAACAGGATCGAGCCTAGCGCGAAGCCGACGACGATGCCTTCGGTGAGATCGCGGAAGACGACGATCAGGAAGGTTGCCATCAGCACCAGGGCGTCGCCGCGCGAAGCGCGCAGCAACGTGGCGAAGGCCTGCTTCTCGAACATGTTCCAGCAGACAACCGCCAGCACCCCGGCAAGGGCGGCAAGCGGGATGTAGCTCGCCATTGGTGCGGCCACCAGCATGAAGACCAGCAGAAAAAGCGAATGCAGCATGCCGGAAACCGGCCCATGCGCGCCGGCCCGCACATTGGTGGCGGTGCGGGCGATGGTGCCGGTGGTGCAGATGCCACCGAACAGGGCAGACGCGATGTTGGCAAAGCCTTGCGCGACAAGCTCGCAATTGGAACGGTGCCGCCGCCCGGTCATGCCGTCGGCGACCACGGCCGACAGCAGCGATTCGATGGCGCCGAGCAGCGCGAAGGCCACCGCATCCGGCAGCACCGCAAGCGCCTTGTCGAGGCTGAGCGCCGGCAGCGCCGGAAATTGCAGGCTGCGCGGAATGCCGCCATAGCGGGTGCCGATCGTTTCCGCCGGCAGCGAAAGCAGCGCCACGACAAGGGAGGCCAGTCCGACGGCGATCAGCATGCCCGGCCAGCCGGGCCGCCAGCGCTTCACCCCGACGATGGTGGCGATGGTCAGCGCCGCCACCAGCGTTGCCGAGATATTGAGCGTGCCGGCCGCGTGGCCGATCGCCATCAGCTTCGGCAGCAGCGGCCCGGGCTCCGGCCCGGCAAGCCTCAGCCCGAACAGTTCCACGATCTGGCCGGAGAAGATGATGATCGAGATGCCGGCGGTGAAGCCGACCGTCACCGGGTAAGGGATGAATTTGATATAGGTTCCGAGCCGGAGATAGCCGATGGCGAGCAGGAAGATGCCGGCCATCATCGTCGCCAGCAGCAGTCCGTCGACGCCTTCGCGCTGCACCGTCGCCGCCACCAGCACGATGAAGGCGCCGGCCGGGCCGCCGATCTGGAAGCGGCTGCCGCCGAGCGCCGAGACGATGAAGCCGCCGACAATGGCGGTGAACAGGCCGCGCTCCGGCGTCACGCCCGAAGCAATCGCAATCGCCATCGACAGCGGCAACGCGACAATAGCGACGGTCAGCCCGGCCATGAGGTCGGCCTTGAACTGCGGCAGGCGGTAACCTTCGCGCCAGACCGTCACCAGCTTGGGCGTGAACAGCTCTGAAAATGTCGGCTTTGCCGACTTCTGGGCCGGTTGATGCACTGCCCGCCGGATCTGATCCATGGACTGCCTTCCGCTTGCGTGAAGGCGGCGGGATCGTCGGCAGGACTGTCGGCGGTCGCCGTCGCGACTATATGCCGGCTCAGCCTTGCGGGTTCGGCGGCGCGACCGGCTTGAGGCGCACGCCCCGGCCGCCGCGCTCGCTGGTCTGGTTCTCGCCGATGAGCTCCACCCCGGCCTCGTCGAGAGCCTGGATAACCTTCATCAGCGTATCGACCACGCCCCTGACCACGCCGTCACTCGCTTCCATGCGCTGGATTGTCGGAAGCGAAACGCCGGCACGCTCGGCGAGCGTCTTCTGATCGATGCCGGCCAGCGCCCTCGCGGCGCGCATCTGCGCGGCAGTGATCATCGGTCGGAACCCCCGTCTGAGTCTGCAGAGACGACGTGTAATACAATCATAGTGATGTTTCAACCATCATAAAGCATACATGAAGCATGATCTCTCCACAAAGCCGGATGGCGGGATACGGGATGAGCATGCTACGTTACCGCCTTGGCTCTTACTGGCGGGGAAATATCCGTTGAAGATTTTCAGGACCTTGACGACGTCGGCAGCCTTGCTGTCGGCGGTTTTTCTGCTGGCAGGCTGCGGACACGGGCTGATCAACCGGCTGATTTGAATGTCGCTCCGGATCGTCAGTCTTCGGGCTCGTTGCCATCGGCCACCGCCTTGTTCCGCTGCAGCATTCGCGCCGCCAGCCAGCACAGCGTCGCCCAGGTGAAGCCGGCGCACCATCCCGCCAGCACGTCGGAAGGCCAGTGGACGCCGAGATAGACGCGGCTGACGCCGACCAGCAGCGTTACCAGCACCGCCAGGCTGAGGACATAGATTTTCGTCGTTCGTCCCGGCAGGAAGCGCGCTGCCAGCGAGCCCAGCGTGAGATAGGTCACCGCCGACAGCATGGCGTGGCCGCTGGGAAACGACAGCGACGTCTCGTTGGCCAGGTGCGAGACAAGATCGGGGCGCGGCCGGTCGATGCCGGCCTTGAGCAAGGTCGACAGCAGCTGCCCGCCGGCCACCGCGACAAAGATCAGCAGCGCCGTCCTCGGCCTGCGGATCAGCAGGAGGTAGACGATCACCGCCGTTACGATCAGCACCAGCACGCTGGAGCTGCCGAGGCTGGTGATGTCGCGCATCGCGCCTTCCAGCCATGCCGGGCCGACGGGAACATCCGGCTGACCCACTTTTCGGAAAGCGAGCAGGATCTCAGTATCGAAAGCGTGCGGCGTGGTGGCCCGCGCCACCTCCATCAGTTCCTCGAAGCCCCACAGCCCGGCGGCTATCACCAGCCCGGCCAGCAGCACCGGAAATTCAAGCCAGTTGGTGAACGCACGCGGGGTCTTCATCGGATTACAGTCGCCCCTGCAGGTAAGGCCCGAGCGAGATCAGCACCACCGCCGCGATGGCCAGCACGATGCCGGTCGCCTGCAAGGCATTGACGCGTTCGCCGAAGAACACCAGCGCCACCACATTGACCGCCACCAGTTGGATCACCGCCGACAGGCTGAACGAGACCGACATGCCGAACTCACGAACCAGCCGCAGCATCATCAGATTGCCCGCCGTATAGAGCGCCAGTGTCAGCACGATCTTGCCAAGGCTTGGCGCCAGCCCCCATTGCTTGGCCGCGATGGCCGCCAGCAGGAAGATCACCGTCGAAATGACGAGCTGCGCCAGTCCCCAGAAACTCACTTTTGTGCCTCGCTGTCCTTTGTGGCAGCTCTTGTTTCGCAAGCGTGGCGGCACGTCAAGCAGACTGCGGCGGAACAGGCCCGACGATGACGAGAGGTGGCTGAATGAATGGCAGCACGATCGCGGTCTGATTGCAACGCTCGGGCCGGATTAACGCAAACCCAGGCAGCTGCCCACCCAAGCCCCGGAAAAGAATGGACATTTAAACATGGCGCCCTACCTCTTCTGGAGGAGAGTGCCATGCCAAAGTCCGTCTATGACCGTGGCCTGCTGAAACCCGACGACATCGCCAGGCTGCAACGCGTGTTCGACGAAGCCTGCCGCAGGCGCGACGTGCATCCCGATTCCGCGGATGCGCGGGAGATCGCGCTGAACCTGCTTGCGCTGCACAATGCCGGCATGGTCGAGGAAGATATGCTTATGGAAACCGTGGGTTTTCGCCGGTTGGAGCCGAAATCAGCCTGAGGCCTGCAAGGCGGCCTGGAGCAATTCCAGAAAAGTGTGAAGCGGTTTCCGTCCGAAATTGCGTAAAAAACAAAGGCCTCTAGCCGGCGCGCTGCACGACGGCCACATTCATCTCTGCCCGCAGCCTGAAGCCGATGGCTTCGTACAACCCAACCGCGTTGGCATTGCTGGCATAGGAATGCAGGTAGGGAACTTCGCCGCGCGCAAAAATTCGGTTGGCCACGAACACCGACAGCAGCCGGCCGAGGCCGCTGCCGCGAAATTCGGGATGCGAGCAGACGCCGCTGAGTTCGCTGTAGCCGGGCTGCTTCATGCGCTCGCCGGCCATTGCCGCCAGCCGGCCGTCGATCTTCACGCCCCAGAACTCGCCGAGGCTCAGCGCCTTGAGCGTGAACGGGCCGGGCTTGGTCAGTGACGCCAAAGCAAGCATCTCGGCCGCGTCGTCCTGCGTCAGCTGCTGTACACGCTCTCCGACACGGAAGGCAATGGCGCCTCGGCAACCATCTGAACGCCGAAGGCGGTCACGGTCGCTTGCGAGCGCCTGCAGGCTCTCAGCGTCGTCTGCCCCGGAAGCCGCGAAGGGGACGATCGAGGAGGGATAGCGCCTGGCGAGCCTGTCGCCATACGCAAAGATCCGATGCCGCGTGTCGAGCGCGCTCCAGACCGGACGATCGAGGACATGGCTCATGGCGCGACATCCTGTTTCACACGACGGTCGAGCGGGGCCGCCGCCAGGCCGTCCTCCATTGCCGAGAGTTGTTCGAGAAGCGGCCCTGCAAGGCCTTTGCACAAGTCGGCAACGGCGTTCTCGATGCGCGGCCAAACGTCTCGCTTCGCCTTATCGACCAGGCGCTGGCCGTTCGCGGTCAGCGAGATCATCCTGCGGCGCTGGTCGTCGTTCGATGGCGCGGCCTCGACCAGCCCCAACTCGGCCAGCAGCGCCACGCTGCGCGTCACCCCCGGCTGGGTGATCCCCAGTGACTGCGCCAGCTCGCCGACAGGCAGCGGCCCGAGCCGGTCGAGCGCGGCCAGCAGAGGATACTGGCTGGACTGCACCGGCACCTCCAGCCCATCGAGCATGCGCTGCGTATCGGCCTGCAACTGCTCGCCGATACGCTTCAGCCTGCTGCCGAGGGTGAGGTAGCCAAGGGATCGAATGATGTCTTCCATGGGTGATCCGCATGCTGGATAAGTATAACATGTTATATAATGATGCAATGAACGAGTTCAAGCGCCTGCTTTGGAAGTTGGTCGCAAGCATCTCAACTTCGTCGTCCTTTGGGCGAAGCAGGAGCGAAGCTCCGTCGCGGAGACCCAGGGATCATGCCTTGGCCGTGGAAGCAGCGGAGCAGAACCTGCAACGCAGCGTAGCTCAGAAGTCACGGCATGGATCCTCGGGTCTGCGCCGCGTCGCTACGCTCCTTGCTTCGCCCGTGGATGACGACGGGATGGCGTTTCGCCCAATCGCCAGGATATTCGATCCCGTCTTGCAGATGCGTTGAACCACCAGTCCGCGCCACAGCAGCAGCCCGAAGTGCGGTGGTTCTCCGTCCAGAGGCGCTCGTCTACAACCCCTTGGAGATCTGACCGGCAATCGCTTCGGCCTGCAGGCCGGCGCTGTGAAAATAGCTGGTCAGGCTTGGCCGCATGCCGATGAACCACAGGCCGGGCTGGCCGCTCGGGGTGCCGCCATTGGCCTTCGGCACGCCCTTGGCGTCGAGCACGCCGAGATCGCCCAGCATGGCCTCCAGGCCGGTGCGATAGCCGGTTGCCGCGATCACCACATCCGGCTCGAGCACCGTGCCGTCGTTCAGCCGCACGCCGGCGCCTGCGAAAGCCGCCACCGGCGCCACCACCGAAATCCGTCCGGCCTTCAGCGCGGCGACGGCGCCGTTGTCGACGGCAATAGCGATCTGCTCGACGCCGAGCCGGCTGGCGCCGCCCTTCGGCGCCGGCGGCAGGCCGAAGCGGGCGAGGTCGCCGAACACCAGCCGCTGCGTCGCGGCAATCGCGGCATCGGCAATCCACGTCGGCAGCATCGCCATGAAACCGCCGAAGCGCGCCACGGCGACCTTGCCGATCCGTTTCGGCATCAGCGACGGACCCTGCCTGGCTGACAAGCAGATGGCCTTGGTGTCGGCGCGGACGAGGTGGTTGAGCACGTCGAAGCCGGAATTTCCGGCTCCGACCACCAGCACGCTTTTGCCCACATAGTCCTGTGCTGTGCCGAAATCGGCGGCGTGGACAAGTTTGCCGGTGAAAGTCGCCTTGCCTTGCCAGTCCGGCGTCCATGGCAAGCGGTCGCGGCCGGTGGCGACGATGACATTGCGGGCGCTCAGCGTTTCCCGGCCCGTATGGACGAGCCAGCCATCGCCTCTGCGTTCGATCCGCTCGACGGCGGTGCCGAATTCGACCCTTATGCCGCGCGCGCGGGCAAAATCCTCGAGATAACCGACGATGGCATCCTTGTTCGGAAAGGCGGCGGTGCGGGGCGGATAGGCAAGGCCGGGCAGGGTCGACAGCGCGCGATGCGTGTTTAAGGTCAGCTTCTCGTGCCGCCGTCGCCACGGTTCGGCGATCCGCGGCTCCTTTTCAAGCACGACGACCCGCACGCCGCGCCGGCCAAGCGCGTCGGCGGCCGCCAGCCCCGCCGCTCCGGCGCCGATGACGATAACCGTATAGTCGGGTCCTTTCGGCCCCAGGACGATAGGCATCGTTTCGCTTGTCGTAGCCGCCATTCGGTCGAGATTTCCTTTCAGGTGCGCCATGGGGACCCGTCCTATATGGCACGTCCCATATGGCACAGGGGCGATATGATCGATAATGAGGTCGCGTCAATGCGACTGATTCGAGGCTTTGGGGGCAAGCCTCTGTTTATCATCGGCACGCGGAAGCTCGACCATGCCCTCCTTGCGCATCTTTCTCGACAGACTGCTGGAGGGCGCCGCAGCCAAGGTGCCGCGCCAGGATTTTTCGCATGTCGAGCGGCTGGCGCTTGTCCGCCGGCACGGCGACTTCTCGCTGGCCTATTCGACCGCCGTGCAGCAAAAACTGTCCTATTTCGGCGACGCCGACGGCTACATCGCCTTCGGCACCAAGATGAAGCACCATTTCGCGCTCGGTGACCCGGTCGCCCATCCGGCCGATCGGCCCGACTATATCAGGCGCTTTGTCGAAGCCGCCGACAGCCCGTGGTTCGTGCAGATCGGCGAACCGACGGCGCGCGTTCTGGCAGGGCTCGGCTACCAGGTCAACCGCCTCGGCGTCGACACGCGGCTGGAGCTGCCGGCTCACGATTTTTCCGGCAAGCGCAACGAAACCGTGCGCTATTCCGAACGCTGGCTCTTGAAGAAGGGGTTTTCCTTTGGCGAAGGAGCGGTCTATCTCGACGAGGTCCAGCGCCTGTCACAGAACTGGCGGGCCGACCGCATCGTCAAGCGCTGGGAGATGGCGTTCCTCAACCGCCCCTTTGCCGATCATCTCGGCATCGATATGCGCCGTTTCGTGCTCTACAGCCCGGAAGGCGAGCTCGTCGCTCTGCTCGATTTCGATCCGATGTTCCGGGATGGCAAGGTGATCGGCTATACCACCTCGTTCAAGCGCAAGCACATCGATGCCTCGCCGCATGCCGAAATCGGGCTGACCAAATTCGCCGTCGACCGGTTTCGCAATGAGGGCATTTCGGTCGTCACGCTCGGCCTGTCGCCGATGCTCGATGTCGGAGCCAACAGCTTTGCCGAATCGAGCTTCTGGCGCAACGCCTTCGAGCGGGCCTATGAGTCGCCCTGGGTCAACCGCAGCAAGTTCAACCTCAAGGGCCAGGCGGCGTTCAAGCGCCGCTTCCATGGCGTCGAAGAACCGACCTACATCGCCTTCCGCGAGGGCAGGCTGATCGAGATGCTGGGGTTGCTGCGCCTCATCAAGGCGATCTAGCAAGAAGCGTGGCGGCCAACGTGGCCAATTTGCCCCCAGGAAAACTGTTGATTTGACCGGCGCATGGGCGATCGCCTGATTTAGAGTGGCAGGGTCAGTTGCGCAGCCGGTAGCCGGTGCGGAAGATCCAGGCGACGATGGTGATGCAGATGGCGAGGAACACGACCGTCATGCCGAGGCTGACGGCGACCGAGACATCGGACTTGCCGTAAAAGCTCCAGCGGAAACCGCTGATCAGGTAGACGACCGGGTTGAACAGCGTCACCGTGCGCCAGGTCTCGGGCAGCATGTTGATCGAATAGAAGCTGCCGCCGAGGAAGGTCAGCGGCGTGATGATCAACAGCGGCACCAGCTGCAATTGCTCGAAGCTTTTCGCCCATATGCCGATGATGAAGCCGAACAGGCTGAAGGTCACCGCCGTCAAGACAAGGAAGGCCAGCATCCAGAACGGATGCTGGATGGTGAGCGGCACGAACAGCGAGGCCGTCGCCAGGATGATCAAGCCGAGGATGATCGACTTGGTCGCGGCGCCGCCGACATAGGCGATGACGATCTCCAGATACGACACCGGCGCCGACAAGAGCTCGTAGATGGAGCCGACGAATTTCGGGAAATAGATGGCAAAGGAAGCGTTGGAGATCGACTGCGTCAACAGCGACAGCATGATCAGGCCGGGCACGATGAAGGCGCCGTAGCTGATGCCGTCGATCTCGGTGATGCGCGAGCCGATGGCCGAGCCGAAGACGACGAAATAAAGCGATGTCGAGATCACCGGCGAGACGANGAGCCGATGGCCGAGCCGAAGACGACGAAATAAAGCGATGTCGAGATCACCGGCGAGACGATGCTCTGCAGCACGGTGCGGAACGCACGCGCCATCTCGACCCGGTAGATCGCCCATACTGCTCGCCAATTCATGGCTCTTGCCTCAACAGATTGACGAAGATCTCCTCGAGCGAGCTGTTTTGCGTATCCATGTCGCGGAACTGGATGCCGGCCGTCTCGAGTTCGCGCAGCAGCGATGCGACGCCGGGGCGTTCGCTCTGATTGTCATAGGTGTAGGTCAGCTGTGTGCCATCGCCCGACAGCTCCAACGCGTAGTGCGAGAATGCATCGGGAATGGCGGGGAGCGGGTTGCGCAATTCCACGATCAGGCGCTTGCGGCCGAGCTTGCGCATCAGTTCGGCCTTGCCCTCGACCAGGATGATCTCGCCGCGGTTGATGACGCCGACACGGTCGGCCATCGCCTCGGCCTCTTCGATATAGTGCGTGGTGAGGATGATGGTGACGCCATCGTCGCGCAACCGTCGCACCATCGCCCACATGTCCTGGCGCAGTTCGACGTCGACGCCGGCCGTCGGTTCGTCGAGGAACAGGATGCGCGGCTCATGCGACAGCGCCTTTGCAATCATCAGCCGCCGCTTCATGCCGCCCGACAGCGTGATCGCCTTGGCGTCCTTCTTGTCCCACAACGACAGGTCGCGCAGCACCTTTTCGACGAAGCCCGGATTGGGCGCCTTGCCAAACAGGCCGCGGCTGTAGGTGACGGTTGCCCAGACGCTCTCGAACGCATCGATGGTCAGCTCCTGCGGCACCAGCCCGATCAGGCTGCGCGCCGCGCGGTAGTCTCGGTTGATATCATGGCCGTCGACGGTCACCGTTCCCGACGAACGGTTGACGATGCCGCAGACGATCGAGATGAGCGTCGTCTTGCCGGCGCCGTTCGGCCCCAGCAGCGCGAAAATCTCGCCGCGTTCGATGTCGAGGTTGATTTCCTTCAGCGCCTTGAAGCCGGTGGCGTAGGTCTTGGTGACCCCGGAAATCGAAATGATGGAAGGCAAATTAGTGGAAGACATGAGGCCGAAAACGACTGTTTGAAAGAGGCGGGGATTATTATTGCGCTGAATGTCGGTGCGCACGGCGGGAAGTCAATGCCGCTGCTGACAATTGTGGACAAACGTTCCCCTCTTGCCGTTTCGTCATGGGGGTATCGGGGCACTGACGGATTGATCCCATCTGCTGCGACAACGCGCCCCGCGTGACGCCAAGCCGCTTTGACCGGACCGCATCCGCCGCCTATTCTGCGCCAACAAACAGCAGCCGGAGCCCGCATGGACCCGCTCATCCTGTCGCGAATGCAGTTCGGGGCGAATATCTCGTTCCACATCCTGTTTCCGACCATCACGATTGCGCTTGGCTGGGTGCTGCTGTTCTTCAAGCTCCGCTACAACACCACCAATGATTCCGCCTGGATGCGCGCCTATTTCACCTGGGTGAAAGTGTTCGCACTGTCCTTCGCCATGGGCGTGGTCTCCGGCGTCACCATGAGCTTCCAGTTCGGCACCAACTGGCCGGGCTATATGGAAAAGGTCGGCAACATCGCCGGGCCGCTGCTTGCCTACGAGATCCTCACCGCCTTCTTCCTCGAAGCGGCCTTCCTGGGCATCATGCTGTTCGGGTTCCGCCGCGTCTCCAACCGCGTCCACACGCTGGCGACGGTATTGGTCGCCGGCGGCACCACGCTGTCGGCCTTCTGGATCATTGCGCTGAACTCCTGGATGCAGACGCCGGCCGGCTTCGAGATGATCGATGGCAAGGCGCATCCCGTCGACTGGTGGGCGATCGTCTTCAACCCGTCCATGCCCTACCGTCTGACGCATATGCTGCTTGCCTCCGGCCTGACGGTGTCGTTCCTGATCGCCGGCCTGTCGGCGCTGCGCTACCTCACCGGCGACCGGTCGGAATCGATGTGGAAGGCGCTGCGCACCGGCGTCTTCACCGCCGCCATCCTGATCCCGATCCAGATCTTCGCCGGCGACCAGCACGGGCTGAATACGCTGGAGCACCAGCCGCAGAAGATCGCGGCCATGGAGGCCAACTGGAACACCGGCCCCAACGTGCCGCTGGTGCTGTTTGCGCTGCCCGACGAGGCGGCGAAGGAAAACAAATTCGAGATCGCCATTCCCGACGGCGCCAGCCTGGTGCTGCGTCACTCCACCAGCGGCATCGTGCCGGGGCTCAACGACTATCCCGGCCTGCATCCGCCGGTCTTCCCGGTGTTCTGGGGCTTCCGCATCATGGTCGGCACCGGCATTTTGATGCTCATCGTCTCGTGGTCGGCGACCTTCTTCCTCAAGCGCCGCCACAGCCTGCCGAGGCCGCTGGCCATGCTGATGGTGCCGATGGCGCTGTCGGGCTGGCTGGCGACGCTGGCCGGCTGGTACACCACCGAAATCGGCCGCCAGCCCTGGCTGGTCACCGGCGTGCTGAAAACCGCCGACGCTATCGGCCCGGTCGCCGGCAGCCATGTCGCGCTGACGCTCGCCATCTATCTCATCCTCTATGTGCTGCTGCTGATCGCCTATCTTGGCGTGCTGGTGCACCTGGCGCTGAAGGCCGCCAAGGACGGCGATACCTCGCCGCTGCCGGGCGTCATGAAGACGGCGATGTCGCAACCGGCCGCAGCGGAGTGAGGAATGGTCCGCGTAGAGGACGAAAAGCCAACGATTTGGCTTTCCGAATGACGAACGCCCGGAGCCATAGCGAAGGGCAGAACCGTTGATGAGAGGGATGACAGACCGATGAGCTTCGACTGGCCAACCGCGCTGCCCCTGATCTTCGCCGGCCTGATGGGCCTCGCCATCCTGATCTACGTCATTCTCGACGGTTTCGATCTCGGCATCGGCATCCTGTTCTCGGTCGCCGAAGATGCCGAGCAGGACACCATGATCGCGGCAATAGGCCCGTTCTGGGATGCCAACGAGACCTGGCTGGTGCTGGCCGTCGGCCTGCTCCTGGTCGCCTTCCCGCTGGCGCATGGCGTCATCCTCACCGCGCTCTACATTCCGGTCTTCGTGCTTTTGGTCGGCCTCATCCTGCGCGGCGTCGCCTTCGATTTCCGCGCCAAGGTGCCCGCCGGCAAGAAGCATCGCTGGAACCGCATTTTCTTCCTCGGTTCCGTCATCGCCTCGCTGGCGCAAGGCTATATGCTCGGCGTCTATGTGCTTGGCCTCGATGTCGGCTTTGGCGGCATCGCTTTCGGGGCGCTGGTGGCGCTCTGCCTGTCGGCGGCCTATGCAGCGATGGGCGCTGCCTGGGTCATCTACAAGACCGAGGGCGAATTGCAGAGGAAGGCGGTGGCCTGGCTGCGGACAGCCCTGGTGCTGACCGCGCTCGGCATGGCGGCGGTGTCGCTGGCGACCCCATTCGCCAGCCCGCGCATCTTCGCCAAATGGTTCGTCTGGCCCGAAATGCTCTTTCTGTCGCCGCTGCCGATCCTGTCGGCGCTGCTGTTCCTGTGGCTGTGGCGGCAGACCTTCCACCTGCCCAAGCCCGACGACCGCCATGCGCTGCGGCCGTTCCTGACGCTCGCCGCCATCTTCGCGCTCGGCTTTGCCGGGCTTGCCTGGTCGTTCTACCCCTTCGTGGTGCCCGAGAGGCTGACCATCTGGCAGGCGGCGTCGGCGACGGAAAGCCTGGCCATCATCCTCGCCGGCACGGTGGTCGTGCTGCCGGTGATCATCTTCTATTCGTTCTATGCGTATCGGGTGTTTGGGGGCAAGGCGACGGATCTGACGTATGATTGAAGGGGAGCTGATCTCCCCCCTTGAGGGGGAGATGGCCGGCAGGCCAGAGGGGGTCGCCGCGCGTGGAGCGCTAACCTTCTTCTGCCGCAGGAGGTCGCGTCCGGTCGGACCGACCCCCTCTGTCGCCTCCGGCGACATCTCCCCCTCGAGGGGGGAGATTAGGTGCTCAGCTCTTCCCCGCCAGCACGAGCACCGGCTTCTCGCTATACAACCCCGGGAACAGCGCCTTCAAATTCGCCACCTTGGGCAGGTCGTTGTAGACGATGTAGGGGTAGGTCGGGTTCAGCGTCAGAAAGTCCTGGTGATATTCCTCGGCCGGATAGAAGGTTTTGCCCGTCTCCAGCGTGGTGACGATGGGTTTTGAAAACACCTTGGCCTGGTCGAGCTGGGCGATGTAGCTCTGGGCGATCTTCTGCTGCTCGCCATTCTCGGCAAAGATGGTCGAGCGGTACTGGGTGCCCGAGTCCGGCCCTTGATAGTTCAGCTGCGTCGGGTTGTGGGCGACCGAGAAATAGACCTGCAGCAGCTGGCCGTAGGTCACCTTGGACGGATCGTAGGTGATCTCGACCGATTCGGCGTGGCCGGTGCGGCCGCTGCCGACCGTTTCGTAGACGGCGTCATCCTTGGCGCCGCCGGTGTAGCCGGAGACGGCCTTGGTCACGCCCTTGACGTGCTGGAACACGCCCTGCACGCCCCAGAAGCAGCCGCCGGCGAAGATAGCCTTCTCGCTGCCGCTGGCGGCCTTCTCGTCCACTGCCGGCGGCGGGATCACCACCGCGTCCTCGGCCGAACGCGCCGGGCTCTGCCAGAAGGCAGCCGCCGCGGCGGCGACGATGAGCGCGGCAAGCGCGCTCTTGAAGATCGGCGTTCTCGTCCTTGCAATGCCGGTCATGTCTGATCTCCTCGATGGTGGCGAAGACTATACGACAGAACGTCCCGCCTGGTTTCTCAAATTGCCGTGCGCCGGCCCGGCCACTGTGCGGCCGGGCCATGGGACCCAGCCTTATTGCGCGCGCGCCATGGCGTCCGCCGGCTTCATCGCATCCGTTGCGGGTTTCATGGCATCGGCCGGCTTCATGGCGTCGGCGGCGGGTTTCATCGCATTCGTCGCCATTGGGTCGGCTGGCTTGATGGCATCGGTCGCCGGCGCCATGGCATCGGTCGCGGGCTTCATCGCATCAGTTGCCATCGCCGGCTTCATGGCGTTAGTCGCTTCGTCCCCGCGGGCGCCGGAGGCGAAGGCGGTCATCGAAAGCGCAAAAGCGAGCGCGGTCAGGGTCTTGGTCATGATGGTATTTCCTCCTTGAAGAGGGCGCGCGGATGCGAGCCCGGTTATGCCGCGCTAGCGGCGTTGCGTAGAAAAAGAATCAGTCGGCGGCTGCAGCCAGCATCGGCCCACCACCCGGCGACTGCACCAGCACCGCGGTGCTCAGCCCGCCGCTTGCCGCCGGCAGCGGCAGTGTGGTGGCGTCGCCGCTCCAGCTGCCGAGTTTCTCCAGCGAGTGCACGACATTGGCATGCGGCAGCGTGCGCCCGGTATTCTCGCCGCGCGCCACCGGCACCTCGATGACGCCCTTGTTGTAGCGGACCAGCCAGACATCGGCGCGGCCGGCCGGCGCGGAACCGGCGCCGATGCTGATCTTGCCGCCGTCGAGCGACAGCGTCGGCCCGTTCGTGCGGCCGCTCGCGGAAATCAGCTGCTCGATCTCGCCCGATGCCGCGCCCACCGCATCGGCACCGCCATTGACCACGACCTGCGGCGTGAACGGGCCGGAGCGGCCGAGCGACGGCTCATAGCGCACCTGGCGCTGGGTAAATTCCTCGCGGCCGAAAATGTCTTTCCAGCCGAGATAGTCCCAGTAGGTGACGTTGAACGACAGCGCCAGAACGCCCGGCTGGTCCTTGACCTTGATCAGGTTGGCATTGGCCGGCGGGCAAGACGAACAGCCCTGGCTGGTGAACAATTCGACCACGGTGAGCGGCTGGGCGAAGGCGGCGCCGCCAAGCATCATCAGCGCGGCGCCTACGGCAGCCAGCATGCCGGCGCGTTTTGGGTTAAGTCCAGTCATCGGGGGTCTCCGTTGCGGCGGGTTCATCCCACACTTCGTCGCTGCCCGAGGCTTCGTTACATGGTTCACCGCTTCGTGATTGGGGGCGGACGCGTCGTTGCCTTCTCCCCATGTGGGAGAAGGTGGATCGGCGCGAAGCGCCGAGACGGATGAGGGGTGTTCCAGCGGAGTGAGACGTTGGTTAATCTAACGTCATGCCACATCAGCCCGTCGCTCCTGCCAAACGAAACTTTGCCCGTTCGCTCCGACGTGAAATGACGGAGGCGGAAGACAAACTGTGGCACGAACTACGTGACCGCAGGCTCGATCGGATCAAATTTCGGCGCCAAGTTCCTGTTGGAAAATACGTCGCCGATTTCGCTTGTCTTGAATCACTCCTCATCATCGAGATCGATGGGAGTCAGCATGCGGACTCAGAGTCAGACCAGGCCCGTAGAACGGAACTGGAGGCGAGAGGCTTTCGTGTGTTGCGCTTTTGGAACGACGATGTCCTGAAAGACATGGACAGCGTCTGCACCACGATAATCGCTTATGTAAGGGATGTCAGTTTGCAGCCATGGCGGTGAAAGAACGCCGGCGTCAAGCTGGAACACCCCTCATCCGTCTCGGCGCTGCGCGCCGATCCACCTTCTCCCACAAGGGGAGAAGGCAAGGGCACCGCCACCCCGCTTGCCCCTGCAACCCGCCCCTGCTAAAGCGCGCGCCATGAGCACGCCTCTCGACCACATCCGCAATTTCTCCATCGTCGCCCATATCGACCATGGCAAATCCACGCTTGCCGACCGGCTGATCCAGTCCACCGGCGGGCTGGAGCTGCGCGACATGAAGGAGCAGGTGCTGGACTCGATGGACATCGAGCGCGAGCGCGGCATCACCATCAAGGCGCAGACGGTGCGGCTGAAATACCGCGCCAACAATGGCGAGGACTATATCCTCAACCTGATCGACACGCCCGGCCATGTCGACTTCGCCTATGAAGTGTCGCGCTCGCTCGCCGCCTGCGAAGGCTCGCTGCTGGTCGTCGATGCTTCCCAGGGCGTCGAGGCGCAGACGCTGGCCAATGTCTACCAGGCGATCGACAACAATCACGAGATCGTCGTGGTGCTGAACAAGGTCGACCTGCCGGCCGCCGAGCCCGAACGCATCCGCGAGCAGGTCGAGGAAGTCATCGGCATCGACGCCTCCAACGCCGTGCTGATCTCGGCCAAGACCGGCCTGGGCATTCCGGATGTGCTGGAGGCCATCGTCCACCAATTGCCGCCGCCGCGCGAGGGCGATGCCTCGGCACCGCTGAAAGCCATGCTGGTCGACAGCTGGTACGACGCCTATCTCGGCGTCATCGTGCTGGTGCGCATCATCGACGGCGTGCTGAAAAAGGGTGCGACCATCCGCATGATGGGCACCGGCGCAAAGCATCTGGTCGAGCGCACCGGCGTGTTCACGCCGGCCCGCATCAATGTCGACGAGCTCGGCCCCGGCGAGTTCGGCTTCTTCACCGGCTCGATCAAGGAAGTGGCCGACACCCGCGTCGGCGACACCATCACCGAAGACAAGCGCCAGACAGCGCATGCGCTGCCCGGCTTCAAGCCGGCGCAGCCGGTGGTGTTCTGCGGCCTGTTCCCGGTCGACGCCGCCGATTTCGAGGATCTGCGCGCCGCCGTCGGCAAATTGCGCCTCAACGACGCGTCCTTCTCCTATGAAATGGAAACCAGTGCGGCGCTCGGCTTCGGCTACCGCTGCGGCTTCCTTGGCCTGCTGCACCTGGAAATCATCCAGGAGCGGCTGGAGCGCGAGTTCAACCTCGACCTGATCGCCACGGCACCATCAGTCGTCTACCGGCTGCTGCTTACCGACGGCTCAATGAAGGAGCTGCACAACCCGGCCGACATGCCCGACGTGGTGAAAATCTCGGCCATCGAGGAGCCGTGGATCCGCGCCACCATCCTGACCCCCGACGACTATCTCGGCGGCATTCTAAAACTCTGCCAGGACCGGCGCGGCATCCAGGCCGACCTGTCCTATGTCGGCAAGCGCGCCATGCTGATCTACGATCTGCCGCTCAACGAAGTCGTCTTCGACTTTTACGATCGCCTGAAGTCGATCTCCAAGGGCTACGCCTCCTTCGACTATCACCTGACCGACTACAAGGAGGGCGACCTGGTGAAGATGTCGATCCTGGTCAATGAGGAACCGGTCGACGCGCTGTCGATGCTGGTCCACCGCACGGCGGCGGAAAAGCGCGGCCGCCAGATGTGCGAGAAGCTGAAGGAGCTGATCCCGAACCACCTCTTCAAGATCCCGATCCAGGCCGCGATCGGCGGCAAGGTCATCGCCCGCGAGACCATCTCGGCGCTGCGCAAGGATGTGACCGCGAAATGCTACGGCGGCGACGTAAGCCGCAAGCGCAAGCTGCTCGATAAGCAGAAAGAGGGCAAGAAGCGGATGCGCCAGTTCGGCAAGGTGGATATCCCGCAGGAGGCGTTTATCCAGGCGCTGAAGATGGGGGACTAAGCGGTCCGGCCTTTTGGCCGGACGCATCTACCCGGTGGGTCGATGCGAGCGCAAGTCCGGGTGGGAGCTGCCGCAGGCAGCGGGTCCCACCCCGGGGGTTGCGGCAGTGCGGTGACTAGCTCCTAAATCACGCCTCTGGTTCCACTGAAGCTCAAGTTCTTCGTGCCACGATCAACCAGCGTCGGCTTCTCATTCTGCGGCCTGGGGAACGAAATTTGGATATATCTCATCCAGATAATGAACTGCCTCATCGTCTGTAATTGCAATATTTAGCTTGTCTCGGACAAACTGGTGCCGGCTTATGCAATCGTGCAACAACTGGCCCCACGTCTTAACCCACACCTTGCCATTCCCCTCTTTAAAAATGTGCGCGCACCCTGGTGCTCGGTCATTCGAGTTGACGAGCGGGTCTAGGTCGTCGGCAACATCGGTACCCACCAGCCAAAATGACCATTCGACATTGGTCTTGTGATACCGCGTGTCTTTCATTATCGCGCTTGCATACTTCAGCAATTGGCCAAAGTCCGCGTAGCTCAGCGATTTGCTCGCCCGCTTCAATTCGACAATAAGATGATGGTCATCGTCGCGACCACTTCGTTTATTTGACTGGCAAAGCAATAAATCGATACGCGCGTTCTTTCCGCCTGAAACCAGAACCGGCTCCAGAACTCGCGTATCTATTTTAAGTTGCCTTAGATGTTCTCGAAGTGCATTCGTTAACGATGACTCCGTTTGCCCAAGCGTAAATTGCTCTCCAAACAACCAGGAGTTTCGTTCAATGATCTGATGAATATGCTGGCGCTCTTTCATCGTTGCCCTGGTCTCATCGGAGCAAACCAGAGACCTTAGTCCAATGGCTGTGCTGATCCGATGCTCCACGAAAGAGACAGCATCCAGAATATCCGACAACTTCGTTCTATCAAGAAGCATCGAGAATTGCTTTTGCTTTCCTTTAGAAAGATTGAGTACCTCTGAAAGGAGTCGGGATATTTCCTGGGGACGTTCCTCTATTGCCTCTCGAAGCAGCCGAAAAGACAGGGCTTTCGTCATACGGCTCTGCTCATCGAATCCTTTGGCATGATCGTTGATTGTCACCGCGCACATATTGAATATGCGCTTCGCCTGCTTAGTCACTGGCGAAACCTCGTTGTCTCCAAACGGGTAGACCTCCTCGTTCTTCCACTTCTCGATTAAGGACGACGCCTTTTCTCTTTCTCTCTTTCTGAAATGAGTCGAGAGGTGTTCGCGGGCCTCTTTAACAAGTTTTACTAGGCCCTCTTCCATATCCATGTCGGCCAATGAGCCGTTCTGGAGCTCGCCGAAGTGAGAGCTCTTAAGATATGCTCCGAAATCGAATCCTGGCGCTCGGACTTCAGGCGCGCGCTCCGATAGTGTAAAGCCCGTCTCGTCACACAGATACAATGCTCTCCGAGGGCCATATTCCATTCAATAATTTCGAGATCGGCCTGAACTTTCTTACCACTTGAGAGCGTATAAGGCCCCAGCCGGGCCTCGCTCGACGCGCTAACAATCTTCGTGACGTCGATCTGCTGGTCATCGTATACGACTGATACGGCACGATATTTATTGAGATACGGGGCAAATACTCTCGCCAACTCGTTTGAGCGCTCTTTGGTAAAAAACCATTCTGCGCGCTGGAAAATATTGTCGATGGACACGATTGTTCCGGTCGACTTCTGCCTTGATATTGCGACGTCACTGACCTGAAACAGTCCTAGGGTCTCATGGCTGGCGGTGATGTTATACGATTTGTATTCATCTCCATCTTTGTATGTGGTCTGCCATGTTACTATTTCACCCAGAGATAGTGCCCGGAACCGGCCTTCCCCATTCCTACCCTGTAACAGTCGTTGCTTCTGATGGGAACGAGTAGCCTTAAGCTTCCAAGAATTTCCGAGTTGAGAAAACAGATGTTCGTTGTTAGCGTAGGGTATTCCAGATCCGTCATCCGTGAACAGCAAACGACTGATTGCACCGAGCGCGTTTCGTTTGACGACAATGGTTATTAAATTTGAGTCCGCATCAAACGCATTTGAGACGATTTCTGCCACAGCTCTGACCGGTGTACCTGAAACCAAGCGTTTCCAGAAATCTTGCTGTGCTTTGACCTCGATTGTTTCGGACATGGCCTTTTCCCAAATCAGTACGGGCGTGCAGCAACTGTAATTAGTATGGCGTGAAGTACCATTCATTTCTGCAGAATTGCGGCCGCCTCAACAACTCTCGGCTTCGCGAGCTCCGCATAGCCGATCACTCTTTAGAAAGTTCCACCCTACAGTATGCTCGGGGCAACTTGGAAAGACACCACATGCGCTCCACCTCAGACACCATCGCTGCGATCGGTCTCGCCATCGGCGGCGCCTTCGGCCTGCCCGGCACTTTCGTCTCCAGCGCGCCGCTGCGCGAAACGCTTTGGGCGATCGAAGGCGCAGCGCTTGTGGTGGCCACCGCGCTGCTGACCATGAAATACCAGCGGCTGGGCAATGACTGCGTTGCGGCCGGGTTTCTCACCTTTCTCGCAGGCAAGAGCCTGCTTTTGGCCGGCAATGCGGCGGGGCTGGAGGCCAGCGTTCCTTCCTGTGTCGGCGGCATCTCGCTGTGGGCGGCGGCGCTCGTCCTGATCGGCGCGTCGAGCACTTTTGCGCTGTGGATGCGGCTCACTGGCGCGCCATCCTGTTTGTCGTGACGGTGGCCATGGTGCTGTGGGGGCGCCCTTGCTGCCGACCTCGGCGCCGCTGCCCGCCGCCGGCTATCCGTTCCTGGTGCTGGCGTTTGCCGGCTGGATCTGGACGTTGCTGAAGTCGCCGGGTGATTGACGCGATCCGGCCGCTGGCGCCGCATGTGAAGTGGGGCAGTAGGGGGCGTAGGGTATCACGAGGCCGCCCCCTCATCCGGCCGCTTCGCGGCACCTTCTCCCCGCTGGGGAGAAGAGGCGAGCACCAGCGCCGAGCGAGCTCCTCTCCCCTCGGGGAGAGGTCGGATTGCCCCGAATTGCCTTTCGCAATTCGGCTGGCAATCCGGGTGAGGGGGACTTGCCTAGCCGTGGCTCTAGGCCCGGCCCTCGCGGCGTGCGACCCTCGCATCTCCGATTCGGGACCGCCCGTCATGCTCCGCCTCGCCCTTGCCGCCCTCTTCATCGCCACCCCGGCGCATGCCGCCGATATGGCGTTCTTCGTCAAGAACCTGCGCAAGCAGGCGGTCGCGGTGGAGCTGTTCAGCCGTGACCGCAAGATGTCGTGGCCGGGCGGCGACCAGGTGTTCCTGATCGAGCCTAGCTCGCAGAAATCGGTGCCGATCTCGTGCATGTCAGGCGAAAACATCTGCTACGGCGCCTGGGTGAACGGCAATGATGCGGTCTCCGCCGGGGTCGGGCCGGATAATGACCAGCCTTGCGACAATTGCTGCTTCATCTGCGTGGAGAAGACGACCGAGACGATCGATCTGGTTGAGTGAGGGGCGGGGCGCCGAAGCTGCTGATCTCCCCCCTCGTGGGGGAGATGTCCGGCAGGACAGAGGGGGGNTCCAACGTCGAAGGAAGGGCGTAGCGCCTGAACCGCCAATCTCCCCCCTCGTGGGGGAGATGTCCGGCAGGACAGAGGGGGGCGCGAAGGATCGCCAGCGTATGGATCAGCAAGCCTAAAATTGAAATGACGCGGCTGCAGGAATGAGAGGTCGGCGGGACAGCGCCCCCCTCTGCCTTGCCGGGCATCTCCCCCACGAGGGGGGAGATCAGCAGTTCCGCCCTTCGCCAATCCCCCCAAAATCAGTCACGCCCCGCCCTTCAATGTCAGCCGCCATCATGCGATGCTGATTCCCTCGGCCGGGGGGCCGATTTGCCTCGGGGGAACACCATGTCTTTCACTTGTCTGCGCCGCATCGTCGTCGCGCTCTCGCTGGCCGGGCTGTTTGCGCCGGCCGCGCACGCCGCCGACATCACCTTCGCCGTCAAGAACAGCCATCCCAACGCCATGCGCCTCGAGCTCTACAGCCAGGACCGCGACTATGTCTGGCCGGGCAACGACAAGGATTTTTATCTCGACGATGGCGAGACCAAACAGATCCCGGTCTCGTGCGACGAAGGCGAGTCCATCTGCTACGGCGCCTGGGTCGACGGCGACGAGGGAACCTATTGGGGCGTCGGCCCCAACAACAAGGAAAGATGCGAGGATTGCTGCTACACCTGCAATGGCGGCGAGACGGAGGAAATTGAACTGACGCCGTAGGAAGTACAACCAATCTCCCCCCAAGTGGGGGAGATGTCCGGCAGGACAGAGGGGGGCGCNCGAGCATCGTAATGCCGCACACGCCTCTACCGCCTCGACATCGCGCAAACGCCAGATCGATGCGCAAAGTCCTGACGCCAGCCGAGCTCAAGCTCTGGAACGAACTTCGGGCGCACCGGCTGATGGGGCCATGTCTTTGCCACAGTGGGGAACGAAAGCGTGGCTGGCGGATTGAATACCTGAGTCTCTTGAGGAGGAGGACAGGATGGACAGCCTGGAATTGCAGGACGTTTTCGAGCCCTATTATGCCGAGCGCAAGCGCTTCACTGCGCGAAAGGGCAAGCGTGCGCTCGCCGAAAGCGACACCGGCCTGGCCAGTCGGGCGGCCACCGCCTTGCCGACGAATGTCAGGCTTTCGGACAACAAACCGGACAGCACGACGGAGCACTGACCGTACGATGCCCAATCGTTTCGATATCTTCATCACCCGTCTTGAAACGAAGAGCGCCCGCGAAGGCGCGCCGCCGCATCCGATGAACGACCAGAACAGCGTCCGCCGGGACAAGAGCGACGCCAAGCCGGCCCGGACCGGAGAGGCGCATGCCGAGAAACACCGCGGCAAGCGCCGCTTCAAGCACGACGCTTAGTTTGTCGATCGGTGCAACATCGTCATCCTAGGGCGAAGCAAGGAGCGAAGTGACGCGGCGCAGACCCTATGATCCATTCCGTGACCTCTGCCGAAGGATGCAGCGGCGCAGAATTCTGAACCGCTGCAGCGCCTTAACCTCGCGGCAAATCCCGGGTGAAGCCCGAGGATGGCGAACGCGGGCGTGGAACGCCCCAACCACATCAGTCAGCCCAGGTATCGCGTCACCCTCACCTCCAGCAATCGCACCAACTCCGGATCCATGAATCCGTAATCATCCGGGATGTCGAGGCAGATGACGCGGGCCTTCTTCAGGCTCTCCTTGAATTTCTTCTGCAGCTTGGTGCGGTGCGCCTTTTCCATCACGAAGACGATGTCGGCCCAGGCGACCAGCTCATGCGTCAGCGGCGTGTGGGCGTCGTGGTTGGTGCCGGCCGACGCGACCTCGATATCCCTACGTTTGGAGAACACCTGCTCGGCGGTCGGGCTGCGCAAGCGGTTCTGGCTGCAGACGAACAGCACGTTCTTCATCGCGATCTACCGCGCCAAATCCGCCACCACGGCATCGAGCACGATCATGCCGGCTGGCGTGGCGCGTAGCCTGGCATTGCCGATCGGCGCCACCAGCCCCTCATCCTGCAGCACGGTCAGCCGGGCGCTCGACAGGCCGCGCCCGGAAAACGCCTCGTAGCGGGAAAGGTCGATGCCTTCGGCCAACCTCAGCCCCATCAGCAGGAACTCGTCGGCCTCTTCGGAGCGCGTCAGGATCTCGCCGCCGGTGACGCCATGGCCCCTGGCCTCCACCAGATTGGCCCAGGTCTCCGGCATCCGCTCGGCGATCGTCACAACACGGTGGCCGTTCTCGATAAAGCGGCCATGCGCGCCCGGTCCGACGCCGACATATTCGCCATACCGCCAATAGGTCAGATTGTGCCGGCTCTCGGCGCCCGGCCTGGCGTGGTTGGAAATCTCATAGGCCGGCAGGCCATGCGCCGCGGTGACCTCCTGAGTCAGCGCATAGAGATCGGCGGCCCGGTCATTGTCGGGAACGGTAAACTTGTGCGCCGCATGCAGCGCATGGAACGGCGTGCCTTCCTCGATGGTCAGCTGGTAGAGCGACAGATGGTCGGCGGCATGGCCGATCGCCTGTTCGAGCTCCACCTGCCAGTCGTCCAGCGTCTGGCCGGGGCGGGCGTAGATCAGGTCGAAGGAAAGTCTTGGGAATATGTCCCGTGCCAGGCCAATTGCATGCAGCGCCTCGTCGACATTGTGCAGTCGGCCGAGAAAGCGCAGATCCTTGTCGTTCAACGCCTGCACGCCGAGCGAGACGCGGTTGACGCCGGCGGCGCGGTAGCCGCGAAAGCGCTCGGCCTCGACCGAGGATGGATTGGCCTCCAGCGTCACCTCGATGCCGTCGGGCACCGTCCAGTTCTTCGCCACGGCGTCCAGCACCGCCGCCACCGTCTGCGGCTGCATTAGCGACGGTGTGCCGCCGCCGAGAAAGATGCTGGTCACCTCGCGCGCCCCGGTCCGCTCGCGCATCGTCTTCAGCTCGGTCTCGAAGGCGCGGGCAAAGCGCTCCTGGTCGACCGGCTGGTGACGGACATGGCTGTTGAAGTCGCAATACGGGCATTTGGCCGCGCAGAACGGCCAATGGATGTAGACGCCGAAGCCCGGGCTGCGGTCCAGCGACATTAAGCTGAGCCTAACCTGGCGCGGGCGAATTTCTGGAAGGCGCGGGCGCGGTGCGACAGCGCCGTCGGCTGACCGGGCTTCCAGCCGTGTTTTTCCTCAGCGCTCATCTCGCCGAACGTCTTGTCGAAACCGTCGGGCAAAAACACCGGGTCGTAGCCGAAGCCGAGTTCGCCGCGCGGCGGCCACACCAGCGTTCCCTCAGCTTCGCCGCGATAATATTCAGCCTCGCCATTGGGGAAGGCCAGGCAGATGACGGCGACGAACCGCCCCTTGCGCTGCGCTGGCTCGGCGGCGCCGACCTCCTGCAAGGCCACTTCGGTGCGCTGCATGGCCATCCCGAAGTCGCGGCTGCCATCGGGAGCTTCGGCCCAATTGGCGGTGTAGACGCCGGGGGCGCCGTCGAGCGCGTCGACGCACAGGCCCGAATCGTCCGACAGCGCCGGCAGGCCGGTCGCCTTAGCCGCGGCGAAGGCCTTGATGTAGGCGTTTTCCTCGAAGGTGGTGCCGGTCTCCTCCGGTTCCGGCAGGCCGTAGTCCTTGGCCGACTTCGCCTCGAAGCCGAACGGACCCATCAAATCGGCGAATTCGCGCAGCTTGCCTTCATTGTGGCTGGCAACGACGATCTTCTTTCCATCGAGAGAATGCATCAAAGGCCCCAGATCCTTGGCTCGGCGAATTCGATCGAATTGCCCGAGGGGTCGCGTATGTAGATCGAGCGCCCGCCCTGCGGCCATTCGAATTCGCTTTCGATGGCGATGTTTTTCGCCTCAAGTTGCGCCTTCCACTGTGCGAGTTCATCCTCACTTGCGGCAAAGCAGAGATGGCCCTCGCCGACCGTGCCATGTGGCGGCACTTTCAGCCGCGCATCGGGCGCCGGCGGGATTTTGGTGGCTTCGGCGTTGAAGATGAGCAGCACGCCCGGGCCGCAGCGGAAGAAGAGATGGCGGCCGTCGACCTTGCCGAGGAGAGGGAGGCCGAGGACATCGGAGTAGAAGGTCTCGGCAGCGGCGAGATCCGTGACGTAAAGCGCTGACTCAAGAATAGCGGAGGGTTGCATCAGGCACCCCCCTCTGCCCTGCCGGGCATCTCCCCCGCAAGGGGGGAGATTGGCAGTTCCGCTGGCGGCGTCTCAACGTTGATGGTTGGCGAAAACGGTAGCGACCTCTGATCTCCCCCCTTGCGGGGGAGATGGCCGGCAGGCCAGAGGGGGGTGTGAAGGATCGCCGACGTCATCACGTTAAATTCAATCAGGCCACAGCCATCTGCTGCAAGCTCACCAGCCGCTGAATGCCCTTCTTGGCCAGGCCCATCAGCTCCGCGAACTGCCCTTCCGAGAACGGCTCGCCCTCGGCGGTGCCCTGGATCTCGACGATGCCGCCCTTGCCGGTCATGACGAAATTGGCGTCGGTGCCGGCAGATGAATCCTCAATGTAGTCGAGGTCGATGACCGGCTGGCCGTCATGGATGCCGCAGGAAATTGCCGCGACATGGTCCTTCAGCACCTTGGCAACACTGGCCATCTGCCGCGCTTCCATCCAGCGCAGGCAATCGTAGAGCGCCACCCAGCCGCCGGTGATCGAGGCCGTGCGGGTGCCGCCATCGGCCTGGATGACGTCGCAGTCGACGGTGACCTGCTGTTCGCCCAGTGCCTGCAGGTCGACAACGGCGCGCAAGGAGCGGCCGATCAGCCGCTGGATTTCCAGCGTGCGGCCGCCTTGCTTGCCGGCCGAGGCTTCACGGCGCATGCGCTCGCCGGTCGAACGCGGCAGCATGCCGTATTCCGCCGTCACCCAGCCCTTGCCGGAATTGCGCATCCAGCCTGGCACCTTTTCCTCCAGGCTTGCCGTGCACAACACATGCGTGTCGCCGAATTTCACCAGGCACGAGCCTTCGGCGTGTTTGGAGACGCCGCGCTCGAACGAGATGGCGCGCATTTCGTCGGCTTGGCGTTTGGAAGGGCGCATCGAGGCCTCTTTCTGTTCTTTTTACGGTTGCGTCGGCGGCTTGTAGACGCATGCAGCCCATGGCGCAAAGGAAAAGGCCGGGCGATCTGGCACAGACGCCGGGTTGCGCGAGGGTGATGGAAGTCTATATCCTTGGGCCGGAGGTTTTTGGCTCGAATGACCAAGGCAGTCACCGAACCCAGTCTGCTGGCGCCCGCGCTGCAATCGCTCGACATGCGTTCGCGCGACATTTTTAGGCGCATCGTCGAATCCTATTTGAAGGACGGTGAGCCTGTGGGATCGCGCAGCCTGTCGCGCATCCTGCCGTCGTCGCTGTCGCCGGCCACCATCCGCAACGTGATGAGCGACCTCGAACATCTCGGCCTGATCTATGCCCCGCACATCTCGGCCGGGCGCCTGCCGACCCAGACCGGCCTGCGCTTCTTCGTCGATGCCTTCATGGAGCTTGGCGATCTCTCCGACGAGGAACGCCGGGTCATCGAGGCGCAGGTGCGCGCCTCCGGCTCGGGCGCGACGCTGGAACACATGCTGACCGAGGCCAGCCAGATGCTGTCGGGCATGTCGCGCGGCGCCGGCCTGGTGCTCGCCACCAAGAACGAGGTGGCGCTGAAGCACATCGAGTTCATCCAGCTCGAGCCGACCAAGGCGCTGGCGGTGATGGTGTCGCAGAATGGCGATGTCGAGAACCGCGTCGTCGACCTGCCGGCCGGCATCACCGTCTCGCAGCTGCACGAGGCCTCCAACTTCCTCAACGCCCATATCAGGGGCCGCACGCTCGCCGAGGCGCGCATCGAGATCGCCCGTATCAAGGACGAGACCCGGGCAGCGCTGGACACGTTGTCGCAGGACCTGGTCGAGAAAGGCCTGGCGGTGTGGGCCGGCGCCGACAGCGGCCTGCCGGCGCGCCTTATCGTGCGCGGCCGCGCCAATTTACTCGAAAACGTCACCGCCCAGGCCGATATCGAATTGCTGCGCCACCTGTTCGAGGATCTGGAGACGCAGGACGGGCTGATCCAGCTGCTCGACCTCGCCGAGGACGGCCCCGGCGTGCGGATCTTCATCGGCTCGGAAAACAAGCTGTTCTCGCTCTCCGGCTCGTCGCTGGTCGTGGCGCCTTACCGCGACAAGGACGCCCGCGTCGTCGGCGCGCTCGGCGTCATCGGCCCGACCAGGCTGAATTATGCCCGCATCGTGCCGATGGTCGACTACACGGCCCAATTGATTACCCGGATGTTAAGATAATTCCGAAGCCGGGATCACCGTAAGGAGGGCGCAGAATGGCGCTTGAATCGTTCAAGGCCCAGATCAGCATGCTGCTCGAAGAAATGGTCAACCAGCCGGAGGACGAGCACGAAATCCAGGAGCAGCTGCGCGAAAAACTGCGCGAAATGCGCGCCATGGGATTGCCGCTGCCGGAAGATCTTGTCGCATTGGAAAAGCGTCTCGACGACGATCTGGACGTCGAAGAGGAAAGTTGAGCGGTTCTCTCGTCGAATCTGCGCGCGCACGCTTCTCTTTTGCGGCGGCCGCACAATATCTCCCTTGTCGTGACGCGCCGACCGGCGCGAGTTCGAGGAGAACAGCATGATCCGGATTGCCGGCTTCGCAGGCCTTGCCCTGCTTCTGGCCACCAGCGCCTTCGCCCAGCAGGCTGATCAACTGCTGCTGACCGGCAAGGACGCTTTCGGCGACTGGACGGCCGACAAGCCAGGTGTGCGCCGGCTGATTAGGCCGGATGATCTGAAAAGACCCAACATCACCGGATCCGCCTCCAACAGCGCCGGCCTCGGCGATCGGCCCGAGGGCGCGAAGCCCGTCCTGCCGCCTGGGTTTTCGGCCGAACTGGTTGCTTCCGGCATTTCCAATCCGCGGGTCGTGCGCGTGGCGCCGAACGGCGACCTGTTCGTCGCCGACAGTGACGCCAACCAGATCCGCGTCTATCGGCTGGCCAAGGGTAGCGCGAAGCCGGCCGAAGAGGGCATTTTTGCCGACAATCTCAACCAGCCCTATGGCATCGCCTTCTACCCGCCTGGCGACAAGCCGCAATGGGTCTACGTCGCCAACAACGACAGCGTGGTCCGCTACGCCTATCGCGACGGCGACCTTAAAGCCTCCGGCGAACCGGAGACGATTGTCTCCGACATCCCTACCGGCGGCCACTGGACCCGCGATATCGCCTTCTCGCCGGACGGGAAGACGCTGTATCTCTCGGTCGGCTCCGGATCGAACGTCGCGGAGGGCATGCAGAAGGCACCGAAGGGCGGCCTTGACGCCTGGGCAAAATCACAGCCACTCGGCGCCACCTGGGGTTCCGAGGATGGCCGTGCCGACGTGCTGGCCTTCGGCCCCGACGGCAAGAATGGCCGCATCCTCGCTACCGGCCTGCGCAATTGCTCGGGCATGACCGTGCAGCCGGCCACCGGCGCGCTGTGGTGTGTCGTCAACGAGCGCGACGGTCTCGGCGACGATGTGCCGTTCGAATATGCCACCTCAGTCAAGGACGGCGCCTTCTATGGCTGGCCCTGGTATTATATCGGCGCCAACGAGGACCCGCGTCACGAGGGCGCGCGCCCAGACCTCGCCGGCTCGGTCACCGTGCCCGACGTGCTGATGCAGGCGCATTCGGCGCCGCTCAACATCGCCTTCTATGACGGCGACAATTTTCCGGCCGAGTACAAGGGCGATGCTTTCGTCGCCCTGCACGGCTCCTGGAACCGGGGTGTGCGCACCGGCTACAAGGTGGTGAGGCTGAGATTCAGCCACGGCAAGCCGACCGGCGAGTACCAGGATTTCATAACCGGCTTCGTGCTTTCCGACGATGCCGTCTGGGGCCGGCCGGTCGGCGTCGCGGTGGCCAAGGACGGCGCGCTTATCGTCACCGAGGATGGCAACGGCACCATCTGGCGCATCACCCATGTCGATGGCCCATCCTGAGCCCGCGAACAGCGCAATCCGGCCCTAATGCACGTCCCGATGGATCACCTTGGGATAGGTATGGATCACCTCGGCCGATGAGACGCGGTCATCGAAACCGGTATCCCTGAGATTGAAGAGGCCGACCGAGCCGAAGGACTTCTTCGCCCCTTGCGCGAAGCGGCCGTCGCTGAAATCGTGTTCGTAAAGCGTCACCGTGACGTGGCCGGCATTGAGCTTCGGCACGTAAACACTGCTGATGGTGTCGTTGGCGACGCCAAGCTGGTTGACGTTGAAGCGATAGAGGTCCTGCACCATGCGCCGGGCCGCATTGCCATTGATCATCCAGTATTCGCGGCGCGATGCGCGGTTCGGGTCGATGAGTTTGAGCGGCGCCTTGCGGCCAAGCCCGAGCCAGTGCTCGAACACCATCACATTGGCGCCCCACGGATAGGGATAGTTGGACTTGTCGATGATGCGTGGCGGGCCATCCTCGGCAATCTCGACGGTATCGACATAGTCCAGCCATTGCAGCTGGAACGACGCTTCCACGTTGAGGTCGGTACTGCGCGGATCGGCAGCGATGATGCGCCAGTCGGAGACCGGCGGATATTTGGTGTCGAGGTCGATGTAGAATTCGCCTTTGGCGGTGTCGTCGGGGTCTATCTTTTGCGGTCCGTCACGCTCCATCGCCACCAGCCGCACCTTGAACCGGTTGTTGACGACCAGCGGATAGATCATCGGACGAATGGGGTGAGCGCCAAGGTTCCGGCTGTCGGTAAAATATCCAGTCTGCGGAACGACATCGCTATCGCCCTTGTCGAACAGGCCGAAAGCCTGACGCCCCTCGAACCACAGATACCATTCCAGCTCGTGGACGTGACCGCGTGCTTCGGAATAGTTGTTGGGCATCCACTTCATGAGCTGGATGTGAAGTCTTTTGGCTAACATGGGTGCTCCTGCCGTTCGGAGCCATGCGAGATAGCCGACCGCCTTCGGGGCGTAAGTGAACCATCTCTCGCTCTCAGACGAGGATGACCGGCTTTCATGTCCTGCTTGGCGCAATCGAATCCGTTTTGCCGTTGCAGGCTTTCATGGCACCAGAGTCGTTTCACGAGGTGCGACCGTCATGACCCTCACCGGCTTCCTTGCCTATAGTGCTGCGCTGGGCATCGCCGCCGCCATTCCCGGGCCCGGCGTCACCGCGCTTGTGGCGCGGGCGCTCGGATCCGGCTTCCGCTCATCGCTGGCGATGTCGTTCGGCCTGATGCTCGGCGACCTCATTTATCTCACCGCGGTGGTGCTCGGCCTTGCCTTTGTCGCGCAAAGCTTCGGCATGGTGTTTCTCGCCATCAAATGGCTGGGCGTCTCCTATCTCGCCTTCCTCGGCTGGCGTTTCTGGACGGCCGGGATCACGCCCGAGACTGTCGAGGCCAGGAAAGGCAAGGGCGGCCTGGTATCGAACTTCCTTGCCGGCCTCACCGTCACGCTGGGCAACCCGAAAACGATGATCTTCTACCTCGCCATCACGCCGACCATCGTCGACCTGAAGACCATCACGCTCGCCGACTACGGCATCCTGGTCGCGCTCACCGTCATTGTGCTCTTCGTGGTGCTGGTGCCATATCTTGCGCTGGCCGCCAAGGCGCGCTGGTTCCTGAAATCGCCACGCGCGCTGAAGGCGCTGAACCGCACCGCCGCCGGCTTCATGGTGGGCGCGGCCGCTGCCATTGCCGCACGTCAGTAGATCGGTTCAGGCCCATCCATTCCGCCGATCGGTCCATCCGGAAAATGCGGCTTGAGGAGACAAGCGTTTTCAGCAAGCGGCCCACTCGATATTTTCGGCCGGCAGCCTATCTTGCGCGGGCGAAAGCCCTATTCTGTCCGCCGACGCCAATTGCCTGATCTGATTTGGGAGCGAAACCAATGAACAAGCCTTCCGCGCGCGTGCCCGGCCGCGGCCGTGTCTACAACTCGATCACCGAGACGATCGGCGACACGCCGCTGGTGCGGCTCGACAAGTTCGCCAAGGAGAAGGGCGTCGTTGCCAACCTTCTTGCCAAGCTCGAATTCTTCAATCCGATCGCCTCGGTCAAGGACCGCATCGGCGTTTCCATGATCGAGGCGCTGGAAGCGTCGGGTCGGATCAAACCTGGCAAGACGACGCTGATCGAGCCGACCTCGGGGAATACCGGCATCGCGCTCGCCTTCGCCGCCGCCGCCAAGGGCTACAAGCTGATCCTGACCATGCCCGAAACCATGTCGGTGGAGCGCCGCAAGATGCTGGCGCTGCTCGGCGCCGAACTGGTGCTGACGGAAGGGCCGAAAGGCATGAAGGGCGCCATCGCCAAGGCCGACGAATTGGCCGCCACCCTGCCTGACGCCGTCATCCCGCAGCAGTTCGAAAACCCGGCCAACCCGGAGATCCACCGCCGCACCACCGCCGAGGAGATCTGGAACGACACCGATGGCGGGGTCGACATCTTCGTCGCCGGCATCGGTACCGGCGGCACGATCACCGGCGTCGGCCAGGTGCTGAAGCAACGCAAGCCCTCGGTGCATGTCGTCGCCGTCGAGCCGGAGGCCTCGCCGGTGCTGTCGGGCGGCCAGCCCGGCCCGCACAAGATCCAGGGCATCGGCGCCGGCTTTGCGCCCAAGATCCTCGACACCTCGATCTATGACGAGATCGTCAAGGTCTCCAACGAGGATTCGGTCGCCAACGCCCGCCTCGTCGCCCGCCTTGAAGGCGTGCCGGTCGGCATCTCGTCGGGCGCTGCCCTGCAGGCCGCCATCGCCGTCGGGTCGCGGCCGGAGAACAAGGGCAAGAACCTGGTGGTGATCATCCCGTCCTTCGCCGAGCGCTATCTGTCGACGATCCTGTTCGACGGGCTGGGGGCTTAACGTCTTAACTGGATAGGCGGCGATCCTTCGCACCCCCCTCTGCCCTGCCGGGCATCGGGGGGTGCTGTCCCTCCGACATCGGAAGTCTCATGGCTGGACCGCAGAAAACCCGGCCGTGGCGTCCGCCACCGGCTTGAGCGGGAGGCGGCTTCAGGGTCAAATCGCCCCGGCCTGCTTCGCGCGGGCAGGGGGAGAATCACATGTACAAGCTTTACACGCGCCCAGGCAGCGGCGGTTTTGTCGTCGAGGCCGCATTGGCGCTGGCAAACGCGCAATTCGACCAGATCGATGTGCCCAAGAAGGATCCGCCGGACCAGGCCTTCCTCGACATCAGCCCGTTGAACCAGGTTCCGGTGCTGACCTTGCCCAACGGTCAATCGATAACCGAATCGGCGGCGATCTGCATCCTGCTTGCCGAGCGCCATCCGGAGGCGGGTCTGGCACCGGCCGCCGGATCGCCGGATCGCGCCGGTTTCCTGCGCTGGATGGCGTTCATGTCATCGGTGCTCTACCCCGCCATCCTGCGCCTCTACTATGCCCATCGCTACACCACCGATGCCGACGGCAAGAAAGCCGTCAAGCAGGCAGCCATTGCCGAGATGGACCGCGGCTTCGCCATTGTCGATGCAGCCCTCGAGGGGCGCGGCTGGCTGGTCGGCGACGCGATGTCGCTGGCCGACATCTACCTCGTCATGCTGGTGGCCTGGCACCCCGATATGGACAAGGCGCGAGCCGACTGGCCGAACATCGAACGCTTATGGTCGGCGCTGCGCGCGCATCCGCTGATAAAACGGCTCAACACCACGCATGAGATGTGGCCGGCCTGAACGGACGCTTCAATTTCGCAGGATCGCCCGTTTCGCCTGCAGGAAGCGGCGCACGGCGGGGTCGCGTTCAAGGCCGATCGCCCGGTCATAGGCTTCGACCGCTTGCGCCGCATTGCCGAGCCTGGCCAGCAGGCCGGCGCGAGCGGCCCAATAGGGCTGATAGTCGTTGAGCCGCTTGTCGTCGCCCAGCACGTAGAGCGCCGCCAGTCCTGCCGCCGCCCCTTCGGCCTCGGCAATCGCCACGGCGCGGTTGATCGAAATCACCGGCGAGCCTGATATCGCCGACAGCGCATCGTAGAAGTTACGGATCGCCGCCCAATCGGTTTGGCCGGTCCGTCGCCGCGTCGCATGCACCGATTGTACCGCCGCTTCGAGCTGGTAGCGGCCGATGACGCCCATGGTGGCGGCGTGGCCCAGCAGCGCCTCGGCTTCGTCGATCAGCGCGTGATCCCAAAGACGGCAATCCTGTTCGGCGAGCGGCACATAATCTCCAGCCGCATCGCGCCGCGCCGGGCGGCGCGCCTCGGCAAACAGCATCAGCGCCAGCAGGCCGAGCGCTTCCGGTTCGTCCGGCATCAGCGATGCCACCAGCCGCCCGAGCCAGATGCCTTCGGTCGCCAGATTGCGCGCTCTCGTCTCGGTCCCTGCCGGGTCGGTCCAGCCTTCGGCGAAAGCCGCGTAGATCGCTTCCAGCACCGTTCCCAGCCGCTCGCCGAGTTCGGCGCGATCCGGCACGCGGAACGGAATGCCGATCTCGCGGATGCGGCTCTTGGCACGCACCAGACGCTGGCCCATCGTCGCCGGCGAAACCAGGAAGGCCGAGGCGATCGTCGCCGCGTCGAAACCCAGAATGGTCTGCAGGATCAGCGGCGCCCGCACGCTGGCTTCGATCGCCGGATGCGCACAGGCAAACATCAGCCTGAGACGTTCGTCGGGAAGGTCTTCGTCTTCCATGCTCGCCTCCATCTCCTCGGCCATCAGCTTGAGATGGTCGCGGCTCGCCTCGCTGGTCAGCCGACGGCGCACCGCGTCGACGCGCCGCCGGCGCGCCACGGCCAGCAGCCATGCTTCCGGCTTGTCGGGCACGCCGGTCTGTGGCCAGCGCTCCAGCGCCGCGGCGAAGGCCTCG
>NZ_AYXE01000012.1:0-180893 GCF_000502235.1 Mesorhizobium sp. L103C119B0 | reverse complement strand
TTTCGACGGCGCACGTCGAATACGAGACGGCAGCGCGCCACTACGCCCATGTCGACTGCCCCGGCCACGCCGACTATGTGAAGAACATGATCACGGGTGCTGCGCAGATGGACGGCGCGATCCTGGTGGTGTCGGCCGCCGACGGCCCGATGCCGCAGACCCGCGAGCACATCCTGCTTGCCCGTCAGGTCGGCGTGCCGTCGATCGTGGTGTTCCTGAACAAGGTCGACCAGGTCGACGACGCCGAGCTGCTCGAACTGGTCGAGCTCGAGGTTCGCGAGCTTCTGTCGAAGAACGAGTTCCCCGGCGACGACATTCCGATCGTCAAGGGTTCGGCGCTGGCTGCTCTTGAAGATTCCAACAAGACCATCGGCGAAGACGCGATCCGCGAGCTGATGGCTGCGGTCGATGCTTACATCCCGACGCCGGTTCGTCCGCTGGACAAGCCGTTCCTGATGCCGATCGAAGACGTGTTCTCGATCTCGGGCCGTGGCACGGTCGTCACCGGCCGCGTCGAGCGCGGCATCGTCAAGGTCGGCGAGGAACTGGAAATCATCGGCATCCGTCCGACGACCAAGACGACCTGCACGGGCGTCGAGATGTTCCGCAAGCTGCTCGATCAGGGCCAGGCCGGCGACAACATCGGCGCGCTGCTGCGCGGCGTTGATCGTGAAGGCGTCGAGCGCGGCCAGGTTCTGGCCAAGCCCGGTACGGNGCTGCGCTTCGCCATCCGTGAAGGCGGCCGCACCGTCGGTGCCGGCATCGTCGTCACCATCAAAGAGTAATTTGGACTTAAACCGATCTGTCGCGGGCGCAGGATTTGCCCGCGCCGCGCCAGAACAAGGAAGTGACGCATGAACGGACAGAATATCCGCATCCGCCTGAAGGCGTTTGATCACCGCGTGCTCGACGCCTCGACGAAAGAAATCGTGTCGACGGCCAAGCGCACCGGAGCAAACGTCCGCGGCCCCATTCCGCTGCCGACGCGGATCGAAAAGTTCACGGTCAACCGGTCGCCTCACGTCGACAAGAAGAGCCGCGAGCAGTTCGAGATGCGCACGCACAAGCGTCTGCTCGACATCGTCGATCCGACCCCGCAGACGGTCGATGCTTTGATGAAGCTCGATCTGGCCGCCGGTGTCGACGTCGAGATCAAGCTCTAAGGGAATGAGAGCGCGGTAAGGGGCGGTGCCCCTGGCCCGGAACTCTAAAGGAATTGAACCGATGCGTTCAGGTGTGATTGCAAAGAAGGTGGGAATGACCCGCATCTATAATGATGCCGGGGAACATGTTCCCGTCACCGTTCTCCAGATGGAGAACTGCCAGGTCGTGGCTCAGCGCACGCAGGAGAAGAACGGCTATACGGCCGTCCAGCTCGGCGTTGGCCTTGCCAAGGTAAAGAACACGTCGAAGGCGATGCGCGGCCATTTCGCGACCGCTTCCGTCGAGCCGAAGGCGAAGGTCGCCGAGTTCCGCGTCTCCGCCGACAACATGATCGATGTCGGCGCCGAGATCACCGTCGAGCACTTCGTCGCCGGCCAGAAGGTCGATGTGACGGGCACGACGATCGGCAAGGGTTTCCAGGGCGTCATCAAGCGCCACCACATGGGTGGTGGCCGCGCGACGCACGGTAACTCGGTTTCGCACCGTACGCACGGTTCGACCGGCCAGCGTCAGGATCCGGGCAAAGTGTTCAAGGGCAAGCATATGGCTGGCCACATGGGCGACACCCGCGTCACCACACAGAATGTCGAGATCGTTTCGACCGACGCCGATCGCGGCCTGATCCTGATCCGCGGTGCGGTTCCCGGATCGAAGGGCGCCTGGATCCTGGTCCGCGATGCGGCCAAGGTGGCACTGCCGGCCAATGCGCCGAAGCCTGCCGCGATCCGCCCGGTTGCTGCAGCTAGCGCTGCCACGAACGAGGCTCCGGCCGCAGAGGGAGCAGAATAATGGATCTCAAGATCACAACGCTTGGCGGCAAGGACGCCGGCAAGGTGAAACTCTCCGAGGAGATTTTCGGCCTTGATCCGCGCGAGGACATCCTGCAGCGCGTCGTGCGCTGGCAGCTGGCCAAGCGCCAGCAGGGCACGCACAAGGCCAAGGGCCGCGCCGAAATCGCGCGCACCGGCGCCAAGATGTACAAGCAGAAGGGTACGGGCCGCGCCCGTCACCATTCGGCACGCGCTCCGCAGTTCCGCGGCGGCGGCAAGGCCCACGGCCCGGTCGTTCGCAGCCACGAGCACGATCTGCCGAAGAAGGTGCGCGCTCTGGGCTTGCGGCATGCTCTCTCGGCCAAGGCCAAGAGCGCGTCGATCATCATCATCGACGAGCTGAAGCTGACCGAGGCCAAGACGAAGGCGCTGATCGCGAATTTCGCGACGCTGGGCCTGACCAACGCCTTGGTGATCGGCGGTGCCGAGCTTGACCAGAACTTCAAGCTGGCGGCGACCAACATCCCGAACATCGACGTGCTGCCCATCCAGGGCATCAACGTCTACGACATTCTGCGCCGCGGCACGCTGGTCCTTTCGACGGCCGCCGTCGAGGCTCTCGAGGAGCGCTTTAAATGACCGACCTCCGTCATTACGACGTGATCGTCTCGCCGGCGATCACGGAAAAGTCGACCATGGCTTCCGAGAACAACCAGGTTGTTTTCAACGTCGCCAAGAAGGCGTCGAAGCCGGAAATCAAGGCCGCTGTCGAAGCGCTGTTTGGCGTCAAGGTTACGGCCGTGAACACGCTTGTCCGCAAGGGCAAGATCAAGCGCTTCCGCGGCACGATCGGCCGCCAGAGCGACGTCAAGAAGGCGATTGTGACACTGGCCGACGGCCAGTCGATCGACGTCGCGACGGGTCTCTGAGCTAGGCCGCGAGGACAACAAACATGGCACTTAAAAAATTCAACCCGGTAACGCCGAGCACCCGCCAGCTGGTCATCGTCGACCGCTCGGGCCTCTACAAGGGCAAGCCCGTCAAGGGCCTGACCGAAGGCCTGACCAAGTCGGGCGGCCGCAACAATCACGGCCGCATCACGGCCCGCTTCATCGGCGGCGGTCACAAGCGTTCGTACCGCATCATCGACTTCAAGCGCCGCAAGTTCGACGTCGTCGGCACGGTCGAGCGCATTGAATACGATCCGAACCGCACCGCCTTCATCGCGCTGATCAAGTATGACGATGGCGAGCTGTCCTACATCATCGCTCCGCAGCGCCTTGCCGCCGGCGACAAGATCGTGGCCGGTGAATCGGTCGACGTGAAGCCGGGCAATGCGATGCCGCTGGCCTCGATGCCGGTCGGCACGATCGTCCATAACATCGAGCTGAAGCCGGGCAAGGGCGCCCAGGTTGCCCGCTCGGCAGGTGGCTACGGCCAGCTGGTCGGTCGCGATCAGGGCATGGCGATCCTGCGCCTCAACTCGGGCGAGCAGCGTGTCGTTCACGGCTCCTGCATGGCCACCGTCGGCGCCGTGTCGAACCCCGACCACGGCAACATCAACGACGGCAAGGCCGGCCGCACGGTCTGGCGCGGCAAGCGCCCGCACAATCGCGGCGTGACCATGAACCCGGTCGACCATCCGCATGGCGGTGGCGAAGGCCGCACCTCCGGTGGCCGTCATCCGGTCAGCCCGTGGGGCAAGCCGACCAAGGGCAAGAAGACGCGGTCCAACAAGGCGACCGACAAGTTCATCCTGCGCTCGCGCCATCAGCGCAAGAGCTAAGAAGAGGTAACGCCAAGTGACTCGTTCTATTTGGAAAGGCCCCTTCATCGACGGCTACCTTCTCAAGAAGGTGGACAAGGTTCGTGAAGGTGGTCGCAATGAGGTGATCAAGATGTGGAGCCGTCGCTCCACCATCCTGCCGCAGTTCGTCGGCTTCACCTTCGGTGTCTACAACGGCCAGAAGCATGTTCCCGTCTCGGTGAACGAGGACATGGTCGGTCACAAGTTCGGTGAATTCGCTCCGACCCGGACCTATTACGGTCACGGCGCGGATAAGAAGGCGAAGAGGAAATAATCATGGGCAAGGCCAAAGCTCCGCGCAGGCTTGCTGACAACGAAGCGCGCGCCGTTCTGCGCACGATCCGTATCAGCCCGCAGAAGCTGAACCTGGTTGCCGCGCTGATCCGCGGCAAGAAGGTCGCGACAGCGCTTTCCGATCTCGAATTCTCGGCCAAGCGGATTTCCGGCACGGTCAAGAAGACGCTGGAATCGGCGATCGCCAACGCGGAAAACAACCACGACCTTGACGTCGATGCGCTGATCGTGGCGGAAGCCTATGTCGGCAAGTCGATCGTCATGAAGCGGTTCCATGCTCGTGGCCGCGGTCGCGCCAGCCGTATCGAAAAGCCGTTCTCGCACCTCACGATCGTCGTTCGTGAAGTCGAAGAAAAAGGGGAGGCCGCATAATGGGCCAGAAAGTCAATCCGATCGGTCTGCGCCTCGGCATCAACCGCACCTGGGATTCGCGCTGGTTCGCGAACACCGGCGAGTACGGCAAACTGCTGCATGAGGACATCAAGATCCGCAAATATCTTGAAAAGGAACTCAAGCAGGCTGCGATTTCGAAGGTCGTGATCGAGCGCCCGCACAAGAAGTGCCGCGTCACCATCCATGCGGCGCGCCCGGGCCTGATCATCGGCAAGAAGGGCGCCGACATCGAAAAGCTTCGCAAGAAGCTGATGGAGATGACGAAGTCCGAGACGCACTTGAACATCGTTGAAGTGCGCAAGCCGGAAATCGACGCGACCCTGGTCGCCCAGTCGATCGCCCAGCAGCTCGAGCGTCGTATCGCGTTCCGCCGCGCCATGAAGCGCGCCGTTCAGTCGGCGATGCGCCTGGGCGCCGAAGGCATCCGCATCAACTGCGCCGGCCGTCTCGGCGGCGCCGAGATTGCGCGCATGGAATGGTACCGAGAAGGCCGCGTGCCGCTGCATACGCTGCGCGCCGATGTCGACTACGGCACGGCCGAAGCGCATACGGCTTACGGCATCTGCGGCGTCAAGGTCTGGGTGTTCAAGGGCGAAATCCTCGAGCACGATCCGATGGCTTCGGAGCGTCGCGCGACCGAGGGTGATGCTGCGCATGGCGGTGGTGGCGATCGCGAACGCGGTCGTCGTCGCGAAAACGCCTGATTATTTAGGAATTTGGAGTTAGAACGATGCTGCAGCCAAAGCGCACAAAGTTCCGCAAGCAGTTCAAGGGCCGTATCCATGGTACCGCAAAGGGCGGCACCAACCTGGATTTTGGTGGTTTCGGGCTGAAGGCGCTTGAGCCGAACCGCGTCACCGCGCGTGAGATCGAGGCGGCCCGCCGCGCGATCACTCGTGAGATGAAGCGTGCCGGCCGCGTGTGGATCCGTATTTTCCCTGATGTGCCGGTGACGTCGAAGCCGACCGAAGTGCGCATGGGCAAGGGCAAGGGCGCTGTCGATTACTGGGCGGCGCGCGTCAAGCCGGGCCGCATCATGTTCGAGATCGACGGCGTCAACGAAGAAACCGCCCGTGAGGCGCTGCGTCTCGGCGCGGCCAAGCTCTCGGTCAGGACGCGCTTCGTACAGCGCATCGCAGAATAAGGACGGGCTGATCATGAAAGCCGAAGACATCCGGACGAAGACCCAGGACCAGCTGACCGACGATCTGGCCAGCCTGAAGAAGGAGCAGTTCAACCTGCGCTTCCAGAAGGCCACCGGCCAGCTCGAGAAGACCGCGCGCGTGCGGCAGGTTCGCAAAGACATTGCGCGTATCAAGACCATCGCTGCGGAAAAGTCCGCGGCCAAGAAGGCTTAAGGACGAAAATCATGCCAAAGCGCATTCTGCAGGGCACTGTCGTCAGCGACAAGAACGAGAAGACGGTAGTCGTCAAGGTCGAACGGCGCTTCACGCATCCCGTGATGAAGAAGACCGTGCGCATGACCAAGAAGTACAAGGCGCACGACGAGAACAACGCCCACAAGGTCGGCGATCAGGTGTTCATCCAGGAATCGAAGCCGATTTCCAAGGACAAGCGCTGGATCGTCGTGTCTTCGGACCAGGCGTAACAAACCGAATTTTGGACAGACCGGGGAGGGGCTTTGAGCCCGTCCCGTTAGAAGAGAAGAAGGCGGCCAGTCATGATTCAGATGCAAACAAACCTCGACGTCGCGGATAATTCCGGCGCCCGTCGTGTCATGTGCATCAAGGTGCTGGGCGGCTCGAAGCGGAAATACGCTTCCGTAGGCGACATCATCGTGGTGTCGATCAAGGAAGCCATTCCGCGCGGCCGCGTTAAGAAGGGCGATGTGATGAAGGCGGTCGTGGTTCGCACGGCCAAGGACATCCGCCGCCCGGACGGCAGCGTGATCCGTTTCGACAAGAACGCGGCCGTTCTCGTCGACAACAAGAAAGAGCCGATCGGCACGCGTATCTTCGGACCGGTTCCGCGCGAACTCCGCGCCAAGAACCACATGAAGATCATCTCGCTCGCGCCTGAAGTGCTGTAAGGAGCCGGACCAATGCAAAAGATTAGAAAAGGCGACAAGGTCGTCGTGCTGGCCGGCAAGGACAAGGGCCGTTCGGGCGAAGTCCTCTCGGTTCAGCCGAAGGAAGACACCGCGCTGGTGCGCGGCGTCAACATGATCCGTCGTCACCAGAAGCAGTCCCAGTCCCAAGAGGGCGGGATCATCACCAAGGAAGCGCCGATCCAGCTGTCGAACATCGCGCTGGCCGACCCCAAGGATGGTAAGCCGACCCGCGTCGGCTTCATCTTCCAGAAGGACGGCAAGAAGGTGCGCGTCGCCAAGCGCTCGGGAGAAGTCATCAATGGCTAAGGCTCAAACCACGAAGCCCAAGGCTGAAAGCAAACAGTCCAAGGCCCAGAACACGCCGCGCCTCAAGCAGGTCTACAACGAGACCATCCGCAAGGCGCTGCAAGAGCAGTTCGGCTACGAGAACGAGATGCAGGTTCCGCGCATCGACAAGATCGTGCTGAACATGGGCGTCGGCGAAGCGACCGCGGATTCGAAGAAGCCTTCGATCGCGGCCGAAGACCTGGCGATGATCGCCGGCCAGAAGGCCGTCGTCACCCGCGCCCGTAATTCGATCGCCGGCTTCAAGGTCCGCGAGAAGATGCCGATCGGCGCCAAGGTCACGCTGCGCAAGGAACGCATGTACGAGTTCCTCGACCGTCTCGTGAACATCGCACTGCCGCGCGTCCGCGACTTTCGCGGACTGAATCCGAAGAGCTTCGATGGCCGTGGCAACTACGCCATGGGCATCAAGGAACACATCGTGTTCCCGGAGATCAACTACGACAAGGTTGATCAGATCTGGGGCATGGACGTCATCGTTTGTACGACTGCGAAGACGGACGACGAAGCCAGGGCATTGCTCAAGGCCTTCAACTTCCCCTTCCGCCAGTAACGGCAGCGAGAAAAGGAAAAATCTGAAATGGCAAAGACCAGCTCAGTCGAGAAGAACAACAGGCGCCGCAAGCTTGCCGACCAGTACGGTCCCAAGCGCGCTGCCCTGAAGGCGATCATCATGGATCAGTCCAAGCCGATGGAAGAGCGTTTCCGCGCTCAGCTGAAGCTTGCTGCCCTGCCGCGCAACTCGGCCAAGATCCGCATCCGCAACCGCTGCGAAGTTACCGGCCGTCCGCGCGCCTATTATCGCAAGCTCAAAGTATCGCGCATCGCGCTTCGTGATCTCGGCAATAACGGCCAGATCCCGGGCCTGGTCAAGTCGAGCTGGTAAGGAGGACATAACATGTCATTGAGCGATCCTCTCGGCGATATGCTGACCCGCATCCGCAACGCGTATGGCCGCAAGAAGTCGAGCGTTTCGACGCCGGCCTCGCGCCTGCGTACCCGCGTCCTCGACGTGCTGAAGGCTGAAGGCTATATCCGCGACTACAGCCAGACCGACTTCGACAACGGCAAGTCCGAGATCGAAATCGAGCTGAAGTATTTCGACGGTGCTCCGGTCGTGCGCGAAATCGCCCGCGTCTCGAAGCCGGGCCGCCGCGTTTACGTCTCGGCCAAGTCGATCCCGCACGTCGCCAACGGCCTCGGCATCGCCATCCTTTCGACGCCGAAGGGCGTGATGGCCGACCACGAAGCACGCGAACAGAATGTCGGTGGCGAGATCCTCTGCCAGATCTTCTGATCTGGCAGCTGACCGCAAAGTGGAATCCGGTCTTCGGATCGTTCCCGAAGACAGAGACCTGAAACAAGAGAAGTGACGAGGACAACCAAATGTCTCGTATTGGAAAGAAACCCGTTTCGCTGCCGCAGGGCGTGACCGCGACCGTCAACGGCCAGACCGTGACGGCGAAGGGCCCCAAGGGCGAGCTGAAGTTCGTGGTGAACGACGAAGTGCTGGTCAAGATGGAAGGCAGCGAAATCGCTGTCCAGCCGCGCGACCAGACCAAGACCGCCCGCTCCAAGTGGGGCATGTCGCGCACGCAGATCGTCAACATCCTGCAGGGCGTCAAGGACGGTTTCGAGAAGAAGCTCGAGATCACCGGCGTCGGCTATCGCGCGGCACTCCAGGGCAAGAACCTGCAGCTGGCACTTGGCTTCAGCCATGATGTCGTCTACCAGACGCCGGCTGGCATCACGATCACTGTGCCGAAGCCGACGGAAATCACCGTGACCGGCATCGACAAGCAGCAGGTCGGCCAGGTTGCCGCCGAGATTCGCGAGTATCGCGGTCCCGAGCCCTACAAGGGCAAGGGTGTCCGCTATGCCGGCGAGAAGATCGTCCGCAAGGAAGGCAAGAAGAAGTAGTAGGCCTGGCCCCGAAAAGTTGCAGACTTTTCGGAAAAGGCCAAGCCAAAGAACTGCAACGCCGCGGGGAGCGGTCGCGGGAGGCGCTTTCGCCTACCGCACATGGCGGCCCCCCGTTTTTTGAAGGCAAGGAAGACTATCATGGCTACCAAGGAATCCATCCAGCGCCGCGCGCAGCGCGTTCGCCGTCAGATCAAGAAGGTCGCCGGCGAGCGCCCACGTCTCTCGGTTCACCGCACGTCGAAGAACATCTACGTGCAGGTCATCGACGACGCCAAGGGCCATACCATCGCGGCTGCATCGACACTCGAGAAGGACCTCAAGGGTTCGCTCAAGACCGGCGCCGACACCGAGGCAGCAGCCGCTGTTGGCAAGCTGATCGCCGAGCGTGCTTCGAAGGCCGGCGTCAAGGAAGTCGTCTTCGACCGCGGCGCCTATATCTATCACGGCCGCGTCAAGGCGCTGGCCGAGGCTGCCCGTGAAGGCGGTCTGAGCTTCTAATTGCCTGATCCCGAACCGAAGGTCAGCGCAGCAAAAAGTTGCAGACTTTTCGGACAAGATCATGCAAGGAAAAATAATTCGCCCCCGGTGACCCAAAGAGGCGCACCGGATCTTATCAGCAACCGTGCTTCCGGAAAAAAACAAGGAACAGGATATGGCACAGGAACGTAGGGATGGCGGCCGCGGCCGCGATCGTGAAGAACGCGATGACGGCATGGTGGACAAGCTCGTCCACATCAACCGTGTCGCCAAGGTCGTCAAGGGCGGCCGTCGCTTCGGTTTTGCAGCACTCGTCGTCGTCGGCGACCAGAAGGGCCGCGTCGGCTTCGGTCACGGCAAGGCGCGCGAAGTGCCGGAAGCGATCCGCAAGGCAACCGAGTCGGCCAAGCGCGACATGATTTTCGTGCCGCTGCGCTCGGGCCGCACGCTGCACCACGACGTCGAAGGACGCTGGGGTGCCGGACGCGTGCTGCTGCGCGCTGCCAAGCAGGGTACCGGCATCATCGCCGGCGGCCCGATGCGCGCTGTCTTCGAGACGCTCGGCATGCATGACGTGGTCGCCAAGTCGATGGGTTCGTCGAACCCCTACAACATGGTTCGCGCCACGTTCGACGCGCTGAAGAGCCAGATGCATCCCAAGGATGTGGCTGCTGCGCGCGGCATCAAATATTCGACCCTTCAGGCCCGCCGCGGCACCGCCGTTGCGGCTGAAGAATAGTCGATCTGACCAGGGATTTTGACCATGGCCAAGAAAGCAACCAAGACCATCACCGTTGAGCAGATCGGTTCGCCGATCCGCCGCCCGAAGGAACAGCGCGCAACGCTGGTCGGCCTCGGCCTCAACAAGATGCACAAGCAGCGCACGCTGGAGGACACTCCCTCGGTGCGCGGCATGATCGCTGCCGTCCAGCATCTCGTCCGCGTCGTGGACGAGGGCTGAGCAAAAGCGCAGGAGAACCCAGATGAAACTCAACGATCTGCGTGACAAGGACGGCGCGACGCACTCCAAGAAGCGTCTCGGCCGTGGCATCGGCTCCGGCTCGGGCAAGACCGGCGGTCGCGGCGTCAAGGGCCAGAAGGCGCGCTCCGGCGTCGCCATCAACGGCTTCGAGGGCGGCCAGATGCCGCTCTATCGGCGCCTGCCGAAGCGTGGCTTCAATAACATCTTCGCCAAGAGCTTTGTCGTCGTGTCGCTGGCTCGTATCCAGACGGCGCTCGATGCCAAGAAGCTCGACGCCAAGGCGACCGTGACGGCCGAGGCACTCGTTGCCGCCGGCGTCATCCGCCGCGTCAAGGACGGCGTGCGCATCCTCTCGGACGGCGAGCTCAAGGCAAAGCTTGCCTTCGACGTCGCCGGCGCCTCCAAGGCCGCGATCGAGAAGATCGAAAAGGCCGGCGGTTCGGTCAAGCTGCCGGAAGCGGCAGCGGAGTAACGGCAATTTGAAGCGCGGTCGGCAGGAACGGTATCCGTTTTTGTTCACGATTGCGCTTTGATCCGATCAATTAGGCGGCCGCGTCAACGCGGCCGCTTGCATGTTTGGAGCCCGGAGCTTATCTCGTGAGCTTCGGTGCCACGCGCCGCCTGAGCTGCGGGCATCGAGCGTGACATACAAATCAAAGAAGTAGCGCATGACGTTGTCCGAAAACCGCTTCACACTTTTCGGCATCATGCTCTAGCGGAGAATCAGGCATGGCTTCGGCTGCTGAACAACTAGCCTCGAATCTGAATTTTGCGGCTTTCGCCAAGGCGGAGGACCTGAAGAAGCGAATCTGGTTCACCGTCGGCGCGCTGCTCGTCTATCGCCTCGGCACCTATATCCCGCTGCCCGGCATCAATCCGGATGCATTCGCGCAGGCCTTCTCTTCGCAGGCCAAGGGCGTGCTCGGCATGTTCAACATGTTCGCCGGCGGCGCCGTGCAGCGCATGGCGATCTTCGCGCTCGGCATCATGCCTTATATCTCAGCCTCCATCATCATGCAGCTGATGACCTCGGTCATTCCGTCGCTGGAAGCGCTGAAAAAGGAAGGCGAGCAGGGCCGCAAGGTCATCAACCAGTACACGCGCTACGGCACGGTACTCCTGGCGCTGGTGCAGGCCTACGGCATTTCAGTGGGCCTGGAAGGCGGCAACGGCATCGTCAACGATCCCGGCATGTTCTTCCGCATCTCGACCGTCGTCACGCTGGTTGGCGGCACCATGTTCCTGATGTGGCTGGGCGAGCAGATCACCGCCCGCGGCATCGGCAACGGCATTTCGCTGATCATTTTCTCCGGCATCGTCGCCGGCCTGCCGCGCGCCATCTCCGGCACGCTGGAGCTCGGCCGCACCGGCGCCCTATCGACCGGGCTGATACTCGCGATCATCGTGCTGGCCATCATCGTCATCGCGCTGATCGTGTTCTTCGAGCGCGCGCAGCGCCGCCTGCTGATCCAGTATCCGAAGCGCCAGGTCGGCAACCGCATGTTCCAGGGCGACACCTCGCATCTGCCGCTGAAGCTCAACACGTCGGGCGTCATTCCGCCGATCTTCGCGTCGTCGCTGCTTTTGCTGCCGGCAACGGTCGCCGGCTTCTCGCAGACGACAAACCTGCCGGCCTGGGCAAGCACCGTGCTCGCTTCGCTCGGCCACGGCCAGCCGCTCTACATGCTGTTCTATGCGGCAATGATCGTGTTCTTCGCCTTCTTCTACACGGCCATCGTGTTCAATCCGAAGGACACCGCCGACCAGCTCAAGAAGCATTCCGGGTTCATTCCGGGCTACCGTCCGGGTGAGCGCACCGCCGATTACATCGACTATGTCCTGACGCGCATCACCGTCGTCGGCGCCATATATCTGGTGCTGGTGTGCCTGCTGCCCGAGTTCCTGATTTCGGCGACTGGCGTACCATTCTACCTCGGTGGCACATCGCTTCTGATCGTGGTCAGTGTAACCCTCGATACGGTGGCGCAGATCCAGGGTCACCTGATCGCGCACCAGTATGAGGGCCTGATCAAGAAGTCGAAGCTGCGCGGGGGGAAGAAGGCCAGATGAGATTGATATTGCTTGGGCCGCCAGGAGCGGGCAAGGGGACGCAAGCACAAAGACTGGTAGAAAAATACGGCATACCGCAGCTGTCGACGGGCGACATGCTGCGGGCCGCCGTACAGGCCGGCACTGAAGTCGGCAAGCGCGCCAAGGCGGTGATGGATGCCGGCGAGCTGGTTTCCGACGCCATTGTCAACGCGATCGTGGCCGAGCGCATCGACCAGCCCGATTGCACCAACGGTTTCATCCTCGACGGATATCCGCGCACGCTGGTGCAGGCTGATGCGGTTGAATCGATGCTCGCCGAGCGCGGCATTGGCCTCGATGCCGTGATCGAGTTCGTCGTCGACGACAAAGCGTTGGTCGGCCGCATCGTCAAGCGCGCCGACGACGCCAAGGCCGCCGGACAGCCGGTGCGCAAGGACGACAATCCGGTGGTGTTCGAAGAGCGCCTGCGGGAATATTACAAGAAGACGGCGCCGCTGATCGGCTATTATTACGCCAAACGCTCGCTTAGGAGTGTCGACGGCATGGCTCCTGTCGACACCGTGACGGCGGAGATTGAAGCGCTGCTCGCGGCGGTGACGCGGGAGACCGTTACGGTAAAGTAAAGATTGCGCTTGACTGGAACGGTTCGCTGGGTTATGGCGGCCCGTCTTCCTATCAGGCATGAGGCTTGCTTGTCCGCAAGGGCAAGGCAGCCGCATTGAAACTAGGGAACTCCCGCAAGGGCCGGCCTCCACCGGACGCGGGGTAATTTGAACAGCGCCGCGCATGCCTTGTTTTGAAGGCCGGCCGGTCCCACATGGAGAAGAGAAGAATATGGCTCGTATAGCCGGCGTCAACATTCCGACCAACAAGCGCGTCGTCATTGCGCTTCAGTACATTCACGGCATTGGCAAGAAGTTCGCCCAGGAGATCGTCGACAAGGTCGGCATCCCGGCCGAGCGCCGCGTCAACCAGTTGACCGACGCGGAAGTGCTGCAGATCCGCGAGACCATCGACCGCGACTACCAGGTCGAAGGCGACCTGCGCCGCGAAGTGTCGATGAACATCAAGCGTCTCATGGACCTCGGCTGCTACCGCGGTCTGCGTCACCGCCGTTCGCTGCCGGTTCGCGGCCAGCGCACGCACACCAATGCACGCACCCGCAAGGGCCCGGCCAAGTCGATCGCCGGCAAGAAGAAGTAAGTGAGCGAATAGCGAGTAGCCATTAGCGAGTAGGGGTCCCTATTCGCTAGTCCCTATTCACTACTCGCTTTCAAAGGTGGAGCCGCTGGCATTACGGCGGTGTAGAGATCAACTGAAAGGACTATCATGGCCAAGGAAGCCGCTCGTGTTCGCCGTCGCGAACGCAAGAACATCTCGTCGGGCGTTGCCCACGTCAATTCGACCTTCAACAACACGATGATCACCATCACCGACGCGCAGGGCAATTCCATTGCCTGGTCGTCGGCCGGTGCCCAGGGCTTCAAGGGTTCGCGCAAGTCGACCCCGTTCGCCGCCCAGATGGCTGCCGAAGACGTCGCCAAGAAGGCCCAGGAACACGGCATGCGCATGCTCGAAGTCGAGGTCTGCGGACCCGGCTCCGGTCGTGAATCGGCGCTTCGCGCCCTGCAGGCGGCCGGCTTCACCATCACTTCGATCCGTGATGTGACGCCGATCCCGCACAATGGCTGCCGCCCGCGTAAGAAGCGCCGCGTCTAAGACATTACCGAACGCCGCGTGAGCGCCTCAAGGCGCTCCTCCACGGCACTCCAGGTCGCCCGCCACGATTGGATGGTGGCGGGTCAACGGAAGGAAAGCATCATGATCCAGAAAAATTGGCAGGAACTGATCAAGCCGAACAAGATCGAGTTCTCGTCGAAGAAGAAGACGCTGACCACGCTGGTCGCCGAGCCGCTCGAGCGTGGCTTCGGCCTGACGCTCGGCAACGCGCTGCGCCGCGTGCTTTTGTCTTCGCTGCGCGGTGCGGCTGTCACCGCCGTGCAGATCGACGGCGTTCTGCATGAATTCTCGTCGATTGCCGGCGTGCGTGAGGACGTGACCGACATCGTCCTCAACATCAAGGAAATCGCCATCCGCATGGAAGGCGATGGTCCCAAGCGCATGGTCGTTCGCAAGCAGGGCCCGGGTGCGGTTCTGGCTGGCGACATCCAGACGGTTGGCGACGTCGAGATCCTCAACCCCGACCACGTCATCTGCACGCTGGACGAGGGCGCTGAAATCCGTATGGAATTCACAGTCGACACCGGCAAGGGTTACGTGCCGGCAGACCGCAACCGCGCCGAAGACGCGCCGATCGGCCTGATCCCGGTCGACAGCCTGTATTCGCCGGTCAAGAAGGTCTCCTACAAGGTCGAGAACACCCGCGAGGGCCAGGTTCTCGACTATGACAAGCTGACCATGACCATCGAGACCGACGGTTCGATCTCGGGCGAGGACGCGGTGGCATTCGCTGCCCGCATCCTGCAGGACCAGCTTGGCCTGTTCGTCAATTTCGACGAGCCGCAGAAGGAAGTCGCCACCGAGGCCGTCACCGAGCTCGCCTTCAACCCGGCGCTGCTCAAGAAGGTGGACGAGCTCGAGCTTTCGGTGCGTTCGGCCAACTGCCTGAAGAACGACAACATCGTCTACATCGGCGATCTCATCCAGAAGACCGAAGCCGAGATGCTGCGCACCCCGAACTTCGGCCGCAAGTCGCTGAACGAGATCAAAGAAGTGCTCGCGGCGATGGGCCTGCACCTCGGCATGGAAGTGCCGGACTGGCCGCCGGAAAACATCGAAGACCTGGCCAAGCGTTACGAAGACCAATATTGAGCATGAAGTCCAAGGATCGGCGGCGTGGGCCGCTCGATCCGACGGTCATGCGGAAAACCATCAGAGGCCGTGGCCTCTTGAGCAACTGAAGGAAAAGAGCCATGCGCCACGGTTTTAAAGGCCGCCGCTTCGCCCGAAGCATTAGCCATCGCAAGTCGATGTTCGCCAACCTCGCCGTGTCGCTGCTCGAGCATGAGCAGATCGTCACCACCCTGCCGAAGGCGAAGGATTTGCGTCCGATCGTCGAGAAGCTGGTGACGCTCGGCAAGCGCGGCGACCTGCATGCGCGCCGCCAGGTCATTGCCCAGATCGGCAATGAAGGCGTCGTCAAGCGTCTGTTCGACACCATCGCGCCGCGCTACGCCACCCGCAATGGCGGCTATCTGCGCATCATGAAGGCCGGCTTCCGCCACGGCGACAATGCCGCCATGGCAGTCATCGAGTTCGTCGATCGCGACACCTCGGCCAAGGGCGCCGGCGACCGCGCCCGCATCGAGGCCGAAGGCACCGACGAGGAAGCCGCTGCCGCATAAGGCTCGGTTTTTCAGGAATGACTTCAAGGGGCCTTCGGGCCCCTTTTTGTTGCCGGCGTCCTACGTTTAGCGTGTCTTACGTTTAGCGAGTAAGCATCAGGTAGTCGCGACCGCTAAGCAGATTCCAATTGAAGGCGCCGGGAATCTCTTCGAACGCCGGTTGGGGATAGGAATAGATACTGTCGAGGGTGGCGCGGGAATCTATATCGCTGACCACTCGCGACACGGTGGAATTGGTCAGGTATTTTTGGGCGTCCCCATCTTCGATGAAGTCTGTATCGACTCGGAAATGAATCTGAACGGGACCCGCGCAGATGTTCAGCAATATTTCGTCGCTCAAGGCGGCGTAGAACACCGCTGCCTCTTCTGGAGCCCAAAGGCCGGCAGTCAAGAATTCCGAAGGTGTCGTCTCTCCACTGAACCCATCCAATGAGAGCACAAGGCGATCGGTGAGAACCTCAAAATCACCTTCGAGATAGCCCGCTTCTTCGATCTGAAACCAGTTCATCCAATGAGGTGCTTCTTCATCAAAGGAAATTTCGAGCTTTCCGAAAGTCCAATAGACCGGAATCGTCTCTGCATGTTCCGTGATCCAGCCGTCAGGCGGACCTAGCATACTGGCGATGTCGATCATTTTCAGAGAAGGGAAAACAGGCCCAAAAGTGCCGGTCTTCAAAAAGTCACGGAATGACAGGAGTTGTTTTTTCATGAGGGCCGACGAAGGTTTTCAGTTTCAAGTCGACCTATAGCTGCTTTGCTGCCCAGAATAATCGGATTTCAGCGGCTTAGCCTTTCATTTTGCACAATCGTCGGGACAATGCCCCCGAACTTGCCTTGGAGGATTCGCGAATGCGCGCCAACCGACTGTCTCTTGTTCTGCTCTTCGCCATAATGGCGTTCGCAGCCGCGCCGACAGTCAGGCAGGCGCTGGCCGAGGACGCCGCCAAGCCAGCCGATCCGGGGCTCTCCGATGTGCTGACCGACCTCTTGCATGGCGTCGAGGGCGAGAACGGCACCTCCGGTCCCGACAAACGCGTGCCGTTCGGCCGCGAGGAGGTGCAGCTTTCGTTCGCGCCGCTGGTCAAGCAGACGGCGCCGGCGGTGGTCAATGTCTATGCCTCACAGACGGCCAAGGTCACGTCGCCCTTTGACGGCGACCCGTTCTTCGAGGAATTTTTTGGCCGCGCACAGCCGCGCGCGCAATCCTCGCTCGGCTCGGGTGTGCTGGTTGACCCGAGCGGCGTCGTCGTCACCAATTTCCACGTGATCAAGGATGCTGACGAGGTCAAGGTCGCGACCGCCGACGGGCGCGAATTCACCTCGAAGGTCATGCTCAAGGACGAGACGCTTGACCTCGCCGTGCTCAAGATCACCTCCGACAAGCCGTTCCCGGTGATTGCCATCGGCGATTCCGACGCGCTCGAGGTCGGCGACCTGGTGCTGGCCATCGGCAATCCGTTCGGCGTCGGCCAGACCACCACCAGCGGCATCGTGTCGGCGCTTGCCCGCAGCCATATCGGCGTTTCGGATTCGGGCTACTTCATCCAGACCGACGCCGCCATCAATCCCGGCAATTCCGGCGGCGCGCTGATCAACATGGGCGGCCAGCTGGTCGGCATCAACACCGCCATCTACAGCCGCAGCGGCGGCTCGATCGGCATCGGCTTTGCCATCCCCGCCAACATGGTGCGCGCCTTCGCCGACGCGGCCAAGGCCGGGCTCGATTTCTTCGAGCGGCCCTATATAGGCGCCGAGTTCGAAGCGGTCACACCGCAGATCGCTGAATCGCTTGGCATGGAGAAGCCGACCGGCGCGCTGGTGTCGTCGGTTGAGGAAGCCGGACCGGCGGCCAAGGCAGGGCTGAAGCCCGGCGATGTCGTGCTGCAGCTCAATGGCACGACGGTCGAAGGCATCGAGGCGCTGGATTACCGCATGGCGACCCTGTCGATCGGCACCAAGGCGACCTTCGCCATCCTGAGCAAGGGCCAGCAGGCGACGATGGAGATTGCACTGGAGCGCGCGCCGGAAGGCGCCAAGGCGTCGGAAGTGACCCTGCATGGCCGCAGCCCGTTCTCCGGCGCCAAGGTCGCGGAACTGTCGCCCAGGCTCGCCCAGCGGCTCGGCCTGCGCACCGACCTCAAGGGGGTAACCGTGGTCGACATCAACCGCGATTCGCCGGCCGCCGATTTCGGCTTCCAGCCGGGCGACATCGTGCGCGAGGTGAACGGCACGACGGTCGATACGGCGGCGACACTGGCGCAGCTTGCCCAGCAGGATACACGCTGGTGGCGCTTTACCGTCGAGCGCGGCGGGCAGATACTGCGCCAGGTGTTGCGTTACTGAGGCGATCTTCCCATTTCTGAGGATCGTGCTCCAACCAGAAGACCTAGATGGCCGATCTGTTCAGCGTCGATGAACCGGAAAGAGCGCCGCCCGGCCGGCCTTTGGCCGATCGGCTGCGTCCGAAAAACCTCGGCGAGGTTGTCGGCCAGGAGCATTTGACCGGGCCGGACGGCGCGCTGACGCGGTTGATCAACTCCGGTTCGCTCGGCTCGATGATTTTCTGGGGGCCACCCGGCACCGGCAAGACCACGGTGGCGCGGCTGCTGGCCGGCGAGACCAGCCTTGCCTTCGAGCAGATCTCAGCGGTGTTTTCCGGCGTTGCCGATTTGAAGAAAGTGTTCGAGGCGGCAAAGCTGCGTCGCACCAATGGCCGCCAGACGCTGCTGTTCGTCGACGAGATCCATCGCTTCAACCGCGCCCAGCAGGATTCGTTTCTCCCGGTCATGGAGGACGGCACCGTCGTGCTGGTTGGCGCCACGACCGAAAATCCGTCCTTCGAGCTGAACGCCGCGCTTCTGTCGCGCGCGCGGGTGCTGGTGTTTCACTCGCTGGGCGAGGACAGCATTGCCAAGCTGATGACGCGCGCGGAGGAGACGGAGGGCAGGGCGCTGCCGCTCGACGACGAGGCGCGGGCGATGCTCATCCGCATGAGCGATGGCGACGGCCGGGCCTCGCTGACGCTGGCCGAGGAAGTCTGGCGCGCCGCCAAACCCGGCGAGGTTTTCGATCCCGAAGGGCTGCAGCGCATCGTCCAGCGCCGCGCGCCGATCTATGACAAGGGCCAGGACGGTCACTACAATCTGATCTCGGCGCTGCACAAATCGGTGCGTGGGTCCGACCCGGACGCGGCGCTTTATTATCTTGCCCGCATGTTCGACGCCGGCGAGGATCCGCTCTATCTCGGCCGCCGGCTGGTGCGCATGGCGATGGAGGATATCGGGCTGGCCGACCCGCAGGCGCTGGTTATCGCCAACGCCGCCAAGGACGCCTACGACTATCTCGGCTCGCCCGAAGGCGAACTGGCCTTCGCCGAGGCCACCGTCTATCTCGCCACCGCGCCCAAATCCAACGCCGTCTATACCGCCTTCAAGGCAGCCACGCGGGCGGCGAAGGAGTTCGGTTCGCTGCTGCCGCCCAAGCACATCCTCAACGCGCCGACCAAGCTGATGAAAGAGGAGGATTACGGCGCCGGCTACCGCTACGATCACGACCAGCCCGATGCTTTTTCCGGCCAGGACTATTTCCCCGAAAAGATGGGCCGGCAGACCTTTTATGATCCGCCCGAACGCGGCTTCGAGCGCGATATCAAGAAACGGCTGGACTATTGGGCAAAGCTGCGCAGCGAGCGGGAAAAATAGGTGCGCGGGACAAACGGGACGAACTCGGCCTGCCCGCGATGAACTGAAATTCTGTCCCCGCCAGTCACAGCAGTGTGATTGTACCGCATGACAAAAAGCCCTATCACGTCGCATGACTCGGCCGGGAGGCTGCCAGGACGGGCGATAATTCGGAACGGGGACAGCGCGCGGCGCGAACAGAAATGACAAAATCCCTTCGCAAAACGCTTCGCCAGGCTGTGATTGCTGTCCCGCTGCTCGTGCTCGGCTTCTATTTCATTCCGATCCTGACCACGATTTGGATCGTCTGCGGCCTGATCGATGTGCTGCGCAACGCCAGCAAGGATCTGTCGCTGTTGCGCGGCTATTTCCTCGGCAATGGCATCTTCACCTGGCTGCTGTCGCCCTTCAATCTGCTGGTGGACCTCGTTTGCTACCGCAACCCGGGTGTGTGGAAGCTGGAGCAGTTTCCTGCCGATTATCAGCGCGAGGTCAACGAGGTTCTTGACGTCTTCAAGGCGCGCAAGGACGAGATCATCGCCGATATCGACGCCAATTTCGGCACCGGTCGTCGCGGCATGTATGTCTATCAGTGGTACGGCAAGCACCGGATCGACAATGTTGCGGAATTCAACAAGGATTTCAAATACATCAAGACCATTGCCGTGTCTGTCTTCAGAGGCAAGGAATCGACTTCCTGGCATTTCGGACCGCTGCGGCTCAGCCTGCGCATCCTCTACAATCTCTTGCCGGTGAAGGCAGAGGTTTTCGTCGAATGCAACGGCGCCAGGAATTACTGGCACGACAACCCGCTCTATATTTTCGACGACACGCTGCTGCACCGCTCGGTCAACGAGTATGATGGGCGCCGCTACTGCGTGTTCATGGACATCATCCGCCCGTCGCCGTTCCCCGGTTTCATCGCCGGACTTCTGGCCATCGTTTCGGTCACCGTCGAGCGCATCAATTCCATGTTCTACAAGAACTGGAAGATGATCGGCTCGAGCAAGGCAAAGAAGGTCGAGACGACCTGAGGCGTTAGCCTGAAGGGATTGACCGCACTGCCTTGGCCGGGCAGTAAACGGGCATGTTCAATCTGCTTCTTGTTGTGGTCGGCGGCGGCATCGGCGCCGGCATCCGCCACCTGACCAACATCGGCGCCTTGCGCCTCGTCGGGCCCAACTACCCCTGGGGGACAATGGCGATCAACATCCTCGGCTCCTTTGTTATGGGGCTGTTCGTCGCCGCGCTGATGCGGCGCGGCGGTTCCAATGAGCTCCGGCTGTTCGTCGCCACGGGCATCCTTGGCGGCTTCACCACCTTCTCCGCCTTTTCGCTCGATTTCGCGACCCTGTGGGAGCGCGGAGCGACGCTGACGGCGTTGGGATATGCGCTTGCCAGCGTCGTTGGCGCCATTATCGCCCTGTTTCTGGGACTTTGGCTCGCAAGAACCGTTTCATAGTGTTATTGCCCCGACCTGGAGCACGCCGCATCCTCTGGACGCGCTGCAGAAACTTTGATCTTGCGCATGATCCTTTCCGAAAGCCGGAGTAGATTTTCGGGGTCACGCGTTAGAAACGGATAAAGCGAAAATCATGGCAGGCGTAGAACAGATCACGGTGGAGGCCGGCGAGGCGGGCATGCGGCTCGATCGCTGGTTCAAGACCCATTTCCCCGGCCTCGGCTTTGGCCATCTGCAGAAGTTGCTGCGCTCGGGCCAGATCCGCGTCGATGGCGGCCGGGTCAAGGCCGACAGCCGTGTCGAGCCCGGCCAGGTGGTGCGTGTGCCGCCGCTCGAGGTCGACAAGAAGGGCGAGAGTGCGCTTACGGGTTACTCGATCCGCAACCAGGGCGACGCCGATGTGCTGGCCAAGATGCTGATCCACGAAGATCCAAAAGTCTTCGTCTTCAACAAGCCGGCCGGCCTGGCGGTGCAAGGCGGCTCGGGCGTCACCCGCAATGTCGACGACATGCTGGAGGCCTGGCGCAGCCAGAAGGGCGAGAAGCCGCGCCTGGTGCACCGGCTCGACCGCGACACGTCGGGCGTGTTGGTGGTTGCCCGCACCAGGCTTGCGGCGATGAAGCTTTCCGAGTCATTCCGGGCGCGCGAGACCAAGAAGACCTATTGGGCGCTGGTCAAGGGCGTCCCGCCCAAGCGTGAGGACAAGATCTCGACCTGGCTGATCAAGGAGCCGACCGAGGACGGCGACCGCGTGCGCGTGGCAGCCCATGGCGAAAAGGGCGCCGACCACGCCGTGTCCTACTATCGCATCATCGAGCAGGCGGCTCAGACGATGACCTGGCTGGAAATGGAGCCGTACACTGGCCGCACCCACCAGCTGCGCGTTCATGCCGCCTATATCGGCTGCCCGATCCTCGGCGACCCCAAATATTTCGAGGCCGACACCAACTGGGACTTTCCGGGCGGCATTCAGAACCGCCTGCATCTGCATGCGCGCCGCATCGTCATTCCGCACCCGGACAAGGGCGTCATCGACGTCACCGCGCCGATGCCGCCGCATATGCGCCAGAGCTGGAACCTGATCGGCTTCGACGACGCCAGCGCGGAGGACTGACATTGGCCGTTGCCTCGGTATTGGATCGCCGCGATGCGGTCGATCTGGCGGCTGCTTCCATCATGGTCGGGTTGACCTTTTCCTGGGGGCTGAACTACGTCGCCGCCAAGATCTCCTATGCCGGCTTCGATCCGGTTTTCGTCTCGATCGCACGTTCGATCATTGGCGGGCTCTGTGTGCTCGGCTGGTGCTGGCTGCGCGGCATCAGGCTGTTTAAGGCCGACGGGTCGCTTGTCGCCGGCATCATCGTCGGCGTGCTGTTCGGCGTCGAGTTCCTGTGCCTCTATATCGGGCTGGAATACACGACCGTTGCCCGCAACACACTGCTGGTCAACACCATGCCGTTCTGGGTCCTGATCGGCGGCCATTTCCTGCTCGGTGAGCGTATCAACGCGCGCAAGCTTGGCGGGCTCGTTCTCGCCTTCTGCGGCCTGGTGGCGGTGTTTTCAGACGGGATTGCCGGCGGCACCGACGTGACCTTGATGGGCGATCTGCTCAGCCTCGGCTCCGGTATTCTGTGGGCGGCGACCAGTATCGTCATCAAGCGTTCGAAACTGGTCGAGACCAGTGCCGAGAAATTGCTGCTTTATCAGCTGGCCGGTGCGGCCATTGTCGGTGTCCTGGTTCTGCCTTTCGCCGGCCCGCCGATCCGCGCGGTCAGTGCCTTGCCGACATTGGCGCTGCTGTTCCAGTCGCTCTATATAGTTGCCTTCACCTATGTGCTGTGGTTCTGGCTGCTCAGGCGCTATCCGGCATCGGGCCTGTCGAGCTTCGCCTTCCTGTCGCCGGTGTTCGGCGTCCTCTGCGGCGCTATCATTCTTGGCGAGGCGCCAACGACCAGGATCTTTGTGGCGCTTGGGCTGATCGCAGTCGGCCTGATCATCGTCAACCGGCCGGCGCGCAAGCAGGTACCTGGATAGAAAGTTCGACCATGCGTGACATCCTCAACGACCTCGAAGCAGGAAAGCATCTGTCCGATCCGGATCCGGTCCGCCGCGCGCAGATCCAGATGAAGACGCACCTGCCGAAGCGCTTCTACAAGGACGTGTCGGTCGCAGCTGTGGAGGACGGTTTTGCCGTCCATCTCGACGGCAAGCCGGTGCGCACGCCGGGCAAGGCGCTGCTGGCGCTGCCGACCGAAAAGGCCGCCGCCCTGGTCGCCAATGAGTTCGCTGCACAGGGCGAGACCATCGACCCGGTCACGATGCCGGTGCTGCGTCTGGTCAACACCGCCATCGACGGCGTCGCCAGCGACCCGCAGGCGGTGCTGGAGGACGTCTTGCGCTTCGCCTCGTCCGATCTGACCTGCTACCGCGCCGACGCGCCACAGGGGCTGGTCGAGCGGCAGAACCAGCATTGGGATCCGGTGATCGACTGGGCGAGAGCGACATTAGGGGCTCGGTTCAATCTCGCCGAGGGCATCATCCATGTCGAGCAGCCGCGCGAGAGCATCGCAGTGCTCGGCGCTCATCTTGCCCAGCGTGCCGAGCCGCTGCGGCTGGCCGCAATCCATGTCATGACTTCGCTGACCGGGTCGGCGCTGCTGGCGCTGGCGGTCGATTACGGCGCGCTCGATGGCGACGCGGCTTGGGCCGCCGGCCATGTCGACGAGGACTGGCAGATCGAGCATTGGGGCCAGGATGCCGAGGCTGTCGCACGCCGCTCGGCCCGCAAACGCGACATGATGGCGGCCGTCGGCCTGCTCGATGCGCTGAAGACCTGATCCTCGGCCTTTGCCGCACTGCACCTAATACCAAAGTCATAAATCCAAGGTCTGTCTGCCTCCGGCGGTCGCTTTCTGTCATTTTTTACGCTGATGGCTGGTTCGAGTCGCGTTCAGAGGGAACGCCGACGATGACGCCCAGCGTCGAAGGCAGACGATTCACGGGAGGACAGTTCAATGGCATTGGCATCGACCGCCGGCGGAGCCAGCCGCGGCATGACACGAGAGGAGAAGAAGGTCATCTTCGCCTCCTCGCTGGGCGCGGTTTTCGAATGGTATGATTTCTATCTCTACGGAGCGTTGGCCGGCGCGATCGGCTTGACCTTCTTCAACTCGTTTCCCGAAAGCACCCGCTACATCTTCACGCTGCTGGTCTTCGCCGCCGGCTTCATCGTGCGCCCGTTCGGCGCGCTGGTGTTCGGCCGCATCGGCGATCTCGTCGGCCGCAAATACACATTCCTTGTCACCATCATGATCATGGGTCTGTCGACTTTCCTTGTCGGCCTGCTTCCGGGTTCAGAGACACTGGGCATTCTGGCGCCGATCCTGTTGATCGCGCTGCGCATGCTGCAGGGCCTGGCGCTTGGCGGCGAGTACGGCGGCGCCGCGACCTATGTCGCGGAACATGCGCCGGACGACCGTCGCGGCTTCTACACCTCATGGATCCAGACGACGGCGACGCTCGGCCTTTTCCTGTCGCTGATTGTCATCCTGCTGGTGCAGAATTCCGTAAGCAAGGACGCCTTCAACGCCTGGGGATGGCGCATTCCGTTCCTGGTCTCGGCTATCCTGCTCGGCATTTCGGTCTGGATCCGGCTGTCGCTTTCGGAATCGCCGACCTTCCTGCGCATGAAGGAAGAGGGCAAGAGTTCCAAGGCGCCGCTGTCGGAAGCCTTCGGCCAGTGGAAAAACGCCAAGATCGCCATCCTGGCGCTGTTCGGCCTCACCGCCGGTCAGGCCGTGGTATGGTACAATGGCCAGTTCTATGCACTGTTCTTCCTGGCCAATGTGCTCAAGGTCGACGCGCAGTCGGTCAACATCATGATCGCCATTGCGCTGGCACTCGGCACGGGCTTCTTCGTCTTCTTCGGCTGGCTGTCCGACAAGATCGGCCGCAAGCCGATCATCATGGCCGGCCTTGCGCTGGCAGTCGTCACCACCTTCCCGCTGTTCAAGGCGTTGACCTGGGCCGCCAATCCGGCGCTCGCCACCGCACAGCAGAACACGCGCGCCACGGTGACGGCGGCTCCGGGAGACTGCAACTTCCAGTTCAACCCGACCGGCACGCGCGTACCGGTCAGTTCGTGCGATATCGCGACCGACTTCCTTGCCAAGAACTCGGTGCCTTACGACATCGTCTCTACCGCGGCGGCGGGGACCCCGGCGAGTGTCATGATCGGCAGCGAAACTGTGGCGTCTTATGATGCCAAGGCCGCGGGCGACAAGAAGGCTGCAAGCGACGCTGCCTTCAAGAAGGGTATCAACCTCGCGCTTCAGGGTGGCGGTTACCCGTTGAAGCGCGCTGCCGCCAAGGTTGCCGACCAGAAGCTCGACGCCTTTGTCGCGGCCAATCCTGAACTGAAGCTCGATGCGGCAGCCATCCGCGCCGGCGAAAAGACCGCGGTCCCGACCGAACAGGCCATCAAGGACAAGGTGCTGACCAAGGATGAGGCCGCGGGCGCCACCGAGGTGACCGTGTACAGCGTTCCGGCAGCGGGCGCGTTCGCGATGTTTGCCGACCCCGCACAGGTCAACTGGGCAAAGGTCATCGGCATCCTGTTCATCCTGGTCCTCTACGTGACCATGGTCTACGGGCCGATCGCGGCGATCCTGGTCGAGATGTTCCCGACACGCATCCGCTACAGCGGCATGTCACTGCCCTATCACATCGGCAATGGCTGGTTCGGCGGCCTGCTGCCCGCGATCGTGTTCGCGTTCAGCGCCTACAAGGGCGATATCTATTACGGCCTTTGGTATCCGGTGGTGATCGCGGCGGTGACGCTGATCATCGGCATGATCTTCGTCAGGGATACGCTCGGCACCGACCTGCATACCAAGCAGTAGCCGACGGCTCTGTATCAAACAAAAAACCCGGCGCGAGCGATCGCGCCGGGTTTTTGATTTGTGGGCCTGTTCGATCTATCAGCGCGGAAGACGCCTAGCTCTTGCGAGGCTGTTCGGCCTCCGCAATGGCGGCCTCATGATACCAGGCCCCGCCATGGGCAAGCGGGTGATCGCGCAGCGAAGCAAGCTCTGCCGCAAACTTGGCCTTTACGCCTAAATTTGAGGCACCCGCACGCGCTGCCACCGGGAACATCAGGATTTTGGCCGACGGACGGGCTGAGGTGATTTCCATGGTCGGTCTCCTTTCTTCTGGAGAGGCTCTTCGATTCATCTTTCCATCAAGGTAGGTCCTGCAATCCTTTTAGGCAAGATGCCTAAAGAAAGATCGGCATTTGCCTGTTATTTAAGCAAATTCTGCCTTTGATTGATCCGGGCGCATTGCTTAGGCGGCTTGCCATCACCGGCGGGATGAAAGGGCATTTTTGCCGCACCCTGACCAACTGAAGTGGCACACGATTTGCATTTTATCGACCGGCAGCTGGGCTGCTGGATGGCTCGGCGCGCCGGCGTCATCCAGGTTCGGTGATCAAGCAACGAGAGGCTCTAGAATGACGAAATACAAGCTCGAGTATATCTGGCTCGATGGTTACACGCCGGTCCCCAATCTTCGCGGCAAGACCCAGATCAAGGAGTTCGCCGAGTTCCCGACGCTCGAGCAGCTGCCGCTGTGGGGCTTCGACGGTTCTTCGACGCAGCAGGCCGAAGGCCACAGCTCCGACTGCGTGCTGAAGCCGGTCGCCGTATTCCCGGACCCGGCCCGCAGCAATGGCGTGCTGGTGATGTGCGAAGTGATGATGCCAGATGGCGTGACGCCGCATGTGTCCAACAAGCGCGCCACCATCCTCGACGACGAGGGCGCCTGGTTCGGCTTCGAGCAGGAGTATTTCTTCTACAAGGACGGCCGTCCGCTCGGCTTCCCCGAGAGCGGCTATCCGGCGCCGCAGGGCCCGTACTACACCGGCGTCGGCTATTCGAATGTCGGCCCGATCGCGCGCCAGATCGTCGAGGAGCATCTCGACCTTTGCCTCGCAGCAGGCATCAACCATGAAGGCATCAACGCCGAAGTGGCCAAGGGCCAGTGGGAATTCCAGATTTTCGGCAAGGGCTCCAAGAAGGCCGCCGACCAGATGTGGATGGCCCGTTATCTCTTGCAGCGCCTGACCGAAAAATACGAGATCGACATCGAGTATCACTGCAAGCCGCTTGGCGACACCGACTGGAACGGCTCGGGCATGCACGCCAACTTCTCGACCGCCTATATGCGCGAAGTCGGCGGCAAGGCCTATTTCGAAGCGCTGATGGCTCAATTCGACAAGAACCTGATGGACCACATCGCCGTCTACGGCCCGGACAATGACAAGCGCCTGACCGGCAAGCATGAGACCGCGCCGTGGAACCGCTTCAGCTACGGCATCGCCGACCGCGGCGCCTCGATCCGCGTGCCGCATTCCTTCGTCAACAATGACTACAAGGGCTACCTGGAAGACCGCCGCCCGAATTCGCAGGGCGACCCCTACCAGATCGCTTCGCAGATCCTGAAGACCATCGCGGAGGTTTCGACCAGCGCCCAGGTCTCGGCGGCCGCCTAAGCATCTATAGCGGCGCAGGCTTCGTAAGCCTGCGCCGTAGCCTGCCGCTACCACATCTACGGTCTGCTATTGGTCAAACAAAAACCCCGGCGTCTGAACTGACGCCGGGGTTTTTCCTTGTCGCTGAGGCTTATCGTTCAGACCGAATAGTACATGTCGTATTCGACCGGATGCGGGGTCATTTCGAAGCGCATCACTTCGGCCATCTTGAGCTCGATGTAAGAGTCGATCTGGTCGTCGTCGAAGACGCCGCCGGCTTTCAGGAAGCCGCGGTCCTTGTCCAAGCTTTGCAGCGCTTCGCGCAGCGAACCGCAGACGGTCGGGATCTTCTTCAGTTCCTTCGGCGGCAGGTCGTAAAGATCCTTGTCCATCGGCTGTCCCGGGTGGATCTTGTTCTTGATGCCGTCGAGGCCGGCCATCAGCATGGCGGCGAAAGCGAGGTAGGGGTTCGCGCCCGGATCGGGGAAGCGGACCTCGACGCGCTTGGCTTTCGGCGACGAGCCGAACGGAATGCGGCAGGAGGCCGAACGGTTGCGCGCGGAGTAGGCGAGCAGAACCGGTGCTTCATAGCCAGGCACAAGGCGCTTGTAGGAGTTGGTCAGCGGGTTGGTGAAGGCGTTGATCGCCTTCGCGTGCTTGATGATGCCGCCGATGTAGAACAGGCACGACTCCGACAGGCCGGCATATTCATTGCCGGCGAAGGTCGGCTTGCCGTTCTTCCAGATCGACTGGTGGACGTGCATGCCCGAGCCGTTGTCGCCGAAAATCGGCTTCGGCATGAAGGTGGCCGTCTTGCCATAGGCGTTGGCGACCTGGTGCACGACATATTTGTAGATCAGCATCTTGTCGGCGTTGCGGACCAGCGTGTCGAACTTGATGCCGAGCTCGTGCTGGGCAGCGGCAACCTCGTGATGGTGCTTTTCGACGCGCACGCCCATTTCGGCGAGCACGGTCAGCATTTCGGAGCGCATGTCCTGCGCGCTGTCGATCGGCGGCACAGGGAAGTAGCCGCCCTTGACGCGCGGGCGGTGGCCGAGATTGCCGGTCTCGTAATCGGTGTCGTCGTTGGACGGCAGTTCGGTCGAGTCCAGCTTGAAGCCGGTGTTGTAGGGATCGGCCTTGTACTTGACGTCGTCGAAGACGAAGAACTCGGCTTCGGGGCCGACATAGATGGTGTCGCCGATGCCTTCGGCCTTCATGTAGGCCTCGGCCTTCTTTGCAGTGCCGCGCGGATCACGGTTGTAGGATTCGCCGGAGACCGGATCGAGAATGTCGCACAGGATGACCATGGTCGACTGGGCGAAGAACGGATCCATGTGGACGGTGTCCGCATCGGGCATCAGCACCATGTCGGACTCGTTGATCGCCTTCCAGCCGGCGATCGAGGAGCCGTCGAACATGACGCCGTCGGCGAACATGTCTTCCTCGACCTCGATGACATCCATCGTCACGTGCTGCAGCTTGCCCTTCGGATCGGTGAAGCGCAGGTCGACGAATTTCACGTCGTTGTCCTTGATCTGCTTCATGATGTCTTTGGCTGTCGTCATGTCGTTTCTTCCCTGTGTGATGACGTTTCGAGGAGACGTTAATCTGAAATCAGAAAGCTCAGACGGCGTCCATCCCCGTTTCGCCGGTACGGATGCGAACGACCTCCTCGATGTTGGAGACGAAGATCTTGCCGTCGCCGATGCGGCCGGTCTGCGCCGCCTTGCGGATGGCTTCGATGGCGCCTTCGACGGCGTCGTCGCCCAGCACGACTTCGATCTTCACCTTGGGCAGGAAGTCGACGACATATTCGGCGCCGCGATAGAGTTCGGTATGGCCTTTCTGGCGGCCAAAGCCCTTGGCCTCGGTCACGGTAATGCCTTGCAGACCGGCCTCCTGAAGCGCTTCCTTCACTTCGTCTAGCTTGAACGGCTTGATGATCGCTTCGATCTTTTTCATGTAGAAAGTGGCCTCCACTGCCAAAAAAACGGGTTGTGCGCCCCGCTTGCGCCTCCATCAAGCACGAACTGTGCCAATTTCAGCCCACGCGAAGCGGTTTCGCGCAATTCCAATGCCGCGCCGCGCCGGGATGCACATTCGCGTCATCCTCTGCTTCGGCTGCGGCAAAGCTGCCCGAAGCCTACACATTGCCGCTTCGGGCGTCTGCACGATAATTAGGCAGATTGCGCATTTTGCAGGCCCGCGCGGATCCGTGGCACCAGTCTGCGAAAGGATTGGCCGCACGCCAACGCAGCACCTGGCCGTTTGCTTCGAATCCGAAACTGGACAATGCTCGATAGGGACAAAGGGGTCGGCCTTGAACGAAATGCGGATCGGCAATCCATGAGCAATGAAGTCCTGTCGCCGGCCGAGATGGGCGAGACCGACCGGCTGGCGATCGCGGCCGGTCCGCTCGACGGCTATGGCCTGATGCAGCGCGCCGGCGAAGCGGTCGCTGCTGTGGTCCTGGCACGCTATCCCGCAGCAAGCCGCGTGCACGTGCTGTGCGGCCCCGGCAATAATGGTGGCGACGGCTATGTTGTAGCGCGGTTGCTGGCCGAGGCTGGTGTGAATGTGGCGCTCTGGGCCGAAGGCAAGCAGAAGCCCGGGAGTGATGCGGCGCGAGCTTCCGAGGCCTGCAATCTGCCGGTCGAGCACATCGGACACTGCTACCCGGAACCGGGTGAAGTCGTCGTGGACGCGCTCTATGGTGCGGGATTGTCGAAGAAGATATCCCTGCATGCCTCTGCCGTCTCAGGATTGGCCGCGGCGGAGCGCGTGCCTGTGGTGTCAATCGATCTGCCTTCTGGTGTGTCGGGCGAGACCGGCTTGAGCAACGCTTATTTCAAGGCCGACGTGACGGTGACGTTCGTGCGGAAAAAGCCCGGCCATCTGCTGATGCCGGGGCGCAGCCTCTGCGGCGAGATCATCATCGCCGATATCGGCATTCCGGATGCGATCGTCGATGAGTTCAAGATCAAGACGTTCGAGAACACGCCTGACTTCTGGCTATACAGTTTTCCGAAAACGGCGGCCGATACACATAAGTATAAGCGCGGCCACGTCAGCGTCTTTTCCGGCGGGCCGAGCGCGACAGGTGCGGCGCGGCTGTCGGCGATGGCTGCAGCCAGAGCCGGGGCAGGGGCGGTGACCGTGCTCTCGCCTGAAAATGCCATGCAGGTAAACGCCGCGCATCTGACATCGATCATGCTGCGCGAGGCCGGTTCGATGGAGGAAGTGCAGGAATTTTTGTCGGCGAGGCACCCCGAAGTACTTGTGTTCGGACCAGGGCTCGGGCCGAAACCCAAAGTGGGGGATTTCGCGTTGCAATTGATCGCGACGGTCGCTGACCTAAACCGCACGTCGACGAGTTCATTCGGAATTCAGCGCCCTGCCATTGTCTTGGATGCTGACGCCATCACGTCATTGGCGCATCAGCCTCAGGCCCTGTTCGACGCCGCGCTGCTCCCGTTGGGGCCGGTATTGGTGCTGACGCCGCATGAAGGCGAATTCGCCAGACTTTTTCCCGACATCGCGAAGGACAAGAAGCAGTCGAAACTCGCCAAGGCGCGCGCAGCCGCTGAACGAGCCAACGCCATCATGGTCTACAAGGGCGCCGACACCGTCATCGCGGCGCCGGACGGCCGCGCGGTGATCAACGCCAATGGTGCACCATGGCTCGCCACCGCTGGTTCCGGCGACGTGCTGGCGGGCATTGTCGCCGCGCTGCTGGCGCAGGGCATGCAGGCATTCGAGGCCGCCTGCGCAGCGGTCTGGATACACGCCGAGGCCGGCAGCCGCTTCGGACCGGGTCTGATCGCCGAGGATCTCCCGCTGGCACTGGTGCCGGTGCTGCGTGAACTGGTCGATGCACGGCAGAAGGTGGCGATCAGATGAAGCATTTCGCGCTCGCCATTGCAGCCATCATCGCGCTGTTCGCGTCACATGGCGTGCGTGCTCAAGAGCCCGTGACCATCGTCGACGATCCGGCGGTGCTCGCCGCCCTCGATGCCAAGGGTTTTGGCTTCGCCCGCATTTTCGCCGTCGACGGCGCGGACGATCTGAAGACGCTCTACAGTGAGGCGCCGGCCTATCGTGCTGTTGTCGACATGGTTGCGGCCGATATTGCCGCGCTGCGGGCCGAGATAAAGGCCGGCGGGCGCACGCTCTACGAGGTGACCGACGGCAATGTCGGCCGCATCATGGATATGCGCTGGCTGAAGACCGAGGCCGCGCGCTTCCGCCTGGTCGGCGTCGTCAACCGGCTCGACCGGCGCGATTTCAATGTTTTGGCTGGCGACAAGAGCTGTGGCGAGGTGCGCTTCATCTATCGCCTGGCCTACAGTTTCCGCAAGAACGGCAAGGTTCTGGCATCGCGGCTGCCATTCAATTTCAACGCCGTCTACAGCGTGGCGCCGGATGCCGATGGCGGCTGCGTCGGCGTTGCCGGGCGCTGGACACCGCAGATCGACGAAAACGTCGATGCCGGCTGGCTGGCCGGCGGTTCGCTGGCACCGGAGGAACTGACGTTCAAGCAGCTTGAACTCAACGCGCAGGTGGTGCGCTTTCCCTCGGGCCAGGAGACCGAATTCGGCGGGCAGGCGGCCTATCTGATGCGGATCTTCGGCATCGATGGCGCTGCCATCAGCGAGAAGCCGCTGGAGAATACGCCTGACGTTGCGCGGCTCTCGGATGATGCCGCACTGAAGAAAGGGCTCGCCGACTACGTCAGCGCCAATGTCGCGGCCGTCGATCTCGGCGTCTACGAAATCCCCGACGAATTCCTGGCCAAGAAAATCATCTCGTGGTCGACCTTCGGCAGCGCGAGACGGGCCAACCATCCGTTCACGCCGCTGTTCCAGCCAGCGGATTTCGCCGGCTTGGACTATGCGGCGCTAAAGCTGGTGCGGACACCGGAGGCGCTGGTCGAGCGGCTGGACAATGGCGCCTGCCAGGGGTGCCACCAGGCGGGCTCGACGGCCGGCTTTCACTTCATCGGCCTCGACGACAAAACGACGTCGCCTCTCAACCGGATCGAGGTCGGCATCTCGCCGCATCTCCATGCCGAGATTGCGCGACGTGAGGCCTGGCTGCGCGCGACGGAAGAAGGCAAGGAGCCGAACCGCTACCGGCCGCTGTCCTTCGCGCCGCCGGCGACATGGACCGATGCCGGCGATGTCGACTACGCCCCGGCCGAGATCGCGATGCCGTGCCTGATGCCGGATGATGCAAAACGCTTCGGCGCGACCTGGCAATGCGGTGGCGGCACCGTCTGCACGCCGCTCGCGACGGCCTCAGGCGTGCATACCGCGCTGGCGCAATGTCTGTTGCCCACGGACAGTCCAAAGATGTTTTCGGGCCATCCCTGCCTGACCGGGTCGATCTCCAGCAACCCGTCTCAGCCGTTCAACGACCGCTACAAGATCACCGGCCAGTTCGCCGCTTTTGCGCCGACCCTTTCGCGGACCGCCTACACCTGCCGGCCACCGAAAATCGGCGTACCGGCAGGCATCGCTTATCGCGCCTGCGACGACAAGGACCGCAGCTTCGCCGCCTTCAAGACGGGCAAGCCGATGCCATCGGAAATTTGCGGCATGGTCGGCGGCAAGAAATTCGACACCTGCGTCGCCACCAACAATTTCGACCAGTGCCTCGGCGGCGCGGTCAACCGCGGCAACCGTCCCGCATGTTCGGCCGATCATTTCTGCCGCGAGGATTATATGTGCCAGTCGCTGCCGCCGGACACGCCGGGCGCCGACAAGGTAAAAGGCATCGGCTACTGCTCGCCGACCTATTTCATCTTCCAGATGCGCATCGACAACCACGCAACGCCTTGGGCGACCGCGACCAGCGCCCCCAGGGATGCGGGGTTCGGCGCGGCGGAAGAGGAGTGAGCCTGCGAGTTGGGCGACCACCAGTTCAGCGCTGGAGATAGTCTTCCATCCGCGCAGTCCATTTGGTGTCGAATTCCGCAATATGCCGCTGTGCTACGCTCGAGTTCAGCAGCGTCGAGAGCGCGGTCACGGCGATCGGGTCCAGGTCGGGCGGCTCCGTGTAGCCAAGCGCCGCCAGCCGTTGAGCCCATGATGGATGGGTAGACTTTGCGTCATCCGGGCTTGCCCACGCCTTGCGGGCGCAAACATTGAGGCAAATGGGTTCTCGCAGCTGGCCGGCAGCTTCCAGCACGCGCTCGAGCGGCGCTCGCGGCGGACGCAAAGCACCTCGCAATTCATGCTGCAAAGGGTCATAGACCGTCTCCGTGAAATGCACGTCTGCCGTGGCAAGAAGCAACAGCGCGCGTGCGGCGTGCTCGGCGTCGCCGGAGGATGCCGCGTGTCGATCTGCCTTGATCTCCGCTTCGCGCGAAAGCCGGATTTCTTCCCGCTCGAACGATTGCGCCAGCCAGCCGATAGCGGCGTGGAGCAGGCTGCCTGTGATCGTGGTTCCGGGCGGGGCATACTCGAAGACAAATCCGAAACCGTTTTCGAACTCAGCGAGATTGAGGCTGCCATTGGTATCCTTGTTGCGCACATGCGCGTCCTCATGGGCAAGGATCGCGGCAAGCGCTCTTTCATCGGTCACTGCGAGGAGAGGGATGCCAATGGTTAGAAACAGCCGATTGCCGAGAAGGCCGAGAAGCGTGCGCTCTTCGCGCACGCTGGCGTTCAGGTTGCCCTCTAGTATGACAACCGTGCGCGCAGCACGGCGCGGTCCGGCGACGCTCCGCCACAGCGCCCACAGGCCGGGCGCTTCTGCTTCACTGACGCCTTTGATCTTGCTGCGTCGGAAGCCCGCAAACAATGTGCCGAACAGAAATGCCAAGGCCGTGGTGGCGATCGGCATGACGACGAAGCCGCTGGCCATAAACCAGATTGGTTGGTTGTCGAGCAGGGACATCCAGACGCAGAAGACGATGAGAGCGGGAACAACGAAAAACAGGACCGTGAACCTGCCAAACCGCCGACCGGCGCTGATGATCAGTCGCGACATTGGATGTTACAACGGGATGTTGTCGTGCTTCTTCCAAGGGTTCTGCATGTCCTTGTTGCGCAGCATGCGCAGTGCCCGGGCAATGCGGCGGCGGGTCGAATGCGGCATGATCACCTCGTCGACATAGCCGCGTTCGGCGGCGACGAAGGGCGACAGGAAACGGTCCTCGTAAGCCTTTGTGTGAGCTGCGATCTTTTCGGCGTCGCCAATATCCTTGCGGTAGATGATCTCGACCGCGCCTCTCGCCCCCATCACCGCGATCTGCGCCGTCGGCCAGGCATAGTTCATATCGCCGCGCAGGTGCTTTGAGGCCATCACGTCATAGGCGCCGCCATAGGCTTTGCGGGTGATGACCGTGATTTTCGGCACGGTCGCCTCGGCGTAGGCAAACAGGAGTTTCGCGCCATGCTTGATCAGGCCGCCATATTCCTGCGCGGTGCCGGGCAGGAAGCCGGGTACGTCGACGAAGGTGACGATGGGAATGGAAAAACAGTCGCAGAAGCGCACGAAGCGCGCCGCCTTGCGGCTTGCGTCGGAATCGAGCACGCCGGCCAGCACCATCGGCTGGTTGGCGACGAAGCCGACGGTGCGGCCTTCGACGCGGCCGAAACCGGTGACGATGTTCTTGGCAAAGTTCTGCTGGATCTCGAAGAAATCGCCTTCATCGGCAACTTTGAGGATCAGCTCCTTGATGTCGTAAGGCTTGTTGGCGTTGTCTGGGATCAGCCGGTCGAGCGACAGATCATGGTCGGTGACCGACTGGTAGCACTCGATCTCAGGAAGCTCCGACGTATTTGACGCGGGCAAAAGGTCTACCAGCCGGCGCATCTGCAACAGCGCCTCGACGTCATTGTCGTAGGCGCCGTCGGCAATCGACGATTTGGTCGTGTGGACGGACGCGCCGCCAAGGCTCTCGGCCGTCACCGTCTCGTTGGTGACCGTTTTGACCACATCCGGCCCGGTGACGAACATGTAAGAGGTGTCGCGGACCATGAAGATGAAGTCGGTCATGGCCGGCGAATAGACGTCGCCGCCGGCGCACGGGCCCATGATCACGGAAATCTGAGGAATGACGCCGGATGCGAGCACGTTGCGCTGAAAAATCTCGGCATAGCCGCCTAGCGCCGCCACGCCTTCCTGGATGCGGGCGCCGCCGGCGTCGTAGATGCCGATGATCGGCGCGCGGTTGCGTAGCGCCATCTCCTGCACCTTGATGACCTTTTCGGCGTGAGCCTCCGACAGCGAGCCGCCGAAGACGGTAAAGTCCTTGGCGAACAGATAGACCGGACGGCCATTGACGGTGCCCCAGCCGGTGACGACACCATCGCCGGCGATCTTGGTTTTCTCCATGCCGAAGTCGGTCGAGCGATGCTCGACATACATGTCGAACTCCTCGAACGAGCCTTCGTCGAGAAAGACATCGATGCGCTCGCGCGCGGTGAGCTTGCCCTTCTTGTGCTGGGCGTCGATGCGGGCCTGGCCGCCGCCCATGCGGGCGATCTCGCGGCGGCGCTCGAGTTCCTTCAGCACGTCCTTCATCGCTCGGTCCCCAGAAATGGCAGCTGCCTTTGTGGTAATGATGGCTGCGGGCGTGCGCAAGCGCCGCTTTCGCAGTCGATTTTGCTGCGCTGCAACATGTCGCCCCTTGCATTCCGGGGCGAACTCAGCCATATGCAGCCCATAGGCGCTTGGGCCGGGAGATTCCGGCCTTCTCGACAAATGAGACTGGTTGCGTCTGTTTTCCCTCTTTCCGGTATATCGGCCCCTCTTTCCGATACATCACGAAGTGGCGAAAGAGCCCCGTGGCATGACGCCTGCGGGCACGACAGCGCAGCCGAGTGGACGTTTCCGTCCGCCCGCCTTGTCGTTTCAAATCAATTTTTTCGACGGCAGGTTGCGCCCTGCCGCCATCGATGTTTGCGGCCAAGACCGCGTGAAAGAAGACTATTTTGACCAACGAAAACACCTCAGCCGGTAACGCGATCTCGACCGGCAACACTGCGGACCTCACCGGTTTCGCAGCTCTTGGGATCACGGGCGCGCTGCTCAAGGCGACGCATGGCGCCGGCTTCACCGAGCCGAAGCCGATCCAGACGCAGGCGATCCCGCCGCAGATGGAAGGCCGTGATATCTTCGGCATCGCCCAGACCGGCTCGGGCAAGACCGCTGCCTTCGCGCTGCCGATCCTGTCGAAGATCATCGCGCTCGGCACCAAGCGCCGAGCCAAGACCACTCGTGCGCTGATCCTGGCGCCGACGCGCGAACTCGCCGTCCAGATCGAGGACACCATCAAGATCCTCGCCAAGGGCGCGCATGTCTCGACCGCTCTCGTGCTTGGCGGCGTCTCGCGCTTCAGCCAGGTGAAGAAGGTTGCGCCCGGCGTCGACATCCTGATCGCCACGCCCGGCCGCCTGACCGACCTGGTGCGCGAGGGCGACCTCATTCTCTCCGACACCAAATGGCTGGTGCTGGACGAGGGTGACCGCATGCTCGACATGGGCTTCATCAACGACGTCAAGCGGATCGCCAAGGCGACCGCGCCCGACCGTCAGACGGTGCTGTTCTCGGCCACCATGCCCAACGAAATCGCCGAGCTGGCGAAGGGCCTGTTGAAGAACCCGATCCGCGTCGAAGTCGCGCCGCAGAGCACCGCGGCCGCCGAGATCGTGCAGGGCGTCGTCTTTGCCCGCACCAAGCAGAAGCGCCAGGTGCTGTCGACGATGCTCGCCGACGAGGCAATGAAGTCCGTCATCATCTTCTCGCGCACCAAGCATGGCGCCGACCGGGTGACCAAGGACCTCGAGCGCGACGGCTTCAAGGCCGCCGTCATCCACGGCAACAAGTCGCAGAACGCCCGCCAGAAGGCGCTCAACGATTTCCGCGAGGGTTCGGTGCGCATTCTCGTCGCGACCGACATCGCGGCGCGCGGCATCGACGTTCCCGGCATCAGCCATGTGGTGAATTTCGACCTGCCGGATGAGGCCGAAAGCTATGTCCACCGCATCGGACGTACCGGCCGTAACGGCATGGACGGCATCGCCATCACGCTTTGCGATCCTTCCGAAAACAGCAAGCTGCGTCAGGTCGAGCGCATCATCCGCAGCAAGCTGCCGATCGTTGCCGACCATCTCGGCAGCCCGGATCCGGTGCGCAATCCGGCCGAAAAGAACGAGCGCTTCGAGCCCGCCAATGATCGCAACGACCGCAATGGCCGTCGCGACGGCAGGCGGCCCGGTGGCCAGAACAACGGCTTCGCCAAGAAGCGTTTTGGTGACAAGCCGGCCTTTGCGGGTGCAAGCGAGCGCAAGCCGGAAGGCGCCAAGGCCTTCAAGGGCAACAACAAGCGCCGCTTCGGCGGCAAGCGGCCCGCTGCGCGGGCTGCCTGATCAGACGAACCGGTCAGGCTCGTCGAGCCTGGCTTGATTGCTGACGATTGAATATGAGGACGGCCGGGGCAATGCTTCGGCCGTCCTTTTCGTTTAGGGCTGCCCGGTAATTGCCTTCACCCACACGACGATCCGCTGCGCCAGGAAAGCCGTGGTCGAGGGCGACAGCGCGTCGCCGGCAATGACGTGGTCGTCGGGATCGCCATTGTCGTCGACGGGCACCAGTTCATGCGGTGCGCCCCAGCGGCCGGCGATTTCGCGGGTGCGATCCTGGCGCACCACCTTGTCGGAATCCGAGAAGATGAACAGCGCCGGTATGGTTGCCTTCTCCACAGGCGCTGCGTAGGCAAGGTTGGTCAGCGCCGCCATCGGTAGCACAGCTGCCATTGGATATGTGTGCGTCCAGAGTTTCTCGTGCAGCGCGTTGCGGGTCGGAAAGCTGCGCTCCTTGCCGCCGACGAAATCGGCGATCTGCCTGCCCCAGGGCATGGTCAGCAGCTCGGCGCCTGAAGCCCTGATGCCAAAATTCGGCGAGATGAATGCGATTGCAGCGACGCCGTCCGATGCGCCAGGCTCAGTCGCCGCCCATGCCGCCAGCGATCCACCGGTCGAGGTGCCGATGACGATCACCTTGTCGCCGATGGCTCGGCCGATGGCGAGCGCCTCCTCATAGTCGTTGATCCAGGCATTGACGCTGCCTTGCGCCATAGCAGCGCCGTCCTGCCCATGACCGGTGAGGCGGGTGTAGAAAAGGTTGGCGTCGAGTTGGTCGGCGACCTCGTCGGCCAGCGGGCGAACCTCGCCCTTCGATGCCGAAAAGCCATGGATATAGACGATCGCCAATGGCGTCCTGGCGTGAACCATCGGATCGGCCCAGATGATTTCTTTCTCGAGCCCGTCGCGAACGTTGGGCACGGCAGCCTCTTCGCGCGCAATATACGCTTGCGGATCGTCGCCGATCACTTTGGGGTCGAAGCTGATTGTTGTGTCGACGGGAACGCGCGGACCAAGCAGGAGGGCCAAGACAAGGATGATGACGACGCCCAGCACCGCAAGCACGATCCGTCGCCCCATCTCAGACTCCACAACAATTCTAAAGCCTATGGCGGCCGGTGCAGTCAGGCAACAGCCGGACTGTGGACAGCTATTGGTTCGGCGGCTTGCGGTCGAAATTCAGCGGCCGCCCTGTCCAGCGGGTCGCCGTGCTGATGAACCACCGGCAGACTGGCCTTGGCAGCAGTGCCAGCACCTTCAGCCCCCAGCTCAGCCGGTGAGGGAAGGTAACCTCGAAGCCGCCATGCTCGATGCCGCGCAGCATGCGGCGCGAGGCGCGGTTGACCGGCATCAGTCCCGGCATCGGCAGCATGTTCTTTTCGGTCAGCGGCGTGTCGATGAAGCCCGGATTCATCACCTGGATCCGGACATTCATCTTGTCGAAATCGTATTTCAGCGACTCGGCCAAGATGTTGATCGCCGCCTTCGAGCCGCCATAGGCCGCCGTGGTCGGCCAGCCGAAATAGGCGGTAACCGATCCGACAAGCACAATATGGCCGCGCGCACGGATGCGCATGCGCTCCATGAGCGGGACGAGGCCATTGATGATACCGAAATAGTTGACCTCGAAGGTCTGGCGAAAGTCGCGGACCCTGAGGTCTTCGCCGGGCGTGGCGATGTAGTTGCCGGCGTTGAAGACGGCGAGCACGATCGGCCCGAGCTCCTTTTCAATCGCCGCCACCGTGCTTGCCATGCGCGGCTCATCGGTGACGTCGCAAGGGTAGGCGACGACACGTCCCGGCATCTGCGCCGTCTCGACGATGAGCGCGTCGAGTGGGTCGCCGTCGAGTGCGGTGACCGCGACGACAAAGCCCTTTGCCGCGAGGTCCTTGGCCAGCGCACGGCCGATGCCGCTGCTGCCGCCGGTTATCCAGGCGACGCCGTGCTTCGGGTTGGCCCGGTAAAGTGTCATTCTGCGCCCTGCCGATCTGTCATTAGTGCTCTAGCGGTGAAAAAATCGAATGAAAAGAGCGCTTTTCCGTACTGGTTGAAATGATCGTCATCGCGCGTTGTCCGGCCGCGGGAGATTGCAGTGCCCGAAATGCGACTGGACCAGGCGAATTCTTGCCTTGAAACGCAAGCTTCGGGTTTCTAGGGTCTCGCCGCAGCTACATAAGGAATCCCGGATGCCCCGTTCTGTGATCGAAGCGATCGGCAACACGCCCCTGATCCGCCTCAACAAGGCCTCGGAGCAGACCGGCTGCGAGATCCTGGGCAAGGCCGAGTTCATGAACCCCGGCCAGTCGGTCAAGGATCGCGCCGGCCTGTTCATCATCCGCGACGCCGAACAGCGCGGGCTGTTGAAGCCGGGCGGGGTCATCGTCGAAGGCACGGCAGGCAATACCGGCATTGGCCTGACGCTGGTTGCCAAGGCGCTGGGCTATCGCACAGTGATCGTTATTCCCGACACCCAGAGCCAGGAAAAGAAGGACACGATCAAGCTGCTTGGTGCCGAGCTGATCGAAGTGCCGGCGGTGCCTTACAAGAACCCCAACAATTACGTGAAACTGTCGGGGCGGTTGGCCGAGCAGATGGCGAGGTCGGAGCCGAACGGCGCGATCTGGGCCAACCAGTTCGACAACGTTGCCAATCGCGACGGCCATATCCGCACCACGGCGGAAGAAATCTGGATGCAGACCGGCGGCAAGGTCGACGGTTTCGTCTCGGCGGTGGGTTCGGGCGGAACGCTGGCCGGCGTCGCCTTCGGGCTGAAGGCCAAGAGCAGCAACGTCAAGATCGCGCTCGCCGATCCGCTGGGTGCGGCGCTCTATTCCTTCTACACCAGTGGCGAATTGAAGTCCGACGGCAGCTCGATCACCGAAGGGATAGGGCAGGGGCGCATCACGGCAAATCTCGATGGGTTCACGCCGGACTTCTCGTTCCAGGTGCCGGACGAAGAGGCGCTGCCGATCGTCTTCGACCTGATCCAGGAAGAAGGCCTGTGCGTCGGCGGTTCGACCGGCATCAACATTGCCGGCGCTATACGGATGGCGCGCGAGCTTGGCCCCGGCCACACCATCGTGACCATACTTGCCGACTATGGCACGCGCTACCAGTCGAAGCTGTTCAACCCGGAATTCCTGCGCGAGAAGAACCTGCCGGTGCCGGGCTGGATGGATGAGCGCAGCACAATTCCGGTGCCGTATGAGAAGGTCGCCTGATGGCGCACAGAACAGAAGCGCTGTTTCGCGACGACGCCTATCTCAGAGCGGCCGACGCCACCGTTGTCGCCATCAACGAGCGCGGCGGCATCATTCTCGACCGGACCATCTTCTATGCCACATCGGGCGGCCAGCCTGGCGATACCGGCACATTAGAGCGCGCCGACGGCACCCGCATCGCCATTGCCGCCACCATCACCGGCGAGACCAAGGACGAGATCATCCATGTGCCGGCGCCGGAGCAGCCGGCACCCGAGGTCGGCGAGCAGGTGAAACTCGCCATCGACTGGGAGCGGCGGCATCTCCTGATGCGCATGCACGCAGCTTGCCATTTGCTCACCGTCGTCTGTCCGTTTCCGATTACCGGTGCTGCGGTTTCCGAAGATGACAGCCGCGTCGACTTCGACGCTCCCGATGCCGGCTTCACCAGGGAAGACGTCACCGCCGGGCTGATGGAGCTGGTGCGGGCCGATCATCCGATCTTCGTCAGGCTGATCACCGACGAGGAACTGGCAGCCAATCCTGGCCTGGTGAAATCCAAGACTGTCCGGCCGCCCGCCGGCACCGGCAAGATCCGCCTGGTCTGCATCGGCGACAACGCTTCGATCGACAGCCAGCCCTGCGGCGGCACCCATGTCAAAAGCACCGGCGAAGTCGGTGAAATCCACATCGGCAAGATCGAGAAGAAGGGCCGCGAAAACCGGCGTTTTCGCATTCGCTTCGGACCAATGCCGGTAGCTTGAACGAACCATGATCCCGAAAAGTGGAAGCGGGTTTTCGGGGAAGATCATGGTCAACAGGAAGCAATGCTTCGCCAAGGCGGAGCAGGAGAAGAACAATGGCCGATGACAGCCCTTTCACCGTCGATGCGGACTGGTTGCAGAGCCGTCTTGGCGAGCCCGGCCTGACGATCGTCGATGCATCCTGGTATCTGCCGGCGCAGAAGCGCGATGCGCGCGCCGAGTATGAGGCTGCGCATATTCCGGGTGCGCGATTCTTCGATCATGATGCGGCCTCCGATCCTGATGCCAAGCTGCCGCACACGCTGCCCTCGCCACAGCATTTCGCGCAATATGTAGGCGCCATGGGAATTTCGGCCGACGACACCATTGTCGTCTATGACGGTCCGGGTTTCTTCTCGGCGCCGCGCGCCTGGTGGATGTTCCGCGTCATGGGCGTGTTCCAGGTCTATGTGCTCGACGGCGGCTTCGACCGCTGGAAGGCGGCGGGCCGGCCGGTGACGGCGGAGCCGACCAAGATCGCGCCGAATGTGTTTCATGCCGATTTCGATGCCGCTCGCGTCGCCAGCCTTGCCGACATGCGCCGCATCGTCGAGACTGGCGAGAGCCAGATTGCGGACGCCCGAGGCGCGGGCCGCTTCACCGGCGCCGAGCCAGAGCCCCGCGCGGGTGTTCGCTCCGGCCACATGCCCGGCGCGCACAATTTGCCTTATTCGGCGCTGTCACAGGATGGCGCGCTGTTGTCGAAGGACCAGTTGCGCAAGGCCGTTGAGGATGCCGGTATCGATCTGTCGAAACCGGTCGTCACCTCTTGCGGTTCCGGCATCACGGCGGCTGTCGTCACTCTGGCGCTGGAGACGCTCGGCCACACCGACAACCGGCTCTACGACGGCTCATGGACGGAATGGGGCGGGCTGGCAGACACGCCCGTGGTGACGGGCAAGGAATGATGGCGATGGAAAATGGCGCGCTGGACGACATCGAGGTCACGGTCACGTTTCTGGAAATGCATGTGCCGCCGGCCTATTCGCCGCCCTTGCCCTACAACAGGCAGATCGCGCTGCTCAGGACCAAGGACATTCCGCTGCATTTCTATCGCTATCTGATGGATCGGGTCGGGCGCAAATGGCATTGGGTCAATGTGCTGAGGCTGGACGATGACGAGCTTGCCGCCGGGATCCACCGCGAGGACCGCGACATCAGGGTGCTTTATCTCGACGGCGCGCCGGCCGGTTTCTTCGACCTCAAGCCGCATTTGCCAGAGGAAGTCGAGCTCGCCTATTTCGGCATGATGGAACATGCGACCGGGCAAGGCATCGGCCGTTGGTTCCTCGGTGCGGCGATTGCCGCAGCATGGTCGTATGGGCCGAAACGGGTAACGGTGCAGACCTGCACGCTCGACCATCCGGCTGCCTTGCCGCTCTACCAGAAGCTCGGTTTTGCGCCGGTGGCGCAAAAGAAGGAGACCGTGCATCCGCTGTCGTTCGCCGAGCGCTCGGCCAGCGTCATGCGGCCGTGACTTTCTCCGACTGAAGGCCGAACCGACCGTTCATGGCGAGGAATTCCTGCTCGTGCGGACCCAGGACGAGAACTGGCGCAGGCGCCGGGTGATGCTGCGCCGCTTCGACGATTTCATCCGCTGAGCCGGCGCGGGACCTGCCCAATGCCGAAGCAGTCCGGCCTGAGACTGGCCGGGCTGCTGACAGTTGACAGGAATCGGGTGGGAAGCACCTCGGCGGGGGCATAATTTCCGGTCAACCACACCGGAGATTTAGCCATGACCGTCCAGTTCAAAGCCTTGCCGACAGAAGATGTGAGAGCGCTGCAGCGCGGCGGGCCGGACGCCTACGGGCAAACGCCGGAGCGGAAGGTTTCAGATGGCGACGGGGTGCCGTGCCGGCATTGCCTGAGAAACGTCGCCGAAGGCGATGGCTATCTGATCATGGCCTATCGGCCGTTTCCGGCGTTGCAGCCTTACGCCGAGACAGGACCGATCTTCCTGCATGCGCAGGAATGCGAACGCGCAGCCGAGACAGAAGCGCTTCCAGAGATGCTTGAGAGCAGCGACTATATCGTGCGCGGCTATGGTGCGGATGACCGCATCGTCTATGGCAGCGGCGGCGTCATTCCGACTGGCGGCATTGCGGCGCGGGCAGAGACGCTGTTTGAGCGCGCTGACATCGCCTATGTCCACGTCCGCTCGGCGCGCAACAATTGTTATCAGTGCCGCATCGAGCGTTTCTGACAAAAAGATGCCCGCCGGTGGTCTGGCGGGAAGTTGGGAACCGTGTGACGGCTCGATCCGTCAAGTTGGCATCCCTGTCTGCGCATGCTTTTCGAATTGCGGATGTGAAGCACTTCACACAGCATCGCGATCCTCGCCGGCATGGCGACGCACGCCGATGGCGGTTGGGACTTGTCGTACTCCCGTCGCATTCTCTCGGTAAAAGACCAGCGTCGATGGATTGCCGACCGCGGATGAGCCGGCGGGGATCTCGATGACCGAGGAAGCGGGGCTTTGGCTCCGCTTTTTTGATGTCCGCCAGCCTGTTCAATTCCGGCGCCAGGAATTTTGCGCAAAGAAAAAGCCCGCCGGAATTGACCGACGGGCCTTCGCCGTGTGTGTGTGCGGCGTTTAGTTGAATTTATACTTCGCGCCGACGCGAACGGTCTGGAAGGAAGGCTCGTCGGTGAGGAAGCCGCCCGAGCCGAAATCTTCTTTCTCATACTGCGAATAGCGGTATTCGAGACCAAGCGTCATGTTGCTGGAAACGGCCGTTTCCAGGCCGCCACCGACCGAGAAGCCGCTCGATCCCCAGTCGACGATGTCGCCAACGGGCGAGGAGGCATGCAGGTCGAAATGCTGCCAGCTGTAACCGCCGAGGACATAGGCCAGCGTCGATTCGTTGACCTTGGCGCCGATGCGGGCCAGGGCATCGAAGCCATAGTCGGCATCGCCCTTGATCGACCCACCCGGAATGTCCAGCTTCGAGCGTATGCCGGAATAGCGGGCGTCGACCAGAACGCCGGCGACCCAGCCGCCGAAATCATGGTCGTAACCGATGCTCGCCTCGCCGAACACGCCTTCGCCGCCGATGCCATCCAATTCGAGGGCGCTGGCGAGCGTCAGGTCATGCACCACGGTGCCGGCGCCAAGCGCGCCGCCGACATAGAAGCCGGTCCAGTTGTAGGTCGGAGCAGCAAACGAGGCCCCGCCGCCATTCTGGGCGCCGAAGCGGTAATTGGCCGCGATGTGGAAGGTGTGGCTGGACGGCTCGACATCCAGAGAGGTTCCCGGGCCGCCGATAATGCCGAGGTCAGCCACCGAGTCGTCGCCATAGTTGGCGTAGCGGTACTCGGTCTTAATCGTCCAGTTGCCGCGCAGCACGGTTTCCATACCAACGCCGACGACATAGCCGCCACGGTTCTCCGTGAAATCAAGACCGTCGGCAAAGCCCGAACCCTCGAGCTTGAAATGGTTCCAAGTGTAGCCGCCGAGCACATAGCCGAGCGTACTGGGGTTCAAGAGATAGCCGGCGCGCAAGCCGACGTCGAAGCCATAAGCGTTCGTCAGGTCGATATCAGCGCCCGGAAGGCTGATCGACGGACCGATATTCCCGATGTTGGCGTCGATGAAGCCGCCGAGCAGGAAGCGTTCAGAGACCATGTAGTCGTAGCCGGCGGTCACTTCGCCAAACACGCCGTTGCCGCCGATGCCATTGAAGTCGAGAAACGGGTCGACGCTGATGCGGTGCACGGTGGCGCCGAAGCCGCCGCCGATGCCGACATAGGCGCCGCTCCAGTTGAAACCGGCAGGTTCTTCCACCGGCTGCACAACGTCGGCGGCATGCGCTACCGATATCAAAGCCATTGCCGAAACGGCGCCGAGAAGAACGGATTTAGCAGAAATAAACATTTTAGCCCCTTAGCATAGAACAAACCCGTCCGTGTTCTAACAGGATGCTCGTTAATATTGGAATGACAAAAATGTCACATCGACAGGCAAAAGCGCTGTCGAGAGGGGCTGCACCTTGCCCTGGAGCGGGCGTTTTGCGGTCTTGTAGCCAAGAAAAACCCGCCGGTACAACCGGCGGGTAAGGGAGGCAAAATGCCAGGTCAGGTCAGGCAGCCAGAACCACTTTCGGTTCGACCAGCTCATAGCCGAGTGCTTCGGCCACGGCGCGATTGGTGATCTTGCCCCTGTGGACATTGAGGCCGTTGCGCAAATGGTGGTCGTCGACCAGCGCCTTCAGGCCCTTGTCGGCCAGCTGCAGGCCATAATGCAGCGTCGCGTTGTTGAGCGCGTGCGCCGAGGTCACCGGCACGGCGCCCGGCATGTTGGCGACGCAGTAATGGATCACGCCGTCGACCTCATAGGTCGGCTCGGCATGGGTGGTGGCGTGCGAAGTCTCGAAGCAGCCGCCCTGGTCGATAGCGACGTCGACCAGCACCGAGCCCTTCTTCATGCCCGACAGCATTTCGCGGGTCACCAGCTTGGGTGCAGCAGCACCCGGGATGAGCACGGCGCCGACGACGATGTCGGCCGAGAAGCATTCTTCCTCAAGCGCCTCGACTGTGGAGTAGCGGGTGTGGACGCGGCCGGTAAAGAGGTCGTCCAGCTGGCGCAGGCGCGGGATCGAGCGGTCGATGATGGTGACGTCGGCGCCGAGGCCGACCGCCATGCGGGCGGCATGCAGGCCGACGACGCCGCCGCCGAGCACGGTGACCTTGCCGGGCAGCACGCCGGGCACGCCGCCGAGCAGCACGCCGCGGCCACCATTGGCCTTCTGCAGCGCGGTCGCGCCGGCCTGGATCGACAGGCGGCCGGCAACTTCCGACATCGGCGCCAAGAGCGGCAGGCCGCCGCGGTCGTCGGTTACGGTCTCATAGGCGATTGCGGTGACGCCGGACGCGAGCAGGCCCTTGGTCTGCTCCGGATCCGGGGCCAGGTGCAGATAGGTGTAGAGGATCTGGCCGTCGCGCAGCTGCGCCCATTCGTTGGGCTGCGGCTCCTTGACCTTGACGATCATGTCGGACTTGGCGAACACGTCGGCGGCGGTCTTGGCGATGGTGGCGCCGGCGGCGCGGTAGGCATTGTCATCGGCGCCGATGCCGGCGCCGGCGCCGCTTTCGACCAGCACTTCATGACCATGCGCGACATATTCGCGGACGGAGCCCGGCGTCAGGCCGACGCGGTATTCGTGGTTCTTGATTTCCTTGGGGCAACCGACGCGCATAGTCTTCTCCTGATCCGGCCCTTCGGGCTCGTTCCCTGTATCAACCGAGTGAACCACAAATCGTTGCGCAGGTGTTTGCGAATGCGCTTGCGCGGGGTCACGCGTTTCGATAATCGTTGCGCGAAATCAAGGAAATTTCGCAGGAATCACGAGAAATGCCGCTCGACAGGATCGATATCGCCATTCTCGAGGCACTGCAGAAGGATGGCCGCATACCCAATGCGGCGCTCGCCGAAAGGGTCGGCCTGTCGCAGTCGGCCTGTTCGCGCCGGCTCGACAATCTGGAGAAATCCGGCACCATCCGCGGCTATCACGCCCGGCTTTCGAATGCAGCGCTCGGTCACCAGATGACGGCGATCGTGCACATATCGCTGTCGGGACAGTTCGAAAAGACGCTGTCGGATTTCGAGGCGGCGATCAAGCGCTGCCCGAATGTGCTGTCGTGCCACCTGATGTCGGGCGAATACGACTATATCCTGCGCATCGCCGCCAAGGATCTGGTCGACTATGAGCGCATCCACAAGGAGTGGCTGTCGGCGATGCCGCATGTGACCAAGATCAACTCATCCTTTGCCCTGCGCGAGATCGTCGATCGGACCGCCATGGGAATGAAGCCGGAACTGGCTTAACGCCACAAACATACTCGGACGTCCTTCCCGATATAGCATGCGCCTTCGCGGCGAAGTTCTTCCCAGCGTTCATCACCGTGGGTGGCGCGAATGTCGGAGTTTGCATAGCCCGCCCAGACATCACCGTCCTTGTAGACATCCGCCCAGTAATCTTTAGACATTTCACCAGCGCCACTATGCGGATCAGGATAGTCGATCCCTGCAAAAACTTGCTTCGGTCCCTGGATATTGAAATCGCCGCCCTGCTCGATTTGATAAGAGCACCTTCCGGATATGCGGGTCTGACCGCCAACAACAAGCAGGCAGCGGCCCCATTTGTAGCCGCTCGGCAAACGATGCCGTGGTTGCGCATGCAAAGGCGAAAGGGAAAACGCAATTGCGAGGGTAATTGCTATGGTTCGTCCGATCATCTCGCCACCCGTTGCGAAGCAGCCAATTCAAGAGCGGCTCGACACTGTTGGATCCGCCCGAAGCGCATGTCGAAGCGGTTCGCTGCAGCATGGTTCCCTTAAAGAGTATTTATCGACCACGTCGGATTTTTGTCACGTAACATTTGTGTTGCTACACGGCGGTCAACCGGCCTCGATGCGGCGATAAAGTGCTGCCCAAATGTGCTGTCCTGCCACCTGATGTCGGGTGAATACGACTACATCCTGCGCATCGCGGCGAAGCACCTCGTGGGCTATCAACGCATCCACAAGAAGTGGCTGTCTGTTATGCCGCACGTGATGAAGATCAGTTCGTCCTTTGCCTTGCGCGATTGTTGATCGCGCGGCGATGGAGAAGAAGCGGAGAGGCTTAGGAACTGAGTAGCGGAGTGCACGGAATTGTGCGTAAAATCAAATAAAGTGGATACTAGAAAAGCCGCTGAAGAGGTGAAGATAATCGCCGACAATGCCAATGACATGGCCCGATTGATTGAGCTTCCGTCTGCAGGTGCGCTACACGCGCGCACCGGAGATCCGCTTGTCTTGCTGAAAATTCTGTTCAGTGTGTATCGCCGCATTCGTTTGTTGGCCGAGTATAAAGATGCCGGTAAGGCGGATATTCCTCAGTTGCCTGGGAATGACACCAACGGCGATCTTTTCTAAGCGTGATATTTATGAATATGTGCGATCACACGGAGGGTCTCTGAATCTCATCACGCTAGGCTTTTAATACCTCGGTCACCAGTTGGTCCATCGGGATGTCGTGCGGCTGCGGGTAGATGGTGGGGATGCGCTGCAGTTCGTAGCCGACGCCGATGACCAATGGCTTGAACGGCATGGCAGCCAGCGTGCGGTCGAAGAAGCCGCCGCCATAGCCCAGGCGGTAGTTTCGCGGGTCGATGCCGACGATCGGCGAGATGACGATGTCGGGCAGCACCGGGTCGCCTTCGGCGGGGATAGGGATGTTCCAGACGCCTTTTTCCAGCCGGTCGCCAGGCACATAAGCGCGGAAGATCAGCGGCTGGCCCTTCTCGATCACGATGGGCAGCGCCGTGCGGCCGCCGCGTTCGTTGATCGACGCCATCCACGGCCGCAGGTCCGGCTCGCCGCGAAACGGCCAATAGAGGCTGACCATGCGGCCGGCAATGTCGCCGATGGTCGCGTCGAGCCCTTCGGCGATAGCCCGCGACATCGCCACCCGCGCATCGGCGGAAACCGCCAACCGTGCCGCGATCAGACGCTCGCGCTCGGCCTTGCGCCAACGGCGCACATCGGTCCAGTCGGTCAATGGCGCGCGAAATTCCGGATCGAATTCGTGCATGAAGCAAGGCGGCGAAGAATATTGCGCCCGCCCTTTGCGATCTTTGTCATCGTCGTTGGCCATGCTTCACTCCCGTGGTTCCAGCCCCTGCAAGGCTATACCCGTCCAGGCTTGCCGACATAGGCATTCGCGACATCCGGCGACGAGTCCTGGGCAGCCTTACGCGCGGCAGTCTAGCGCGCCGCGACATTGTTGCGGTGCACAAAAATCACTAGATAAAGAGAGACAAACAGGGGTGAATGCGATGAGTGAAACCAGCCATCATGTCGTTGTCGTCGGCGCAGGGTTCGGCGGTCTCGAACTCACCCGGGCGCTGGCCGGCGCACCCGTGCGCATCACCATGATCGACAAGCGCAACCATCACCTTTTCCAGCCGCTGCTTTACCAGGTGGCGACCACCTCGCTGGCGACCTCGGAAGTTGCCTGGCCGATCCGTCATCTGCTGCGCAAGCGCGAGGACGTGACGACCCTGCTCGGCAACGTCACCGGCGTCGACCGTCCAGGCAAACGCGTGCTGCTTGAGGACGGCAGTTCTGTTCCCTACGACACGCTGGTGCTCGCCACCGGCGCGCGTCATGCTTATTTCGGCCACGACGAATGGGAGCCTTTCGCGCCCGGGCTGAAGACGCTTGAAGACGCAACCACCATTCGGCGGCGCATCCTGCTCGCCTTCGAGCAGGCCGAGCGCGAGACCGATCCGGCCAAGCGCCAGGCACTGCTGACACTGGTCATCGTCGGCGGCGGCCCGACCGGCGTGGAGCTTGCCGGCACCATTGTCGAACTCGCGCATGAAACGCTGCGCGGCGAATTCCGCAACATCGACACGCGTGAGGCGCGTGTGGTGCTGGTCGAGGCCGGAGACAGGATCCTAGCCAATTTCGCGCCAAAGCTGTCCGACTATGCGCGCAAGGCGCTGGAGCGGCGGGGCGTCACGGTCGAGCTTGGCCGCGCCGTCACGCGCCTCGATGCCGAAGGCGTCGTCTTTGGCGATACGCATCTGCCGGCGCGAACCATCCTGTGGGCCGCCGGCGTGGCGGCTTCACCCGCGGGAGAGTGGCTGGGCGCGCCGGTGGACCGGGCGGGCAGGGTAATGGTCGAGCCCGATCTGACCGTGCCGAACAGTCCTGAAATCTTCGTCATCGGCGACACCGCGCATGTCTTGCGGCCGGACGGCAAACCGGTGCCCGGCGTGGCGCCCTCGGCCAAGCAGGAGGGCAAGCATGTCGCCGCGACGATCAGGGCGCGGCTGGCCGGCGATGGCGCGCCGCGGCCTTTCCGCTACAAACATGCCGGCGACCTGGCGACGATCGGCAAGTGGGCAGCCGCGATCGATTTCGGCTCGATCAAGCTCACGGGATGGCTTGCCTGGTGGCTGTGGGGCGTGGCGCATATCTACTTCCTGATCGGTTTCCGCAACCGGCTCTCGGTGTCGCTTAGCTGGCTATGGATCTATTTCACCGGCCAGCGCAGCGCGCGGCTGATCACCCAGGGCGACGATGACAAGGGCTGAGGTTCTCAACCGCGGCCAAGGATATTCATCCAGCCGTCACCTTTTGCTGATCGACTGACTTCCCGATGGACATGGCCGGTTTTCGGCGCGAAGCTTCCGCCCGGGGCTGGGATCTTGTCACGTCGCTGGGAAGGAAAACCAATGCCGCATCTCAATTACCCCGTCTCCCGCCGTAGTTTTCTTGCCGGTACGGCCGCCAGCGGGGCGCTGATCATGCTCCATCCGTTTTCCGCCCGCGCGCAGGCCAATCAGGCGCATCTGAGGATCATGGAGACCACCGACATCCATGTGAATGTGCTGCCTTACGACTACTACGCCGACAAAGCCAACGACACGATGGGCCTGTCACGGACGGCCTCACTGATCGCGGCGGTGCGCAAGGAAGCCACCAATGCGATGCTGATCGACAATGGCGATCTTTTGCAGGGCAATCCGATGGGCGATTACATCGCCTATGAGAAGGGCCTCAAGGAAGGCGATCTGCATCCGATCATGAAGGGCATGAACCTGCTGGGCTATGAATGCTCGACGCTCGGCAATCACGAGTTCAATTACGGCCTGTCGTTCCTCGACAAGGTGCTGGCCGGAGCCAATTTCCCCTTCGTCTGCGCCAATCTGATCCGCGGCACCGAGCTTGCCGCCAAACCGCGCGACGACAAGCTCTACCTCAAGCCCTATGTCATCCTCGACAAGAAGATCAAGGACGGGTCGGGCGCCGAGCAGCCGATCAAGATCGGCATCATCGGCTTTGTGCCGCCGCAGATCATGGTCTGGGACCTGAAGAACCTGGAAGGCAATGTCAGGACGCGCGACATCGTCGAGGCGGCCAGGGCATGGGTGCCGCAGATCAAGGAGGAGGGCGCCGACATCGTCATCGCGCTCTCGCATTCCGGCATCGATATCAAGCAGGGCGACGGCATGGAGAACGCCTCCTTCTTCGTCGCCGGCGTCGAAGGCATCGATGCGGTGTTCACCGGCCATCAGCATCTCGTCTTCCCCGGCAAGAAGGATTTTCAGGCGCTCGATGGCGTCGACACCGAGAAAGGCACGCTGCAGGGCAAGCCCGCCGTGATGGGCGGTTTCTGGGGCTCGCATATGGGACTGATCGATCTGCTTCTGGAACGGGACGGATCGAAATGGCGCGTAGCCTCGGCCACATCGGAGGCAAGGCCGATCTACCAGCGCGTCGACAAGGCAAACAAGCCGACGGTGGCGGACGACCAGCGCGTCGTCGATGCGCTGAAGGCGGACCATGAGGCGACACTTGCCTATGTCCGCCGACCGGTCGGCAAGACCTCGGCGCCGCTCTATTCCTATTTCGCGCTGGTCGCCGACGATCCGTCGGTGCAGATCGTCAACCAGGCGCAGAGCTGGTACCTCAAGGACATATTGAAGAGCACGCAGTGGAAGGATGTGCCGCTGCTGTCGGCGGCAGCACCCTTCAAGGCCGGCGGGCGCAACGGCGCCGACTACTATACCGACGTGCCGGTGGGCGACATCGCCATCAAGAACGTCGCCGACCTCTATCTCTATCCGAACACGGTGCGCGCCGTCGAAATCACCGGCGCGCAAGTGAAGGAATGGCTGGAAATGTCGGCCGGCATTTTCAGGAAGATCGAGCCGGGCAAGGCCGACCAGGCGCTCATCGACACCGAATTCCCGTCCTACAATTTCGATGTGATCGATGGCGTCAGCTACGGAATAGACCTGTCGCAGCTGCCGAAATACGATGCCAAGGGTGGCGTCGCCAATGCCGGCTCGAACCGCATCGTCGGCCTCAGCTTCGACGGCAAGCCTATTGATCCGGCAGCGAAATTCGTCGTCGCCACCAACAATTACCGCGCCGGCGGTGGCGGCAATTTCCCCGACATCAATGCCTCGAAGATCATCTACGAGGCGCCGGACACCAACCGCGACGTGATCGTGCGCTACGTCGTCAGCGAAGGCACGATCAATCCCTCGGCCGACGACAATTGGTCGTTCACGCCGCTGCCCGGCACCAGCGTCGTGTTCGAGACCGGCCCCAAAGCGAAGGATTTTATATCGGGAGTGAAATCGCTCAAGATCGAGCCGGCCGGCGAGGGCGAATCCGGGTTTGCGAAGTATCGCATCCTGCTTTGAGGCAACGTGCAGCTAACAGGGAAAACGAGCGGGCATACGCCCGCTCAATCACGCTTCGGATCAGGCTTTGTAGACCACTTGGCGCACGTCGATGTAGCTGGCTCTAAAGCCGGCTTCGCAATAGTGGAGATAAAATTCCCAAAGCTTCTTGAAGCGGTCGTCGAAGCCGAGCGGGACGATCTTTTCCCACGACGCCCAGAAGCGGTTGCGCCATTCGGCAAGCGTGCGGGCATAGTCGTCCGGAAAGACGCGCTCGCGCAGATGGGCAAGGCCATGGTCGCTGCCCAGCGTCTTCAGGATCGACGGCGTCGGCAGCATGCCGCCTGGGAAGACATAGCGCTGGATGAAATCCGGCCTCGCCCGATAGGTGTCGTAGGCGGCCTCGTTGATGGTGATGATCTGCAGGCCGGCGGTGCCGCCGGGCCTCAGGCATGCCTTCATCTTGCCGAAAAATACCGGCCAATATTTTTCGCCGACCGCCTCGAACATCTCGATCGAGGCGATGCGGTCGTAAGTGCCCGTTTCGTCTCGGTAATCCTGCAGCTTGATGTCGACCTTGTCAGACAGTCCCGCCTTCTGGATGCGCGCCTTGGCGAAATCGTGCTGTTCGCGGCTGATGGTCAGGCCGGTGACGCGGCAGCCGATCTCGCGCGCGGCAAATTCGGCAAAACCGCCCCAGCCGCAGCCGATCTCGAGCACATGGTCCTTCTTGCCGATGCCCGTATCCTTGGCCAGCGCGCGGTATTTGGCGGCCTGAGCGCTTTCCAGGTCGTTGGCGCCGGTCGCATAGAGCGCCGACGAATAGGTCATGCTGGGATCGAGCCATTGCTTGTAGAAGGCGTTGCCGAGATCGTAATGCGCCGAGATGTTGCGCTTCGAGCCTGTGCGGGTGTTTTCGTTGAACCAGTGGCGGATGCGCTGGACCGTGTTGATGAGCCAGCTGGCGCCGCCGGCAATGCGTTCGCCAACGGCCGAGTTGACGACGAACAGTTCCAGGAAGCTGGTTACATCAGGGCTTTCCCAGTCGCCGTCCATGTAGGATTCGGCAACGCCGATGGTGCCGCCGGAAAAGGCACGGCCGGGCAGGCGCCAGTTCTTCAACACCAGTTCGGCATCCGGGCCGGGTCCGTTGCCGCCGACAAGAACCGCCCGGCCATCCGGCATCCTCACCTTCAGCGAACCGCGCGGCAATTTCATCGCCGCCGACAGCACCATGCGCGCCTTGGCCGGCAGGCCCTTGACCATCTCGGCGAAATTGAGTTCGTCCAGCCTGATGGCGTCGCCGATGCCTTTGTATTCCCTGACAGCCATCTCACACCCCCCTGGACTTCCGCGGGGGCGGCGCAAGATCTGCCGGCCTCCACATCCTCCACTTTCATTCGTCAGGCGCGAACGCCGTAGCCTGCGTGAATTTTGGCCACAATCTTCCACCGCATCGACGGGAACTTCAAGAGGCAAGCCGTGCCCGGCACTGGCCCAGGTGGCGTGCCTGGGGCCAGAATCCGTGAGGCCGGTGAAATCGCTGTGGTTACGAACAGCCACATACGTTAGTTTCAGCCATGCGTTACGTCATCGTCATCACCGCCATCGCCTTTTTCCTGATCTGGGACGGCCTCTACAATCAGGGCCGCTATCTCGACACGACGGTCAGGGAGATGTCGCGCGTCGTGCGCTACGTCACCGGCAAAGCCTAGCTTTTTGCGCCTCTGCAAAGTCGCCTGCCGGCATTGCCGGGCGCGACATCGTGGCGGTTGACGCGACGGTCCCGCTCACACAAAACATGCCGCAAATCGAACGTGGAGGCAGGCGTGATCCGGCATATCGTTTTCTTCAGCGCGCGGCGCAAGGACGATGTCGAGGCCGTGCGCACGGGCTTGCTCACACTGGGCAAGATCCCGCATTCAAGCCTCTTCGAGGTGACGCTCAACACCAAGGTCGATCCGCTGTCGGATGCGATCGACGTGGTCGTCTATGCCGAGTTCGAGGACGATGCCGCGCTTGCCGCATACAAGGCGCACCCGCTCTATGCCGAGACGACCAGCCGGGTCAAACCCTTGCGCGAATTGCGCTATTCGGCCGATATCGTGGCGACGGCCTGATCGGGCCGGCAAGAGGCCTTGAACCAATTTCGGGAATGATGCACACCGCGCCGGCATGACCAGCACGACCCATCCGCTTGACCATCTGGTGCTGCCGACGGCGAGCCTCGCCGTGGCGCGGGCGCGGCTGACATCGCTTGGCTTCATCGTCGCACCAACCGGCATCCACCCTTTCGGCACCGAAAATTGCTGCGTCTTCTTCGCCGACGGCACCTACCTCGAACCGCTGGCGGTCGGGAATGAACAGGCTGCAGACGAGGCATTTGCCGGTGGCAATGTCTTTGTCGCGCGCGACCGGCTCAATCGCGCCAGGCTGGGCGATGAGGGCTTTTCCGCCGTGGTGCTGGCCACCGACGATGCCGATGCGGACCATGCGCGCTTTATCAAAGCCGGCCTGTCGGCGGGAGACGTGCTGAGCTTTTCCCGCGACTTCACCGACACGGCCGGAAAGAGCGACATGGCCTCGTTCAAACTGGCTTTCGCCGCCGGCGCCGAGACGACGGACGCCTTTCTGTTCGCTTGCGAGCGGATCAACGCCCCTCAAATCGACCGTACGGCACTGCAGGCCCATGCCAACGGCGTGACCGGCATTGCCGAAATCGTCGCGGTCAGCGGCGTGCCATCCGAAAAGCGCCACCTGATCGAGACAGCGACGGGTTCGAGGCAGAGGAGCAGCACGGCGTTCGACCTGGCGAACGCGCGTTTGAGCGTTCTCGAGCCCGCGGCTTTCGCTGAGCGCTTCGGCATGTCGGCTGGCGCGCCGACGGACCTTCGCTTCGCCGCGATCGTCTTTTCGGCCCGCAGTGCCGGCACTGTCGCGAGGCTGCTTGCAGACAACGCCGTCCGGCACGATATAGCGGGCAACGAAATTGTCGTGCAGCCGGCATCCGGGCAGGGCGCGGCTTTCATCTTCCGGGAGACCCCATGAGCAAGCCGCAAGGGCCCAATTCGCTGGCGCCGAATTCGTCGGTAACCGTCGGCAATGTCGTCTTCGACAATAGCGGGCCCTTGGCGTTGATCGCCGGCCCGTGCCAGTTCGAATCGCGCCAGCACGCTTTCGACATGGCCGGCGCGCTGAAGGAACTGACCGGCAAGCTCGGCATCGGCCTCGTCTACAAGACCAGCTACGACAAGGCCAACCGCACCTCACTGTCGGCAACGCGCGGCGCGGGCATGGACGCGGCGCTTCCGGTGTTCGACGAGTTGCGCAAGGCGTTTTCGCTTCCCATTCTGACCGATGTCCACACCGAGGAGCAGTGCGCGATCGTCGCACCCCATGTCGATGTGCTGCAGATTCCGGCCTTCCTGTCGCGCCAGACCGACATGCTGGTCGCCGCCGCCAAGACCGGCAAGGTGATCAACGTCAAGAAGGGGCAGTTCCTGGCGCCTTGGGATATGAAGAACGTGGTGGCCAAGATCACCGGTTCGGGCAACCTCAATGTGCTGACCACCGAGCGCGGCGCGTCTTTCGGCTACAACACGCTGGTGTCGGACATGCGGGCTTTGCCTGTGATGGCCGAGATCGGCGCGCCGGTGATTTTCGACGCCACCCATTCGGTGCAGCAGCCGGGCGGGCAGGGCGGTTCCTCCGGTGGTGAGCGCCGCTTTGTCGAGACGCTGGCGCGGGCTGCCGTTGCCGTCGGCGTCGCCGGCGTGTTCATAGAGACCCACCAGGATCCCGACAATTCGACCTCCTCCGACGGGCCCAACATGCTGCCGCTGAAGGACATGCCGGCGCTGCTCGAAAGACTGATGGCATTCGACCGCATTTCCAAGAATGCTGCTGACCTAAACCGAGGCTGATGGTTTCGGCTACGGCGCTCGCGCGCGCTGCCCTGCTTGTGGAAGGCATAAGCCGGCTGTAGGCTCGCTGCTGCAAATGAGCGTCTTGGCAGGAGGAAGCCATGTCCGTCGCCCGCGTCACCGAAATCACGTCGTCGTCGAAAAAGAGCTTTCAGGACGCCATCGAGAAGGGGATTGAGCGCGCCTCAAAGACCCTGAAGAACGTCGAAGGCGCCTGGATCCAGGACCAGAAGATCGTCGTCGAGGACGGCAGGATTGCGGCCTATCGCGTCAACATGAAGGTGACGTTCATCCTCGCGGAGTAACCGCCCGCCGCTCGAAAAACGGGAACTTTCGCCCGCGCACCTCATTGTCAAAGTATCGATCAACGACATGAGGAGCAGCAGCCATGACCACCCAGACAGGCCACACCGAAGCCATCGCCGCTTCGCGCGTCATCGGCACGTCGGTCTACAACACCGAAGGCACGAGCATCGGCAGCATCGAGGACATCATGCTCGACAAGACGTCGAACGGCATCATGTTCGCGGTGATCGGGTTCGGTGGATTTCTCGGCATTGGCGAGAAGTATCACGCCATTCCGTGGGCGAGCCTCGACTATGACGAGGACAAGGGCGGCTATGTCGTGCCGTTCTCGAAGGAGCAGCTGAAGGCAGCACCCGCCTATTCGATCAATGAACTGGCCGGCGCCGATGGCGAGGCCGCACGTGACGCTTCCTATGATTACTACAAGGTCACGCCGTATTGGCATTGATCAGCTGCGCTGACGCCTGACGTGAAAAGGCCCCCGAATTCCGAAACGGGGGCCTTTTCAGTGCAACCCGACAGTTTCTAAATTATTCTGCTGCATGAAGCGTGGACAGCTGCGTCGCCGCCCTGGGCGGCTGCTGCGTATCGCAGGACGTCAGGAACGCCGCCGCGATCAGGAACAAACTCACGATACCGCTCAACTCGGACATGGCGAAACTCCTCCTGTTTCGCCCCGCGCATCACCATCCTAGTCGACACAGAGATTGTTATCTCTGAATTATGATGACGTGGTGTTGTCGAACGTGATCCGAGGCATGCTCAGCCGAGGAGTCCGGCATTCTTCACCGCCTTGAAAATCTTTTCGTGCCAGGCGATCCGATCCGCTTCGCCATTGGCCTGCGTGGCGGAATTGGCGTTGCCGACGTTGATCGCGCGCGAGATCTTTTTGATCAGGCCGGCATCGGCAAAGGCATTGCAGCCTGACCCTTTCCATTCGGCGCAAGCTGCGAGCAGCGAAGTCTGCGGATCCTCGATCAGTTCAGGATGATTGGCGAGGTCAACCTTGGCGAGCTTGCCCTTGGCCGTGTACGCGTCGCGCCCGGTGGTCTGGAACGTGCCGCCGCCGCGGAAATTGAAGCCGTCCAACGTTCCCTTCACATTGCCCATGCGGCCGCCATAGGCCCAGTCGCCCAGGGCTTGCGGCTTGCGCAGCAGGTTGTCCTTGATCCACTGATCCGTCTTGCCCGCGGCTCGCGACCTCCATGCGTTCCGGATTGCCGCCACGGTCGTGTAGGTCAGGGATTCGCGAATGAGGGTGAAGCCACCGGTTTCCATCGCCGCTTGAGCGAAGAAATGCATCAGCCGATCATAGTTGTTGCACACGCCATGATCGCCAAGTGTCTTGAGGCCTTTGTCGGAGGTAAAGGCGCCGATGTAACCGTCATAGATTGTTCGCTTGGAACCGCTTGCCGGTCTCGGCGCGAATTTCTGGAAGACCGCTGCTGGCAAACCCTTGTTCGGATCGCCCGCAACGGCTTCGAGCACGCTCTCGACACTCTCGGTCGAGAGCACCGGTTCGCCTTCGACGACCACCGAAGCATTGGGAATTCGCTTGCCGTTGCTTTTCGGGAAGCCACCGCCGGCAAAGGTTTTCAGATCGTCGATGAGGGCGATTACGCGTGTCCGGCTCTCCGTGAAATCCATGTCGGAAAGCGGACCGCTCACCTTCTTCGTCGGATTGATGCACCCGACGCTGGACAGGAAATTGACGCCCGGATGGATCAGGATTTCGGTGCGCTTGTTGGTCTTCAGCAGTTCGAGTCCAGGTTTGGGTGGCGTCTTGCCGCCAGTGTAGCCGATGGTCACATATTTGCCTCCGGCCTGCGTCGCCAGTGGATAGGTGCCGGGCTCGATGCGCCTGCCATTGTCTTCTTTGGAATTGTCGCCTGGGCCGCGAGATTCACACACGAACCCCGATAGACCCGTTACTGCCGTGCCGTTGTGAAAGACTTTATAGGTACCAACTGTCCTGCGTCTGGTGCCCCTCGTATGCTCGACTTGGCGACTAATAAGAAGTTCCCAGCCAGTACCTGAAATCGCTGCCATTGCCGCCTCCCCAAAGAGTTCAAGTTTGTTGATTTCACTGTGGTCGCCAAATAGTTCGCGTTGTAGATGTGACCCTAACATCTTCGAATTCTCTGCATTGTGAAGTTTGTCACGTTGGCGGTAGCCTCTTTTGAAGCATCTGCTGGAGTTTGCGTGCCGCCTGGTATTTTGTGATAAGGGATTGCCGCGATCAAAGGGGAGGGGCACCCGCCCCATGCGGCGCCAGACATATGACGTCAGGGCGGGCTGTTTGCGTTCAGATGGCGTCGCCCATGCCCCACGGCCTGAGCGCATGGGGCGATCGTCACTATTATTTCATGCCATTCCTGATTGCCTTTTGCGGCACTTTGGCTAAGAGGGGCGCGACGCTTTCAATCGATCAATCGGGGACATCGCAATGACCGCCATCATCGACATTGTCGGGCGTGAAATCCTGGACAGCCGTGGAAATCCGACCGTCGAGGTCGACGTCGTTCTCGAAGACGGCTCGATGGGCCGCGCCGCCGTGCCGTCGGGCGCGTCGACCGGCGCGCATGAGGCCGTCGAACTGCGCGACGGTGGCGCCCGCTATCTCGGCAAGGGCGTGCTCAAGGCGGTCGAGGCCGTCAATGGCGAGCTGTTCGAGGCGATCGGCGGCATGGAAGCCGAAAACCAGATCCACATCGACCAGACCATGATCGAGCTCGACGGCACGCCCAACAAGAGCCGGCTCGGCGCCAACGCCATTCTCGGCGTTTCGCTGGCGGTCGCCAAGGCAGCAGCGGAAGCCGCCGGCCTGCCACTCTACCGCTATGTCGGCGGCACCAAGGCGCATTTGCTGCCGGTGCCCATGATGAACATCATCAACGGCGGCGCGCATGCCGACAATCCGATCGATTTCCAGGAATTCATGATCCTGCCGGTCGGCGCGCCGACGCTGCGCGAAGGCGTGCGCTGGGGCTCGGAAATCTTCCACACGCTGCGCAAGAAGCTCAAGGATGCCGGCCACAACACCAATGTCGGCGACGAAGGCGGCTTCGCGCCCAATCTGAAGAGTGCGCCGGTGGCGCTCGATTTCATCATGGAATCAATCGAGAAGGCCGGCTTCAAGCCGGGCGAAGAGATCGCGCTCGGTCTCGACTGTGCGGCGACCGAATTCTTCAAGGACGGCAATTACGTCTATGAGGGCGAGAAGAAGACCCGCGATCCGAAGGCGCAGGCCAAGTACCTGGCCAAGCTCGCCGCCGACTATCCGATCATCTCGATCGAGGACGGCCTGGCCGAGGACGACTGGGAGGGCTGGAAGTACCTGACCGATTTGATCGGCAACAAGACGCAGCTGGTTGGCGACGACCTCTTCGTCACCAACACGGCGCGGCTGCGCGACGGCATCCGCATGGGTGTCGCCAATTCGATCCTGGTCAAGGTCAACCAGATCGGCTCGCTTACCGAAACGCTCGACGCTGTCGAGACCGCGCACAAGGCAGGCTACACCGCAGTCATGTCGCACCGTTCGGGCGAAACCGAGGATTCGACCATCGCCGACCTCGCCGTCGCCACCAATTGCGGGCAGATCAAGACCGGTTCGCTGTCGCGCTCGGATCGCATGGCCAAGTACAACCAGCTGATCCGCATCGAGGAAGAGCTCGGCAAGCAGGCGCGCTACGCTGGCAAGTCGGTGGTCAAAGCCTAAATTCTGCCGAACTGGCGAAAACGATGGAAGGGCGGGATTTTCCCGCCCTTTTTCGTTGCGGCCGCTGGCTAATGCACCTGTCCGTAACCGTCCATTAAGCACAATCGAGCGACAAATGGCGGTCAAAGGATTGCGACCATGTGGACACGCCAGCACAAGCAGAGAAACACCGGCCGGCTGATCATCCCGTCGCTTTGCGTGGCGTTCCTGGCCTATTTCGGCTTCCATGCCTATCATGGCGAGTTCGGCATCAATTCCAAATATCAGCTCGAAGCGCAGACCATCGAATTGCAGGCCAAGTACGATGCCATCAAGGCGCGCCGGATCGATCTGGAGCGGCGCGTCCAGCTGATGCATGAGGGCACGCTCGAAAAGGATATGCTCGACGAGCAGGCACGCCGGGCGCTCAATCTGTCCCAGCCCGATGAAATCACCATCATGCTGCCGGCCAATTCGAAATAACCGAATTTCGGTTAATCGCTGTTATCTCTAATGATTCTGGGCGTTTAGGCGCATGCCAGCCATGCGTTTTTCTGCATGGCGAAACGCGGTCTCGAATGTTAGCTTCCTTCCAATCGGTGGGGAGGAGCTGATCCTCCCCGGAGCAGACATGGTCTGCTTTAGTGTCCGCGAAGAGACGCCAACAGGGAGTGATGCATGGCCACCGCCGCCAAAAAAGCGCCTGCCAAATCCGTTAAATCGACATCCGCCAAATCAACGGGGCTTTCCGCCCCCAAGCCGGCCGACTTCACCAAGGACGAGGAGCTTGCCGCCTACCGGCACATGCTGCTTATCCGTCGCTTCGAGGAAAAGGCCGGCCAGCTCTACGGCATGGGCTTCATCGGCGGCTTCTGCCACCTCTATATCGGCCAGGAAGCGGTCGTCACCGGCATGAAGATGTCGCTGATCAACGGCGACCAGATGATCACCGCCTATCGCGACCATGGCCACATGCTGGCGATGGAACTGTCACCGCGGGGCGTCATGGCAGAGCTGACCGGACGCCGTGGTGGCCTGTCGAGGGGCAAGGGCGGCTCCATGCACATGTTCTCCAAGGAGAAGCATTTTTACGGCGGCCACGGCATTGTCGGCGCGCAGGTCTCGCTCGGCACCGGTCTCGCCTTCGCCAACCGCTACCGCGACAACAACAATGTGTCGCTGACTTATTTCGGCGATGGCGCTGCCAACCAGGGTCAGGTCTATGAAAGCTTCAACATGGCCTCGCTGTGGAAGCTGCCGGTGATCTACATCATCGAGAACAACCGCTACGCCATGGGCACTTCGGTGTCGCGCTCGTCGGCCGAAACCAATTTTTCGCATCGCGGCGCCTCGTTCAAGATTCCCGGCATTCAGGTCGACGGCATGGATGTGCGTGCGGTCAAATCCGCCGGCGATCAGGCGACCGAATGGTGCCGTGCCGGCAACGGTCCGATCATCCTCGAGATGCAGACCTATCGCTATCGCGGTCACTCGATGTCGGATCCCGCAAAATACCGCTCCAAGGAAGAAGTGCAGAAGATGCGCTCGGATCATGATCCGATCGAGCAGGTCAAGGCGCGGCTGACGGCCAAGAAGTGGGCGACCGAGGACGAACTCAAGAACATCGACAAGGAAGTCCGCGACATCGTCGCCGACGCCGCCGAATTTGCCCAGCACGACGCAGAGCCGGATCCGTCCGAGCTCTGGACCGACATCGTATTGTAACGGGAGGGCAAGGACATGCCGATCGAAATTCTCATGCCCGCTCTCTCGCCGACCATGGAAGAGGGCAATCTTTCCAAATGGTTGAAGAACGAGGGCGACAAGGTCGTCGCCGGCGATGTCATCGCCGAGATCGAAACCGACAAGGCGACGATGGAAGTCGAAGCCGTCGATGAAGGCACGATCGGCAAGATCGTGGTTCCCGCCGGCACCGAAGGCGTCAAGGTCAACGCGGTGATCGCCGTGTTGCTGCAGGACGGTGAAAGTGCAGGCGATGTCGAAAAGAGCGGCAAGCCTGCCTCCACCCAGGATGCCGTTTCCGCTGGCGGTCAGCGGACCGATGCAGCCGAGGAAGGTACAAAAGCGGCTCCCCAGGATGCCGGCGAGGCTCCGAAGGCAGTTCCCGCCGCTCCGGCGGCCAAACCTGCGGCCGATCCGGATATTCCCGCCGGCACCGAGATGGTCTCGACCACGGTGCGCGAAGCGCTCCGCGATGCCATGGCTGAAGAAATGCGCCGCGACGGCGATGTCTTCGTCATGGGCGAGGAGGTCGCGGAATACCAGGGCGCCTACAAGATCACGCAAGGGCTGCTGCAGGAATTCGGGCCGCGCCGCGTCGTCGACACGCCGATCACCGAGCACGGCTTTGCCGGCGTCGGCGTCGGTGCGGCGATGGCCGGCCTGAAGCCGATCGTCGAGTTCATGACCTTCAACTTCGCCATGCAGGCGATCGACCAGATCATCAACTCCGCGGCCAAGACGCTCTATATGTCGGGCGGCCAGATGGGCGCACCGATCGTGTTCCGCGGACCGAACGGTGCGGCCGCCCGCGTCGGCGCCCAGCATTCGCAGTGCTATGCCGCCTGGTACAGCCATATTCCCGGCCTGAAGGTGGTGATGCCGTACACGGCTGCCGACGCCAAGGGCCTGCTCAAGGCGGCGATCCGCGATCCGAACCCGGTCATCTTCCTTGAAAACGAAATCCTCTACGGCCAGTCCTTCGACGTGCCGAAGCTCGATGATTTCGTGCTGCCGATCGGCAAGGCGCGCATTCACAAGCAGGGCAAGGACGTCACCATCGTCTCGTTCGGCATCGGCATGACCTATGCCATCAAGGCGGAAGCCGAACTGCGCGGCATGGGCATCGATGCCGAGATCATCGATCTCCGGACCATCCGCCCGCTCGACCTCGACACCGTCATTGCCTCCGTGAAAAAGACCAACCGCCTGATCGTGGTGGAAGAAGGTTTCCCGCAGAACTCGGTCGGCGACCACATCGCCAACCAGGTTTCGCAGCGCGCCTTCGATTTCCTCGACGCGCCGGTCATCACGATCGCCGGCAAGGACGTGCCGATGCCTTATGCGGCGAACCTCGAAAAGCTGGCTTTGCCCAATGTCGGCGAGGTCATAGAGGCGGTCAAAGCCGTCACGTATCGCTGAGCCGGTCGGGAGGACATCATGCCAATCAACATCACCATGCCGGCGCTCTCGCCCACGATGGAAGAGGGCAATCTTTCCAAGTGGCTGGTCAAGGAGGGCGACAAGGTTTCGCCGGGCGACGTGATCGCCGAGATCGAGACCGACAAGGCGACGATGGAAGTCGAGGCCGTCGATGAGGGCACCGTCGCCAAGCTCGTCGTTCCGGCCGGCACCGAAGGCGTCAAGGTCAATGCTCTGATCGCCATTCTGGCTGGCGAAGGCGAGGATGCAGGGGCGGCGGCAAAGGGCGGCGGCGATGCCGCGCCCGCGAAAGCCGATGCCAAACAGGATAAGGCGTCAATCTCCCCACCCGTGGGGGAGATGTCGACGAAGTCGACGGAGGGGGGCGCTGTCCCGCCGACCTCTCAGTCTGTCGCGCCCCCCTCTGGCCTGCCGGCCATCTCCCCCACAAGGGGGGAGATCAGCCAATCGTCAGGCGAGCGCACTTTCGCCTCGCCGCTGGCGCGGCGCATCGCCAAAGACGCCGGCGTCGATGTGTCCGCCGTGAGTGGCACCGGCCCGCATGGCCGTGTCGTCAAGGCCGATGTCGAGGCGGCGATCGCCGGCGGTGGCGCCAAGGCCGCGCCGGCCGCGAAAGCCGCACCTGCCGGCGCTCCGGCACCTGCGGCTCCGGCTCCGGCACCCAAGGCGATGTCGGACGAACAGGTGCTGAAGCTGTTTGCCGAAGGGTCCTACGAGCTCGTCCCGCACGACAATATGCGCAAGACCATTGCGCGCCGCCTGGTCGAGGCCAAGACAACCATCCCGCATTTCTACCTGACGCTCGACTGCGAGCTCGATGCCCTGCTGGCGCTGCGCACACAGATCAATGCGGCGGCTCCGATGAAGAAGACCGACAAGGGCGAAGTGCCCGTCTACAAGCTGTCGGTCAACGACATGGTGATCAAGGCGATGGCGATGGCGCTGATGGCGGTGCCGGATGCCAATGCATCGTGGACCGAAAGCGCCATGGCCAAGCACAAGCACGCCGATGTCGGCGTTGCCGTGTCGATCCCCGGCGGCCTGATCACACCGATCATCCGCCACGCCGACGAAAAGACGCTGTCCACTATCTCCAACGAGATGAAGGATCTGGCGAGCCGTGCGCGCAGCCGCAAGCTGAAGCCTGAGGAATATCAAGGCGGCACGACGGCGGTTTCCAATCTCGGCATGTTCGGCATCAAGGACTTTGCCGCCGTCATCAACCCGCCGCATGCGACGATCCTGGCCGTGGGTGCGGGCGAGCAGCGGCCGGTGGTCAAGAATGGCGAGATCAAAATCGCCAACGTCATGTCGGTGACGCTGTCGACCGATCACCGCGCCGTCGACGGAGCGCTCGGCGCCGAACTTCTGGTCGCCTTCAAGCGCATGATCGAAAATCCGATGGGCATGCTGGTCTAGGAAGGAAAAAGGCTGTGCGGAAATTCGTCACCAGCCTTTTCGCCCTGATCCTTTCCGGCCTGGCCGGCGGGCTGGTGGCGCTGTGGCTGGCAATCGTCACCAATGCGAATTCCGAATACATCCTGGTCTTCATGGTTTCGGCGCTGGTCACCATCGTTGCGACGGTGGCGTTTTTCATCGCGCAGTTCGTGCCAAACCCGCAAAGGGCGATAAACCTGACGGGGCTTGTTGGGATTGCGTTGTTCGTGCTGGCCGGGATCGGGCTGATTGCCTGGACCTTCTCTCAGCCGCCGGGCAAGGCCCAGTGGTCGGGCGATCTCCCCGTTGTCGCCGGTCTGATTTTGCCAAGCATCGCCACGGTTATCGTGCAGTGGCTGCTCGTGGGATGGCGCGTACGGCGCGGGCTTAGGGCGGAGGCGGGTGCGGGTGCATGAAGACGATCCTCTGCTACGGCGATTCCCTGACCTGGGGCTATGACGCGGCGAGCCTCGGGCGCCATGCGCTGGAAGATCGCTGGCCGAGCGTGCTCAAGGCGGCGTTGGGCGACGATGATATCGAAGTCATTGCCGAAGGTCTGAACGGCCGCACCACGGCTTTCGACGATCACCTGGCTGGTGCCGACCGCAATGGCGCCAAGGTGCTGCCGACGATCCTGACCAGCCATGCGCCGCTCGACCTGATCATCGTCATGCTCGGCGCCAACGACATGAAGCCCTGGATCCACGGCAATCCGGTCGCGGCCAAGCAGGGGGTGCAGCGGCTGATCGACATCGTGCGCGGCCACGATTATCCGTTCGACTGGGCCGCGCCGCAAATCCTGATCGTCGCGCCACCAGCGGTCAGCCGCACCGACAATGCCGAATTCAAGGAAATGTTTGCCGGCGGCGACGAGGCCTCGAAGCGGCTGGCGCCGCAATATTCCGCGCTCGCCGACGAGGCCGGCTGCGGCTTTTTCGATGCCGGCACGGTGGCCGAGACCACACCGATCGACGGCGTCCATCTCGATGCCGAAAACACGCGCAATATAGGTGACGCATTGGCGCCATTGGTGCGTGTGATGCTGGAACTCTAGAGAAAATCAGGGAGAAACCCCGTGGCTGAATCCTACGACGTCATAATCATCGGCTCAGGCCCCGGCGGCTATGTCACGGCGGTGCGCTCCGCCCAGCTCGGCTTCAAGACGGCGATCGTCGAGCGCGAGCATCTCGGCGGCATCTGCCTCAACTGGGGCTGCATCCCGACCAAGGCGCTGCTGCGCTCGGCCGAGATCATGCACTATTCCGATCATCTGAAGGACTACGGCCTGAAGCTCGAAGGCGGCAAGGTCAGCGCCGACACGGCCGCTGTCGTCGACCGCTCGCGCAAAGTGTCGTTGAGGCTCAATGGCGGCGTCGCCTTCCTGATGAAGAAGAACAAGGTCGACGTTATCTGGGGCGAGGCCAAGCTCTCCAAGCCGGGTGAAATCGTCGTCTCCAAGACGGCGAAGAAGCCGATGGAGCCGCAGCCGCCGGTGCCCAAGGGCGTCAAGGGCGAGGGCACCTATACCGCCAAGCACATTATTCTCGCCACCGGCGCCCGGCCGCGCGCGCTGCCCGGCATCGAGCCGGACGGCAAGCTGATCTGGACCTATTTCGAGGCGATGGTGCCGAAGGAGATGCCGAAGTCGCTGCTGGTCATGGGTTCGGGCGCCATCGGCATCGAGTTCGCCTCCTTCTACCGCACCATGGGCGCCGAGGTGACGGTGGTCGAGCTGTTGCCGGCGGTGATGCCGGTCGAGGATGCCGAGGTCTCGAAATTCGCGCAGAAGCAGTTCGAGAAGCAGGGCATGAAAATCATCCTCGAGGCCAAGGTGACCAAGGTCGAGAAGGGTGCCAACTCGATCACCGCCCATGTCGAGATGAAGGACGGCAAGGTCGAGAAGATCACCGCCGACCGCATGATCTCGGCCGTCGGCGTGCAGGGCAACATCGATAATCTCGGCCTCGAGACGCTCGGCGTGAAGACCGATCGCGGCTGCGTCGTCATTGACGGCTATGGCAAGACCAACGTTCCCGGCATCTACGCTATCGGCGATGTCGCCGGACCGCCGATGCTCGCCCACAAGGCCGAGCATGAAGGCGTGGTCTGCATCGAGAAGATCGCCAATTTCCCCGGCGTGCATGCGACAGACAAGCTGAAGATCCCGGGCTGCACCTATTGCAACCCGCAGGTCGCCTCGGTCGGGCTCACCGAAGCCAAGGCGAAGGCTGAAGGCAAGGACATCCGCGTCGGCCGTTTCCAGTTCGGCGCCAACGGCAAGGCGATCGCGCTTGGCGAGGACCAGGGCTTCATCAAGACCATCTTCGACAAGAAAACCGGCCAGCTGCTCGGCGCGCATATGGTCGGCGCCGAGGTGACGGAGCTGATCCAGGGCTTTGTCGTGGCGATGAACCTGGAGACCACCGAGGAAGAGCTGATGCACACCATCTTCCCGCATCCGACGCTGTCGGAGATGATGAAGGAAAGCGTGCTCGATGCCTATGGCCGTGCGCTCAACGCGTGATAAATTGGTGCCGCGAGACTCAGACGCATGCGCCGGAGGAACCTTACGGCAAGACAGTTCGTTTCCGGATGCATTTTCACCTGACACTGGAGGAGTTGGCATATGGACGTGAATGGCGTGGGCTGGATTGCGGCCATCATCATCGGCGGTTTGGCCGGGTGGCTGGCCGAGATGGTCATGAAGAGCAATACCGGCGTCTTGATGAACATCATTATGGGCATTGTCGGCGCGGTGGTGCTGAACGCAATTCTCAGGGCGCTCAACATCGAACCCTTCGGTGTCGGCTGGCTCGCCTACCTGATCACCGGCTTCATCGGCGCCTGCCTGCTGATCTTTGCCGGGCGGCTCATTCGCCGATAAAACGGCTCGCCGTTTTATCTCGTTCTTCTGACGCAATTCCGGACGGAAAACCGTGTCACACTTTTCCTGGAATTGCTCTGGATCCCCGCTATGCGAAAAAGGCTGTGGCGGCATGCGCCGCCGCAGCCTTTTTCTTTGCACCGAAAAGTCCTAGATGACGCCAGAAGGGCGAATGCCGACGGGCAGACGCCAACAAGTCAGGTTTGAGATGGTCACTGTTCTCGACACGATCGCCAACGCGCCGCGCCTGCGGCACCCCGAGAAGGCACACAAGCCTGATCAGGACGTGCTGCGCAAACCCGACTGGATCCGCGTCAAGGCGCCGATGTCGAAGGGCTATGCCGAAACTCGCGAGATCGTGAAGTCGCACAAGCTGGTCACGGTGTGCGAAGAGGCCGGCTGCCCCAATATCGGCGAGTGCTGGGAAAAGAAGCACGCCACCTTCATGATCATGGGCGAGATCTGCACGCGCGCTTGCGCCTTCTGCAATGTCGCCACCGGCATTCCCACCGCGCTCGATGCCGATGAGCCGGCGCGTGTCGCGCATGCCGTCAAGCAGATGGGGCTGACCCATGTCGTCATCACCTCGGTCGACCGCGATGATCTCGCCGATGGCGGCGCGCAGCATTTCGCCGAGGTTATCCGGGCGATCCGAGCAGCGACGCCCTTGACCACGATCGAAATCCTGACGCCCGATTTCCTGCGCAAGGAGGGCGCGCTGGAGATCGTCGTGGCGGCCAAGCCCGATGTCTTCAACCACAATCTCGAAACCGTGCCGTCGAACTACCTGACGGTGCGGCCGGGTGCTCGCTATTTCCACTCGATCCGGCTGTTGCAGCGGGTCAAGGAGCTCGACCCGTCGATCTTCACGAAGTCCGGCATCATGGTCGGCCTCGGCGAAGAGCGGAACGAGATCCTGCAACTGATGGATGACCTGCGCTCGGCCAATGTCGACTTCATGACCATTGGCCAGTATCTGCAGCCGTCGAAGAAACACCACCCGGTGATCCGCTTCGTCACGCCGGAGGAGTTCAACTCCTTCGCGACGATCGGCAAGACCAAGGGTTTCCTGCTGGTGGCGTCGAGCCCGCTGACGCGCTCCTCGCATCATGCCGGTGACGATTTCGCCAGGCTGCGGGCGGCGCGTGAGGCGCAGCTCAAAAAAGCCAGTTAAATCCTGCTTCAATGCCGAAATTCGAAGCCACACGCCGCGTTGCCCACACGCCGGAGCAGATGTTTGCGCTGGTCGCCGATATCGAGACCTATCCTGAATTTCTGCCGCTGTGCGAGGCGCTGACGGTGCGCTCTCGCAAGGAGCGTGATCGCCGCACCATTCTCCTCGCCGATATGAGCATCGGCTACAAGGCGATCCGCGAGACCTTTACGACGCAGGTGCTGCTGAAGCCGGACGAGAACACAATCGACGTCAAATACATCGATGGGCCGTTCAAATATCTCAGCAATATCTGGCGCTTCGAGCCGGCCGACGGCGGCGGCTGCAACGTTCGCTTCTTCATCGACTACGAGTTCAAGAGCCGCATCCTCGGCGTGTTGATGGGCACCATGTTCGATCGCGCCTTCCGCATGTTTTCCGAAGCCTTCGAAAAACGTGCGGACGTCATCTACGGAACGACGCCCATCTCATGAGTGTCGCCGAGCGCGCGCAGGCCGATCTCCAGCGCATGCTTGACCGTCTCGCGGCGGATGAAGTCGCGGCCATTGTCGGCAAACATATTGAGCTCGGCAGCCACCGGCCCACCTCTTAGGGCAACTCCGAACCAGACGAGGCCGACCGGTTTTTCCGGCGAGCCGCCGCCTGGGCCGGCAATGCCGGTGACGGCAAGCGCAAGCCCGGCGCGCGAGCGGGCCAGAGCGCCCTCCGCCATCTCCAGAACCGTTTCGCGCGAGACGGCGCCATGCGCCTCGAGTGTGGCGGGCGAGACGCCGAGCATCTCCATCTTTGCTTCATCGGAATAGGTGATGAGGCCGCGATCGACGACAGCGGACGAGCCGGCAATGTCGGTCAGTGCCGAGATGATCATGCCGCCGGTGCAGCTCTCGGCCGTCGCCAGCATGATGCCGCGTTGCTGGCAGACCTGGAGCAGGGCGTTGGCAAGATCGCTGTTGTTCATGCGGGAACCTCCCCGGGGAAGACGACACTGGCGGTGGCGATGGCGGCGATGCCTTCCTCGCGGCCGACAAAGCCGAGTTTCTCGTTCGTCGTCGCCTTGATCGAGATGCGATCGCTGGAAATGCCCAGCATCGCCGACAGCGCATTGGTCATGGCCCCGCGATGCGGGCCGACGCGCGGCGCCTCGCAGATCAGCGTGATGTCGGCATTGGCGATGCGGCCGCCGCGTTCGCGCACCAACCTGGCCGCATGCTCGACGAAGATCTTTGACGCCGCGCCCTTCCATTGCGGATCGGAAGGCGGGAAATGCGTGCCGATGTCGCCGGCGCCGCAAGTGGCGAGCAGCGCATCGGTCAGCGCGTGCAGGCCGACATCGGCATCCGAATGGCCGGAAAGCTTCTTGCCGTGCGGAATGGCGACGCCGCACAGGGTGACATGGTCGCCGGCCTCGAAGGCGTGCACGTCATAGCCATTGCCGGTGCGAATGTCTGGAAAACGCTCGCCAGTAAGCCGTTGATCTGCCATCGCAATATCCCTTGCCCAGGTCAATTTGACATTGTCCGGCGACCCCTCGACGATTTTTACCGGAATATGCGCCCATTCGGCGATCGCGGCATCGTCGGTGAAATCCGCCTTGCCGAGATGATGGGCCTTTTCATGCGCGGCGAGCAACGGCCAGAACGGAAAGCCTTGCGGCGTCTGGGCGGCATGAAGGCCGGCCCTTGGCACCGTCTCTTCGATCATGCCGGTCGTCGACTCGCGCTTCAGCGTATCGGCGACGGGCAAAGCGGGCAGCGCGCCCTGCCGCTCGCCAATGGCGGCGATGGTACGGTCGATCAGGGCCGCGTCGACAAAGGGCCGCACCGCGTCATGGACAAGGACACGGCCGGGCGTACGGTCCCTCAGCGCCAGCAGGCCGAGCCGGACCGATGCCTGGCGCGACTCGCCACCGACCACGGCGGTAACCCGCTCGGCATACACGCCGGCTGCCTTGTCGAAAAGCGCGCGGTCATCGGCATGGATGGCGACGACGACGGGGCCAATTTTGGGATGCGCCAGGAACGTCTCCAGCGTGCGCGCGATGACGGCACGGCCACCGATGCGTTGATATTGCTTCGGCCCGTCGGCCTTTCCGGCACGCGCGCCGCGACCGGCGGCAACGATGACCAAGCCGACCTTGTCGGTCGTCGCCTCGGCCGGTTTTTCGCTTGCGTCTGTCATGCCGAGAGGCTTAGTCGCGGCTTATGGCGAAGGCCAGCATTTTCCCAAATGCGCCGCAATGTGACGTCATTGCGCGTTGCACAATGCCTTTCTTATGGCTAGAGAATGTGCAGCAATCCGATATGCTTGGTTTTTGTGCATGCCTGAAGTGACAAAATTGGCTTCGCCGCTCGACATTGGCGGCGTTACGATCCGCAACCGCGTCTTCCTCGCGCCCATGTCGGGAATAACGGACGAGCCGTTCCGGCAGCGCGCCTACGCGCATGGCGCGGGCCTGGTCGTGTCGGAAATGGTGGCGAGCGGCGAGCTTGCCAAGGGCAGGGCCGGCTGCGACCTGCGCATCCGTCATTCCGGGCTGCCCGTCCATATGGTTCAGCTTGCTGGCCGCGAGGCCGAGCACATGGCCGAGGGCGCGCGCATCGCTGCCGGCGAGGGCGCCGACATCATCGACATCAATATGGGCTGCCCGGCCAAGAAGGTGACCGGCGGCTATGCCGGCTCGGCGCTGATGCGCGATCTCGACCACGCGCTGTCACTGATCGAAGCGGTGGTCGGCGCGATCCAGGTGCCGGTCACGGTCAAGATGCGGCTCGGCTGGGACGACAATGCGCTCAATGCACCCGTTTTGGCGCGCCGCGCCGAAGAGGCCGGTGTTAAAATGGTGACCGTGCATGGGCGCACGCGCTGCCAGTTTTATCAAGGCAAGGCCGATTGGGGCGCCATCGCCCGCATCAAGGACGCCGTCTCGATCCCGGTGGTCGCCAACGGCGATGTGGGCTCGCCCGCGGAGGCCGCCGAAATCCTTGAACAGTCGGGCGCCGACGCGGTGATGATCGGTCGTGCCCATTATGGCGCGCCATGGACGGCGGGCCGCATTGCGGCGAAGGCTGCGGGCGACGCGCTCTCCGGCGTGCCGGAAAGCCCGCAAGCCATGGCCGACTACATCGTTTCCCACTACGAGGACATGCTGACGCTTTACGGCGTCGAAAGCGGCTTGCGCCAGGCGCGCAAGCATCTCGGCTGGTATCTCGACCGCCACGCTGCTGGCGTTTCCGATGAGCGGCGGAAAGCCATCCTCACCTCTTTCGAACCCGCCCGCGTCATTGCCTTGCTGCATGAGGTGTTTTCCGGCGAAGCCACGCCCTTGCGGAGCGCCGCATGAACGCCACCGTCACACCGAGCTCCGACATGGCGGATGCCGCCAGTATAGTGCTGAACACCATCCGCCGTCCCGTCATCATGGTCGATCCGGACGGGTTCATCACCTACGCCAATGCCGATGCGGAAGACTTCTTCCGCTCAAGTGCCAACATGCTTGCCCGCAACACACTCTCCAAGCTGATCCCGTTCGGCAGCCCGCTGTTGCAGCTGGTCGACCAGGTGCGCGAGCGCCGTGCGCCGGTCAACGAATACCGTGTCGACGTGTCGTCGCCGCGTCTCGGCATCGAGAAGGTCGTTGATCTCTATGTCGCGCCGGTGCCGGAATTCCCAGGCTCGATCGTGGTGATGTTCCAGGAACGCTCGATGGCCGACAAGATCGACCGCCAGATGACACACAGGGGTGCCGCGCGTTCGGTCACCGGCCTTGCCGCCATGCTGGCACATGAGATCAAGAACCCGCTGTCCGGCATACGTGGCGCCGCACAGCTGCTCGAACTCTCGGCGTCCGACGAGGATCGCGCGCTGACCCGCCTCATCACCGACGAGACCGATCGTATCGTCTCCCTGGTCGACCGCATGGAAGTGTTTTCCGACGAGCGGCCGATTGACCGCTATCCTGTCAACATCCATGTCGTTCTGGACCATGTGAAGGCAATCGCGAAGAACGGTTTTGCCAAGCGAATCAGGATATTGGAGGACTATGATCCATCATTGCCTCCGGTTTTCGCCAACCGCGACCAACTGATCCAGGTGTTCCTCAACCTGGTCAAGAATGCCGCCGAGGCGATCGGCGGCGATCCGCAGGGCGAGATCGTGCTGTCGACGGCGTTCAGGCCGGGCATCCGCGTTTCCGTTCCCGGAACCCAGGACCGCGTCTCGCTGCCGCTGGAATTCTGCGTGCGCGACAATGGGTCGGGCGTCTCGGAAGACATTCTGCCGATCCTGTTCGATCCGTTCATCACCACCAAGCCGAACGGCTCGGGGCTCGGCCTGGCGCTGGTGGCGAAAATCGTCGGCGAGCATGGCGGCATCATCGAATGCGATTCGACGCCGCGCGGCACCACCTTCCGAATCCTGATGCCGGCCTGGAAAGAAACACCCATCGACACTGCCGATGATGAAGGCGAAGGAGACCGCAAATGACGGTTCGCGGCAATATTCTCGTCGCCGACGACGATGCGGCCATCCGCACCGTGCTCAATCAGGCGCTGTCGCGCGTCGGCCATGAGGTGCGCGTGACCTCCAACGCCTCGACGCTGTGGCGCTGGGTGGCGGCGGGCGAGGGCGATCTCGTCATCACCGACGTGGTGATGCCTGATGAAAATGCCTTCGACATGCTGCCGCGCATCAAGAAGGCGCGGCCGGAGCTGCCGGTCATCGTGATGAGCGCGCAAAACACTTTCATGACGGCGATTCGGGCTTCCGAAACAGGTGCTTACGAGTATCTGCCGAAGCCGTTCGACCTGACCGAGCTGCTCAATATCGTCAACCGGGCGCTGTCCGAGCCGCGGCGACCGAAGATCGATACGCGGCCGGAAGAGCAGCCTGACTCGATGCCGCTGGTTGGCCGCTCGGCCGCCATGCAGGACATCTACCGGATGCTGGCGCGCATGATGCAGACCGACTTGACGGTGATGATCTCGGGCGAGTCCGGCACCGGCAAGGAATTGGTGGCGCGCGCGTTGCACGAATATGGCCGTCGCCGCGGCGGTCCGTTCGTTGCCATCAACATGGCGGCGATCCCGCGCGATTTGATCGAATCGGAGCTGTTCGGCCACGAGAAGGGCGCCTTCACCGGCGCACAGAACCGCTCGACCGGCCGCTTCGAGCAGGCCGAGGGCGGCACGCTGTTCCTCGACGAGATCGGCGACATGCCGATGGAGGCGCAGACGCGGCTGCTGCGCGTGCTGCAGCAGGGCGAATACACAACGGTCGGCGGGCGCACGCCGATCAAGACCGATGTACGCATCGTCGCCGCCACCAACAAGGATCTGCGCACGCTGATCAACCAGGGGCTTTTCCGCGAGGATCTGTTCTATCGCCTGAATGTCGTGCCGCTGAGACTGCCGGGCTTGCGTGAGAGGTCGGAAGACATTCCCGACCTGGTGCGGCATTTCTTCAAGATCGGCGCCAGCGAAGGCTTGCAGACCAAGCGCATTTCGACCGGCGGCATCGAATTGATGAAGCGCTATCCGTGGCCGGGAAACGTGCGCGAGCTGGAAAACCTGGTGCGCCGGCTTGCGGCGCTCTATTCGCAGGACGAAATATCAGCCGAGATCATCGAGGCCGAACTGAAGACAGGCGAAAGGCCGGTCATTCCCGGCGGCGGCAATTTGATCCCGGACGATCTGTCCATCGGCCAGGCGGTGGAGCACTTCCTGCAGCGCTATTTCGCCTCTTTTGCCGGTGATTTGCCGCCGGCAGGTCTCTATCAACGCATCTTGTCGGAGGTCGAATATCCGCTGGTCCTTGCCTCGATGACGGCAACCCGCGGCAACCAGATCAAGGCCGCCGAACTGCTGGGCCTCAACCGCAACACGTTGCGCAAGAAGATTCGCGAGCTGGGTGTCAACGTGTACAAATCGTCGAGATCATGAGCGCCTGCTGCCCGAAGTGACGCGAGGTCATCCCCTTTTCAGGGGATCGGCGGCCGAAAGATTTCCGTCACGGCCACACTTGTTGCATAATCGCCACAATGCGTTGCATACATCCAACGCAATCACTGGCTCTTAGACGGCGACATGGCTTCGCAAGCTCTCACATCAAACGAACCGCTTTTCAGCAGACCCGGCCAGAGGGATGGACGGCGGCTGCTTGCGTTGCCTGGCGTTGTGGCAATTGCCGGCGCGCTGGTTACGGCGGCAATCTCGTTTGCGATTCTTGTCGGCGCCACGCCGATCACGCCAGACGCAAACACAACGCTGACGCTGATTGCGGCCAATGCCTTATTTGTGCTGGCGCTGATTGCTCTGGTCGGCCGCGAGGTGCATCGCATCACCATGGCGCGCCGGCACGGCAAGGCGGCGTCACGGCTGCATGTGCGCATCGTGACGATGTTTGCGCTGGTCGCGGCCATCCCCGCCATCATGGTGGCCATCATTGCCTCGATCACGCTCGATATCGGCCTCGACCGCTGGTTCGAAATCCGCACCAAGGCGATCGTCAACTCGTCGCTGTCGATCGCCGACGCCTATGTGCAGGAAAACGCTCGTAATCTTCAGGGCACGACGCTGTCGATGGCCTATGATCTCGACGCCTCGCGCACGCTTTACGGCCTCGATCGAACCGGCTTTCTCGACCTGATGAACAAGGAAGCCGTGGGCAGGAGCCTGGTGCATGCGGCGCTGGTCAGGGAAGACGGCTCCTTTGTCATGAGCGCGAAGACCGATGCGGATTTCTCTATGCCGCCACCGCCGGAGGGCGCGGTCAGCGCCGCGGCCGACGGCAAACCGGTGCTGATCGAGCCGAAGACGCGCAACATCATGGGCGCCATCATCAAGCTGCGGGAGATCGAAGGCCTCTACCTCTACACCAATCGCCTGGTCGACCCCGAAGTGATCAAGGCGAGGGCGATCGTCCAGTCCAACACCGCCGAATATCGCGGCCTGGAAGACAACAGGCGGACGTCGCAGGTGGCGTTCGCGCTGCCCTATCTGTCACTGACGCTGATCATCATCCTGTCGGCCATCTGGACCGGCATAGCGGTGGCCGACCGTCTGGTGCGGCCCATCCGCCAGCTCATCGGCGCGGCTGACGAGGTTGCCACCGGCAATCTCGATGTCGCCGTGCCGGTACGGCCTTCCGACGGCGATGTCGCCTCGCTTGGCGATACGTTCAACAAGATGCTGCTGGAGCTTAAATCGCAGCGCAACGAGATCCTGTCGGCCAAGGATTTGATCGACGAACGGCGTCGTTTCTCGGAAGCGGTGCTGGCCGGCGTCACCGCCGGCGTCATCGGCGTCGATCCCTACGGCATCGTCTCCATCGTCAACAAATCGGCCGAAACGATGCTGGCCATATCGGCCACGGCGGCGCTGGGGCAGAACCTGTCCGCCGTGCTACCGCATGTCGGGCGTGTCTTCGAGATCGGCCGCAAATCCGGCAAGCCGGTCTATCGCGAGCAGGTCACCTTCTATCGCACCGGCGCCGAGCGTACCTTCAACGTGCAGATCACCATCGAGGCCGGCGACGACGGCGAGGAGGAGAAATCCTACGTCGTGACGGTCGACGACATCACCGATCTCGTCCAGGCACAGCGCTCGTCGGCCTGGGCGGATGTGGCGCGGCGTATCGCACATGAAATCAAGAACCCGTTGACGCCGATCCAGCTCTCGGCCGAGCGCATCAAGCGACGCTTCGGCAAGGTCATCACCGAGGACCGCGAGATTTTCGACCAGTGCACCGACACGATCATCCGGCAGGTCGAGGATATCGGCCGCATGGTCGACGAGTTCTCGGCTTTCGCCCGCATGCCCAAGCCCGAGATGAAAGCCATCGATCTGCGTGAATCGCTGCGCGAGGCGTCGTTCCTGGTCGAAGTCAGCCGCGCCGACATTGCTTTCGAACGCGTGTTCGGCAACGAACCGCTCAAGGGCACGTTCGATAGCCGATTGATGGCGCAGGCTTTCGGCAACGTCATCAAGAACGCGGCCGAGGCGATTGACGGGCTGGAACAAAAGGACGGTTCGCACGGCATAATCCGGATTCAAGCTGCCCGGCAGAATGGCGCGATCAGAATCGACGTCATCGACAATGGCAAAGGCTTGCCGCGCGAGAACCGCCAAAGGCTGCTCGAGCCCTACATGACGACGCGCGAGAAGGGCACCGGGCTCGGTCTCGCCATCGTCAAGAAGATCGTGGAGGACCATGGCGGGCGGCTCGAATTGCACGATGCGCCCGCGGATTTCCACGGTGGACGCGGCGCGATGATCTCGATCATCCTGCCGCCAGCTGCCGCAACCGCGCCGCCACGCGGTCAAGGCGAAACGGAACACGAACGAGAAACTGAAAAGGTCGGTAATGGCGTCTGATATTCTCATCGTCGATGACGAGGAAGACATCCGTGAACTCGTCGCGGGCATATTGAGCGACGAAGGGCATGAAACCCGCACGGCATTCGATGCCGACAGCGCGCTCGCGGCAATCGCCGACCGGGCGCCGCGGCTGATTTTCCTCGACATCTGGTTGCAGGGCTCGCGCCTCGACGGGCTGGCGCTGCTCGACGAGATCAAGACGATGCATCCGAGCCTGCCGGTGGTGATGATCTCCGGCCACGGCAATATCGAGACAGCGGTGTCGGCCATCCGCCGCGGCGCCTATGATTTCATCGAGAAGCCGTTCAAGGCCGACAGGCTGATCCTGATCGCCGAGCGGGCGCTCGAAACCTCGAAATTACGGCGCGAGGTGTCCGACCTCAAGCAGCGCAGCGGCGAAACTTTCGACTTGATCGGCATGTCGTCGGCGATGAGCCAGCTGCGCCAGACCATCGAGCGCGTTGCGCCGACCAACAGCCGCGTCATGATCATCGGTCCGTCCGGTTCGGGCAAGGAGCTCGCCGCGCGCGCCATCCACACGCTGTCGACGCGCAAGGGCGCGCCGTTCGTGACGCTGAGCGCGGCCAACATCACGCCCGAGCGCATGGAGATCGAGCTGTTCGGCACCGAATCGAACGGCACCGAGCGCAAGGTCGGCGCGCTTGAAGAGGCGCACCGCGGCATTCTCTACATCGACGAAGTGGCCGACATGCCGCGCGAGACGCAGAACAAGATTTTGCGCGTGCTGGTCGAACAGCAGTTCGAGCGGGTCGGCGGCACCAAGCGGGTCAAGGTCGACGTCCGCATCATCTCCTCGACCTCGCAGAACCTGGAGGCGATGATCGCCGACGGCCGTTTTCGCGAAGACCTCTATCACCGCCTGGCGGTGGTTCCGGTCATGGTGCCGGGCCTGGCCGAGCGGCGAGAGGACATTCCCTATCTCGTCGATAATTTCATGAAGCAGATTGCGCGTCAGGCCGGCATCAAGCCGCGCCGCATCGGCGATGATGCGCTTGCCGTGCTGCAGGCGCACAACTGGCCGGGCAATGTCCGCCAGCTGCGCAACAATGTCGAACGGCTGATGATCCTGGCGCGTGGCGACGATATCGATGCGCCGATCACCGCCGACCTGTTGCCGTCGGAGATCGGCGATGTCATGCCGCGCACGCCGAACCAGTCCGACCAGCACATCATGGCGCTGCCGCTGCGCGAGGCGCGCGAACAGTTCGAGAAGGACTATCTGATCGCCCAGATCAACCGTTTCGGCGGCAACATCTCGAAGACGGCCGAATTCATCGGCATGGAGCGCTCGGCGCTGCACCGGAAACTGAAGTCGCTGGGGGTCTGACCCCCGTTGTTGTTGGTCCAGCGGGCTGTGGCCCATTCAATTGCCGGTTACGGCAGCGGCGGAATCGCATAGAAAAACCAGGACTTTTCTGAGGGATCACCCATGCCGCGCATTACCTATGTGAACGGGCGCTATGTCGCCCATGCCGACGCTGCCGTGCATATCGAGGATCGCGGCTATCAATTCGCCGACGGCGTCTACGAGGTCTGCGAGGTGGCGCAGGGCTTTATCGTCGACATGCCGCGCCATCTTGCCCGGCTGAGCCGCTCCCTTAGCGAATTGTCGATCGACTGGCCGGTCACCAAGGGTGTGCTGCCGCTTCTTCTGCGCGAAATCGTCCGGCGCAACCACGTCGTCAACGGCCTGGTCTATGTCCAGGTTACGCGCGGTGTTGCCAGCCGCGACTTCGTTTTCCCCGCCGATACACCGTCATCTCTAGTGATTACGGCCAGAAAGGCCGACCCGGCGGCGGCCGCCAAGCGAGCCGAGGCGGGCATCAAGGTCATCACCGTGCCGGAAAACCGTTGGGACCGGGTCGACATCAAGAGCACCGGCCTGCTGCCCAACGTACTGGCCAAGCAGAAGGCCAAGGAGGCCGGCGCCCAGGAGGCCTGGTTCGTCGACACCGATGGCAACGTCAAGGAGGGCGGCTCGTCCAACGCCTGGATCGTTACAAGGGACGGCGTTCTGGTCACCCGGCCGGCGGAGCATGGCATCCTGCGCGGCATCACCCGCACGACCATGTTCGAAGTGGCGGCAAAGCTCGGGTTGACGATCGAGGAGCGCGGTTTTTCAGTCACTGAAGCCAAGGCTGCGCGAGAAGCTTTCATCAGTTCGGCAACGACAATCGCCATGCCGGTCGTGGCAATCGACGGTGCCGCGGTCGCCAATGGGCACCCCGGTTCGATAACACTTTCATTGCGGCAAGCCTTTTTTGACGTTGCGGAAAAAAGTCCAGCCTGATAACCGCACAGACGGACTGCACATCAATATATCTCGTTCTGCTTGTCGTTACTGACGGCAAGGGGGTGTTTGCAAGCTTGACATGTGCCCGCTAATTTGGCGCATTAGCCTGCAAACCGAAGGGGATCGGCGAAAGACAAGAACAATGGCGGAACGATCGCAAAACCTTCAGGACCTGTTCCTGAATTCTGTTCGCAAGAGCAAAAATCCACTCACCATCTTTCTCATCAACGGCGTCAAGCTGACCGGCGTGGTCACTTCCTTCGACAATTTTTGTGTTCTGCTGCGCCGTGACGGCCACTCCCAGCTCGTCTACAAGCATGCCATTTCCACGATCATGCCGAGCCAGCCGGTTCAGATGTTCGATGGCGAGGAAAGCCAGGGCGCCTGATTGGCACGTGAAAAAGACGCGGACCGCGGCGTCCGCGGGAAACCAGCACATAATTCCGGGACGGAAGCCACAGGTCCGACCCGGGCGGTTGTCATTGTGCCGGTGCTTACCCGGCATCAGCGCAACGATGACGAAACGAACCGTCCACGGCTGACGCGTTCGGCGGATGCGCGCCACGACGAAGCGGTCGGCCTTGCCCGCGCCATCAACCTGGATCTGATCCACACGGCGGTGGTCACCGTCAACGATCCACGCCCGGCGACCTTGCTCGGCAGCGGCAAGGTTGCGGAATTTGCCGAGATCGTCAAAGAGGGTCACGCGGAGGTGGTCATCGTCGACCATCCGCTGACGCCGGTGCAGCAGCGCAATCTCGAAAAAGAAATGAATGCCAAGGTGCTCGACCGCACCGGATTGATCCTGGAGATTTTTGGCGAGCGCGCGCGGACCAAGGAGGGCACGCTGCAGGTCGAACTTGCCCATCTCAACTACCAGAAGGGCCGCTTGGTGCGGAGCTGGACCCACCTTGAACGCCAGCGCGGCGGAGCCGGCTTCCTCGGCGGCCCCGGCGAAACCCAGATCGAATCGGACCGGCGGCAGCTGCAGGAAAAGATCATCAAGCTCAAGCATGAGCTGGAAACGGTGCGCCGCACCCGCGACCTGCACCGGGCCAAGCGCAAGAAGGTGCCGTTCCCGGTGGTGGCGATCGTCGGCTACACCAATGCCGGAAAATCGACGCTGTTCAACCGGCTGACCGGGGCCGACGTGCTGGCCGAAGACATGTTGTTTGCAACGCTCGACCCGACGCTGCGCCGCGTGCGCCTGCCGCACGGCACGCCGATCATCCTGTCGGACACAGTCGGCTTCATTTCGGACCTGCCGACGCATCTGGTCGCCGCCTTCCGCGCCACGCTGGAAGAAGTGGTCGAGGCCGATCTGGTCATCCATTTGCGTGATATCTCAGATCCGGATACGGCCGCCCAGGCCGAGGACGTCGAGCGCATCCTTGCCGATCTCGGTGTCGACGCTGGCGATGCGAACCGGGTCATCGAGGTGTGGAACAAGGTCGACCTGCTCGATGACGGCAACCGCGAGCGGCTTCTGGCCGATGGCGCCGATGCCAAGGCGCCGCCGATCGCCATCTCGGCCATCACCGGCGAAGGTATCGACGCGCTGAAGGCGCTGATCGAGACCAGGATGTCGGGCGAGCTCGAAGAGATGGCGGTGACGATCGAGCCGGCGCAGTTCGGTCTCGTCGACTGGCTCTACCGCAATGGTGACGTCGTTTCGCGGGTAGACAATGAGGATGGCAGCGCGACCATCTCGCTCAAGGCCACGCACACCGCCCGGCAAGAGATCGAAAGCCGATTGCACCGTAAAAACAAGGCGTAAGTCCGCCTACTTCTGGCCCTTGGCCTGCTGCCAGAGCGCTTCCATTTCATCCAGCGTGGCTTTTTCGAGCGTGCTTCCCGAGGCATCGATGGCGCGCTCGACATAGTGAAAGCGTGTGCGGAACTTTTCGTTGGTGCCGCTCAGCGCTGCTTCCGAATCGAGCTTGAGGTGACGCCCCAGATTGACGACGGCGAACAGCATGTCGCCGAACTCGTCCTTGATCTCCGCCGTTTCGCCCTTGGCCAGCGCCTCGCGCAATTCGCCGATCTCTTCCTCGATCTTGTCGAGGATGGGTGCTGCCTCGCTCCAGTCGAAACCGACACGGGCAGCCTTTTCCTGCAGCTTCAGCGCCCGCGTCAAAGCGGGCAGGGCGACGGGCACGCTGTCCAGGAACCCCTTGCCATTGTCTTCGGGGTCGAGGCCGCGGGCGAGGCGGGCGCTTCGCTTTTCGGCTTTTTCCTCAGCCTTGATCTTTTCCCACATGCCCTTTGCCATGCCGGCGCTGCGCGCCTCTTCGTCGCCGAAGACATGCGGATGGCGCCGGATCATCTTGGTGGTGATGGCCTCGACCACATCACCGAAGGCAAAATCGCCGGCTTCCTCAGCCATCTGCGCGTGGTAGACGACCTGCAGCAGGAGATCGCCTAATTCGTCGCGCAGATCGTCGAGATCGCCGCGCGCAATGGCGTCCGCCACCTCGTAGGCTTCCTCGATCGTATAGGGTGCGATGGTCGAGAAATCCTGCTCGATGTCCCAGGGACAGCCGGTCTTCGGCGCCCTGAGCGCCGCCATGATCTCGATCAGCCGGGAAATGTCGCGCGAAGGTTTCATGCGGCGAATGCTATCCCGCTGCCTGTCGTGGGGCCAACGCTGTCAGCTGGCGGCCTGACCTTGTCCACAGCTCAGCCGTATCAGCCGAGTACCGACACAACCGCCTTGGCGAGGTCATCCATGCCGTCCTCGGGCAGGCCGGCAACGTTGATGCGGCTGTCGCCGACCATGTAGACGCCATACTCGGCACGCAGCCGCTCGACTTGCGCCTCGGTCAGGCCAAGCCTGGAAAACATGCCGCGATGGCTGGCGATGAACTCAAAGCGGTCGGAGTTGGACTGCCGGCGCAGCGCGTCGGCGAACTGGACGCGCAGCCTCAGCATGCGCAGCCGCATCTCCTCCAGCTCCGCCTCCCAATCGGCGCGAAGGCCATCATCTTCCAGCACCATGCGCACGGCGGCGGCGCCATGGTCCGGCGGCATCGAATACATGGCGCGCGCCGCCCCGAGCATCTGGCTCATCGCCACATCGGCTTGCGCGCCATCCTTCGCCAGGATCATCGCCGCGCCGACGCGGTCGCGGTAGACGGCAAAGTTCTTCGAGCAGCTCGAGGCAACGACCATTTCAGGCACCTTGGCCGCGAGAAGGCGCAAGCCGGCGGCATCGGCGTCGAGGCCTTCGCCAAAGCCCTGATAGGCAATGTCGACAAAGGGCAACAGCCCGCGCTCGACGACAACATCGGCGACGCTGGCCCATTGCGCGATATCGAGATTGGCGCCAGTCGGGTTGTGGCAGCAGCCGTGCAGCAGCACGATATCGCCGGGCTCGGCTGTGCCAAGCGTTGCCAGCATGTGGTCGAAGCGCACCGCGCCGGAAGCGGCATCGAAATAGGGATAATCGCGCACCTTGAGGCCGGCGCCGCGCATCACCGGCGGGTGGTTCGGCCATGTCGGGTCCGACAGCCAGACGGTTGCGCCGGGGCGCGTCCGGCTCAGCAGCTCCGCCACCAGCCGCAGCGCGCCGGAACCGCCAGGCGCTTGCGCGGCGCGGATGCGCGTCATGTCGGCAGCGGGGCCGAAGGCCAGCTTGACCATCGCCGTGTTGAAGCCGGTGTCGCCGGCAAGGCCGAGATAGGTCTTGGTGTCCTGGCCCTGCAGCAACCACTTCTCGGCCTCGCGCAGGGCGCGCATGACCGGCGTCCTGCCGTCGCGGTCCTTGTAGACGCCGACGCCGAGATCGATCTTGCCGGGGCGCGGATCGGCGCGATAGAGGCCGATCAAGGCGATGATCTTGTCAGCCGGGGCAGGTTGCAGGGTCTCGAACATCAATACGGCTCCAATGGCGGCGGAGTAATACGCAAAGCGACCGCGTTTCGCCAGTGCTTCCATCTGCGCCGGCCCGCTAGCCGTGCGGGACCGTTTACGCCAAGCTTTGTCTGTACGGCAGGGGTCGACGGCTATGGCGACGGGTTCATTGCCATCCGCCGGATAAGCACCCGTCCAATCAGCGAGAGACCGATGCCGATCAGCAGGAAGAAACCGCCGAGCATGCCGGCCAGTCCGGCAAGGAACCAGCGTCCGGCGAAGCTGTCGACGGAGGCATTTTGCGGATTGGTTGGGTCGTAAGCGACAGGGACGCTGTCGCCATCACCCCAGAACGAGCTGTGGACGGCATTGTTGAAGCGGATGACGGTGCCGTCGGCGGTCGAGAACTCGATGCGGGGATTGTATTCGGCGGCGACAATCCTGCCTGTCGCCGAAGCGGTACGAGGGCCGTACATCTCGACGATGGCCAGCACGCCGGAAGCGATCAGTCCGATAATGCCAAAGATGATGAACACCCTGCCGACGACCGGCAACGCTGCAAAACCCGTTACACGACTACCATTGGCCATCTTTTGCTCCCGGGAACGACGGAGAAGGCTAGATCGTCATCATAGAGCAAACATCTGCCGCACGGGAGATGGGTAAGTGCGCAGCGGACTTCTGATTGCATGATGCCTATTGTGGCGACGCAAAAAAGTTTGGTGGCGATGGATTAAGATCCCCGCCTGTTCCGTAAACAGGGCATGAAACGGTCGATGCCACGCTTCGATATTGTCGGACAGCTGGGTTCGCTCAGGCGCTACGCACGCTCGCTGACGCGCGACGGCACTGACGCCGAGGATCTGGTGCAGGATGCGCTGGTGCGCGCCTACGAGCGGCGCGACACATTCCGCTCGGGCGGCAATCTGCGGGCATGGCTGCTGTCGATCGTCCACAACGCTTTCATCGACAAGATGCGCTCGCGCCGGTCGGAAGCAGCGCGTGTCGAGCAGGCCGGCTATCTCACCGATGCCAGCACACCGGCGCCGCAGGAACATTCCGTGCGACTGGCGCAGGTGCGCGAGGCCTTTTTCCATCTGCCGGAAGAGCAGCGTTCGGCGCTGCATCTGGTCGCCATCGAGGGCCTTTCCTACCAGCAGGCCGCCGATGCCAGCGGGGTGCCGCTGGGCACGCTGATGTCGCGCATCGGCAGGGCGCGCGCAGCACTGCGCGAGATGGAAAACGCTGCACCTTCGCCGGCCAAAAGCCATCTGAGGATCGTGGGAGACCCGTCATGACCGACCTGTTGCGGGACCCGGTGACCGATACCGATCTCGATTCTTATGTCGACGACCAGCTGGATGTCGCGCGCCGCATCGAGGTCGAGGCGTTCCTCTCGGTTCGTCCGGAGGCTGCGGCGCGGGTGATGTCCGACTTGAGGACGCGCGACGAACTGCGCCTGGCGCTGGCTGCTTCCACAGGAATGGCGCGGCCGGCGACGACTGAAGTCGCGCGCCGGCTGGGCAGGGGACTGGCCAGTCGCCGCGTCTTCGCCGTGCTGCAGCGGGCGGCCGCGGTCGCCGTCTTTGTCGCTGCCGGCTGGCTGGCGAACGGCCTCTTCGGACCGCTGCTGGTGACCAAAGTGGTGGCCTCGCCGCCGCCGCCCGCCTATGTCGAAGAAGCGATCCGGGCGCACAAGACGACGCTCATGCGCGAGGCGATGCCCTCGCAACTGGAGGCGCCCAACTACAATGGCGACGAAATCCGCGCCGCCACCGCAATCGTCATGCCATCGCTGCCCAAGGACTGGAAGGTTCGCGACGTGCAGATCTATCCGTCGCGCTTCGGGCCGAGCGTCGAGGTGGCGCTGGAGACGAAGGATATGGGGCTGGTCTCGCTGTTTGCGATCCGCCCCGGAACCTTCGACGTCGTCAAGCCTGCCATCGCGCTCTCGGGCGATATCTCCTCGGCCTATTTCCAGATCGGCGAGGTCGCGTACGCGGTCGTCGCGCGCAGCGATGTCCACGACCTCGACCGCGCCGCCGAGACGCTTGCCAAGACACTTTACTGATCAGGACACTTTACTGCTCAAGACGCTTTACTGAGACCACATAAGGAGAACCCGCAATGAATACCCCTGACCTCGGATACCGCATGGGCACTGGCGCGCGCGCCGGCGCCGTCTATGACGAGGGCCTGCGCAGCCACATGCTGCGTGTCTATAACTACATGGGCATCGGCCTCGTCGTCACCGGCATCGTCGCCATGGTGGTCGCTTCGACGCCGGCCCTCTACGTGCCGATCTTTTCCAGCCCGCTGAAATGGGTGGTGATGCTGGCGCCGCTCGCCTTCGTGCTGCTGTTCTCGTTCAAGATGCAGACGATGTCGGCGGCGAGCGCCCAGGCGATGTTCTGGGCCTTCTGCGCGGTGATGGGGCTGTCGCTGGCTTCGGTGTTCCTGGTCTTCACAGGCACCAGCATCGCGCGCACCTTCTTCATCACCGCCACCATGTTCGGCGCCACCAGCCTCTACGGCTACACGACCAAGCGCGACCTGACCCAGTTCTCGTCCTTCCTGATCATGGGCCTGATCGGTGTGGTGATCGCCAGCGTCGTCAACATCTTCCTTGGCTCGACCGCGCTGCAGTTCGCCATCTCGGTGATCGGCATTGCCGTCTTTGTCGGCCTGACCGCCTGGGACACGCAGACGATCAAGGAACAGTATGCGGGGAATTTCGACGCGGAATCGCAGCAGAAGCTCGCCGTTTTCGGCGCGCTGTCGCTGTACCTGAACTTCGTCAACATCTTCCAGCTGTTGCTGAATTTCACCGGCGAGCGCGAATAGTCGAACCGTAGCAAGGCAACAATCTCGATCTCGCAGTGGCCGGAGGAGAATCTCCGGCCACTGTCGTTTGGCGTGGAGACATCGCTCCTCTGTCAGCGCGATGTCGCTGCGCCCTTGAGTCCATGCGGGCTTTTGCTAACCTGCCGCTCGCACGCAGCTTTCCGCGAGAACGCATGGAACAAGTGACGCTTCACTGCGACGGCATCTCGGCAACCATTGTCGGGCAGGGGGCCGAGCTCATCTCCTTGCGCAATGCCGAGGGTCCGGAGTTTTTGTGGCAGGCCGGGCCGGAATGGCGGCGGCATTCGCCGGTGCTGTTTCCGATCGTCGGCCGGCTGAAGGGCGACCAGCTCCGCCATGGGGGCCAGGTCTATCCCCTGATGCAGCACGGCTTTGCGCGCGACAAGCCATTTGTGTGGGCTGACGCGAGCCCCCGATCCTGCACGCTGGTGTTGACCGACGATGCCGATACACGCACGCGCTATCCGTTCGCCTTTCGCCTTGCCATCACCTATACGCTCGAGCGTCGGGAACTTGGTGTGAGCTTCGAGATTGCCAACACCGGCGACGAGACGCTGCCAGCCTCCATCGGTGCACATCCGGCTTTCAATTGGCCATTGCAGCCGGGGCTCGCCAAGACCGACTACCACCTGACCTTTGCCCAGGACGAGCCGGCGCCGATCCGCCGGCTGAAGGATGGCCTGGTGCTGGCTGCACCGCGGCCGACGCCCATCGAAGGCAAAACGCTGGCGCTTTCCGAACAGCTGTTCGAGGCAGACGCCGTGATCCTCGACCGGCCGGCCAGCACCAGCGTGCGCTATGCCGCCGCGAACGGTGCGGCGATCGAGATGTCGTGGCAGGGTTTTAAGGAACTGGGCATCTGGTCGAAGCCGGGCGGCGCTCCGTTCCTGTGCATTGAACCCTGGCACGGGCTTGCCAGCCCCGTGGATTTCGAAGGCGAGTTCGCGGACAAGCCGGGCGTGATGCTGATCGCGCCCGGTGAAAAGCGCGTGCTGAGCTATCAGGTACGGCTCGACCATGCGCCGCTGTGACCGATGAACCAGAGACAGGCGCGATGAAACTTGGCTTCATCGGCACGGGTGCCCTTACAGCGGCCATTGTCAGCGGGCTCAAATCCGTCGCGGATAACTCCGTCTCCGTGCTGCTGTCGCCGCGCAATGAAGAGATCGCCGCAGAGCTGGCAGCCCGTTATCCGGATGTGCGTATCGCTGATGACAATCAGGCGGTTCTCGATCAATGCGACCTAGTCATGCTGGCTGTCCGGCCGCAAATTGCGCATGACGTCCTGCCGGGTTTGCGGTTTCGGCGCGAGCATCACCTCATCAGCTTGATCGCCACGCTGCCGCGCGAGGAGATTGCCGGCTTGACCGCACCAGCGCACCAGGTGACGAAAGCGCTGCCCATGCCGATGATTGCCCACCGGCTGGGGGCAACGATCATCTGCCCGCCGGATGCCACTGTCGCTGCCTTGTTCGGCAATCTGGGGAAAGCGATCGAGGTCGAGAACTCAGCCGAATTCAACGCGTTGAGCGTGGCCACCGCAACCTATGCCAGCTACTTTAGATATCTCGATACGATTAACAGCTGGCTCAAGAGGAATGGCGTGGAGGAAGGGAAGGGGCGCGATTACATCGCCTCGCTTTTCAAAGCCTTGGGAAGCGCTCCTGATATGTCGCCGGATGCCGACTTCATGAATCCGGCGCAGGACTATGCGACGCGCGGCGGCATCAACGAACAGGTTCTTCGCGAACTGACGGCGCGAAACGTGTTCGAGGCGCTTACCGAGAGCCTGGACGGCGTACACCGGCGCATCGTCGGCGATACGCCTTGATGGGCGGTACCTTGAAATTCCCTGATGATCAGGAGTATGGCTCCAACGGATGTTCCGGACCGTTTCGGGAGGGTCGGCGGGTGCCTGGATGCTTGAAATTGGGCTTTGTGGCAGCGGCGCTGGCTGTGCTGATTGTCTTTCCGGTCGCTGCCGCCGACATCGACCGCGCCAGCCTCTACCGCGCGCAATCGGTGACCAGCGGCACTGGCGAGGAGAACCGGGCGTGGGGCCTGGCGCCGTGCCTTGAAGAGGTGCTGGTCAAGGTTTCCGGCGACCCGCGGCTGATCGGCGACCCGCGTGTTGCGGACATGAGCCGGCACGCGGCCGACTATGTCACTGGTGTCGGCTACCGCGACCTGCTCAACAACCGCCCGCCGCATGACGAGCAGGGCACCCACGACCGGCCGCATTACATCACCGCCGATTTCGACCCGGACAAGATCGATGCCTTGCTGGCGTCGCTCGGGCGCAAACCGTGGGCGGTGCCGCGGCCAAAAATCGTCGCACTGCTGGATGTAAGGCCGATGAAAGGCGACGGCTTCACGCTGGTGCGCGATGGCGGCGGCGAGCTTGCGGCGGATATGCGCGTTGCGCTGGCGGACGCGGCGCACCGGACCGGTTTGCCGCTGGAGTTGCCTCGGCCGTCCGACGTCGCGCTCGCCGACGTGGCCAACACGCTGGATGGCGATGCCCTGCTTGCCGGCACTTTGGTATGGCGCCAGGAAGCGCTGGGCTGGGTCGGCGACTGGCGGCTCAGCTTCAAGGATAAGGACTATCGCTGGCAGGTACGTGGCGTCAGTTTCGACGATGCGTTCCGCAACGCCACGCGCGGAACGCTGCAGATCCTGTCGGGGAATGGAGAGCCGGAAGCCGTCACGCCCTGACTTCAAAGGAACCTTCTTGCCGGAGCACCGTAAACAAAGTGGCGGGCAAGCTTTGAGCAAGGAGGTAGAATTGCAACATCGCCGGATCGACATTGACGGAAACAGCATCTTCTATCGCGAAGACGGCCCGCCTGATGCTCCCGTCCTTCTCCTGCCGCACGGCTATCCGTGCTCGTCCTATCAATTCCGACGGTTGATGCCGGCACTTGCCGATCGCTGGCATACATTCGCGCCGGACTTTCCCGGCTTTGGCTATAGCGCCACGCCCGAGATGTTGGTTTTTGGCTATGATTTCGATGCCTATGCCGAGTTTCTGACAGCTTTCGCCGATGCGCTCGGCACGTCGCGCTATGCTCTCTGGCTGCACGATTATGGCTCACAGATCGGACTGCGCCACGCCATCGCACATCCCGAGCGCATCGCGGCACTCATCATCCAGAACGGCGATATATACGAGGATGTTCTCGGGCCGAAATACGCTGGGATAAAAGCCTATTGGACGGAAAAGACGCCCGAAAAGCACCGGCCGTTGGAAGAGGCGGTGAGCGAGGAGGGGTTCCGGCACGAGTTCGTCGGAGAGGTGGATTACGCTGTAGCCGAGCGCGTGCCTCCCGATCTTTGGAAACTCCACTGGCCTTTGATGGACACGCCGATCCGCCGGCGACTCGCGGTCGGCCTGATGGAGAAGCTGGAGGCGAACCTCGGCTGGTTCCCGCGCTATCAGAGCTATCTGCGCGAGCACCAACCGCAAACGCTCATCGTCTGGGGCCCCGAGGATGGTTACATGCCGGCACAATCGGCGCATGCCTACCAGCGCGATTTGCGGGAAGCGGAGCTTCATCTGATCGATGGCGCCGGCCACTGGTTGCTCGAAACGCATTTCGATGAGGCACTTCCGCTGGTGCGCGATTTTCTGGCGCGCGTCCACAGTCAGGAAGCGAAAGGGACGGGCGGCCGGGCGTAGACACCGTTGCGGTCATCCGATCGATCTGCAACCATGGCGTCATGATGGAAAAGTCTGCCGCGCCCTGGCCTCTGCTGCAAATCGCGATCGAGCCGAAGTCGCGGGCCGATCAGGAGAAGCTGCTTGTCACTTCGTCCAAGCTCGCGCCTGACGACCGCGACCCACCGGCCGCCATGGCCATGGCCAGATGACGTCGCCAAAATTCTCCTCGCGGGCAGGGTTCCTTGTCGGCCTCGGCGTCACGCCGGTCGCCTTTTTCCTGGCGCTCTATTCGGCCGGGGCCGGGCATGGCGACTATGTGCTGGCGCGACTTCTCTATCCGGTCCCCATGCTGGCAACGCTTTTGACCAACACAATGATCACCAGCCTTTCCATCGGATTGGCTGCGCTGCAGTTTCCTGCCTATGGGGCATTTGTTGCGGGCGCCGGCGGCTCCAGATGGCTGGCCCTTGGCGTCTTCCATCTTGTTGCAATCGCAGCAGCCTTCAGCGGCCTCCTGGAAAGCTTTTCGGGATGACGCTCCTGTTCGTTATCCCGGCGCGGGCCGGTCGAGCAGGAAGTCGAGGCCTTTGCGAAAGGCGCCATCCCTTGAGAAATGAAGACCACGCCAACTCATTTCGCCACTGCTTCGTCAACGTTCCTCCCGCCAAGCAATCCGAGCCGCCGGCCTGCATCTCAGTCAGCAGGGCGTATATTGGCACGCCCCTAATGGAAGCAGCAGCCACTATGAAAAGTCGCATAAGATAGATTATGGAACTTGTGCATTAGACTGAAGCTGGAAATTGCTGCGATTTTCACGGGTTTGGCATGATCGACGCGTGTTGCCTTGAGCCGTTGGCCAACGCTACGCTGTGTCGATGACGACAGGAAAGCGTGACATCGAAGCGGCGATCAAAGTGTTCGTGCACGGCTTCAGCACCGACAAGAGCCGCACCTTTCCATACGAAGCCAGCCGCGTCGGACCCTTGTGGCTGATGCGCGATGCCGAGCGCAAGAATGCACGCGACTACCGTGGCGAAGAATGGATCGTCCATGACGTCGCCGCCGAGGAAGCCGATGCCATCGTGCGGCAGCATGCGCGGCCGGGCTTTGCCGTTTCGGTCGTGATCGCGAATGACGGCCCGGACGAACCAACGCGAACGGCCTACAAGGCGCTCGGCCGTTTCGGTCGTGATCGCGAATGACGGCCCGGACGAACCAACGCGAACGGCCTACAAGGCGCTCGGCTACCGGCTGCTGCGGACGGAAGGCTTTTTCGTCCAGTCGCTGCGCCAAATTCCAGACCCGCCAGCAATCGTCTCTATCGAACGCGTGAGGACGGCTGAACGCGCTGCACAACTGGAAAGGTCATACGCAGGCGGCCACTTCCAGACGATCAACTCGGCGACGATGCGCCGTTTCGCCAGTATGTGGCGCTCGATGGCGACGCCATCGTCGGGCGTGTGCGCAGCATAGACGCCGTCGGCGCCACATGGTGCTCGGCAATGTTTGTCGAGCCTTCGCACCGGCGTCGAGGCATCGGCCAGGCGCTGATGGCCAAGATGCTGCATGACGACAAAGCGCATGGGTCGCGGTGCTCGATGCTGTTGGCGACGCGTGCCGGAGCGCTGCTTTATCCCCGCATGGGCTATGAGCGGATTGGAACGCTGCTGATCTTCGCGCCGAAGAACCGAACGTCCTTATAAAGAGCTGTTCGTATCATGCTGACTCATAGGGAATTTCGATCACCATGCCGTCATAGGCCGGAGTGACGTTGGCCGGCACCTCGGCCTTGACCGTGGCAAAGTCGAGCGGCACATGCATATGCGTCAGCACGGCCTGTTTCGGCGCCAGTTTTTCAATCCAGCCAAGCGCCTGACCGAGCGACAGATGACTGGGATGGGTATGGTACTGCAAGGCATCGATGACCAGCATTTCCAGGCCGCGCAGCCGCTCGGCGGTGGCATCCGGGAAGTCGCTTATATCGGGGCAGTAGGCCAGCCCGCCGATGCGGAAGCCGAGCGAAATGATGTCGCCATGGATCTGCGGCAGCGGCTCGAGGGTGAGGGCACCGCCCTCGCCTTCGATCGTCACCGCCCTTGCGTGATCGATGATGTGCGGCCTGACGATCGGCGGATAGGAACTGCCAAACGGCGTCTCGAAGCAATAGCCGAACGCTTCGCGCAGCCTGAGCATGGTCGGCTGGTCGGCATGGACATCGATCAAATGGCGCTGCTCCAGCACGTAGCCGCGCAGATCGTCGATGCCGTGGATGTGGTCGGCGTGCGGATGCGTATAGACGACGGCGTCGATGCGCCGGACGGCCGCCATCAGCATCTGCTCACGGAAATCAGGCCCGGTGTCGATGACGACCGTGGTTCTGGCGCCGTTGGCTGCTATCCGCTCGACGAGCGCGGCTGAGCGTGTACGCCGATTTTTCGGATTGGCCGGGTCGCAATTGCCCCAATCGCCGGTGATGCGCGGCGTGCCGGGTGACGAGCCGCAGCCGAGGATGGTGAGGCGCAGCCGGTCGCTCATGCGTCAGAGCCCGGCGGGCCGCGGCATCTTGCCGAACAGCCGGAAGAAGTTCGCCGTCGTCAGCGTCGCGATCTCGGCTTCGCCAACGCCGACCGTCTCCGCCAGCACCTTGGCTGTATGCGCGACATAGGCCGGCTCGTTGCGTTTGCCGCGGAACGGCACCGGCGCCAGATACGGCGCGTCGGTCTCGACCAGCAGCCGGTCATGCGGCACATCGGCTGCGATGGCGCGTAAATCGGCGGAGTTCTTGAAGGTCAGTATGCCCGAGAAGGACACATAGCCACCAAGCGCCACGCCGACCTCTGCCAGCCGTCGCCCCGACGAAAAACAATGCAGGATGAAGGGGAAGGCGCCCTTCCCTGTTTCGTCTTCGAGGATGGCAGCCATGTCGTCATCGGCATCGCGCGAATGGATCACCAGCGGCAGCCCGGTCTCGCGCGCAGCTGCTATATGAGTGCGAAAACCCTGCGCCTGCGCATCGCGTGGCACCTTGTCGTAAAAATAGTCGAGCCCGGCCTCGCCGATCGCCACCACCTTCGGGTGCGCGGACAGGCGCACAAGGTCCTCAGCCGTCACATCCAGCTCTTCGCCGGCATTGTGAGGATGGGTGCCGACCGAGCAATAGATTTCGTCGAAACTCTCGGCAATCTCAAGCACTTGCGCAAACCGCTTCACGCGTGTCGAGATGGTCACCATGTGACCTATACCGGCAGCCTTGGCGCGGGCGACGATGGCGGCCCGCTCCTCGGTGAAATCCGGAAAGTCGAGATGGCAATGGCTGTCGACGAGCATCAGGCGCTCGCCTCAGGGTTTTCGACATAACGCGGAAACACGCCCTCCGGCGCGGGCAGCGCCGTGCCGGGCACCAGCGCATAGTCGGCATGGACATGCGCGAAGTCGCGCGTGTCCGCCGGCACCGCCAGCAGATCGAGCAGCTTGCCGGCCGACCCCGGAATGTAGGGCTGGCACAGCAATGCCACGCGCCGCACCAGTTCGGCGGTCGTCCACAGCACCGTTTCCATGCGCGCCGGATCGGTCTTCTTCAGCGCCCAGGGCGCCTGCGAGGCGAAGTAGCGATCCGCTTCCGCCACAACGCCGAAGATCGCCGCCAACGCGAGATGGATGCCCTGTTCCGCCATCGCCTGGCGCGCGGTACCCAGCGCTTCCACCGCCTGGTCGAGGATCGCGCTGTCGGCTTCGGTCAGCTCGCCGCGATGCGGCACCACGCCGCCGCAGTTCTTGGCGATCATCGACAGCGAGCGCTGCGCCAGATTGCCGAGACCGTTGGCGAGATCGGCATTTGTGCGGTTGACGATCGCGTCATGGCTGTAGCTGCCGTCCTGGCCGAATGGCACCTCACGCAAGAAGAAATAGCGCACCTGGTCGAGGCCGTAATGCTCGACCATGGTGAAGGGGTCTACGACATTGCCGACCGACTTCGACATTTTCTCGCCGCGGTTGAACAGGAAGCCATGCGCGAAGACGCGCTTCGGCAGTTCGATGCCGGCCGACATCAGGAAAGCCGGCCAGTAGACGGCATGGAAGCGGACGATGTCCTTGCCGATAATGTGCGTGGCCGGCCAGTAGCGCCATTGCTCGGCCTTGGTGTCGGGATAGCCGGCAGCGGTGATGTAGTTGGTCAAGGCATCGACCCAGACATACATCACATGCTTGTCGTCGCCGGGCACCGGCACGCCCCAATTGAAGGTCGTGCGCGAGACCGAGATGTCCTTGAGGCCGGACCTGACGAAGCTCATCACCTCATTTCGGCGCTCGGCCGGACCGACGAAATCGGGCTGGCTTTCGTACAGCGCAAGCAATTTGTCCTGATAGGCGGAAAGCCTGAAGAAGTAGCTTTCCTCCTCATTCCATTCGACCGGCGAGCCAAGCGGCTCGCGGCGCACGCCGTCGTCGCCAAGCGTGGTTTCGCTCTCTTCGAAATAGGCTTCCTGGCGGACCGAATACCAGCCACTGTAGCGGTCGAGATAGATGTCGCCATTGGCCGCCATCGCCTTCCAGATCGCCTGGCACGACTCGTAGTGGCGTGGTTCCGTCGTGCGGATGTAATCATCATTCGAGCCGCCCAGGACCTCTGTCATCGAACGGAAGATCGCCGAGTTGCGGTCGGCAAGCGCGAGTGGCGTTATGCCTTCCTTCTCGGCCGTCTGCTGCATCTTGAGGCCGTGTTCGTCAGTGCCGGTGAGGAAGAGCACGTCCTTGCCGTCCAGGCGCTGGAAGCGGGCCAGCGCGTCGGTCGCAATGACCGTATAGGCGTGGCCGATATGCGGCTTGCCGTTCGGATAGAAAATTGGTGTCGTGATGTAGAATGTGTCGCGTGACATGAATTAACCGTCATGAATGGCCGAATGAATGTGAGCGGTGGATATCGCATCGAGACGGCGATTGCCATCCCGCCCCAATGCCGAAACCGGTCACATTCGCATTGCGGAATTCAGGCGGTCGATCATGGTCAAGGCGTGCTGCTTCTTGTCAAGATTGTAGGTATCGGTCTCAGATATGGCGTTCAGCGCCTCGTGCCAAGTGTCGGACAGCGTTTTCGCCCGCGCGAGATCCCCAGCCAGCGCGGCTTCACTGGCGCCGGTGGAGAGCAGATCGAGCGCGCGGCGGTTGAAGATGTCGAACTGGATCGCCTGGTCGCGGCCGGCGACGGCCTCGGCAAGGCGATAGGCGCCGGCGATGTCGCTCCTGCCCGACGTGACCAGGGCGTCGAGCGTGCCGGCAATCTCCAGCCCGCCATATTGGGTCAGAAGGATCGCATTGCGGGCGCTGCCCCCTGCCCGTTCCGCCAGTGCCGCGCGCGCGGCAGGATCGGAAGGTGGCGGCGGCTCGACGGTTTCCAGAACGCTCATCAGGCTGCCGGCATCGAGCGGCGTCAGCCGCACCATCTGGCAGCGCGAGCGGATGGTCGGCAAAAGGCTGCCCGGCGCATGCACGATGAGGATGAACAGCGTGCGGCTCGGCGGCTCCTCGAGGTTCTTCAGCAAGGCATTGGCGGCGTTGGTGTTCATGTCGTCGGCCGGATCGACGATCACCACCCGGTAGCTGCCGTCATGCGAGGTCAGCGACAGGAAGCGGTTGACCTTGCGGATCTCGTCGACGGTGACGACCGTCTTGAAGCTCTTGGTCTTGTCGTTCAGCGGCCTGGTCAGATGCAGCACGCCGGGATGCGCCCCGGTGGCGATCTGGCGAAACAGCGATGAGGCCGGATCGGGAACGGCAAACACATCCGGCGCCTGGTCGAAGGCCGGATGCTTCAACAGATGGTGCGCCAGGTGAAAGGCAAGCGTCGCCTTGCCGATGCCGATCGGCCCGGCAAAGATCACCGCATGCGGCAGTTTTCCCGAGCGATAGGCGGCAGCGAGCATCGCGGCCGCCTGCTCATGGCCGACCAGGCGCAGCGTCTCGGACGGCTCCGGTACACCGTCCAGCGTGTCGTGCTGCTCGGGAGCGATGCGTTCGAAGATCATGCGGGCGCCGCCTGTCGGTTGCGCGCGGGCGCCCTCGCCTCAAGTGCGGCGAACACCACCGCGGTGATGACATCCTCCACCGCAGCGGGAGGCGCCGACGCGTCGATCACGATGCAGCGGTCCGGCTCGGCCGCTGCGATCGCCAGGAAGGCGTCACGGCGGCGCTGGTGGATGTCCAGCGTCTCCTTTTCGAAGCGGTCCGGACCGTCCTCGGCGCCACGCCGCGCGGCGGCGCGCCGCAAGCCCTCGGCGGGGTCAATGTCAAGGATCAGCGTCATGTCCGGCATCATGCCGTTGATGGCGACCTCCTCCAGAGCTTCCATGAAAGCCGGATCGAGGCCGCCGGTGACGCCCTGATAGACGCGCGACGAATCCAGGAAACGGTCGCAAAGCACGATGGAGCCGCGCTCCACCGCCGGCCGGATGACCTGCTCGACATGGTCGGAGCGTGCGGCGGCAAACAGCAGCGCCTCCATCTTCGGCCCGAAAGGCTCGGCGGCGCCGGACAGGAGCACGTGCCTGACCGCCTCGGCGCCGGGTGACCCCCCGGGTTCGCGGGTGAGGAGGACATCGTATTTCTTGGCGCGCATCTTCTGGGCCAGCCGCTCGATCTGCGTCGACTTGCCGGCGCCCTCGCCGCCTTCGAAGGTGATGAAAAATCCGCTTGCCAATCGAAAGGCCTTTGTCCTGCTTTGCGCTGGTGTCTTAGTCCGCGCCCGAGAAAAGGTCCACGCCGCAGGAACTCAACGCAGCCAGCCTACGGCCAGTTCCCTGGCGGCATCAAACGCTCGTTGCGGCAGTGTGCCGACGCCAACCGATTCGGCGGCGAAAAGCGGGGTTTCCTGGCTCAGCGTGTCGCCGATCCAGACGCGCAGCGCGCCGACGGGCTGTCCCTCCTCCACCGGCGCCGATACCGGCCCCTGATAGACGATCCTGGCGGTCAGCTTGTCGCGGTTGGCGATCGGCAGCAGGACGTCGATGGGCGCCTTTGCCTTCAGCGCTACGCTGGATTTGGCGCCGCCGAACACCTGGGCCTCGCCGACCACTTCGTTGCTGGCGAAAATCTCGGTCTTCTCGAAGGAGCGGACGCCCCATTCAAGCAGCTTGCGCGCTTCCTCGGCGCGCTCGCGGTCGTTGGCCAATCCGCTCATCGCCGCGATCACCCGCGTCCCGTCATGGCTGACCGAGCCGACGATGCCGAAACCGCCCGCCTCACTCGACCCGACCGCCAGCCCATCGGCACCGATGCCCATGGCCAGCAATGGGTTGCGGTTCTTTTGCGAGATCTTGTTCCAGGTGAAATCGGCCCGGCCGTAATAGAGATAGAGATCCGGATATTCGCGCCATATATGCAGGCCAAGCTGCGCCAGTTCGCGCACTGTCGTCTGCTGGCCGTCGGCCGGCAGGCCGGTGGAATTGACAAATGTCGATTTCGGCAGCCCGATCTGGCGCGCGCGATCGTTCATCTGCGCCGCGAAATTCTCTTCCGAACCGGCCATGCCTTCGGCCAGCACCATGCAGCCGTCATTGGCGGCCTGTATGGTGACCCCCTGGATCAGATCCTCGACCCGGATCGCCGATTTGAGCTTGGCAAACATGGTCGACGTTCCCGAAGGCGCACCGCCCTTGCGCCAGGCATTTTCCGAAACCACGAAGGTGTCGTCGAGGCTCATGCGCTTCGACTTGATGGCGTTGAAGACCATCTCCATCGTCATCAGCTTGGCCATCGAGGCCGGCGGGATCGGTTGGTCGGCATCCTTGGAAAACAGCACCGTGCCGGTTTCGGCATCGATCATGAAAGCCTGCGTGGCCTTGGTCTCAAAAAGCTGCGCGTTGGCCGGAACCAACGCGGCAAGCAAGAAGCCAAGGCCAAAAAGCCCGGCAAAAGGGTGGAAAAGGCGAAATCGCATGAAGAGGCTCGACTGTTAGCCGGCAGAAACTTGCCGCAACGCTATCAGGCTTCTTCCCGGCGGATCAACCGCGCAATGACAAAACCGGCGTGCCTTTGTTGGTCAGTTGCGCACAGCCAGCGCGTCCGGCGCGCCATGCGACCATGCCGCGCGCAAGAGGTCGTCGACATTGCCATGGCCATCCGGATAGAGATTGACCGCGTACCAGTCATTGCCGTCGAGTTCGGTGCTCTGGATTTCGGTCCTGCCGAACGGTTCGAGAGCCGCAGCCACCCGCTTTGCCTCGGCAGCATCGTCGAAGGATCCGGCGGCGACATAGTCGGAAACGGCAGGCGATGCCTGCGGGTTGGATTTCTTCCACGATTGCAGGATGTCGGCTGGCGACATGCCCTGGTCGTCAAGCGCTGCAAAGACGTCGGCGCGCTGTACGCGCTCATCCGCATAGGAGAGCGAAGCCACGGCAAAGGACGATTCCGGGCGCTGAGGCACGATCGGCCCGAATTCAGGCAGCGTCACATCGCTTGAGGCCGGTGCCTGCATCGACATCACTGGCTGTGTGTCGGAATTCGTCAACTGACCAGGAAACGGCACTACGGCAGGGGGTGCGCCAACAGATAGGCTCGGCGAAGGTCCGTTCATCGCCACCATGACGCCGGTCGGCAAGCCATCGGACGGGTCCGGGCGGTTGTTGCCCGGGCGATAGGAGGCGACCAGATATTGGTCGTCGTCGCCGTCGAGCGGCGCGCGGCCGATATATTCCACTTTGACCCTGGCCGTGCCGACCTTGGCATAGTCGAGCATTTGCGCGGCGCGTTCCGAGACATCGATGATGCGTCCCTCATGATAGGGGCCGCGGTCGTTGACGCGCACGATGACCGAGCTTCCGGTCTCGGTGTTGGTGACACGGGCATAGCTCGGCAGCGGCATGGTCGGATGCGCCGCGGTCAGATGGGTCATGTCGTAGACTTCGCCATTGGCTGTGAGACGACCGTGGAAGGCATCGCCATACCAGGAGGCGAGACCGACCTTGGCGTAGCGCTTGTCTTCCTTGGGGTAATACCACTTGCCGCGCACCTGATAGGGCTTGCCCAACTGGTCGCGGCCGCCGCCGCGCCGCATGTACTGAACGCGCGGGCTGGCCTTCACGCCGTACTCGGTCTCGGCAAAATATTCCTTCGAGCGAGGCTTCTTGTAGACCATGGCTTTCGGCTCGGACTGCGGCGACGCGCACGCGGCCAGCAACGCAGCCGAAAGAGCGCACAACACCAAAGCAGGAGCGCGACGAAGACGCCGATGCGTCGTGGTCTGCATGTTTTCCGATGTCCCCTACCGTCTCGACACAGGCGCCGCTTCTAGAATTTCGGCGGAGCCAGATGAGCAATGCCTGCGACGCGCCAATCCCCATCCCTTGTGCGCAGGAATTGTTTATCAGCGTATTAATCGATTGTGTCCGGAACCGGGCAGGAATGTGGCGGCCAGGTCCCGGGCTGGCCGGGCGCCTGTGAGGAGGCATCCGAGACCTCTGTCCTTTGGAGTCTGGAAGTGAACCTGTGGCATGAAGCGCGGCTGCCTGGAACCGACCGACCCGAGATACGTTCTGCGCCTCATGGATGAATTCATTGAACGTTTCGGGCAACAGACGTGGCTGCCCTTTTCCGTAATTTCAGCCAGGCTTTTGCTCGCGGCCGTCCTTGGCTCCATCGTTGGGATCGAACGCGAATGGCGTAACCGACCGGCCGGATTGAGGACACACATCCTGGTCTGTGTTGCGACGGCTCTAATTGCCATCCTCACGATCGAGATTACTCATCTTCACGTCTTCGATGGTCAGGAAATCGCCATTGATCCTATCCGCTTGATCGAAGCCACGACTGCCGGCGTGGCATTTCTGGCCGCGGGCTTGATCTTCTTCTCCAAGGGCGAGGTTCAAGGGCTTACCACTGGGGCGGGCATGTGGCTGGCAGGCGCCATAGGCCTGGCGGTTGGGCTCGGGTTCTGGCAGATCGCGGCTTTGGCTACCTTGCTCGCACTTGTCGTGCTGGGTCTTCTGCAACTTGTGCAGGTCGGCAGCAAGGATCGCAATTAGATCCCGGCTCCTTCGAAAACGGGTTCGCAGCTCCGTTCGGGTAACGAACGCCACCCCCTATTATCCATGGCAGCGCCGATGGTTGACTTGGCGATGGGCAACGCTCTAGAGAAATGAACCGCAAGCTGGTCCGGAAGGATAGGTATCATTCGATACCAACTGTCGTTCACTGGGTCGGTTGATGTTCCTAGATGATTGAAAAGTCACGTTGGAGGGATGGCCGAGCGGTTTAAGGCACCGGTCTTGAAAACCGGCGTGGGTGCAAGCCCACCGTGGGTTCGAATCCCACTCCCTCCGCCAGATATTTGGCTACCGTGCTGAATTGCCTCTGTATTTTCAAAGAGGGCCAAATCTTTCCTAAGTTATTCCTAACTTTCTAAAACGAAGAAGCCTGCCACCGCGAGGCAGCGGGCCAGCGTGAGCGCAAACGTTGCGCCAGCCTCAGGATCAACGTTCGTCCTGGCGATAGAGCCGTTTGGTCGCGCGGTCGCTTTCCATGCGTTCTGCAGGACCACGGTGGCGTCGGGTCATAAGAACGTATGCCATCAATAGGGCCAGCAACAGTGGCCCACCAGCAACGACGATCAACCACATCACACTTTCAAACATGAGGCATCTCCTTCACGTCACAACCGTCAAGGAGAAGAACCGTTCCGTTCAAAGTTACAGCAACACCAGCACCTCCTGCGACTGAGGGCCGTTTTCCCATGTGACCGTTTCGGAAATCCGGGCTCCGCTGCAACAAAAGGCTGCGGCTGCACGTTGCGGTTGATCATTCAACCAGGAGCAAAGCAAATGGCCGACGACAAAACGAAGACGGACTTCCGCGATCGGGACCGCGTCTCTGCCGATGAGGATTATGAAGTCGAGTATTTCGCCACCAAGGCCGGCATCACCCCGCAGCAGGTCAAGGAATTGATCGCGAAGCACGGCAACCGACGCGAGACGCTGGAGCGGGAAGCGAAGGCTCTGGGGAGCGGTAGGTAGGCCGGCATGCCAGAGTACCAGGTGGAAGAGTGGCATGGAGAGGAGTGTGTCTCAACTCAGGCCACGAGCGCCGATGATCCGTTATCTGCGGTAGAGAAGGTCACGGGCCAAAGGGTGTCGCCTAGAGCGCTTCAGGAGCATTGGTTTCGTGTGGTCGATGAAGATGCGCGAAGCACGCATGAATTCAGCCTTGAGGACGGCGGCCCGGCTGGAGATTTCGCAAAATAGCCATGACCAGAATCTCGGACCTGCATTGGGACCAACGCTGCAGATAGGCGAGAAAGGTGCAGCCGCCGGGCGGACCCGACGGCTTATCGTCGATTGGATCGCTGCCGCCGCATGGGGCCTTAAGGCGCGGCCGGCGCCAGCTTGGCGGCTACTTGGTCGATCTTGTCGGCAAGTACGCTATTGGCCCAATCTGTCACCTCAGGGTCAACGGGCTTGTTGGCCATTTGGGCAAGGGCTGCATCGATCGATGGGACGTTGGCAGCGGCAGCTGTGGCGGCGGTCTGAGCAGCGGCCGCATCCTGGGTGGCGTCATCGAGCGCTGCCTGTGCTGCATCGAGGTCGGCCTGCGTCGGGACATCTTCGGGCGGGGTATTCGGGTCAGCCGCTTTCGCATTCAGCGCGTCGAGCGCCGCTTTGGCGTCGGCAACCGCCTGATTAGCGGCATCGAGCGCCGATTGAGCGTTCTTGGCTATTGCCGACTGTGTCACAAAAGCCTGCACGCCAGCGAAGTTCTTGCTCTTGGAGTGCATAAAGGCGTTGGCGTTGCGCTGCAGTGAGTTCAATCGGCCCAGCTTGGCATGGATATTCTTTTCCTTGGACACTGAACCGGTAGCGGCCTTGGCGACCTGGCCCTTGGCGGATGCCGACTTGCCGAGCGAACCGCCGCCTCCGCCATTGCCGCCAGCATTACCGTTTCCTCCGCTATTGCCATTGCCATTGCCGTTACCGTTACCATTGCCATGGCCGTTACCATGGCCGTTGCCACCAGCAGCAGCCAGGGCCGGCGACACCAGAAGCGAGAACACCGCAAATGCAGCAAAAAGGGTCTTTCGGGATGTCATAACTACCTCCGAGATTGCCACCGCCACTAACCGCTATAGCGGGCAACATGAGGAATCGCTAACACAAAGGGTAAACTTGGATATAGCTGTGCTTTCATTGCGAGAACGAAGCGGCCGGCCGGCGAAACGCCAACCAGCATAACTCTTTGAAATTGCTGAAGTAGATCACCCTCGTTGGGACCGGCCGGCCTTCCGAACTCAAAGGTCCTAGACCGCTCGGACCAAGGTCTTAAGCCGTGGTTTCGGCCGCGACTCAGAAGTCGTGACGGCGCGGCGACCTTCGGTAGTCGGCACCGTATCGGCCTGAGGCCGAGCTCGACATCGATCCGCTGCTGTGTCCCAAAACACCGCCTAAGTGGTTGTATTCTCTGTCTTTTGATATAAGCGCTAGTCTGAGGTAAATTTCGACCGGCATCTGGCGGGCTTACGTTATGCAGCATCGAACGTTCTTTGGCGGCAAGGTCACCGAGATCCCCACTTCGTTACATTGCGATCCCAGGGGAATGCTGACCGCTATCGAGTTCAGCGGTTACAATTTCCAAGCCGTGCGGGCGTTCGTCGTCACCGCGCCGCGCGGCACGTCGCGGGGCGGACATGCACACGGCTCGGGCCGGCAATTGATGATGCAGCTGTCGGGCCAGATCGGCATCGAATTTCGCTATCAGGAACAGATCGAACGGCTGACGCTCACCGCATCGAACCGCGCGGTGCTGGTCGATGCCCCGGTGTGGGCGCTGCAGACCTATGAAGGCGAGAACCCGTCTTTGCTGGTTTTCTGCGATACCGAATACGACCCTGAAAACTACGTATCGAACCCCTGATGACACTCATCGGGAAAGGAGAGGCGATGCGCGCCAGGACATGACAGCGCCTCGCGGCAGAATGGCTATTCTCGGCGCCGGCATCATGGGCGCCAGCCTCGCTCTCATGATGGCCCGCAGAGGCTACGCGGTGTCCCTCTTCGACAAGGAGAGCGAGCCGATGGCCTGCGCCAGCCGTTGGAACGAGGGCAAGATTCATCTCGGCTATCTCTACGGGAACGATCCCTCGCTGCTGACCGCCCGGCATCTGCTTTCGGGAGGACTGTGTTTCGGCAGGCTTGTTTCCGAGCTGATCGGAAGCAATCTGGAAGCGCACACGACCCTTTCGGAAGACCTTTATCTGGTCCATCGCAACTCGATCGTCGCTGCCGAGGCGCTGGGGGCGATCTTTGAACGTGTGGATGTATTGGTGCGCAGCCACGCTGACGCCACCAGCTACCTTGCCGACGTATCGGCGGCGCGATCGAATCGGCTTTCCAAAACTGAATTGGCCGATGTCACCAACTCGGACCAGATCGTCGGGGGCTTCCAGGTGCCGGAGCGATCCGTCAACACGCGATGGGTTGCCTGCCGGCTTTGCGCGGCGCTTCGGGGTGAACCCAATATCAGCTTGCGGATGGCGTCCAAAGTCCTGTCGGCACAGCCGGTGGACGGAATTGACGGGAAATGGCGCGTGGCGGTCGCAGGCAAGAAAAGTGAGGCGTTCGACATCGTCGTCAATTGCCTTTGGGAGGGGCGGCTGGCTGTCGACCGCACGGCCGGCATCGAGCCGGTTCCCGGATGGTCGCACCGCTACAGGCTTTGCCTGTTCGGCCGCACCAGGCAGCCTGTCGATGTGCCGTGCGCGGTCGTCGCCCTTGGCCCGTTCGGCGACATAAAAAACTATGACGGGCGCAACTTCTATCTCTCCTGGTACCCGAGCGGGTTGCTTGCGGAGAGTGGCGAATTGTCGATCGAAACGCCGCAAGCGCTCGATGCCGACGCACGACAGCGGTTCATCGGCGACGTTCGCGCCACGCTCGCCCGGTTGGTGCCCAGTGTTTCCAGCATGTTCGACGATGCCGAGGAGCTTGAGGTACGCGGCGGCTTCGTGTTTGCGCAAGGGCGTGGTTCGCTCAGCGACCCGAAAGCCACAATCCATCGCCGCGACCAATTCGGGGTCAACCGCCTGGGCAACTACATCTCGGTCGACACAGGTAAATATTCGACGGCGCCGTGGCTTGCCGACAGGCTGGCGCGGCAAATCTGCGGGATCGAGTGAATGGGTGAGACAGAACAGGGCGGCGCGAAGCAGGTAGCGCAGAAACAAGTCCAGCTTCGATCCGGCTGGCGGCCGAAGGTCACGGCGCTGGTGCCATGCTACAATTCGGCGGCATTCATTTCGCGTACGCTGGACAGCCTCGCCGCGCAGACCTGGGACAATATCGAGATCCTGGTCGGGGAGGACAATTCGACCGACGCGACATTCGAGATCGTTTCAGCCTTCGCCGGCGGCCGCGACGATGTCCGTATCCTGCGCCGGGACAAAAACCTGGGATGGCTGAAGAACTCCAACGATCTGATGGCCAATGCCAGCGGCGAATTGATGTTCTTTGCCTTCCATGACGACGTCATCGATCCAACCTATATCGAGGCGCTGGTGCGGGCGCTCGATGCCAATCCCGAGGCCGTACTGTCGTTCAGCGATGTCGAAGTGATCGAAGTCAGCGGCGAAAGTGCCACGTGGAAGTTCGACCTGCTGGAGGGCTTGCAGGACGGTTTTGCGCGTGGCCGGGCGATGGCGCGCCAGCCGCATGGATGGTGGGTTCCCAATCGTGGGATATTCAGGGCCTGGGCGTTCCACCGTAGCGGCGGGATCAAGCCCAACAGCCAAGGCGAATTCAGCGCCGACTGGACCTGGCTTCTGCATCTGTCGCTGCTCGGCGGCTTTGTCCGCGTGCCGCAAGTGCTCTGCCACAAATACTACCGGGCGGGCAGCATCAGCCGGCGCTGGGACCGCAACAGCACCCAACGAAGGGCCTTGCGGGCGGCGGGGATAAGGGAGGTCTGGCACAGCGAGGCCGGCCTTGCACAGAGAACCTTCCTCGCTGTCTATATCGCCTTGCGGCCGTGGCGGTGGGTGCCGCGATCGCGAGAAGCGCAAAGATGGCGAAACAGGCAATCGGTGCATGGCAGCCCGGACAAATAAGAATGGCGCCGGCGACGTATCAAAGCGGCTGCGTCAAAACAACCTGCCCGGCCAACGGCGATTTCCGCGCATATCCGGCTGCCCCAAAATGGCACTCCGGTTGATTTTTCACGCGAGTTATGGTCGTTCTCCCGCCCATGAAAAAACTATTCCTTGCGGCGCTGGCCTCGGTGACCCTGGCCTGGCCCGCCCACGCGATGGACGCCGCCCTGCGCGCCGGCCTGCTGAAACTCGACCCGGAGACCCGGCTGGAGCAGAGATGCGACGCCGAAGTGCTCGACCGCATCAGCCATGACGACCACAAGTACAAGGCAGACCGCGTCGTCGCCTACGCCTTCGCGACGCCGGAAATGAAGGCCGATGCCATCCGCAGCCCGGGCGCTGCCTTCCGCAGCAAGGGGCAGTGGTACCGGCTGAAGTTCAAATGCGAGACGGCGCCTGACCATATGGAGGTCCTGCAGTTCCGTTACCGCATCGGCGACGAGATTCCGGAAGCCGACTGGGCGAAGTACAATCTCTACGACTGAATTCGCTGCGACCAGAATTCTCTCTGGCAGAACGACCTTCCCTATTCCCGTGGCTTTCAGCGTCGGCGGTTAGAGCGGTTCAGCCTTTTTATGGAGCAGCTGACCCACTGTAACTCTTTGTTTTTGCGTAATTCCGGACGGAAAACCGCTACGCACTTTTCCTGGAATTGCGCCGGCAGTCTCTTGACGCGCGGGAACCATACACGTTAGGGCGTCGGCATATCCGACGACGAACACGCCGATACAGCAAGGGGCTCCGGTCGATGGACATTTTCAGCGCTGCAAGCATGACGGCCCTCCTCCAGGTCATCGCCATCGATCTGGTGCTTGCCGGCGACAATGCCATCGTCATCGGCCTTGCCGCCGCCGGTCTGCCGGTCGAGCAGCGCAAGAAAGCCATCCTGATCGGCGTGTTGGCGGCGACTGTGCTGCGCATCCTGTTTGCCGCCGTCACCGTCAAGCTTCTTGCCATTGTCGGCCTGCTGCTGGCCGGCGGCATCCTTTTGTTGTGGGTGTGCTGGAAGATGTGGCGCGAGCTGCGGACGTCGCATGCCGACGAGTTCGAGGCGACCGAGGCGCTCTCCGATTCCGACCTCAACAGCGACAGAACGGTGGGTGGCAAGGCGCCGCGCAAGACGCTCGGCCAGGCGGCCCTGCAGATCGTCGTCGCCGATGTTTCGATGTCGCTGGACAATGTGCTGGCGGTCGCCGGTGCGGCGCGCGATCATTTTCCCGTGCTTGTCATAGGCCTGGTGCTGTCGATCGCCTTGATGGGCTTGGCCGCGAGCTTCATTGCCAAGCTGCTGCATCGCCACCGCTGGATCGCCTATGTCGGCTTGCTGATCATTCTCTACGTCGCGATCGATATGGTCTATCGCGGCGTTGTCGAGGTCTGGCCGCATGTCAGTCCTGTGGTGAGCTGACGCTGCCGGTCCCACAGCTTCTGTAGCAGCATGGTCGCGTTCGCCGCAGCCGCTGCACATACCAATGCCGCAATAAGTGTGGTACTGGCCGCCGATCCCGAAAAACCCGGAATGTTTTCTCATGTCTGCGCCTCGCGTCAGTTTCGTCAGCCTTGGATGCCCGAAGGCGCTTGTGGATTCCGAGCGCATCATCACGCGCCTGCGCGCCGAAGGCTATGAGATCGCACGCAAGCATGACGGCGCCGACCTTGTCGTCGTCAACACCTGCGGCTTTCTCGATTCAGCCCGCGACGAATCGCTCAACGCCATCGGTTCGGCGCTTTCGGAAAACGGCCGGGTGATTGTCACCGGCTGCCTCGGCGCCGAGCCGGACGTCATCCGAGAGAAGCACCCCAACGTCCTCGCCATCACCGGCCCGCAGGCCTATGAGAGCGTGATGGCCGCGGTGCATGAGGCGGCGCCGCCCAGCCACGATCCCTATATCGACCTTCTGCCGCCGCAAGGCGTCAAGCTGACGCCGCGGCACTACGCCTATCTCAAGATTTCCGAAGGCTGCAACAACCGCTGCACCTTCTGCATCATTCCGGCACTGCGCGGCGACCTCGTCTCGCGCCCGGCGGCCGATGTGCTGCGCGAGGCCGAGAAGCTGGCCAAGGCCGGGGTCAAGGAATTGCTGGTCATCTCGCAGGACACCAGCGCCTACGGCATCGACATCAAGTACCAGACGTCGATGTTCGGCGACCGCGAAGTGCGGGCGAAATTCCTCGACCTGTCGGAGGAGCTGGGCAAGCTCGGCATCTGGGTACGCATGCACTATGTCTACCCCTACCCGCATGTCGCCGATGTCATCCCGCTGATGGCGGATGGAAAAATCCTTCCCTATCTGGACATCCCCTTCCAGCACGCCTCGCCGCAGGTGCTGAAGAACATGCGCCGTCCAGCCCATGGCGAAAAGACGCTGGAGCGCATTCGCGGCTGGCGCGAGGTGTGCCCGGATCTGGCGATACGCTCGACCTTCATCGTCGGTTTCCCCGGCGAGACCGACGAGGATTTCGAGATGCTGCTCGACTGGCTGGACGAGGCCAGGATCGATCGCGCCGGCTGCTTTAAATACGAGCCGGTCCGCGGCGCCCGCTCCAACGATCTCGGCCTCGAACAGGTGCCGCAGGAGATCAAGGAAGCGCGCTGGCATCGCTTCATGCAGCGCCAGCAGAAGATCTCGGCGACGCAGCTGGCCAAGAAGGTCGGCAAGCGCCTGCCGGTGCTGATCGACGAGGCGCATGGCACGTCTGCCAAGGGCCGGACAAAATACGACGCGCCCGAGATCGACGGTTCGGTGCATATCCAGTCGCGCCGCCCGCTGCGCCAAGGCGACATCGTCACGGTCAAGATCGACCGCGCCGACGCCTACGACCTTTACGGCTCGGCGGTTTAGAAAATTACCAAAAAGGGCGCCTCCCGGCGCCCTCGGATTTTTGGCACAGCCCTCGGCGCGGTTTCGCAGTCGAAGCGTGCAGCCCGCGAAATGAAAAAGGGCGCCGCGCGGCGCCCCTTCTCCTTTGCGTTTCCGATATTTACTGCGGCAACTTGTCGTCGACGCCCTTCACATAGAAGTTCATGCCGAGCAGCGTGCCGTCGTCGGCGACTTCGCCGTCCTTGAGCCACGGCGTGCCGTCCTGCTTGGCGACCGGTCCGGTGAAGGGGTTCCAGCCATCTGCGATTTTCTTGGCGGTTGCCTCGGCCATCGCCTTCACATCGTCCGGCATGTTGGTGAAGGGCGCCAGCTTGACGGCGCCGTCCTTGATGCCGAGCCAGACATTGTCCGGCTTCCAGGTGCCGTCGAGCGCTGCCTGAACGCGGCTGATGTAGTACGGCCCCCATTCGTCCGTCAGCGAGGTCAGCTGCGCGTTCGGCGCGAACTTGATCATGTCGGAGGACTGGCCGAAGCCGTGCAGCTTGCGCTCTTCCGCCACCTGCAAGGCAGCGGTGGAATCGGTGTGCTGAACGATGATGTCGGCGCCCTGATCGAACAGTGCCTTGGCCGCGTCAGCTTCCTTGCCCGGATCGAACCAGGAGTTCACCCAGACGATCTTGGCCTTGAAGTTCGGGTTGACCGACTGCGCGCCGAGCATGAAGGAGTTGATACCCATCACCACTTCGGGGATCGGGAAGGAAACGATATAGCCGGCGACCCCTGCCTTCGATTCCTTGGCGGCGATCTGGCCGAGCACATAGCGGCCTTCATAGAAGCGCGCATTGTAGATGCCGAGATTGTCAGCGGTCTTGTAGCCGGTGGCGTGCTCGAACATCACTTTGGGGAACTTCTTGGCGACCTTCACTTCCGGATCCATGAAGCCGAAAGAGGTGCCGAAGATGATCTTGCAGCCTTCGCGCGCCAGACGCTCGAAAGCGCGGTCGGCATCGGGACCTTCCGAGACGTTCTCGAGATAGGCGGTTTCGACCTTGTCGCCGAGCGCCTTTTCCACCTCGAGGCGGCCCTGGTCGTGCTGGTAGGAATAGCCGAAGTCGCCGATCGGGCCGGTGTAGACCCAGCATGCCTTCAACTTGTCGGCGGCCTGCGCGGACGCCGCCAGTGACATGGCGGCGGTCGTGGTCATCAACGCAATAAGCAGTTTTTTCATTGTGTTACCTCTCTGAGTTTAGCCTTGGAGCTTCCCGTTTGTTTTTGTTGTCAACGATCCGGAACGAATGGCTGCCCCAAGGAAGCCGGCGTGTTCATCATCGTCAGACGCTTGTTGCGCGAGATTAGAACGAGAACCACGACGGTTGCCAGATAGGGCAGAGAAGAAAGCAGCTGCGAAGGCACCGGAATGCCAAATGCCTGTGCATGAAGCTGGCCGATCCACACCGCGCCGAAGATGTAGGCGCCGGCGAGCACGCGCCACGGCCGCCAGGAGGCGAAGACGACCAGCGCCAGCGCGATCCAGCCGCGGCCCGCGCTCATGTTCTCCACCCATTGCGGCGTGTAGACCAGCGACAGATGGCCGCCGGCAAGGCCGGCGCAGGCGCCGCCGAAGATGACCGCGAGATAGCGGTAGCGGATGACCTTGATGCCGAGCGCATGCGCCGATGTGTGGCTGTCGCCGATCGAGCGCAGAGTGAGGCCGGTGCGGGTCTTGAACAGGAACCACATGACGGCCGCCGTCAGCGCGATCGAGATGTAGAAGATCGGGTCCTGGCCGAACAACAGCCTGCCGACCACGGGAATGTCGGTGAGCACCGGAACGTAGAGGTTTGGCAGCCGCTCGCCGGGCTGGCCGACGAAGCTGGTCCCCATCATGCCGGAAAGGCCGAGGCCGAGCAGCGTCAACGACAGGCCGGTCGCCACCTGATTGGTGGCGAGCGACAGCGTCATCACCGCAAACAGCAGCGAGAACACCGCGCCCATGGCAATTGCCGCCAACAGGCCCATCCAGGGCGATCCCGTGAGATAGCCGGCTCCGAAGCCGCCGACGGCGCCCATGATCATCATGCCTTCGACGCCGAGGTTGAGCACGCCGGAGCGCTCGACCACCAGTTCGCCGATGGCCGCTATTAAAAGCGGCGTCGCCGCCGTGGCGATGGTCAAAAGGATGTTGACGGCGATGTCCATCAGCGGGCTTCCTTCAACTTCGGCGCGGCTTCAAGCTTCGCCGCGCTTTTCGTCAGCGCCATGCCGACCAGACGGATGCGATAGTGGATGAGCGTGTCGCAGCCGAGCACGAAGAACAAAAGCATGCCCTGGAACACGCGTGCCACTTTGTCGGAAATGCCGAGCGCGCTCTGCACCGCCTCGCCGCCGAGATAGGTCAACGCCAGCACCAGGCCGGCGGCGACAATGCCGAGCGGATTGAGCCGGCCGAGGAACGCGACAATAATGGCGGTGAAGCCGTAGCCGGGCGAGATCACCGGCTGGAGCTGGCCGATGGCGCCGGAGACTTCCGAAATGCCGGCAAGCCCAGCCAGCGCGCCTGACAGCAGGAAGGCGAAGAACACCATGCGGTTGAGGCCGAAACCGGCGAAGCGCCCTGCCCTCGGGCTGGAGCCGAGCACGCGGACCTCAAAACCCTTGAGCAGGCGGCTCATCAGCACCCAGATCAGCACGGCTGCAACAAGCGCGAAGACAAAACCCCAATTGGCGCGGCCGGCATCCGGCATCAGTTCCGGCAGGACCGCCGAGTCATTGAACTGGATCGTCTGCGGGAAACCGTGGCCCTGTGGATCGCGCCAGGGGCCGCGCACCAGCCAGTCGAGGAAAAGCTGGGCGACATAGACCAGCATCAGGCTGGTCAGGATTTCGTTGGTGCCGAAGCGCGTCTTCAAGAGAGCCGGGATTGCTGCATAGGCGGCACCGCCGACCATGCCGAACAACAGCATCAGCGGCAGCACCAGCGGGCCTTCGAACCCGGGAAACAGCACCGGAATGGCCGAGCCGAAAATGCCGCCGAGGATGAACTGTCCCTCAGCGCCGATGTTCCAGATGTTGGCCTTGTAACAGACCGACAGGCCGACCGCGATCAGGATCAACGGCGCGGCCTTGATCGCCAGCTCATGCAGCTGCCAGACCTGGCTGATCGGCTCGATGAAATAGATCTCAAATGCGCTCAGCGGGTTGACGCCGAGCAGCGCGAACAGAACCGCGCCGGCGATGATCGTTAGGGCGAAGGCGATGAAGGGCGACAGCGCCGAAAAGAGCATAGAGCGCTGCGGGCGTTTGACGAGTTCGAGGCGCATCATGCCGTCTCCAGACCATGTTCGGCGTGGCCAGGCTCGGCGCCGCCCATCAACAGACCGACCTTTTCGAAAGTTGCCTCGGCGATCGGCAGCGGTTTGGACAATTCGCCATTGTGCATGACCGCGATCGCGTCCGAAATCTCGAACAGCTCATCGAGGTCCTGGCTGATGACCAGAACTGCCGAGCCGCTGCGCGCCAGTTCGATCAGCGCCTGGCGGATGTGGGCGGCGGCACCGGCGTCGACGCCCCAGGTCGGCTGGTTGACGACCATGACGGCAGGGCTGCGGTCGAGTTCGCGACCGACGATGAATTTCTGCAAATTGCCGCCCGAAAGGGCCGCAGCTTCCGGATCGGGCGCGCTCTTGCGCACATCCATCGCCACGATGATGCGCTGGGCGGCGGCATAGACCGCACCGCTTTTGACGGCGCCGCCGGCGCCGACAAAAACCTTGCCGTCGGTGGCGTGCCGCGACAGAAGCAGGTTTTCCGAAAGCTTCATGCGTGGCGCCGCGCCATGGCCGAGGCGTTCTTCCGGCACGAAGGCAGCGCCCATCAGCCGCCGGCCTGTGATCGAGAGCGAGCCGGCATCCTTGCCGCGGATGCGCACGGATGCGGCGTCCTGCTGCAGCACCTCGCCGGAGACGGATTCGAAGAACTCGCCCTGGCCGTTGCCGGCGACACCGGCAATGCCGATCACCTCGCCGGCGCGCACAGTGAGGTTGATATTCTTCAGCGGAATCGAAAACGGCGTTGCCGGCTTGCGGCTGAGGGCGCGGATTTCGAGCAGCGGCTGCGCGGTCTCGATGCCTTCGGCCGGCGCACGCACCACGGCCTTCACCTCGTTGCCGACCATCATGCGGGCCAGCGACGAAGCCGTTTCCTCGCGCGGATTGCAATGGCCGACGACCTTGCCGTGACGCAGCACGGTCGCGCGGTCGCAAATGCGTTTGACCTCTTCCAGCCGGTGCGAAATGTAGAGGATGGATTTGCCCTCGGAGCGCAGGCGCTCCAGCGTCTCGAACAGCTTGTCGGCTTCCTGCGGCGTCAGCACCGAGGTCGGCTCGTCGAGGATGATGAGCTGCGGCGTCTGCAACAGGCAGCGGATGATCTCGATGCGCTGGCGTTCGCCGACCGAGAGATCGCCGACCAGCGAGTCCGGATCGAGCGGCAGGCCATAGCTGAAGGAAAGCGCCCTCGCCTTGGCCGCGATCGAGCTGATCGGTGAGCCGTCATCCAGAGACAGAGCGATATTCTCGGCCGCGGTCAGCGCCTCGAACAGCGAAAAGTGCTGAAACACCATGCCGATGCCGAGCTTCTTCGCCATGCCCGGACTGGTGATCCGCACCGCTTCCCCGTTCCAGAATATCTCGCCGGAATTGGGCTCCAGCGAGCCGAACAGCATCTTGACCAGCGTCGACTTGCCGGCGCCGTTTTCGCCAAGCAGCGCGTGGATCTCGCCCTTGGCGATGTTGAGGTCGATATGATCGCACGCCGTCAGCGTGCCGAATATCTTGGTCAGGCCACGAACCTCAAGCAGGTTCGCTCCATCATGATCTGCACTCACAGTGCCTCCCATCCGGTTCCCGGACATGTTCTGTGTTCCCGCCAACATCGTATGCGCTGGCCGCTCTCGTGCGAAAGCAGCACCCACCTTGAAAGAGCTTCAAGAATTTCAGCGGAAACTCAAGGGGTAAAGATAGACCCGTTTCGCACAACAAACCGACCGACCGGTTTTTCGTGCAAACAGTGCCTGGGCGCCGCGGCAAAGCACTGAAAGGAAGGCAAACCTCCGTCAGGGGATCAGTATTGTCGTACCCGTGGTCTTGCGCCCTTCGAGATCGGCTTGCGCCTTGCCGGCGTCCTTCAGCGCATAGCGCTGGTTGATCTTGATCTCGACCGCGCCGCTCAACACCACATCGAACAATGCCGCGGCGGAGATTTCGAGGTCTTCACGCTTGGCGTTGTAGACGAACAGCGTCGGCCTGGTAGCGAACAGCGAGCCCTTCTGCGCCAGCACCGACATCGAAAATGGCGGGATCGGTCCAGAGGACTGACCGAAAGAGACGAACATGCCGAGCGGCTTCAGACAGTCGAGCGAGGCCGGGAATGTGTCGTTGCCGACCGAATCGTAGACGACGTCACATTTCTTGCCGCCGGTGATGACGGCGACGCCGGCGACGAAATCCTGCTCCTTGTAGTTGATGACATGGTCGAAGCCATGCGCCTTGGCGAGCTCGATCTTGTCGGTTGAGCTTGCCGTGCCGATCACGGTGGCGCCGAGATGTTTTGCCCATTGTCCCAGGATCAGCCCGACGCCGCCGGCGGCGGCATGAAACAGGATGGTGTCGCCTGCCTTCACCTTGAAGGTCCGGCGCAACAGATACTCCGCCGTCATGCCTTTAAGCATCATGCCGGCGGCCTGTTCGTCGCTGATGCGGTCCGGTACCTTGACCACGCGGTCGGCGGCGACAATGCGCTGTTCGGCATAGGCACCGACATTGACGGCATAGGCGATGCGGTCGCCCGGCTTCAGCCAGTCGATGCCTGCGCCGACCTCGAGAACCACACCTGCCGCCTCGCCGCCCGGGATCAGCGGGAAGCCGCCGGGCGGCGGATAGAGGCCGATGCGGTGATAGACATCGATGAAATTGAGGCCGATCGCGGTGTGCCTGACCAGGATCTGCCCGGCGCCGGGTTGCCCCGGATCGGCGTCTTCATAGGTCAGGACTTCCGGACCGCCATGGGCGTGGATACGGATTGCTTTGGACATTTGTGGGCTTTCCTGCGGTCAGGCTTTCTTAGTGTCCGGCTTGGCGCCGAGTTTGGGGAAGAACTGCATGATACCGCCGATGCAGGCGAGGTAAAGTCCGGTGATGGTGATGCCGACCTTGGTAAAGACGCCGACCTGTTCGCCCAAAACGCCGATCTGGTCGTAGAAGGCGGCAAGGGCCGCCTGCGCCAGCGCCAGCGCACCGAAAGCGCACCAGAGCAGCGTCATGCCAAGATTGATTGGCCGCAGCCGCACCACCCGCACGGGATGGATGAAGTTGATCGGCACGAAGGTCAGGATGCCGGCCGCCACGACGACGCCGAAGGACACCCACTGTCCGGGCTCGATGACGAACAGCGTGAACACGACCATGTTCCAGACCACCGGAAAGCCTTTGAAGAAGTTCTCCTTCGTCTTCATTCCGGTGTCGGCATAATAGATGGCGCTGGACACCACGATGATGGCCGCCGACAGGAACGACAGCCCTTCGCCCATGAAGCCGCGCTGGTAGAGTGCGAAGGCCGGGATCAGCACGTAAGTGACATAGTCGATGATGTTGTCGAGGAGCTCGCCCGACCAGGTCGGCAAAATCTCCTTGACCTCGAGCTTGCGCGCGATCGGCCCGTCTATGCCGTCGACGAACAGCGCCAACCCCAGCCACCAGAACATCGCCGTCCAGCGTTGCTCGCTTGCCGCCACCAGCGACAGGAAAGCCAGGAACGAGCCAGACGCGGTCAACAGATGCACTGAGAATGCCCGCGCCTGCGGCCAGGTGACCTTTTTCTTCGGCCTGGGTATCCGGTCGGTGATCTTTTTGGCGGCGTTTCTGGCCGTTGTGTTCTTGCTCACGGGCCCCGCCAATCCAGTTTGCAGATTTCGGCCGAGCGGCCGGCAAAGTTCCAGTTGCGGCCGAAAGCCCGCATCTTGCTCTTATCGGACCTGGCCACGATGATCTCCGGCGCGATCCAGTATTCCGAGTTGCCGATCACGGTATCCTTCTCGCGATCCTTGCCGGGAATCGGTGTGACCGCCCCGTCGATGATCTTCGGTATCTGGAAAATACGGGTCTTGTCACGCGTCTCGTAGGTGATCGGCACCTGCTCGACGCCGAGGAACTTGCCGACAAGGATCGACAACAGCGCGGTGGTTCCGCCGGCCTTCCCGGTGAAGATCCTGGTCAGCGCTTTCACCGCATAGACGGAGGCTTGCTTGTCGATGAACAGGCCTGCGGTCCAGTTGCCGCGGCTCATATAGCCTGGGATTTCCATGACCAGACCGAGATTGAGGCCGGACAGGTCGACCTCGCCGAAATGGCCTGCGTCGATGCGGAAGCCCGCCCAGGTCTGGCAATAACCCTCCGTCGGCGGATGGCTGCCAAGCGACAGTACGCAAGGACAAAAAACCGTGCAATTGCAGGAGAGTACGAGCTCTCCTTTCATTGCCCAGCCTTGCTCTGCCATGGAATTATCCCCCGTCATGCCGAGACTACTAGCAGGGCGACTGCCCAGACAAGCAGTATCGCACCGGCCACTCGGGTTGGAAGGCTGCCGGTGGTCTGTTTTTCGATCAAGGTGAACAGGCCGATCAGCGCCATCCAGAACACGTTCATCGCGCCGACGGCAAACATGACCAGCATCAGCGCCCAGCAGCAGCCGAGGCACCACAGGCCCTGCTTCAGCCCTAGCCGGAAGATGCCACCCGGCTCCGCGCTCCAGTTGGAAAACAGTGTCGAGAACGGGTTCCGGCATTTTGTCAGGCAGGCCTGCTTGAGGCTGCTGAACTGGTAGAGGCCGGCAACCAGCAGCGCGGCCGCCGCGGCAAGGCCGCTCACCGGATCGAGCAATCGAGCGGAGGACGCAAATGCGTGGACGAGCAACGTCAGCACCGCGAAGCCGATAGAGGCGACAAGCCATGTCGAGAGGTAGCCGGCAACCAGGACCAGCGGGTGGGCCACCGGCTCGCCCTTGATGCGGGCGGTGTCGGCGATTTCACAATAGGTACGGATCATCGGCGCCGCCGACGGCAGCATCGTCGCCACGGCCATCAAAAACCACATCACGATCAGCGCCAGAACCGGTGCGCCGCCGGCATCAAGTGGTGCGGGCGTCAGGCACATGCCGAAGAAGCGGTCGAGGACATCCGGCAGCGGCAGTTGCGGCAGATATCGCAGGACCACATCGCCTGGTACGCCGGGGAGCCGGCCTTCGGCGCCGCGGATCGCCATGGCGCCGAGAATGAACCAGGCGAGCAGAATGCCGCCGGCGATGGCGATGTTGACCGTCAGGCGGGGGCTGCGGGCCAGGCTTTCCGTGGCGCGGCCGGCGCGGTCGAGATGGCTGAAATCGTCCTGCTGGCCGGTCATGACAACCGAATGAGCCTAATCGCCGCGTTGATCAAGCCGCATGGTCTGACCTATATCCATGGGTAGACACCTGCATCGCAAACTGGAAGTCCAATTTGGATCATCGCGAGACAGCACGGATACTGGTAGCCGGCAGCGGCCCTGCCGGCCTGATCGCGGCGCTCGGTTTCGCCGAGGCGGGCTTTCCGGTAACCCTGGTCGGACCCGAAGCAGGCGGGCCCGATGGCCGGACCACGGCGCTGATGAACCCTGCTCTCAAGGTTCTCGATCGGCTGGGCGTGCTGGCCGAACTTGCGCCGAAGGCCGCGCCGCTGAAGGTCATGCGCATCGTTGATGCGACCAGCCGGCTGATCCGCAGCCCGGTGGTGACTTTTCGCGCCATAGAGATCGGCGAGGAGCAGTTCGGGCTCAACCTGCCCAACAGTGCGCTGAACCCGACGCTGGCCAAGTCCATCGCGGCGCATCCCGGCATCGAATGGCTGACGTCGATGGTCGAGAGTTGGCGTCTGGACGCCGATCAGGCGCATGCCGTCTTGACTGAAGGTCGCGAAGTCTCGGCCGCGCTTGCGGTCGCTGCCGATGGGCGCCTATCGCCGGCGCGCGAGGCGGCAGGCATAGTGGCCTCGGTTCGATCCTACCGCCAAGCGGCGCTGGTGCTGAACTTTGGCCATCGCAGCGAACACGGCTTCACCTCGACCGAGTTCCACACAGAGACCGGGCCGTTCACCCAGGTGCCGCTGCCCGGCAACCGCTCCAGCCTCGTCTGGGTGGTGAAACCGGAGACGGCCAAGGACCTCGCCGCACTCGATGACGCGACGCTTTCCGAGCGTGTCGAGCAGCAGATGCAGTCGATGCTGGGCCGGGTGTCGGTCGAGCCCGGCCGACAAATTTACCCGCTTTCAGCGGCATCACCGGGGCGCTTCGCGCAAAACCGGGTGGCGCTGGTCGGCGAGGCTGCACATGTGTTCCCGCCGATCGGAGCCCAAGGTCTCAACCTCGGCATCAGGGACATCGAGGATCTGATTGGAATCGCTGGTGAAAATCGCGGCGACCCCGGCGCCGCGAAGGCCCTGGCCGCCTATGATTCCAGGCGCCGTCCCGACATTCTGGCGCGTTCCGGCGCGGTCAATCTGCTCAACATGTCGCTGCTTTCGGACATGCTGCCGGCGCAGATGGCACGCAGCGCCGGCCTCAATGTGCTCGGCAGTTTCGCGCCGCTGCGCGCCTTTTTCATGCGCGAAGGCTTGAGGCCGGGCAGCGGCTTTGCGGCGCTTACCGGCGGTTCAGGGAAACAGGTCCGGCGGTAAGATGCCGTGGCGGATCATGTAGAGCAGCCCGGTCACCGTCAGCACCGAGAGGCAGGTGGTGATCAGCACGCTGGCCGAGGCGCGTTGCACCCAGACGCCATATTGCTGGGCGATGACGAAGACGTTGGTTGCGGTCGGTAATGCCGCCAAAAGCACGGCTGAAAAAACCCAGATTTCGGAAAAGTTCCCGATCCAGCTCAGCACGACGTAGCAGAGCGATGGATGCAGGATCAGCTTCAGCGCCGCGATCGACGCCAGCTCATGCGGCACGCGGTTGAGCGGCCGGAGCGCAAGCGTCACGCCCATGGCAAACAGGGCGCAAGGGGCGGCTGCCCGCGAAAGATATTCAAGCAGGCGATCGACCGGCTGCGGTGGGTGAAAGCCGAGATAGGCGGCGCCGACGCCAAGCGCGGTCGCGATGATGAACGGGTGCAGGACGATTTTCCTGACTACGCCGAGGATGAGCCGCCACGGCGATGTCTTGTCGTCGCCCGACAGCGCCATCATCATCGGCGCGATGGCGAAATGCATGATATTTTCGAAGCAGAAGATCAGCGCAACGGGGACCGCCGCTTGTTCGCCGAAGGCTAGCAGCGCCAGTCCCGGCCCCATATAGCCGATATTGCCGTAGGCGGCGGCCAACGCCTTGATCGTCGACTGGGCGATCTCGCCGCGCGACGCCGTCACCGACCATACGAACATGATCGAGAAGATCGCGTAGGTGGAAAAGACCGAGCCGAAGATGAAGCGCCATTCGGTCAACTGCTCGAACGGCGTCCGGGCCAGCAATTGGAAGAACAGGGCAGGAAGCGCGACATAGACTATGAAGGTGTTCATCCAGCCAAGCGCTTCCAGCGGCTGCCTGGTCATGCGCGCGACCAGAAAGCCGATGAAAATCAGCCCGAAGAACGGAAGAACAAGACCGACAATGTCAGACATTTTTGCCCTGGCCCGAAACCCCGGGACCGGGCTAGCCCGTAGCTTCATCGGGCGTCAAGCGCTTCGGCATTGAACTGACACGCTATCTGCGCCAAATAAAGCCTGATCCCAGACCTAAGTCGGGCTCGATTTTTGGCCACAGTGTGTGTAAATTCAAAGTCTTAGAGCGCTCTTCGCACATTCGAGGGGACGCCGGGCGCTCTAGAGGCTTAGTGGTGAGTACGATGAAAACAGCCAAATTCTCGATCGGACAAGTGGTTCGCCACCGGCTGTTTCCATTCCGCGGCATCATTTTCGATGTCGATCCGCAATTCGCCAACACCGATGAATGGTACGAGGCGATCCCGGCCGACGTGCGGCCGCGCAAGGACCAGCCGTTCTACCATCTGCTCGCTGAAAACTCGGAAACCGAATACATTGCCTATGTCTCCGAGCAGAACCTGCTCGAGGACCAGTCAGGTGAGCCGGTCCGGCATCCACAGATCGGCGAGATGTTCGACAAGCGGCCGGACGGACGCTATGAGCCAAAACGCCAGTCGAGACACTGACATCACCTTGCATCGACGTGACGACAACAAAAAAAGCGGGGCATGACCCCGCTTTTTGTCGCTCCGGTATCTGTCCCGGCGATTAGTTGGCGGCTTTGGCCTTGGCCTGCTCGTCCTTGAGCTTCTTGGCGAAGTCCTGGTTGTTCTTGACGACGAAATCCTGAAGTTTTTTCTGCCGATCCTCGATGTCCGACTGCTGCAGCGGCGCGCCGTCAAAGGCGCCGCTGAAGCCGGTCAAGGCAACCTTGATGGGATTTGGCTGACTTTGGAAGTTGATCGAGGTCAGCGTGATCGCCTGTCCCTTCTTGAAGGACGCGACGAGCGCGTCGGTCAGCGGCACTTCGGCAACGCAACGGTCGGCGAAGCAAATGACATAATCCAGCTTCGTCGCCTTGCCGGCGTCTATCTGCAGGGCGATGCCGGGGGGCACCAGGCGACCTGGGGGAACCGTGACCTGGAAGACCTTGCGGTTTACCTTGCCCTTCAACTCGATCAGGCTGACGCCGGTGACGAACTGGCCGTTGCCGGCAGTGATGATGTTCTGGACATTGCAGATGTCGACATCTTCCTGCTTGGTGCAGGCCTTGAACCAACCCTGCGGAATCTGTTGCTGTGCCGAAGCGGTGGGAAGTCCGGCGCCCAGAAAGCCGACCACGCCCGCGGCCAGGACCGAAAGGCGGTATGCGTTGCTGTTCAGGCTCGTCATGTCGTGCATTTCCTCTCAAATGATCCCGGGACCGGCTTCTTCGCGCCGTGTGGTCCTGCTACCTGTTGCCGAATTGAGGCAACAGAATGACTTCGGAGCGCGTGTTACACTGCATGAGCAGCCGAATCCAGCCCGCCGCCTGCAATTCTTGGCCTCGCAATTTGGGTCGTGCGATTTGGGTTGATGTATCTGGCCGGAGCGCCGCGGCGCCATGTTAGGGTGCACTCCGAATCATCAAGCCGCCCAGTAAGGAGACGGTCATGGGCCGCATTCTTGTTTGGCTGATCGCCGCAATTTCGTTCTTCGCCTTTGCACCCGGCGTGGCGATGTCGGAACCGAAACATGCCATCGCCATGCAGGGCGAGCCGGCGCTGCCAGCCGACTACCAGCATTTCGACTACGTCAATCCCGATGCGCCGAAGGGCGGCAACATCACTTACTGCGTCGTCGGCAGCTTCGACAATCTGAACCCGTTCATCCTGAAGAGCCTGCGCACCACGGCGCGCGGCATGCAGGACCTCATTTTCGGCAATCTCGTCTTCGAGCCGTTGATGATGCGCAACTACGACGAGGCCTTCAGCCTCTATGGCCTGCTCGCAGACACAGCCGATATGGATCCCGAGCGCAAGTGGATCGAGTTCCATCTCAACCCAAATGCAAAGTGGTCCGATGGCGACCCGGTGACGCCGGATGACGTGCTGTTCACCTACGATGTCTTCACCGACAAGGGCCGCCCGCCCTACAGGGATCGCATGAGCCTGATCGCCAAGCTCGAAAAGACCGGCGATCACAGCGTGCGCTTCACCTTCAACGACAAGGCCAATCGCGAGACCCCCTTGATCATCGCGCTGACGCCGATCATCCCAAAGCACGCCTTCAACAAGGATACCTTCGACAAGACGACGTTGAAGCCGGTGATCGGCAGCGGTCCCTACATCATCGACAAGGTGCAGCCGGGACAGCGCATCGTGTTCAAGCGCAACCCGAATTACTGGGGCAAGGACATCCCTTCCAAGCGCGGCTTCGACAATTACGACCAGATCACCATCGAGTACTTCCTCAACGCCAATGCCAAGACGGAAGCGTTCAAGAAAGGCATCTGCGCCATTTACGATGAGGGCGATCCGGTCAAGCGCGAGCGCGATATCGATTTTCCCGCCTATCATCGCGGCGAGGTGATCGCCGAGACCTTCGACACCGGCATACCGCCCGTGGTGACCGGCTTCCTGTTCAACACGCGACTGGAGAAGTTTTCCAATCCGGAGGTGCGGCGCGCGCTCGGCATGCTCTACGACTTCGAATGGGCCAACAAGAACCTGTTCGGCGGCAAGTACACGCGCACGATGAGCTACTGGCAGAATTCCGAACTTTCCGCGCTCGGCCATTCCGCCAGCGACAGGGAAAAGGCGCTGCTGGCGCCCTACCCCGGCCGCGTGCCGGCCGATGTCATGGACGGCAGCTGGCGCCCGCCGGTGAATGACGGCACCGGCCAGGACCGCAAGGTGCTGAAGCTGGCGTTCGACCTGCTGAAGAGCCAGGGCTACGCCGTTAGGGACGGCGTCCTGCTGGATCCCAAGGGAAACCCGTTCGGTTTCGAGATCCTGACGGCGTCGCAGGACGAGGAACGCTTTGCCGCCATCTATCAGCGCTCGCTGGAAAAGATCGGCATCGCGGTGACCATCCGCAGCCTCGAGGCCGACCAGATCCAGTCGCGCAAGCAGCGTTTCGACTTTGAGGTTCTTGTCGGGTCGAGCGGGTTCAGCAACTCGCTGTCTCCCGGTATGGAGCAGAACCTTCGCTGGGGTTCTTCAGAGGCCAAAAGAGAAGGTTCATTCAATCTGGCCGGCGTCGCCGATCCGGCGGTCGACGCGGCGATCGACGCGATGCTGAGAGCACGGACCAAGGAAGACTATGTCGCCGCCGTGCGCGTGCTCGACCGATTGCTGATCTCCGGCAATTACATGGTGCCGATGCAGTACAACGCGCAGCAATGGCTCGCTTACTGGAATTACCTGGACCATCCCAAAAAGACGCCCATATTCGGTTATCAATGGCCGACCTGGTGGCGCAAGCCGAACTGAGCGTGGCCGAGATCGGTCTCGCTGAAACGTTCGGCTGCAGGAGATCAAGATGAGCGATGACAATTCCATTACCGTCGACGTGGTTTCCGACGTCGTCTGCCCCTGGTGCTTCGTCGGCCAGAAGCGGCTGGATAAAGCGATTGCCGCTGCCGGCGACGTTGAGGTTCATGTGCGCTGGCGGCCGTTCCAGCTCGACCCGACCATCCCGCCCGAGGGCAAGGACCGGCGCGAATACATGCTGGCCAAATTCGGCAGCGACGAGCGCATCCGTCAGATGCATGCCCGCGTAGAGCCGCTCGGCGAAGCCGAAGGCATCAATTTCGCTTTCGACGCCATCAAGGTCGCCGCCAACACGCTGGACGCGCATCGTGTCATCCGCTGGGCCGGTGCCGCCGGTGAAGCCGTGCAGAACCGGCTCGTGCGCCGGCTGTTCCAACTGTATTTCGAGAAAGGCGGCAATATTGGCGACCACGCCGTGCTGATCGATGCCGCCCGCGAGGCCGGCATGGACGCTGCCGTGGTCGAAACGCTCCTGCCGACCGATGCCGACGTCGAGGAGGTGCGCACAGAAATCGCCACGGCATCGCGGATGGGGATCACTGGCGTGCCGTGCTTCCTGCTCGAAGGCAAATACGCCGTCATGGGCGCGCAGGACGCCGACACGCTGACTGATGCCATCCGCCAAGTCGCGGCCGCAAAGGCCAAGGGCGAACTGGAAAAGGCCGGCTAGAGCCTGTTCCATCCCGATGGAAATCGGGATGGGCTCTATCTCCTTGTTTGAGCATGATCTCTGGACAAAACGGTTTCCCGTTTGTCCGAGAAAACCGGCAACCACTTTTCGGGATCATGCTCGGGTTATTTCACCGTCACCTTGGCTTTGCTGAGGAAGAAGCCATGCCCGTTGCTGCCCGTGCAGGTCAGTCCCTTGGTTGACGACTGGCAGGTAAGCGGCCCTTTGCTCCAGCTGTTGCCATAGGCCAGCTTCGCGACATCGCTGCAGCAGCCCTGCTCTCCCGGATTCTTGATCAATGTCGCCGGGCCGTTCGGCCCAAGGATCACGGTGACGCAGCTGGGCTCGACGCGCGAACAGCTCAGTTCCGGACCGCCATCCTGTGGTTCGTAGGTGCTGGTGCCGCCCTTCGGCGTGTAGATGCAGCCGATGTTGCCGGACGGAGCATTGAACTCGATTTGCCCTTCGGCGCTTGCCGGAATGGTCTGGCTGACGGCATGCGCAAGAGGCAGCCAGGCAAAGAGCGTCACCATTGCGGGAACGGCTGCGCGTGCAAGCATTGGGGAGCTTCCTTGTTGGGGACCGGACATGCATCGGTGCCGACAGTGCCCGGCAAGGTTCATTCCAGTGCGCTTGATTGTCAAACGGTGTTGAGCTGCAGCTAAAAAGCGTGGGCCAACTCATGAGCAGTCGCCGTGCAGGAGCGACGATCTTGCGTGCCCAACCATGATGGCCGGTGAAATGATTCGGGCGGCCTGGGGCGATCACGGACGGCAATTTTTCGGGCGATCCGGTTAGCGCGCGGTGGGAAAACCGGCCGACGGGCAGGCCTTTTGGTCACAAAGCCGTGTATGAGCCTTCCCTCAGGGAATATATTCGCACATCTGAGCGTTCTCGCAACACATTGAAACAAAGGACAAATTTGACCCAAAGACGGCGATCTCGCAGTACCAACTGTTGCCTCATGGCAACGGCGGGTGGGCTGCTTCACATTCGCCGGGATAAAATTCATAGAAAATGATCAATTGGTGTTACTATCCGTAACAAAACTAAAAAAGGTTTGGGCGGGATTGTGATTCGGGTCGACAGACCGCGACGTTCAATATCGGCACTTTGGAAACGCGACGCCCCCGCCGGGCCGTCGCCCCTGACGCCAGTATCGTCGATGCGGACCTTCTGGGGACTGATGCGGGCCTACTGGTTCTCGGACCGGTGGAGAGAGGCCTGGGCTCTCACCGTCGTCCTCGCACTCATCATAGCCCTGTCGAGCAAGGCCGACGTCTGGTTTACCGTGTTGGCGGGCGAACTGGCAGCCTCAATCGCTTTTTTCCACGACGCCGCGAATACCACGCCCCTTGAATCAGTGCTTACCAATGCCGGCCTGCTTGTGCTGCTGGTCGTGTTCAAGGACATGGGAATCATAGGCGCCTGCAAATTTGTATCGGCGACATTGCATCGCAAATGGCGCGCCTGGTTGAACGCGCGTTTCAATGCGGCGCTGCTTGATACCAACCATACTCACTACCACGCTCAGAATGGCTCGCCAGATGCGCCAGCGCCCGACAACATCGATCAGCGCGTGCAGGAATCCATCAAAGACATGGCGGGCGGCGCCATCGGGCTTGCCCAAGGTGTCTTCGGCGTCTTCACCTCACTTTATTTTGTCGGCGGCGCTTTGCTGGCGAATTCCGTGGAGGTAAAAGGCCTGGATGCCCTCGGCAGCTATGGCAGCGCCGTCCTCGCTCTCCTGGCGGTTGCCATCTACGTGCCGGTCAATACCTGGATCGCGATCAAACTCGGCGGAATGCTGGAGTGGCTCAATGTCAGGATGCAGAAGGCCGAAGGCACCTATCGCAGCGAGCTGATCACCTTGTTGCGCCGCAGTTTCCATGTGTCGGCGTCGCAAGGCGAAGACGTGCAAAAGACGATACATGGACGGCTCTATCTCGATATCGATACCACCTGGTCGAAGCTCAACATCGTCAACACCCTCTATGCGGGATTCGAATCGGTCTATAATTTCGTCGGGGCCAAAGTTGTCGCCTACGGACCTGGTCTGGTGCCGTTCATCCACAACGGCGTCGACCTCAAGGGCTACATAACCGGTTCCGAGCAGGTCAACGCGCTGATCAGCAAATGTTCCTGGTTCATCCATGTCATGCCGAGTCTCGCCACCTTGCGGGCCAACAGCCAGCGCGTCATCGAGTTGGCGCACGCCATTGAAAACGTCCAACAGCCGCAGGAATTCTACAGCCAGACCGGCCGTTCCGATTTCCACTATGCCAGCCAGAACCCGGTCTTCGGCCTGACCATCCAGAAGCTTGAACTGGCGCATCAGGGTGAAGACGCCACGCCGTTCCTGAGCGCAGCCAATCTGCGCTTTCGGCGCGGCGAGTGGGCATTCCTCAAGGGCGAATCCGGCTGCGGCAAGACTTCGCTGATCAAGGCGATCAACGGCTTGTGGCCTTATGGCCGCGGCACCATCGTCTTCCCTGACGGTGTGAGGAGCTTCTATGCCGCCCAGGAGGTCAAGCTGCAGCAGGTGTCGCTGAAGCAGCTGGTGTGCCTGCCCGGTTCCGAGGACGACTATGGCGATGCGCAGGTCGCGGCAGCCCTGCACAAGGCCGGCCTCGGCGATTTCATCGAACACATGGCCGATGAAAGCCGCGAGGGAAAGATCTGGGACCAGCTGCTGTCCGGCGGCCAGAAGCAGAAGCTGGTTGTGGCCCGCATCGTGCTGCAGCAACCGGGACTGTTGTTCCTCGACGAAGCGACCGGCGCGCTCGATCCGGATGGCAAGATCGCCTTCCACCAGGCCATCAAGGACAACTGTCCCGATGTCACGGTGATCAGCATCATGCATGAGGCGGTGGCGCCACGCTCGGCCTCGGGCGAGGAATTCTACCACAGCGTGGTCGCGATCGCCGACGGCGTCGCCACCAAGAGGCCGCTTGTTCCGAACCTTCCGCGCGAGCTCACCACCATCCTTACGCAGCCGCGGCCGGTCGAGGACAAATGGATGCGTTTTTCACGCCGGCTGAAGCAGAAATAGCAGCCACGCCGAAGCGCGTTCCGCCACTGGCGGCGGGGCACTCGCTCCCTCCCCTTCAATAATCATCACAGTCTCGCGATTGGGCCGGCTCCCGGCTGTTTTCCGCCACCCCCGCGATTGACTCGCCAAGATGCGCTCCTATGTTGCGCCCGCTCGCTGAATTCCAACTCGAACCCGCGAGCAGAAAGGTCACCGCGCCATGCCTGGCGACAGTAGTCGAACGCAACCGCCGTCCGCCTCGATGTGACCTCTAACGGCTCACGTCCCGCCGGACGGCAAGGAGTGAGCCATGAACGAATTTACCCCCGTCGTAGCGGGCGACGATGCCGTCGCTATCGCGCGTATCCTTGCCAATGATCACGTCGCCGATGTCGTCGAGGCCCTGAACCGGGAATCTCGCGATACCGCGATAGAACTGCTTTGCGAAATGCCGTTCGAGCGGCTGGTCGAGATCTTCGACCAGCCTGAACTCGACGGCGCCTCCGATCTGGCCGAGGCGCTGCCGCGCGCCAAGGCGTGCAAGCTCCTGACCGCCATGTCGGTCGACCGCGCCGCCGATATCCTGCGCGAACTGGACGAACCGGCGCGCTCCGAGCTGCTCGGCGGGTTGGTCCCGCCGCTGCGGGCAACGCTGCGACCGGCCTGCGCCGGCTGATCACCGGCGAGCCGGACGATCCGATCCTGTCGGTGGCGCCGGATCGCGCCCCGGTGACGGTGACGCCGCTGACCGATCGCGAGACACTGGCGCAGACGATCTCCAAATATGACCTGCTCGCGGTTCCCGTCGTCGACCACGGCAAGATCCTCGGCATCGTCACCATCGACGACATCATCGACACCATGATCGAGGAGACGACCGAGGACGCGCATCGTTTCGGCGGCATGGAGGCGCTCGACGAGCCCTACATGAAGATGAGCTTTCTCGCGATGATCAAGAAGCGCGGCGGCTGGCTGTGCGCGCTGTTCATCTCGGAGATGCTGACCGCCAACGCCATGCAAAGCTATGAAGGCGAACTGGAGAAGGCGATCGTGCTCACTCTGTTCATTCCGCTGATCATGAGCTCCGGCGGCAATTCCGGTTCGCAGGCGACCTCGCTCGTCATTCGCGCGCTGGCGCTGCGCGAGATCGGCCTTCGTGACTGGTGGCGGGTGGCGTTGCGCGAATTGCCAACCGGCCTGGTACTCGGCGCCATGCTTGGCGTGGTCGGCATCTGCCGCATCGCGCTCTGGCAGTATATGGGCTTCTACGATTATGGGCCGCATTGGCCGCTGATCGCGGCGACCGTGGGGGCAGCCCTTGTCGGTATCGTCACCTTCGGCTCGCTGTCGGGGTCGATGCTGCCGTTCGCGCTGAAACGGATCGGCTTCGATCCGGCGAGCGCCTCGGCGCCGTTCGTCGCCACGCTGGTCGATGTCACCGGCCTGGTGATCTATTTCTCGGTGGCGCTGGTCATCCTGCGCGGCACTTTGTTGTAATAAGCTTCAGGCCTCCCATCGCGGTGGCAACAGCGGCTGCCATGGGGGGTTCTTCAAGATCGAGCGCGCGGGCGTCAATCGACCCGCACGCCGTTCTTCACGCGGTAGGTGGGCTTGTACATGGTGACCAGTTCCTCCGCTGCCGTCGGGTGGACGGCCATGGTGCGGTCGAAATCATCCTTGGTGACGCCGCCCTTCAGCGGAATGCCGAGCAACTGCGCCATCTCGCCGGCGTCCGGCCCGAGGATGTGCGCGCCGAGCACTTTTCGCGTGGCGCCATCGACCACCAGCTTCGTCAGCATCTTTTCGTCGCGGCCCGACAGCGTGTGCCGCATCGGCCGGAATGTGGCGCGGTAGATTTCGATATCGGAGTAGCGCTTGACGGCATCGTCCTCGGACAGCCCGACGGTGCCGATCTCCGGCTGTGAGAAGACGGCGGTCGGAATGGTGTCGTGGTCGGGCGCGGTCGGATTGCCCTTGAATGCGGTCTCGATGAAGCACATGGCTTCGTGGATCGCCACAGGCGTCAACTGCACGCGGTTGGTGACGTCGCCGATCGCCCAGATGTTGTCGATGTTGGTGCGGGAATATTCGTCGACAACGATGGCGCCGGTTTTGCCGAGTTCGATGCCGACGCCTTCCAGGCCCATATTCTCAGTGTTGGGGAGGCGGCCGATGGCGAGCATGACCTGGTCGACTGTCAGCACCTTGCCGCCGGTGACCAACGCATCCAGCCTGCCGTCCGGCCGCTTGCGGACCCATTCCGACACGGCGTGGCAGAGGATCTTGATCCCCTTCTTTTCCATGGTTTCGTGCAGCATGCGCCGCAGGTCCATGTCGAAGCGCGACAGTATCTCCTTGCCGCGATAGACCAGCGTGGTGTCGACGCCCAAGCCATGGAAGATATTGGCGAATTCGACGGCGATGTAGCCGCCGCCCTCGATCATGATCGCCTTCGGCAGTTGCTTGAGGTCGAAAACCTCATTGGAAAAGATGCAATGCTCGTGACCGGGCAGCGCCGGGTGCGGCGCCGGCCGGCCGCCGGTGGCGATCAGGATCTGGTCGGCGGTGACGGTGCGGTCATCGCCCAGGAGATGCACGACATGCGGGTCGACCAGCATGGCGCGCGAGTGGAACGTCTCGCCGCCGGCGCCTTTCACGTTCTTTTCGTAGATCGCTTCCAGACGGGCGATCTCGCGGTCCTTGTTGGCGACCAGCGTCGGCCAGTCGAAGCTCGCCTCCGGCACCGTCCAGCCATAGCCGGCGGCGTCGGCAAAATGCTCGGGAAATTGCGAGGCATAGACATAGAGTTTTTTCGGCACGCAGCCACGGATGACGCAGGTGCCGCCATAGCGGTATTCCTCGGCGATGCCGACACGCTTGCCGAGCGCTGCCGCCACGCGCGCCGCCCTCACCCCGCCGGAGCCGCCGCCGATGACGAAGAGATCGTAGTCGTAACCGGCCATGCTGCTGTTCCTTGCCTCAAGAAATGTTTGAGACAGGTAGGCCGCATGAAGCCAAAAGAAAAGCCCGGTTTCCACCGGGCTTTCTGGTCCAGCGGCAAGGATGCCGGTGGCGAAATCAGACGTCTTAGTTCTTCGGCGCTTCCGGCTGGTCACCGTCTGCGGGCGCATCGCCGTCGGCAGGTGCAGCGCCATCGGCGGGGGCAGTTGCGTTATCCGGCGCAGGCGCGGCCGGAGCAGCGGCCTTCGCGGCGGCTGCCAGCGTTTCGCCGACCTGCTGGGCGAGATCGCGCGCCAGGCCGTTCTGCCAGATGTCGGCGGCCTTGACCAGTTCGCGCGTCACGTTGGGGCCGTTGTCGAGCAGCTTCTTGCCGGCATCGGAATTGTAGAAGGCGGCGATGTCGGTGAGATCCTTCTCGGAGAACACCTTGGCATAGGCGAGCGCTGCTTCCTTCTCCAGATCGGCACGGCGCGAGGCCAGCGCCAGTGCCTTTTCGCTGACGGTCTTGCCGATCAGCTCCTGCATATCAGGGTTCTTCTGGATAAGCTGCTGCTCGAGCGAGGCCGCCGCTTGCGGCAGGATGTTGTCGAACGAGTCGGTCGCGTGGATTGCCGTGACCGCCGCCCGTGCCGCCTTCAGATGCGATTCCGTGATCTCCTGCGAGAACGCCGGGGAAGAGAAGGCGAAAACGGCCGAAGCCGCCAGAACGGCGCAAAGATTGCGAACCCGGTTATGCAACATCATGATCGGTAGAACTCCCTGGTTTTCGGGCGGCATGGACGGTTTGGATGCCGTCGCCGCCGGCGATGATGGCCGCTGACGCCAGCCCGATGAAAAGACCATGCTCGACCACACCAGGAATGGCATGGAGAGCATTCGAAAGCGCTCTTGTATCCGGAATGCGGCCAAAAGATGCATCGAGGATAAAATGGCCGCCGTCTGTAACAAAAGGCTGGCCCCCCGTCATCCTCAATGTAACCGGGCCGGAAAGGCCGAGACTTTTGGCCGCTGCCGCGACCGCGATTTCGGTGGCGCGCAAGCCAAATTGGTTGACTTCGATCGGCAAGGGAAACCGGCCAAGGGTCTCGACCATCTTCGAGCGATCGGCAATGACGATCATGCGCTGAGATGCCGCCGCGACGATCTTCTCGCGCAGCAGCGCGCCGCCGCCGCCCTTGATCAGCGTCAGCGCCGCGTCGATCTCGTCGGCGCCGTCGACGGTAAGGTCGAGCTCGGGCGTTTCCTCAAGCGTCGACAGCGGCACGCCAAGTTCGCGGCAAAGGGCTGCGGTGCGCTCCGACGTCGGCACGCCGATGACGGACAAGCCGGTGGCGATCTTTTCGGCCAGCAGCCGCACGAATTCGTCGGCCGTCGTCCCGGTGCCGATGCCGATGCGCATGCCGTCGCTGACATGGGCAAGGGCTGCCCGCGCGGCCTCGACTTTCAACTGCCTCGCGTCCATGCTCGCCCCGGGGTTTGGCTTGGTTCTGATTTTTCTGAATGCGCGCTCCTAGCACTTTTGCCCGCAGGGTCAAAGACTTTGGCTCGCACCGGCTTGCCTGAAAGAAGCGCAGCCGCTATCGCCTGCCTGCAATGCATCAGCCACAGGACAGGCCATGACCCAACCGATCATCGTGTTCGACCTCGACGGGACGCTGATCGACACGGCGCCGGATCTGCTCGACAGCCTCAACCACAGCCTTGCCGCCAGCGAGCTTGCCGCTGTCGACGAGGCCGGCTTCCGGCGTTTTGTCGGCCAGGGCGGACGGGTGATGATCGAGCGCGCGCATACCGCGCAGCAGAAATCGCTGGCGGTGGAGGAGCACGACAGGCTGCTGAAGGTGTTCCTCGACCACTACACACTCAACATCCCCGGCAAGTCGCGCCCCTACCCCGGTGTCGTCGAAGCCATCGCCCGCTTCGAGAAGGCCGGCTATCTGCTCGCCATCTGCACCAACAAATATGAGGCGAATTCGAAAGCGCTGATCGAGGCGCTCGGCCTGACAAAGCATTTCGCCGCGATCGCCGGCCAGGACACGTTCGCCTTCCGCAAGCCCGACCCGCGCCATCTCACCGAAACCATCAGGCTCGCCGGCGGTGACCCGCACCATGCGCTGATGGTCGGCGATTCGCAGACCGACATCGACACGGCCAAGGCCGCCGGCATTCCGGTGGTCGCCGTCGATTTCGGCTACACCGACCGCCATGTCAGAGAATTCGAGCCGTCGGCGGTGATTTCGCATTTCGACGCGCTGACGCTCGACCTGGCGGAACGGCTGATTGCAGCTGCGGCCGGCTGAGCGAAACGGGCGATTGCGCGGCAGCGTCCGCCCTCGGCCTATTTCAGGCGTAGAAGGCGGGCGCATCGCCTTGACTTCACAACCCTGCCTCCCTTATATCGCGGCTCGCTTGGCCTTCGGGCAACGAGCGGGCGATTAGCTCAGCGGGAGAGCACACCCTTCACACGGGTGGGGTCGCAGGTTCAATCCCTGCATCGCCCACCATTTTCTTTCCCGGAACAGCACACTCCAAGCCAGCACTCCTAGCAGCTGCAACTCGCCCCTTCCCCACCAAAATTCTTCTGCGCAAAGTTCAACGCGCTTGAGTAGCTCGTATAGCTCTGGAACTGGCAGACATCAGAGCCGTTCCGCACCTTCATCTGCTCGAGATCCCAGAACGAGACCTCGATGTGATCGTTGGCGCAATAGACCGTGTATTTTTCAGGCTCCAGCGCGCTGGCTTTCTGCAGCGGCATGGAGACGGCTGGAATGGAAAGCGCGGAAAGTGCAAGCATGACGGCGTGACGCGTGCGCATTGAAAACCCCTGGAGTGAAATTGCCCGTATTGTCGCCGCTATATCTGAGCGGCGCATCACGGCTTTTTGACGAACCGCTTTTTTCGGCTGCCGGCTTTTCGGCGCCGCTACATGCTGATCCAGATCTCCAGCGTGTGGGCGCCGATGACCGGTACCGCACGCGCAGTCACCGTCTGGCCGGCGGCGGTCAGGTCGGCGGCCAGCAGTTCCGCGGCGCGGCGGTCGGCGTCGTTGTATGGATTGTAGCGAACCTCGTTCTTGCCGGCTGCCGCCTCCACTCGTTCCTCGCCAGGGTTTGGAATGCCCCAGCCCAAAGCGCGCATTTTTGCGGAAAGCGCCTGGGCGTCCTCGCGCGTCATGCCGGCGAACTGGACGTAAACCGTTTGCGTGCTGGGCTGGATGCCGAGTCGATCCTTCAGTGTGTTGAGCGCGTCGCGATCCTGGTCGCCAATGATCGCCTGGCCCTCGGCTGCCGACATTGCGAGATCGGCAATCGCCCGGCGCGCACCGGCGAACACAAGCAGCGAATCCGGGTCCTGGCGGTTCCACAAGTCAGAGGGAACCCCGAGCAACGCGTCAAGCACGTTGAGGCGCCCGGCAGGGCTCATTCCGGTCATGCTTCGCAGGCCGGCCATCTCGACAAGAGCCGCCACGATCTTGCGCCGTTCGGGCACCGGCAGATCCTGATTGCCGAGGACCGCGGTCAATTCGCCGAGCAGTGCATCATTTGCCTTGTCGAGCAGCTTGACGCGCCCCGCCAGTTCGTCGGCGACTGTTCCATTCGGGCCAGGGTTCTTTACCGAATCCGTCCATTCGATGAGAGTGCCAAAATTCAGGCTCGTTGCCTTTTCCAGCTCGGCAACCGAGAGCTGGTAATTCTCGGGCTTGAACGCGCCTGTGGCGTCGGCCGGAATGAGATACGCATCGATGACGAGCTCCGGCTCCTTCACCTCACCCTTCTCGGCAGCCGGCACGGAAGAGACGGCGAGCTTCCAGTAGGCGTACGGCGCCGGTACGCCGTCGACCGGCTGGTCGGCGGGCCGGAAGACGGGACCGCTGAAGATGGTCACCTGATTGGCCAGCGGATTGTGCTGCGTGCGCACCCAGTTTTCGAGCGGCGCCCACATATCGTCGTAGAAGGCCGGCGACTGCGGCATCGTGTTGGGCAGGACATCGGCATACCGCGCCAGTTTGAGCGCCGCCGTTGCCGGATCGCTTGTGAATTCCTCACCCCAGGCGATGTCGCTGGCGTTGGCCAATTGCGCCGGCAGCCAGCGGGGGTTGGGACCAGCAGGGTACCAGCTGCCGTCGGGCTGTTCGCTGGGCTTCAGGCGGTCATCAATGCTCAATCCGCCGCCGGTGACTTGCAAGGGCATCCTTTGCGACCGGTCCAGATTGACCGCTGAATAGATGGCCATGCGGTGGCTTCGGCCCATGACCAGCGAGTAGTTGATATAATCCAGCGGCCTCGCCAAGGCATCGCTTGCCAGATCGCCGGTCAGCCTGGGCAGGGCTATGTTGGCCTGAATGAACTCGACTTTATAACCCGTGAGAATGTTGGGCAGCTTGTCGGTCAACTTGCCAAGCAGCGGTTCAAGTGCGCTCTGCAGCGGCGCCGGCAACTCGCGGAGACTGATCTCGCTGCTTTTGATCCGGCCGGCCAGTTCGACAAGCACCGCCTGCTTCAAATCGGGTGTCAGCTTTTCGAGGGACACATCGCCGCCTTTGAGCTGGTCGATTACAAGCCCGATGGCAGACCGCAAGGTGGCCTGCGTGTCTTGCTGCTCACGCAGTCTTTTGGCAGCGTCCTCGGCATTCTTCAAGGCAGCGTCGCGCGCGGCCTCTGCTCGTACGCGTTCGCTTTTTGTGTCCGCGAGCGCAGCGCTTAGGTGCTTATTGAGTTCCACGACGTCGTTCGCCGCGGACTCGGCCTTGGCACGCGCGATGACGGCATCATTCCTCTGGTTAAATGCGAAATTCCTCTGGTTAAATGCGAAATAGGTAGTTCCAGCGAGGATCGCAGCCAGCATGGCGAACAGCGCGATCAATATGTTCTTGCTGCGATCACGCTGCTTCTGGCTGTCCGTCTCCGCCTTGGCGCTCGCCTCGACGAATTCGGCAATGTCTGGCCCCTGTGGAAGCTCGGCGGCCTCCTTCAGCGCTTCGCCGCGCAGGAGATAGCCGGGGTAGCCGGTGTTCTTCCACTGCCGTGCCTGGGCGGCGACGCGGATGCGAAAGCGCTCGGTGAGTTCGTCCGAACTCAGTTCGTCGTCGGAAGCGGATTGCTCGTTGGACCCAGAGGCCGTGGGGCCGGCTTTGGCCGGCCCGACAATGGCATCCGTTGCAACCGACCCCGGATCGTCCGCCGCGACAGCGACCGTTTCAAGGCCGCCGCCACCTGCGAAAGACGCGAGCCGCACCGGGCTGACGTCGGCTGAGGTGATGCCCGGCCGCGTGACTAGTTCGGCGGACCAATAATCGAGTATGCGCTGCGCCGCGCGCCGGTCGGATTCCCGCGCGATGGTGCTGCCGGCGCGCCGTGCCTTGGCCAGGAAGTCGCGGATGGCCTGCGCATCGGGGGCCGTGTTGTCGATGCTGGCTTCCGTCGTCTCGGCGCCGGCCTTGTCGCTGCGGCTCATCGATGGGTCGACGGCTTCATTGCTGCTGGCGATGCGCATCAGCTCGAGATGTGCGATCCGGATGTCGCTCAGCGAAATAAAATCGGCCGGAGTTTCGGTCTCCGTGCCTGTCGCAAGTTCATCGCTCATGGCCCCAGGTCCTCAATGATCTTGTGCAAAGGCGTGCTGACGCGGACGATCGAGGCGCATTCCGTTTTCAGCGCCAGATCGACCTGGACGAAGCGTTGCTGGGCCTCGTCCCGATAGGCTTCGAAGGCAAGGATGAAGGCGGTATCGACGGTCTCGCGCGATAGCTGGTCGTTGACGTCGGTGGAGTAGTCGACGAGCGTCTCCCGCCACGCTCCAGTGGGGTCGAGGTCGGCAAGAACCTTGACCTTCACTTCCAGGTTTCGCCACAGCGGCGAAAACTGGAACGGCAGCGACTTGTCCGCCGCAGCGCCCCCTTCTATCGGCTCGATCATGTCGGTAAGGCTGGCCAGCTTGTTGTCGATGTCCTGCCATAGCTTGTGCTCGACGACGCGCGCATAGATGGTCGAGGACAGCACCATGATCGCGTCATGCGCGGCCTTGATCAAGGGCACGGACGGCTCTTCTGCAGGAAGTTTGCCGGCTATCGTATCTAGACCGGTGGCCAAAAGTCCGAAGGGCAGGTTCTTTGCCGTGACGAAAATCTGCTGGTTGAGCCGCGACGGCACGACGCGTAGCACGGTGCGCACGTCAAACAGCGCGTCGTAGGCGTCCGGAGACTTGTTATCGATGGCAGCCTGCAACTTGATCGCAGCCGCCTTGAGGTCGTCGAGCCAGGCCTGCTCGATATCGTGAAGCGCCGGCCCCGCCGGCAGCTCCATGACCGACTCTCCGATAGAGACACAGAAGAGCTTCAATATTTTGAGGAAATTGCGCATGACGCGGACCTGCTCCAGGTCGGCCCCCATGTCGCGGGCGGCGACCAGCAGGTTCTGGAAGCTGCCGATGCCGTATTGAAAACTCTGCAGATGGTCATGCAGGTCCTTGTAGGTCTTGAGGACATCGATCTGGCTGGTGACATTGGTGAGGCCGTTGTCGGCGGCAAGCGTGGCCTGAATGTCCTTGGACTGCTGGTTGACGGCGTTGAAGCCTGCGAGCGCGGTGTTGACCCGATCGTCGGTCGTCAGGCCGGGCAACTCGGCCGTCGGTTTCTGGCCCGCGGCGAGTTCGTCCAGATAGGCCTTGAACCGGGCCGCGCACTGCGGATTTTGCGCCACGACGGCAGTCATAAGCGCCTGCGACAGTTTATTGGTCAACGCATAGTCAAGGATGTTGAACCAGACTGTAAGCGCCGCCCCCTGGAGGTTGATGGCGCCAGCGACGATTCCAGCGTCCTTGGTTACCTGCAACCAATCGGGAGGCAATGGGTAGAGATCAGCCAGTTGAAGCCTGAGGTCGAAATAGGCGCTGATCTCTGAACTCCCTGGTGTTTGGTGTGTGGCGTTATAAACCGTCACATCCGAAAAAATTTACATGCCGTAGTCCCAAATCGCCGCGCATCGAGCTGCGCCATCGGTCTGCATAGCTCACCATCTACACAGGCTTTGCCGCGAGGTCTTGGATGATGGTGTCGATCGCGATGCCTTCGTTGCGATAGTATGTGCTTTTGGTAGGCGCGTTGGGCTCGGTGAGCCAGCCTCCGCTGTGATGCAGCGCAATCAGGTTCCAGTCGGTGTCGAAGACCGGCGAGCCCGACGAACCCGGCAGTGTGTCGGTGAGATACTGGACGCGGCCGCCGCCGACGAAGGCTACGACATTGGCGACGAACGAAATCTGTTTCTGCGCACCGCCGGGATGCTGGATGATGTTGACATGATCGCCGGCCTTGACGGTCATGGGTTTCAATTCCAACTCGCCCCATTTGGAGGCATCGCCCTTGATGCGGACGGCGGACCAATCATTGTCCTTGGAGGTACGAAGAGGCACGGCGGTGTCGATGTCGAACTGATCGAGCGGCGCGTCGAGCCCGGCAACGGTGCGCTGATAGTTGAACTGGACCACCGTGCCGGCCAATGAGGCATCGTCAGGCAACACATGGTTGTTGGTGATCAGGATCCCGCCGGTGGTCATGAAGCCGGTGCCGGAGCTGCCATCCGCACGCTTGATGCGCACCACCGATCTTGCCCTGACAAGGCCGAGTTCGAGATAGCTGATCGGCACCAGCGTGCTCTTGTCGCCGAGTATCTTTTCGAGCTGGCCTGGTACGCCGCTCCACTTGGCAGTGGCGGGCCCTTCGACCGGTGGTGGCGGGGCATGCTGCTTTGCCTGCAGCAATGCCTCGTCGCCGGGATTCTCATCAAGCGCAAAGGCGACGAGGTCATCGGCCTTGGTTTCCTGTTTTGCGCGCTGGACAATCGCAAACCAGTTGTTGATAGCCTTGTTGTCAAAGGCGATTTGCGACGTGGCCAACCCAACCCCTTTGGCGACACGCACGCCATCGCCGATCATCGGATAGAGATTGGCGAGGATCCGGTTGAGGCTGGTCAGCTCCGTTTGCGTCCACTGGGTCATTGGACGCTCCCCTAGCCGTTCTTCTTCCGCTTGCGTGATCCCGCCCGCATGGCAATTTCGGTGCCGCGAACCGTTTCGTACTGGTCGGCATCGACCAGCGACTGGTCGAAGCTGACGCCGGTCATTTCGGAGATTTCGGTCAGCGGGTACATGGCGCCGATGAACTCGTCGGAGACGGCAAACTCAAGCTGCGTGTCCGACAGATCCTGTTCGAGCACGAAGCCGTAGCTGGCGATGCCGTCACTGACGCGGGCGACCACCACCTTCCAGAAGCGGCGCGGCACTAGCGCGCGAAGACTGGTGCCTTTGGGACCCTTGCCGGCAAAGGTCCGGTCGTCTTCGGCGAGGACCGGCCCGGCGAAGACGCAAAGCCGCTCGCTCGCCGCCTCCGACAGGACGTGGTTCTCAAGATCGCCCCAGTTCTTCTCGCCGCTGTCGGAGCGGTTGTAGCCTTCGACCTGGGGCGAGCAGTTGGTGACATGGAAGGAGCAGACATTGCCCCTGAGCAGCAGCTCGAAGGTGCTGCCCCAGGCCACGTCATCGCGCCTGACGATATGGCCCTTGTCGAAGGCGCCCTGATCCTGGGTGTAGAAGACATCGGGGATCTGATACTTGTCGTCGAGCCGCAGATCCGGGAACCAGCGCTCGCTGAACAGGCCGCCACGCGAATAGTTGCGGCCCTTTTCCGGCTCGCGCAGATTGCTCTCCTCGGTGACGTTGGAGGCGGTGAACAGCGCCAGCCGCCGCTTGGCGTGCATCTTGAGTGAAAAATTCTGGTAATCTAGCCGCGTGCCCCCTGCCTTGAGCTGCGCCAGCACGGACAGGTCGGTGGCCTCCGGCATCGGCACCACGACGGGCGCGAGCTTGGTGCCGCCGGACAGGAATTTTTCGTCGTAGCCCTTATAGCCGGCATAGTCCGCGACCGTTTTGGGAACGAATGCGCCGCCTGGAGGGGTCGGCTTGGCCGCTTCCAGTTCGACCGATTCCGTGACCGCTTCATGGCCAGGCGTTGCGCCGAGCGAGACGGTGATGCGCAACGGCACTTCGAAGGTGACGCTGCCGCCCGGCGAAACGACGACGCCTCCGGATGGAGGCGTCTGGGTGGCGACGCCCGGGATCTGCTGGGCGCCGCCGACTTCAACCAGGTTTACGCCCTCGGCCGGCGACCCACTGTCCGCCTTGTTCCACCATGCGCCCCAATCGTTGGGGCCGCCGCTGGCGGCGCCGGCGAAATTGAGGCCGAGGTCGACGACACGCTGGTCCTTGGCGAGCGCGCCGGTGGGCACGGCGTAGTTGCGCTCGAGATAGCGGCCGGCAAAATGCAGCGCCACGACCTCGCCGGTGGCGAGGTTGATCATGGCGGTGCCGGAGTTGCCGCCAGTGGTCGAGCAATCATGTGTCGCCGCGCTGACGATCTTGCCGAAACTCTCCGTATCGAAGCCGCCCTGCAGCATGCCCGGTTGCAGGCGCTTGACCTGGAAACGATTGCGCATGAACTCGTTCTGGACATCGACCGCGTTGCGATTGTCGAACGCCGGATAGCCGATGGCGACGACTTCCTGGCGCAGCATATCGCGCGCGTCGGCGACCGCGAGCGACAGCGGCGTGATGTTGTCGGGCAGGCCTTCGACTTCGAGAATCGCCATGTCCCAATAGGGATGGATCATCCGGACATTGCGGATCTTGAAGACGTTTCCTGCCGCCGAATCGCGCGTGAAGTCGATGCCGGCGGCGCGGCCGTTGATGAATTGCACATTGCGGTCGCCAAGGCCGTCCGCAAATATCTGCGCCACATGACGGTTGGTCATCAACAGGTTGCGGCCGACGACGAAGCCCGTGCCGCCGTAAGGGATATTGGTGTCCCACAACAGTTCGATACGCCCGATCGCCGGCAGGGCGGCTTCGATGCGCTGCTTCAATGCGGCCTCGCTGGTAAGCTTCGTCCACAGCGAATGGCCAGGTGTCGGAGCGCCGTCGAAAGTCAGCGTCGTAAAGGTGCCATCCTTGATGTCATAGACCGGCCGCAACTCCGGGATGATTATGGCTTCCAGATCGGAAAGCTGCTCGGGCGCGACTTCGGCGCCCCGCGCGAGGCTCTCCAGGCCAGCGCGCGCCGATTCAAACGCCGCCTCCGTCTTGCCGGCTTCCGCAGGCGCAAGGGATTCCAGGCCGCCTGCCATCGTCTCCATGTTGCCGAGGACCGATTCAGTCCCCTCGCCCCCGGTGACGAAATCGAGATATTNTCGAGATATTGACGGATTCGCTGCTCTCTGCTGACCGGCATAGTCGCCCTCAAAGGTTCTGTCGAAGTAAAGAACTGTATTGCCCCATTTTAGACTGGTGCAATTCTGATTGGCAGGCAAGGAAACAAATCAACTCGCGTCGAAGATGACCGGAGTGCAACGTCGGCATGTCTCTTTGCCGCAGTCGCTCGCGCGATGTATGACGCTCGCATTATTTCAGCGATGCCGTATGTGATCTCCGTCACAGACGCTCACGCTGTTTGCGCCCACCTATCGCAACGGGTGGAAGGGCCATTGCGGCCGCTCGGTTTTACAGAAATTTTATCACCTATCCATTTTTATCAGTTGGCGCCTGCACGCGCGGCTCCTCTCGCCGCGCGTGCAGGCGGCTTTCCGCCCGGCACGAGCCAGGCACTGGGCGCGACCACTGCGCCAAGCCTTTAGAAGGCGTAATCGCAAGGGATGAACGCCGGCCTTTGACGCGGTGCACTCTTGCCTTAGACTTCGGCCCTTAAACTTCGCCGATTGCGGCAATTGGGAATTTGGAACATGGCTTTTGGCGGCCCAAACGACAGAAACGATCTGCCGCGCCTGGCACGCATCGATCCAAAGCTGTTCGATATCCTGTTCAGCGGCTGCAAGGTCGAGCGCTACGCCGCCGGCCAGCATCTGTTCGTCCAGGAAGATGCCGCCGACCGGATCTACGGGGTGATGAGCGGCACGGTGGAAATCTCGATCTATTCGCCTGGCGGGCAGAAGCTGGTGGCCAATATCGAGCTGTCGCGCAGCCTCGTCGGCGAGATCGGCGCGCTTGACGGGCGGCCACGCACCGCCACCGCCATCTGCCTGACCGCTTGCGAGCTGGTTTCGCTCAGCAGGACACAACTCTTTGATCGCATTGAGAGAAATCCACCGCTGGCACGCGCGATGATCGAACTTCTGTGCGCCCGGCTGCGCTGGGTCAGCGGCGAACTCGGCGACCAGGCCTTCTTCGGCATCGAGGCGAGGCTCGCCAAACGCCTGGTCTTCCTGGCCAAGGTGATGGCCGACAGCGCCGGCTGGATCCCGATCTCGCAATCGGAACTCGGAGAGTTCCTCGGCGCCACGCGCGAGTCCGTCAACAAGACGCTCAACGACTGGCGCAACCGCTCGTTCATTGCCATCAAACGTGGCGGCCTGCGCATCACCGACACCGGGGCGCTGCGCCATATCGCCGAATCGCAGGACGACGACTGACGCCGATCCCGAATCAGCCCCGGCTAAGACTCAGAGCCGCGAAATCAGGTAGCGCAGCGCCGAGCGGCTGGGCATGAAGAAGTATCCACCACCCTTGGTGGTGACGAATTGCGGCATGTCACGGAGCGTCGTGACCTTTTCCCATGACGGAATGGTGAACCTGCCATCACCGCTGCGCGAACCAATCGTCGGGTCCTTTTCAGCGACGAGGCCCTGGAACGTGGCCGACGAAACCCAGGTCTGCTGAATGAATTCGTACTGGCGCTCTATGTCGGCGTTGAGGCACATGAACAGCAGCCCTTTTTCGACCTTGCCATTCTTGCCGTCCTGCTTCTCATAGGTACGGCCGACCCGCAGGATACGATGGCGCTTGCCGATATTGATCTGCGTATCGCGGTCCTCACCCAGCGAGTCGCGTGGGTTGGAACGGCGAATGTGGGCACCAAGCGGGCAGCGATGGCCTTGCGGATCCTCGGCGCCAGCGGCGAAGTTGTTGTCGATGACGCGTCCCGGATGATCCGGGTTGCGCACCAGCGAGCTACCGTTCTGCCAGCGGCCGAGCATCTTGGCGGCAATCCAGTCTTGCGTGATGGCTTGGTTGCCGAGTTGGCTCGCGACCAAGGCTGCAGCCTTTTTGCAGTAGTTGTTGAAGACGTCGACGTGCTGCTCGAACTGGCGAATAACCAGGAATGAACCGTTGCGCCCGAAATCGCGCGGCGGTGGCGGCAGGCCCGGAATCAGCCGGCTACGGCGCACCTGCGAAAGGATTCCGGTCCGATCGCGTGATGCGCTTACCGAGGGCGAGGCTGGATAGAACCCATGCTCATCACGATAGCCGAACAGGAACTCGCCGGGCGCGACCAGATGCATGGGCGCGGCGCCCCTGCTGGCGCGGGTCGTGCCCCGGACAATCGGCTGCGAAATCCCGTCCGCGAAACCGAAATGCTCGTAGGCTGGCCCACGTTCCGACCGATCGTCACGCTTTGCCCCGTCGGACGATTTCGTCTTCGTGTCGGTCGGACCCCGGTTTACGGCGAGCGGCAGTTCGGCAACGACCTTCATGCCTGCACCGGTCGTCTTTCGTCTCACGGTGGCAATCTCGGTCTTCAACCGTCCCGGGTCTTCAGCATAGCAGACGATGACCAGGTCCACAGGGTTCTCCAACGACCCCCACTCCCATTCGTCCGGGCCGTCGCGGCCTCGGTCGTCCAGTATGCGCCCACGCTCGGGATTGCCCATGCCATGGCGAAAGGCGATCGGAAATGTTTCCAGTGGATCGCCCTCCACACCCTCGTCGAGCCCAAACTGCCGCAGGCCACCGGGACCAAAGGCGACTATCATAGCTCGCCCGGCGGGCCTGCCTTCGCCGAAACTCGTCTGCTCGACAACGAAATCGAGCCAGGCTCTGCGCTTGGGCGCCGGCAACTTGTCCGGCACCCGGATCGCAAGCATATGCGAATAAGCGAGCGGGCCGAGCGGGCCGAAGAAGATGGACTGGATCTCGCCGGTTTCCAGCTGCTGCTCGAGAGGCGCCGGAAAGGCAGAGCTGATATTGGCCAGCAGCGAAGTGGTCTTTTGAACGGTGGTTGTTTCGCTCGCCGGGCGCCGTAGCGAACCGAACAAGCTCAGCCAGTCGCGCGCCTCGTTGCCGACGGCGGAAGCAATGCCGCGCCTGACCTGGGAATTGATCCGGATGCGCTCTGTGTTGATTTGGGGATAGGCGGAGTACCAGAACAGGGTCGGCACCTGCTGGCGCCGCGCCCAGCGCTTGAAACGATCGCCGTCGCGCGCGCCGTCCAGGAACAGCCATCGTGTGCGTGGATAGCCCACGGTGTTGCTCCACACGCCGGTGAGGCCAGCGGACGCCTTGGCGATGAAGTCCTCAAGATAGCTTTCCCAGCTGCCGCCGTAGTTGGAGAAGAACATCAATCGGTTGGAGCCGGGCAGCAGTATCCAGCGGGCGAAATGGATGGTGTTGATGGTGTTGAGGAAGCCTGGCTTGAATACCTTCTGGGCAGCTATCGAGATCAGGTAGAAGGAAAACCTGAGCGCCAGCCGCCGCAGAATGCCGGCCTTCATCGTCGAAATCGCAGTCAGATGGTTTTGTGCCGCGTGGCCCTCCTTGACGAGTATCGCGTTCAATTCAGATATGCCGATCGATGTGCTTTCCGGCCGATCCCTGTCCTCGCGGCGTCGCAGCGCCAGCAAGCACGAAAACGCCAGCAGCGCCGCTGCCACCAACACTCCAAGTCCCGACAACAGAAGTGAGGTGATTGCTACGGCTATGGCGGTGAAGGAGATTTCCTGGGAACTGATGTCGATAGATCTGCCGAACACCACACCGTAGGTCATGTACCAGCAAGCAGCCCAGATGATCGCCACCGTGACGAAGACCGGCGGTACCAGCAACGTCGTCATCAGGGCACGGCCCCAATGACCCGGCGGCTTTTCCAGCAGGCTCTCGGCCGGCTCGAACGCCCAGGCAAACGTCCCTAATGACTGGACATGCTGGCGAACTTCAGCGAGCACGGCAGGAGCGTTGCCGGCGCCTTTGCGTGGCCGCTCGACGATGTCGCGCACGGCTTCGAAAAGCTGCTGCTCGGCCTTGATACGCTGGACCGAGTGCCCCGGCGTGCCCGAAAACACCAGTCCGGCATTGCTGCCGAAGGACGGCGATATGTCGACATTGTGCTTGCGCAGGAAATCGTTCAATGCGCCGCCATCGCGCAGATCGCAGACATCCTTGAAGATCGGCCGCAGCCGGTGCCCGATGGCGTGCGTGACCGCATCGATGACATCGTCGATGCTGCCGTCACCGGAAATCTCGAGAACCAGAGCTCCTTTTTCCTGACCGGAATCAGCGCCGATCTCGCCGGTGCCGACCACGGTCAGGCTGGTGAAGTGGACGGTGCCGGCAATGTCGAGCGCGGTGCGGATATCTTCGACGGCCGGGTTGCCGAGGCTGGCAACCTTGTCGCGGACAGCATCCAGCGACGCGGATCGGGTGACCGGGCAGACCACCGTCACCATAGACTGCGTTACGGTGCGGCAGAGTTCTGCCCGTTCGAAATCGACCTTGAGCGTTTCGGGATAGGCGCCGATGCGGGTCATCCGCCCGGCCTTGCCGGGCATGCGGCGCACGCCCTGCTTCTGGAACAGGGCGCGCAGGCTTTCGCCGATCTGGATCCTGGCAATCTCGGCGCCGATGCACTGATGAATGCCGTGGCCGAAGACCATGTAGTCGCGATACGGGCGCGATGTGTCGAACTGGTCCGGGTTCTGCACGGCGTCGGCATCGAACATCGCCGACAGCGTCGCCGGCATCACCACCGTGCCGGCCTTCACCAGGCGCTCGCGGCGCGTACCCTTGCCGATGATCGCGTCGCGGGCCGTGTAGCGCCAGGGGCCGACCCAGATCGGCTTGAAGCGCATGGCTTCAAGGACGGCCCTGTCGAGCTTGGCGGTATCGTTTTCGGCCAATGCGGCATCGATAGCCTGCCGTGCGTCGGGCCGCGACAGGATCACGTCGAGGCAATTGCCGGCGGCCAACACATTGGTCGGGACGAAGCCGGCGATCATGCCCAGCATGATCGAATTGAGGTCGTCCCGCGACAGGCGGCCCTGATCCGTCTGGACAACCAGCCTCGCCAGCGGTTGCTCGGCCTTCAAGCCCCGGTCCCTCGCCGACTGGATGGAGCGATCGATGACTTTGAGAAGACGGTCGCCCGCCACCACTGCGAGTTCGCGCATGACGGGGCTCGCCGTCGGGTCCGAAAAGAACAGCGCACTCAGCGCGATCGCCCAGTCGGCGAATTCGGATTCATCGTCGATCTCGACGCCGAAATAATCGCGGCAGATGTGCACCGGGACGATCTTCATCAACTTGGAGATCGCATCGAAGCCGGGGCTGGCGCGCGTCATGATCTCTTGCGAATGACGCGCCGCGATCGGCCTGACGGCGGCTTCGACCTCGGCCGGCGGGAATGCACTCAGCACCGACGATTTCATGCGCCGGTAGTCGGCGCCGTCCTGCATGCCGAGGATGAAGTTGGATCCCCGGGCAAGCTCGGTCATTTCCGGGCCGTATGGGGTCTGGAATTCGTCGCCGCGCTCCAATATGTCGCGGACATCGGCGTTCTTGGTGACCACGAGAACACCGAAGAGCTTGCCGGTCGGCCGGAAACGCCGCAACAAGGAAAGCGCCCAGCGGGGGTCTTCGGCCAGAGACCCGACGATGCGCGCAATCAGCCCTGTCTTCCGGATCCGGCCGAGATCGAAGGGCGGCATTTCCGACAGCGGGCGCTGGTTTTTCTGGGCCGCGCGAATAGCGTCGAAATACTTCAGTTCGGTCATGCGCGTTCAAGCCCCCCGGCTATCCACGTTATTGCGATGCCGGCCGTTCAACGCCTAGGTTTGCATCGGTTGCACGTATGTGAATCTTTTCACAGTTGGTCCATGTTCCAGCCAGCATTGACGCCATGTTCATTTGGCCAGTCGGAAATTGGCGACGAGGAACTCGTTCGCGGCCTTGTCGGTGAAAGGTATCCAGCGCACACGCTGTTCTGAAAAATCAGGATGCCGGGTGGTGAAAATGGTCATCTCGCGCCGCGCCTGTTCCGGCCGGCCGCTTCGCATCAGCGCGCCGATCTTCAGGAACCTGGAATAAAAATAGCCGGGAGACAGGTTGAGCGAGCGATCGGCGGCAGCGATCGCCGCCGGCCAGTTCTCGACCAAACAATAGGCCGCCGTCAGTTCCCCCAGATTGTGGAAGCGGTAGAGGTCGAACGGGCTCAATCGCTCGGTATCGAGAAAGAACGGTATCGCTGACGCGGCATTGCCGAGCAGCAGCTGGGCGCTGCCCATGGCCGAGCGCGCGAAGGCAAAGCTCGGATTGATGTGGATCGCTTCCTCGAAATGGTCGACGGCCGATCGCGGTTCGCCGCGCATGATGTCGACGGCGCCGAGATGGGCGTGCGGGCGTGCATCCAGGCTGTCCACCAGCAACGCCTTGCGGGCAAACTGCTCGACCTTGTTCAAATCGTCGCTGTCGCCGAAACGCAGCCATGCCCGCCAGAAATACCACCACGCCAGTTCATTGAGCACGGCGCTCGAGTTGGCGTCCTCGCGGTACGCCTTCTGGAAGAACTCGAGTGCGGTTTCGGTGTCGCCACGGGTGCGCCGGTTCATGTGCCAGCGGCCGCGTCGCACCAGTTGCCAGGTCTCCAGGCTTTCCCAGGGAACCTGGAAGGTGCGTGCCTGTTCCGCCCGGTCGACCTCCTTGTCGAGGATCGAAACAATCTCAGCGCCGATCTGGTCGCGCAGGTTGAAGATGTCGACCAGATCGCGATCGAAGCGCTGCGACCACACCAGCCGCCCGTTGGACGCGTCGGCCAGCGAGGTGTTGAGGCGGATCTGGCCACCATTGCGCATCAGCGTGCCGCTGACGATGTAGCGCGCGCCGAGCGCGTTGCCGATCACCCGGGTGCCCAGCGTGTCGTCGCGGAACTGGAAGCTGGAGCCCTTGGCGATGACCGAGAGCCATCTGGTGTTGGATAGACCATAGATGATGTCCTCGGCGATGCCGTCGGCCATGTAGCCGATGTCATGCTCGCCGCCATCGGCGTGGAAGGGCAGGACGGCGATCGCCGGCGGCCCCTTGGACGACAGCTTCTGCTGCGCATTGGCCTGGGGAATGGCCGCGAACGACGCCGCCGGCGAGGATCCGTTGCCGCTGCGGCCGGCGATCAGAACGCGCACCGGCAAGGCGATGTTCTTCAGCATGAATTCGCCGAGATCGGTGAATTCGGCCGCCGTCTTGTCCTTCACATGGTGCCAGGTCGTCTCCGAAACGGCGAGACCGTCGCCCGGCGCGAATTCCTGGATTCTCGCTGCGATGTTGACGTCGTCGCCGTAGAGGCGGCCACCACGCACGATGACGTCGCCGGTGTTGATGCCGGCCCGAAACGGCATGCGCATGTCGTCGGTAACTTCTGCGTTGAGGGCGACGATGCGGCCCTGGAAATCGAAGGCCGCGCGCAACGCCTCGATCGGATTGCCGAACTCGGCCATGATGCTGTCGCCGGCGTCGCCGAACGTGCGGCCGCCAAATGTGCCACAACTGTCGGCGATGATGTCGCGCCGTTCCTCGAATGCCGCGACAGCAGACTCGTCGTCGATGCCCATCAGCCTCGAGAACCCGACGGCATCGATAGAAATGATTGTCGCCAGCTGACGGGTGTAGTTCCGTACAGCCATGTTCGAGCCCCCGCTCCCTTTCTGGTTCTGGTCCAGCACAGGCGACGACCCGTTCCTGAAACACTTCGCCGCGCGCTAAGAGATGAAGATTCCGGCGGGGTTGGCGCGCCATGCCACCCCGCCAGGACCAGAAGTCTAGCAGGGTCTTGGGCAAAGCTCTACCACCATCGGGTTGTCCAGCGCGGGCCGTGGCAGCACTCATGGTTGGCCGGCGGTTGGCGCAAATATTGGCGTGCCGTCGCTCTGATCGCGGCGATCCCCAGCTTCACGGAACCTGCGCGACGTCACATCTCGGAACAAACTGTGCTGCCTGCGAGTTTCCGGTGCGGTTCATACCAACGTGAAATGAGGGTAATCATGCGAAATCTTGTTCTGGCGACCGGTGTCGTCGTTCTTCTGGCCGGCTCGACGGCCTTTGCCGCGGATGACAGCCCGCTGCCGCCGACGAATGCCCAGAAACTGTCGGCAATCATCGCCAAGGTCGAGCAGCGCGATGGCTTTCGCTATGTGAAGGAGGTCGACTGGGACAAGGACGGCTACACCGTCACCTATTACACCGCCGACAAGGCGAAAGTCGAAATCACCTTCGATCCCGTGACCGCCGAACCGAAATAGCGCCGATACCGACACCGCTTCGGCAATTCCGTCCGCTGCGTTTTTTGCCTAGAATGGTGGCAGTTGTCGGACAACGGGGCGACCATGCTTTCTTCCAATCGAATTGCCAACTCGTTTGCGCTTGTCGTCGCACTTGCTGGCGGGGCGGTCTGCCTTGGTCCAGCGCGTGCCGACGGGCCGTCCTTCGACTGCCGCAAAGCCAGCCTGCCGGTGGAAAAGGCAATCTGTGCCGACCCGCAACTGTCGGCAATTGATGCCTTGGTCGCCAAGGCCTTTACGGGTTTCGAGCCAGCCTTTGGCCGCGACAAGCGCAAGATCGCCCGTGCGCTCATCACTGACAGGAACGCCTGCGGGCAGGATGCCGCCTGCATCGTCAGCGCCCAGAACAATGCGCTGCAGACCTACGGCAATGCGCCGTCCTGGGTGCAGGATTACAACATCGCCCTGATCGGCAAGAAGGCGCTCGACACCGCGGCCCGCCATCCGGGCAGCCCCGACCAGCCCCTGCCCTCGTCGATCGGCCAATGCGCCTTGACCCACATCACCGCGCTGACGACGCGGCTCGGCGACGACCCGCTGGAAACCGCCGGCCCTGAAGCCGGCAGCCTGGCGCGGTTCAGCAATGGCGGCGCCGGGGTTTCCTACGAGCGGGAGCCTGGCCTTGCCAGTTCGAAAGCCGGCGATCCTGTCGTCATGTGCCTGATATCGATCCCGAGGGATTGTCCGCAGGGCGACGAGCGCGGGCGGGTCTATTACGGCGTCGACCTCACGATAAAAGGCACATGGGTTTTGCCGGATTCACAACATCTATGCGGCGGCGCCTGAAGATTTGCCGCAGAGCACTGCTGGATGCACTCTTGCGCCGATCCGCCTTTGATGGCTGAGTGCGCGTAACAGTTGCAGGGCACGGGGGTGCATGGCCATGGTTAAGCATGTTTTGAAGCGCATCCTGATGATGCTTGCCGGCTATTTCGTTTCGGTGCTGATCGGATTGTTCGCGGTCGTGGCGATATATTGCGCACTCGCCGTATTGCCCAACGCGCCGGACTATTTCGGCGCCATGCAATTTTCGCCCATTGTCGTGCTGCTGTGGCCGCCGCTCGGCATGGTCGTCTATTTCCTGACGATCGTGCTGACCGGCCTGCAGACGCTGATCTTCGCGCTGCTCGCCGAATTCTTTGCCCTGCGCAATTTCCTGGTGCACATGCTGTTTGGCGCCGCTGCCGCTGCAGCCGGCTTCTTCCTGGTCTGGCCGGCCGCGGAAGAGGATGCCGGACGCTGGGCCGATATCGGCATCATCGCCGCCGCCGGCCTCGTAGCCGGCCTGGTCTATTGGCTGATCGCGGGCCGCGACGCCGGCTTCCGGCGTCCGCTCATCCAGCGCTGATCGCAGGAAACGGGCGACCGTCTATCGGCCAAAAATCTAATAAAACCAGAGAGACAAAGTGAGTTCCTCGTTTCGTTGAACGAGGAACTCCGCTGGTTCAGCTCGTCGGCGAACGCACCGCTTCGGTCGCGTCCAGCGCCTGCATCAGCCGCGTGTCGCGGTCGTAGACGTCGTTGAAATATTCGACTTTGCCGGACAGGTCCGGCCAGGCAGTGAAGTAGGAGACATAGACGGGAATCGTGCGTGTCACGTCTTCGCTGGCATGGCCGTGCTTGAGCTTTTCGGCGATGTCGTCGACCGAGACGCCGAGCACCGCCGCCGCCATCCCACGTGGATCCTGAAGGCGAATACAGCCATGGCTGAGCGCCCGCATATCGCGCTGGAAGAAGGATTTTTGCGGCGTGTCGTGCATGTAGATGGCGTGCTTGTTGGGGAACAGGATCTTCAGTTCGCCCAGCGCATTGGCTTCGCTCGGCTGCTGGCGCACGCTGTAGGGAATGTTGGCGCCGTAGGCGCCCCAATTGACCGAGGAAGAGGGAACCCGCCTGCCGCGCGAGTCGGTCACCTCGTAGCCGGCACGGTCGAGATAGCCCGGATCGCCACGCAGCCTTGGCAGCATCTCGTTGACGATGATCGACTGCGGCACGCCCCAATAGGGATGGAAATCGACCTGCTTGATCTCCTTGAAGAAGAAGGCGGTCTGGTTGGTGGTCCGGCCGATGACGACGCGGGTCTTCAGCTTCTCCTCGCCATTGTCGATATAGCTGGCGGTGAAGGCGGGCTGGTTGATGAACACCCGCGGGCTGCCGAGATCGGACGGCATCCAGCGCAATTCTTCCAGCGCGACCTGCACCTTCTGCAGCCTGTCTGCCTTGGATGCGCCGGCGAGCGAGGCGACGGTGCGCGGGCCGATGACCCCATCGCCCTTCATGCCGGCCTTCACCTGCACGGCCTTGATGATCGGAACCAGTTCGGGAACATAGACATCGCTGGTGCCGAGACGAGACAGGATCTCGCCATAGGCGCCGCCCATCTCGTCGTCGAGATTGCGCGCGATCAGCGTCAGCAGCTTCGGCAGTTCGGCGCTGGTCTCGCCGGGCTTCAGCAACAGCTTGGGATCGACGACTATTTCGTTTTCGGCGCTCGCCTGCAGCGATTCAAGTTCGACGCGCAGCGCCTGATATTCCGCGTTCTGCGGGTGCCGCGATTCGAGGTAGGTGCGCACTTCCTGGGTGTGGGCCAGCGTCTTGAGCGCGCCTTCCATGTCGACCGGCTTCGGCGGAAATTCATAGTAGCCGGTGATGCGATTGGGATCGACGCGCCCGCTCTGGGCGTCACGGGCATAGCGCAGTACGCGCGCCGACAGCGCCATCTCGAAGCGGACGAGTTCCTTCAGATGGGCGTCGGCATCGACTGCCGATGCGTTGGCTGCCGGCACCTCGACCGTGTAGTCGGCCGACGTGAGACCATAGCTTGCGGCTTCGCCAAGCACCCGCACCGCATCCTGGGCGCGGGCATTGGGATTGCCCTCGTTCACCCAGATGAAATCAGGATTGGCAGAGTAATAGGCAATCAGTGCCTTGGCGATATCGGGCTCGGCATAGAGTTCATAGTCACTGAGACCTGCAACGGCTTCGCGGAAGGCAGTGCTGGTCGCCGACGGCACAAAGGCGGCGTCTTCAGCTGTTGCCACCTGGGGAGGTGCTGCCACCAACGCGGCAAAGTCGACGCGCACCAGCCGGTCGGCCTTGTAGGTGTAGTAGGACGGGCTGCTGATCCTGGTGCCGCCGCCGCCCGATACGGCGGGCTTCGGCTTGCGCTTTGGCGGCGGCGGGAATTCGCCTTGCGGCCTGTGCTTGACGCCACCGCCGAACAGCATGTCGAACAGGCCTTGCGCGCTTGCCTGCGGCACACCGAAGGCCAGTGCTGCCGCCACTGCAAGCGGCATCACGGTGGCTTTATTTCCGAGGAATTTCATTAATCACCCGCTCCGGCTGCAAGCCGGCTCCCGTTCCGCGCCGCTAGACGATCTTGCCAACCGCATGGCGGATGTAAGGCGCTACTATACCGATTCATACCGATTTCGTTAAGCTTCCATAAATTTCCGCGGGCCTGTTGCAGAACGGTTTCACAACATCGTGACGTCTGGAGCGGCGTTGCCGCCCCAGACCGGTCAAAGCGGCTGCTGCTTCAGGCGTTGGCGCCACCGTCGATGGTGAGCGCGGCGCCGGTGACGAAGCGCCCTTCCGGACCGGCGAGCCAGGCAACCATGCCGGCGATCTCGTCAGCCTTGCCGAAGCGGGGCGTCGCCATCTTCCGCCGCTGGTGTTCGGCATGCGGGCCTTCGGCCGGGTTCATGTCGGTGTCGGTCGAACCGGGATGAACGACGTTGGCGGTGATGCCGCGCGGACCGAGGTCTCGCGCCAGCGCCTTGGTCAGGCCGACCAGCGCAGCCTTGCTGGTCGAATAGGCGCTGAGGCTGGTGTCGGTGACGCGCTCGGCCAGATTGCTGCCGATCGAAATGATGCGGCCGCCCTCGCCCATGTGAGCCGCTGCCGCCTTCGAGGCCACGAACGGCGCTCTCAGATTGACCTCAATGGTCTCGTCAAAGTTGGCCAGCGACATCTGTTCGATGGGCGCCGCGCGCCAGATGCCGGCGCTGTTGACCAGGATGTCGAGCCGGCCGAAGGCATTCACCGCCTCGGCGACCGAGCCTTCGATGGCGGCGGCGTCGCGATTGTCGGCTTGGATGGCGATCGCGCGACCACCTGCCGCTATAATCTCGGCGACGACAGCTTGGGCCGGCGCCGCGCTGTTGACATAGGTGATGGCGACGTCGGCGCCATCGGCCGCTAGCCGTTTTGCTATCGCAGCACCTATGCCGCGGCTGCCGCCGGTGACCAGTGCTGCCTTGCCGTTCAATCCGTTCGTTGACATGTCATTTCTCCGTTTATGTAACGATCGATATATAAATATCTGGCAACCTTGCCTGGCGACGTCAAGTGAATTATGTACCGATCAACACAGAAAAGATCGTCATGCCGGAAAGAGGCCGTCCCCGCACCTTCGATCGAACCGCCGCCTTGCGGCAGGCGATGGAGCTGTTCTGGGCCAAAGGCTATGAGGGCACCTCGATCGCCGACCTGACCGCGGCGATGGGGATCAGCTCGCCCAGCCTCTATGCCGCCTTCGGCAGCAAGGAGGCGCTGTTTCTGGAAGCGACCGAGTATTACACCCGCAACGAAGGCACCGAGATCTGGAGCGCGCTGGACGAAGCGCCGACGGCATGCCAGGCGATCGAGAATTTCCTGCGCCAGACGGCAAAAGCGTACTCTCAGGACGACCGCCCGCAGGGCTGTCTCATCGCGCTGGGCGCACTGCACCAGGATTCAAGCAGCGGCGCGATCTGCGATGATTTGCGCCGCCGCCGCGCCGAAAACCACACCCTCTTGCTGAGACGGCTGGAACGCGGTGTGGCGGAAGGCGAATTGCCGGCGGGCTTCGACAGCAACGCGGCGGCGACCTTCTATGCGACGGTCCAGCACGGCATGTCGATCCAGGCCCGCGACGGCGCCTCGTGCGACGCGCTGATGGCCACAGTGGCCGGAGCGATGGCGGCGTGGCAGGGGCTGGTCGGAACAGCGTGACAAAGCGCGGAGCTTGTGCTGGAAATCCAGTCGGCGGCGAAATGCGCCGGGAGGGATCATCCGTGAAAAAAGGGTATCGCGAGTTGCTCGACGAGGCCAATGCCGAGATCGAGGTGGTCTCGCCCGAGGAAGCGGCCGGGCTGCTCGACGACGAGGACACCATCTTCGTCGACCTGCGCGATCCACGCGAGATCGAGCGGGACGGCCAGATCCCCGGCGCCAAACATGTCACTCGCGGCATGCTGGAATTCTGGATCGATCCCGAAAGCCCCTACCACAAGCCGTTCTTTGCCTCGGGCAAGAGCTTCGTCTTCTTTTGCGCCGGCGGCTGGCGCTCGGCGCTGGCCACCAAGACGGCGCAGGATATGGGGCTGTCGCCGGTCAAGCACATCCTTGGCGGCTATACCGCCTGGAAGGCGGCCGGATTGCCCGTCGAGCCGGGCGGCAAGAAGAAGGGCTAGCTCACCGCTCCGGCGTTGTCGGTGTCGGACAATACACCGATTGAATCAATGCAGTATCGGCTCGCGCTCGTTTTTGACAAAGGTCACAGCGCGTTCGATGACACCTTTGTCGGCGAGAATGCGACGGTGGCCGAGCCCATCGGCCCAGTGCAGCCGCACATGGCTGCCGGCGCCGGCGTAGCGCCTGGCATGGTCGGCCGGAACTTCGCGGTCGTCCGGCGCGTGGATGACCAGAGTCGGCACCGGCGCTTCGGCCAGCTGGCGATCGCCGGTGAATTCGTGCAGCGGCCGGCCCGACAACCTTTTCACCTGATCGGCCATGGAAACTTGCGAACGCGGGCCGACGTTGAGCATGCGGCTGAAGTCGGCGAAGATCGCCGGCAGGGAACTTGGCGCGGCCACCAGCACCAGCCGCTCGGTCGCCACTGGGTGGATACCCCTGATCGAACCGGCAATGGCATTGGCGGCGACGGCGCCACCGAAGGAATGGCCGACGATCGCCTTGAACGGACCGAACCATTCGCTGGCGACCCTGACCGCCTCGACCGCATTGACCATATTGAGATGACGGCCCAGCGACTGGCCATGGCCCGGCAGGTCGAGCGAGGCGACCCGGTAGCCCGCATCGCGAAAGCCTTCGATCAGCGCCCGCATATATTCCGTGCGCGAACGCCAGCCATGGACCACCAGCACCGTGCCGGCGGACGCCCTGCCCGGCTCGGGCCGGAATTCGTGCACCATGACGCAGCCGGCCTTGGTCGTCAGCCGATGATGGCGCGCCTCGGCCATGAAGCCGGCGGCGCGGTCGACCGCACGCCGCTCGCCGTCGCTGAGCGCCTTCACGCTCGGCGTGCGGCAGAACAGTTCGAAGGCCGCGCGCCCGCTCAGACGCGGCGCCACAAGCTCGGCCGCGCCGAACACGCCCCGGATGACCTTCAGTCCAAATGATGCCATAGTGGCGATCCATCCATTCCGTTCAAGCATGAACATAATAGTTCAAACATGAACATTAAACAAGAGCTGCCCTGGGACAACCCGCGCTTTCGCAACTGGGTCGCGGTGGCGCGCGCCTGCCATGTGCTGGAGCGTGCGCTGGCGGTAAAGCTGGCGCCGCTGGATCTCAAGCCGGCGCAGCTCGACGTGCTGATGAACCTCTATCGCCATCCCGGCATGTCGCAGCACGATCTCGCCCGCAAGCTGCTGGTCGGCCGCTCCAACATCACCATGCTGTTGCCGCAGCTCGAGGCGCGCGGCCTGCTGCGCCGCGAAGGCGATGAGAAGGACAAGCGCGTGCTGCGGCTGACGCTTACCGAGGCCGGCACGGAGCTTTTGATGAAGGCGCTGAAGGTGCATATGGCGCTGATCGAAAAGGCGATGAGCCAGTCGACAGCGGAACAGTGCGATATGATCGGCGAACAGATGCGCAAGATCTATGACGTGCTGAAGGATACCTGAGCCGTTCGATCCACGCGCCTCCCACCTCACCACATCGTCTTCTTCGCCCGCTCCGGCCATTCCTTGTCGTAAGTACCGGCATCGATATTCTTGCGGCTGGTGACTTCCAGGATTGTTCCGGGTGTCGGCAGCGATTTCGGGTCGACGTGCTTTGCCGGGTTCCACAGCTCCGAGCGAACGATGGCGCGGGCGCACTGGAAATAGACCGAATCGACATCGACCACGGTGACCGAGCGCGCCGGCTTGCCTTCGACGGCGAAGGAGGCGCAAAGCGCGGCGTCGGTGGTGATGCGGGCGCGGCCGTTGACGCGCAGCGTCGTGCCCGAACCCGGCACAAGAAACAGCAGCGCGACGCGAGGATCGCGGATGATGTTCTTAAGCGAATCGGCGCGGTTGTTGCCGCGCCTGTCCGGCATCATCAGCGTTTTCGGGTCATGCATGCGCACAAAGCCGGCGAGATCGCCGCGCGGCGAACAGTCCAGCCCTTCCGGCCCGCTCGTCGCCAGGGCGACAAAAGGCGAGGCTTCGATGAAGGCGGCATATTCGGGAATGACGTGGTCGAGTTCCTTGACCGTCGACGCTTCGCCGGGCAGGCCGTAGAGGGCTTCGAGCTGTTCGACCGTGGTGATGTCAGACATTTTCCCGTCTCCGAACCGTTGCCAGCGTTACCCCCAGTCAATGACGTTTTGCCGACAGTGCCGAACTAGCGGTCGCGGCTCAGTCCCTTCTCCTGGAGCTCGGCGAGATAGGCATTCCAGCGCGCGTCCTTTTCGTGGCCAAGCGTGTGCAGGTAATTCCAGGTGAAGATGCCGGTGTCGTGGAAATCGTCGAAGGTGATGCGCACGGCGTAGTTGCCGACCGGCTCGATCTTCAGGATAGCAACGTTACGCTTGCCGGGAACCGTCACCCGCTGGTCCGGCGAATGGCCCTGCACCTCGGCCGAGGGTGAAGCGACGCGCAGCAGTTCGGCCGGCAGTTCGAACGGCCGATGATCGGGAAAGGTGACGGACAGCAGTTTTCTGTCCTTCGAGACCCTGAGTTCCTTCGGCGCCGTCATTGTTCTGCATCCCGTCAATCCGCCCTTCCCTACGCTGCTTCGCGCGAGCGGAAAAGGCCATTTGGACCCGGCCGACACCGGATGTCGGCCAGGGAATGTCACCAAAGATCGAGAGCGGCTATCTTGAATGGCGGGTTGGATCGTATCACATAGCCGTATATAACGGCGCCACTCGCAGCCACGGGAATGCTTGAACGCATGGACATGATCGATCCCTTCGGTCGCACGATCAGCTACTTGCGCGTGTCGGTCACCGACCGCTGCGATTTCCGCTGCACCTATTGCATGGCCGAGGACATGGCGTTCCTGCCCAAGAAGGACCTGCTGTCACTCGAGGAACTCGACCGGCTCTGCACCGTCTTCATCGAAAAGGGCGTGCGCAAACTGCGCCTCACCGGCGGCGAGCCGCTGGTGCGCAAGAACATCATGCATCTGGTGCGCCAGTTGTCGCGGCACTTGAAGAGCGGCGCGCTGGAAGAGTTGACGCTGACCACCAATGGCTCGCAGCTGTCGCGCTTTGCCGCTGAGCTTGCCGATTGCGGTGTCGAGCGCATCAATGTCTCGCTCGACACGCTCGATGCCGACAAGTTCCACGCCATCACCCGCTGGGGCCATCTCGGCAAGGTCATGCAAGGCATCGATGCCGCGCAGGCGGCGGGGCTGAAGGTGAAGCTCAACGCCGTTGCGCTGAAGGACTTCAACGACGCCGAACTGCCGGAGATGATGCGCTGGGCACATGGCCGCGGCATGGACTTGACCGTCATCGAAACCATGCCGATGGGCGAGATCGACGCCGACCGGACCGACCAGTATCTGCCGCTATCGCTGCTGCGCGCTTCGCTCGAGCGCCAGTTCACGCTGAGCGACATCCCCTACAAGACCGGCGGTCCGGCCCGCTACGTCCATGTCGCAGAGACCGGCGGCAGGCTGGGCTTCATCACGCCGATGACGCATAATTTCTGCGAAAGCTGCAACCGCGTGCGGCTGACCTGCACCGGCACGCTCTATATGTGCCTGGGTCAGGAGGATGCCGCCGACCTGCGCGCGCCGTTGCGTGCCTCGGAAGGCAACGAGCTGGTCGCTGCTGCCATCGACGAAGCGATCGGCCGCAAGCCGAAAGGCCATGATTTCATCATCGACCGCCGCACCAGCCGCCCGTCGGTGTCGAGACATATGAGCGTCACCGGCGGCTGATTTTCTCCGCGATTGGTGCAGAATGCTTCCGTTGGAAGCGAGGGGGATTTCCATGCAGCGTGTTTGCCAAACCGGGCTGTCAGCGCTGGTCGTGGCCCTATCATTGGCGACCACAGTGGCGCTCGCAAAGCCGTTCACCTACATCAATGCGCGCTATGGCACGGTGTGCACGTTCCCGAGCCAGATTTTCAGCAAGCCGATGCCTGAGTCCCTCAATGGCGACGGTCGAAAATGGGCTAGCCCCGATGGTGCGAGCTTGTCCTGTTACGGCGGATACAAGCTGACGGAAGATACGCCCGACAATCTGGTTGAAAAGGAAAAAGCCGACCCTGACTCTGGGGAAAAGGTCACTTACAGCAAAACCGGTAAGAACTGGGCAGTGGTCTCAGGCACCAAAGGCGACAAGATCTTCTATACCCGAATCGTCTTCGAAAAAGAGGATGCAATCCATACAGTCTGGATCGAATATCCCGCCTCGCTCAAGGCCAAGTACGACCCACTGGTCGGCGCTATCGGCGACAGCCTGCATGGGGCTGAGCAACACTGGGAATAAATCGCTCTCGACGCTGCAAACCCGATTTACCGCCATCGCGTTCCGCCCTAAATTTCGGCCTATAGCGGCTCGTCGCTCGGTTTGGGGGAATACGACATGCGCACATTCTTACTTTCTCTTGCAATGCTTGGGTTTGCCGCCGCGCCGGCAGCAGCACAGTCCATCAGTGGCAGCTACACCGTTGCGGGCACCAATTTCGACGGCTCGAAATATGGCGGCGAAGCCACCATCACACTGACCAGCGAGACCACCTGCACCATCCATTGGGAGACGGGCGGATCATCGTCGGACGGCATCTGCATGCGCAACGACGATGCCTTCTCCGCCGGCTATGTCATGGGCAAGGAAATCGGTCTCGTCGTCTACAAGGTAGAAGATGACGGCTCGCTGCACGGCCTGTGGACCATCGCCGGCAAGAACGGCAGCGGCACCGAGGTGCTGACGCCGAAATGAGCCTGCCGGTCATCGGCCAGCCCTCTCAGGGATTTCTATGGGTCACGGGTGAAAATCCGTGGCCTATTTCTTTGACGTTGCTGTCTTGCCGCCGGCTGCTACAGGCTTGAGCGGTTCACCGTTTCGCCGAAACGTCGAACCGCTTTATTCTTTGTTTTCACGCAATTCCGGACGGAAAACCGTTTCACACTTTTCCTGGAATTGCTCTTGCAAAACCGGTAACGCCCTTGCCTCTTTCCCCAAACATTCGCGGCGCGCTGTGCATGATGGTGGCCATGATCGGCTTCACCCTCAACGACGCCATCACCAAGTTCTCGTCGGAATCGATGAACATGGCGCAGGTCATGCTGGTGCGCGGCGCCTTTGCGTCGCTGCTCGTCGGCCTGCTCGCCTGGCAGCAAGGCGCGCTCGCACGGCCGGGCTCGATGCTGCAGCCGCTGGTGGCGCTTCGCGTGGTCGCCGAGGCCGGCGCCACCGTCGCCTTCCTTGTCGCATTGGCGCATCTGCCGATCGCCAATGTCTCGGCGGTGCTGCAGGCGCTGCCGCTGGCGGTGACGATGGGGGCGGCACTCGTATTCAGCGAAGCGGTCGGCTGGCGGCGCTGGCTGGCGATCGCGGTCGGCTTTGGCGGCGTGCTGATCATCGTGCGGCCAGGCTTCGAAGGCTTCAGCATCTATTCGCTGTACGCACTCGTCAGCGTCGCCTGTTGCGCAGTACGTGACCTCGCCACCAAGCGCATCCCGAGGGCTATCCCGACCTTGCTGGTGTCGACGGCAACGGCAATCGCCATGACCATCGTTGGCGCCGTGCTGCTGTCGCCGATGGGTGGCTGGACGCCGATGTCCGGCAAAGGCACGGCACTTTTGGCATTGGCGGCGGTGCTGGTGCTGATCGGCTACCAGTTCATCATCATGGCAATGCGGGCCGGCGACATCTCCTTCATTGCGCCATTCCGCTACACCGCCCTCTTTTGGTCGATGCTGCTTGGCCTCATCATCTTCGGCGATGTCCCCGACCTGCCGATGATCGTTGGCTCCGCCATCATCATCGGCTCCGGCCTCTACGCGCTCTATCGCGAACGGGTCGTCGGCCGGCAGAAGCCGGCGGCCGAAAGCGCTGGACCCGACATGGCGCCGGACGGCATATAGGTTGGCCATGAGCCAAGACATTGCAGGAATTATCCTGGCCGGAGGCCTGTCACGGCGCATGGGCGGCGGCGACAAGACTTTGCTAGCGCTTGGCGAGCGTCCGCTTCTCGACCATGTCGTTGCCCGCCTGGCGCCGCAGGTCGGATCGCTGGCGCTCAGCGCCAATAGTGACCCGGCGCGCTTCGCCGCGGCCGGTCTTCCGGTTCTCGCCGATGCGGTGGAAGGCTATGCCGGACCGCTGGCCGGAATTCTCACCGGCCTCGAATGGGCGGCAGCGAATACCGCTTTCAAGGCATTGGCGACGGCCGCCGGCGACACGCCGTTCCTGCCGGTGGACCTGGTCGAGAGGCTGGCTGCGGCTGTTGACGAGCGACCAGGCTCCATCGCTGTTGCCAGTTCCGGCGGCAGGCGGCATCCGACCTTTGCGCTGTGGCCGCTCGGGCTGCGTGAGGCCTTGCGCCATTTCCTGATCGACGAGGACAACAGGCGCGTCTCCGCCTTCATCGAGCGGCACGACTGTGTCGAAGTGGAATTTCCGTTGCTGACCCACGGCAGTGACGAGATCGACCCGTTCTTCAACATCAACACACCGCACGACCTTGCGGTGGCCGAGCGTCTGTTGCAGAGCATCGGCCCATGAACATCTTCGGCATCACCGGCTGGAAGAATTCCGGCAAGACCACACTGACCGAGAAGCTGGTCACAGAGCTCGTCCGGCGCGGCTGGACGGTGTCGACGGTCAAACACGCCCATCATGAGTTCGACATCGACAAGCCTGGCGCCGACAGCTTTCGCCACCGCCAGGCGGGCGCCACCGAGGTCGCGGTGGTGTCGGGCAAACGCTGGGCGCTGATGCATGAATTGCGCGGTGAGGAGGAGCCGACGCTGGAGGCGGTCCTGTCGCGGCTGGCCCTATGCGACATCGTGCTGGTCGAAGGCTACAAGCGCGAGGCGCACAAAAAGATCGAGACCCGGCGCCTCGATGCCAAGGACCGTTCGCCGCTGTCGGCGAACGACGGACATATCGTGGCGATCGCCGCAGACTTCGCGGTTGCCGGCGAAAGCCTGCCTGTGTTCGATCTCGACGACACGGGAGGGATAGCCGACTTCATCGAGCGCATGACCGGCCTCAAACCTTGAGGCCCCTGCCCGAGCCCGGTTCAGCCGCCCTCTTCAGCCGTTGCATTGTCTGAGCGCGTCGCGCCGAACGGCCTCATGCGACGCGCTTCAGGTTGTTTTATTTATGCATGTCGTTGTCCCAAAACCGCTGCACACTTTTGGGCGACATGCATTAACCCGGCGTCAGCATTGGCTGGACCCGCAAATCCCGCAAGCAACGGTTTTACAGTTGCTTTTCTCCCGAAAACAGTGGGAGTATCGCGCCAGCGGGCGGTCAAAAGCACCGCCCCACAGAGCCGTTCCGGAACGACGGCCGGGAGCCATAAAGAGAGGACTATCATGCGTATTGCACTGCGTATCGCGCTCGCCGCATCGGCTGCGCTGCTGACGCTCGGCGTCGCCCAGGCTCAGGAAACGACCCTGAGAATCGGCACCGAAGGCGCCTACCCTCCATTCAACAACCTGACCTCCGACGGCCAGCTCGTGGGCTTCGACATCGACATCGCCAAGGCGCTCTGCGACGAGATGAAGGTCAAGTGCACCTTCGTCGCCCAGGATTGGGACGGCATCATTCCGGCCCTGCAGGCCGGCAAGTTCGACGCCATCGTCGCCTCGATGTCGATCACGCCGGAGCGCGCCGAGAAGGTCGACTTCACCCACAAATACTACAACACGCCGTCGGCGATCGCGGTACCCAAGGATTCGACCCTCAAGGGCGTGACCAAGGAAGACCTGGCCGGCAAGACCATCGGCGTCGCAACCACCACGACGCATTTCAATTATGCCTCGAAAACCTATACGGACAGCACGGTCAAGGGCTATCCGAGCAGCCCCGAAGAGCAGGCTGATCTCGCCAATGGCCGTCTCGACGCGATCGAGGACGATATCGTCGTGTTGCAACAGTTCCTGGATTCGCCTGATGGCGCCTGCTGCAAGATTCTCGGCCAGCCTTCGCCGCAGCCGGTCGATATCTTTGGACCGGGCGCCGGCATCGCCGTGCGCAAGGGCGAGACGGATCTGGTCAACAAGTTGAACAGCGCCATCGACGCAATCCGCGCCAACGGAAAGTACAAGGAAATCAACGACAAGTACTTCAAGTTCGACGTCTTCGGCGCCGAGTCCTGATCGTCTGAAACAAGGCGGCAGGGGAAATTTCCTGCTGCCGCCTTGGCCTGACAGAAGTGGAGACAAGACCCGTCAATGCCAAGCCAGAACATATGGATACTTCTCACTTGGGGACCCGATGGCTGGATTGACGATATTGCCTATGGCGCACTGGTCACCATTGCGCTCGCGCTGGCGACACTGCCGATCGGCCTGACGATCGGCTTTTTCGTCGCCTGGGCAAAACAATCCGAAGAGCCGTCGCTTCGCGTGGCTGCCAACATCTACACCACGGTGTTTCGCGGACTGCCGGAACTGGTGACGCTTTTCCTGTTCTTCTTCGGCATGCCGATCCTCTTGCAGTATGTCATCCGTCTGTTCAGGCCGGAAGCGACGGTCGATGTCGACAGCTTCCTCGCCGGCATGATCGTGCTGTCGCTGATCTTTTCGTCGTATTCCAGCGAAGTCTTCCTGTCGGCCTTTCGCGCCATTCCGAAGGGCCAGTATGAGGGCGGCTATGCGATCGGGCTGTCGAAATGGCAGACGATGCGCAAGGTGATCCTGCCGCAGCTGCTGCGCATCGCCTTCCCCGGCCTTGAGAATTGCTGGCTGAGCCTGCTCAAGGACACGGCCCTGGTGTCGGTCGTCAATCTGGCTGAAACCTTGCGCAACGCCGGCGTGGCGGCCCGTGTCACCAAACATTCCTTCCTGTTCTACAGCGTCGCGGCGATGGTGTTCCTTATCCTTGCCATCCTGTCGTCGATCGCCACCGGCTTCATCCTGCGTTCGCTCGGGAGGAGGGAGGCACGATGAGCGTCGTGACGCGCGCCGCCGTCGGCATCGAGAAGCCACCACCACGGGCGCGAGGCTGGCCGCGGGCCCGTATCGTCGGCTACGCGCTGGTCGGCTTCTGGATCCTGTTCGGCATCGGCATCGCCGTCTATCTGGTTTACGCTTGGAATGGCGAATTCTTCGCCAGATACGCGCCGGCCTATCTGCAGGGCTTGGGAACCACGCTTGCGCTGGTGGCCATCTCGATGGTGCTCGGCGCGCTTTTTTCGCTGCCCGTCACCTATGCCCGCATGTCGAAGAACCGCTATCTGTCCGTCCTGGCCTATTGCTACGTCTACTTCTTCCGCGGCACGCCGCTGCTGGTCCAGGTCTATCTCGTCTATTACGGCCTGGGCTCATTCCGGGTGCAGCTCGAATCCGTCGGGCTGTGGTGGTTCTTCCGCGACGCCTTCAATTGCGGTGTGTTCGCCTTCGCGCTCAACACCGCCGCCTACCAGGCCGAAATCCTGCGCGGCGCCATCGAGAGTGTTCCGAGGGGCCAATGGGAGGGCGCTGCTTCGCTCGGCCTGCACAAGCTGCAGACGCTGCGCAAGGTCATCCTGCCGCAAGCGTTTATCGTGGCGCTCCGACCCTACGGCAACGAGCTCGTCTTGATGATCAAGGCCTCTGCCATCGTTGCCATCATCACCGTCTATGATTTGATGGGCAACGCGAAGCTCGCCTACGCCAAGTCCTTCGACTTCCAGGCCTATGTCTGGGTCGCCATCGTCTATCTGGTGATGGTCGAGATCCTGCGCCACGGCGTCGAATGGATCGAGCGACGGATCACCATTCATCTGATCCGCTGAGCGGTCGGCTGTACCAGTCGATCGGCTCATGCGCGTCTTGACGAATTGTGTGCAGTGCCTAGAGCTTGCGCTGACAATTTCGCTTTCATCTGAAGGGCAAACCCATGGCATCTGTGGCATTTCTCGGTCTTGGCGTGATGGGCTATCCCATGGCCGGGCACCTCAGGAACAAAGGTGGCCATGAGGTCACCGTCTACAACCGCACCGCAGCGAAAGCCGAGCAATGGGTTGCCCAGCATGGCGGCAAGCTTGCTTTGACGCCGGCAGAGGCCGCAGAGGGCCAGGATTTCGTCTTCTCCTGCGTCGGCAATGACGACGATCTGCGCTCGGTGACGACCGGGGCCGATGGCGCCTTCGCCGCGATAAAAAAAGGCTCCGTTTTCATCGACAACACCACCGCCTCGGCCGAAGTCGCGCGCGAACTGGCCGACGCCGCTGAAAAGGCCGGCTTTTCCTTCCTCGACGCGCCGGTTTCCGGCGGGCAGGCGGGCGCCGAGAACGGCGTGCTGACGGTGATGGTCGGCGGCGAGCAGGCTGCCTTCGACAAGGCCAGGCCGGTCATCGACGCCTTTGCCCGGATGGTCGGGCTGATGGGTCCGTCGGGCGCCGGCCAGCTCACGAAAATGATCAATCAGATCACCATTGCCGGGCTGGTTCAGGGACTGGCCGAAGGCATCCATTTCGGCAAGAAGGCCGGGCTCGACATCGAGAAGGTCATCGAGGTGATTTCCAAGGGCGCTGCCGGGTCCTGGCAGATGGAGAACCGCCACAAGACGATGAATGCCGGTAAATATGATTTCGGCTTTGCCGTCGACTGGATGCGCAAGGATCTCGGCATCTGCCTCGATGAAGCCGACCGCAATGGCGCGAGACTGCCGGTGACCGCCCTTGTCGACCAGTTCTACAAGGATGTGCAGGCGATGGGCGGCAAGCGCTGGGACACCTCGTCCCTGCTGGCGCGCCTGGAAAAATAGGCGTTCGCAATGGCCGAGCTTTCGCCCCAATCGAGCGCCGATGAGATCGTCGCCCATTTGCGCTCGATCGGCTCGGAGGACAATCGCCGCGGTATGCTGCGCTACGGCATCAAGATCGAGCGCGCGCTCGGCATCTCGCATGGCATGCAGCGGCAGATCGCCAAAAAGATCAAGCGCAACCACGAGCGTGCTTTCGAGCTTTGGCAGACCGGCATCATGGAGGCGCAGTTCATCGCTTCCGTCACGGCCGACCCGAAGCGCTTCTCAGCCGCGGATGCACGACAATGGGCCGCGTCCTTCGATTCCTGGGATATCGTCGACGGCGTCTCCGATCTCTTCGTCGACACGGACGCCTGGAAGGAGCTGATTGAAGAGTTCGCGGCGGACGAGCGCGAGTTCGTTCGACGCACGGCCTTTGCGATGATGGCGTGGTCCGTCGTGCACCGGAAGCAGGAGCCGGTGGCGACTTTCCTCGGCTTCCTGCCGATCATCGAAGCGCATGCCGCCGACAGCCGCAATTTCGTGAAGAAGGCGGCAAACTGGGCGCTTCGTTCGATCGGCAAGCGATCGTTGGAGATGCACGGTGCTGCCCTTGCCGTGGCCGAACGGCTGGCCCAGTAGACCGACAAGACGGCTCGCTGGATTGGCAAGGACGCCGTACGGGAACTCACCAATGCCAAGATCATCGAGCGGATCGCCCCCAGAAAAGGCTGACCTGGCCAACGTCCGGTTCACCGAGGTGACGCGGCAGACGCGCGCCGATTTCGAAGGCCTCTTCGAAGCGCAAGGGCGTCCGAAGTATTGCTGGTGCATGGCCTGGCGGCCCCTGCCCGGCCGCCGCGAGCATGTTCAGCACGCCGAGTTGAAACGGGCCATGATGGCGCTTGTCGAGGCCGGCACGCCGGTCGGAATCTTGGCCCAGATTGACGGCAAGACCGTCGGCTGGTGCTCGGTCGCGCCGCGCCAGACATATCGGAAGCTGACGTCGCAATAGGACGATGACGAGACCGGCATCTGGTCGATCGTCTGCTTCTATGTGCCAAGGGCGCTGCGCGGCGGCGGGCTGGCGGCCGCGCTGCTTGACGCTGCCATAGATCACGCCTTTGCCAAGGGCGCCGGCGTGATCGAGGCCTACCCGGTCGGCGAGGCATCGCCGAGCTACCGTTTCATGGGGTTTCGCGACATGTTCATCGCTCGCGGGTTCCATGAGGTCGGCATGGCCGGCTCTCGCAGACATGTGATGCGGCTCGAGCGTTGACGCGATCGGCCGCGGCGTCTTTACTCCTGCACAAAGGAAGCGGCCGATGAGCAGTCCTCTCAAATCGACCTTGGCGCTTGCAGCCGCGTTGTTGGTGTTCACCGCTACCAACGCCTCAGGCCAAACCGCGCACATCTTCTGGAAAGATCTGCGTCCTGCGACGCAGGCGGTGGCCGAAGATGCCGGCCTGCCGATGATTGCGGCAAAACTGCCCGATCGTGGCGAGACATTGTCGCTCAACCTGCAAGACAAGATAGTACAATTAGCCGGCTACGCATTGCCGGTCGACCGTGATGGCGATCTCGTCTACCAATTCCTGCTGGTGCCGTGGACAGGCGCTTGCAGCCACATGCCGACGCCGCCGCCCAACCAGATCGTGCTGGTGACGCCGGCCCGTCCCTACAAGATGTCGCAGTCCTATGAGTCGGTTGCCGTGACCGGCGCCTTGCGGCCCGGCTTGGAGAAGAGCCAGTTGTTCATTCTCGACGGCGTCAGCATCATCCAGTCCGGCTACACCCTACGCAAAGCCGATGTGGTGGCAGTCGACACGGTGCCGGACACGATCACGCTGCCGGTCAACTCGCCCTGGAGTTTCCTCAACAAAAAGAAAGACTAAGCGCCGCCTGCTGTGCAGCGTCACCGCCCAGTCACGGACAACCGCGCTCAGGCCGCGTTGGCGCCGGATTCCTTGTCCAGCAGCATGTAGTCGAGCGGCATTTCGGTCGTGTACTTGATCTGCTCCATGGCGAAGGACGACGATACGTCGCGGATCTCGATCTTGGCGATCAGCCGCTTGTAGAAGGCGTCATACGCGGCGATGTCGGGCACCACGACGCGCAGGAGATAGTCGACGTCGCCGCTCATGCGGTAGAATTCGACCACTTCGGGAAATTCCTGGATGACTTCCGAGAAACGCCGCAGCCATTCATGGCTGTGCGAATTGGTGCGGATCGACACGAAGGCGGTGACGCGCACATTGACCTTTTCGTGGTCGAGGATGGCGACGCGCCGCTTGATGACGCCCTCTTCCTCCAGCTTCTGGATGCGGCGCCAGCACGGCGTCGTCGACAGGCCGACTTTCTTGGCGACATCGGCAACCGCGAGCGTCGCGTCCTCCTGCAGGAGGCGGAGAATTTTTCTGTCGAGGCGATCCATTAAGGTGCTCCTGGTGCAGGCCGCGTTCCCTCGGGCGCGACGCGCTTTGGGAATAGATTGGCTATACTCCCTCTTATTTCGACCTTTCACAAGAAAGAAATTCTGCCGGATGGCACAAAAGCGAGTGATATCTTGCTTAAAGTCTAATCTATGCGATAGCGGATTTCCGATCTCAGAAACGGCAGCAAATCCATTTCAAACCATGGATTCTGCTTCAGCCATCCTGAGTTGCGCCATGACGGGTGTGGCAGCGGCAGCACTTTCAGGCTGGCCGGCGCATCCCAGATGGTGCGCCAGTCCTTCACGGTTTCGGTCAGCGACGGCCGGCGCGTGGCGCCCATATGCCAGGATTGCGCGTAGGAGCCGATTGTCAAGACGAGGTCGATCTGCGGCATCAGCGCCATCAGCGGCGCGCGCCAGGCCAGCGCGCATTCTCGGCGCGGCGGCAGGTCGCCGCCCTTTGCGTCCTGGCCGGGGAAGCAGAACCCCATCGGCACGATGGCGAATTTTTCCGTGTCGTAGAATTCCTCGCTGGTTACGCCCAGCCAGCTTCGCAAGCGGTCGCCGGACGCGTCGGTGAACGGCATGCCGGACGAATGCACCTTTGTGCCTGGCGCCTGGCCGGCGAGCAGGATGCGGGCGCTGGATGATGGCAGCAGCACCGGGCGCGGCTCGTGCGGCAGTGGCCTGCCGACTGGAGTGTCGACGCAGATGCGGCAGGCGCGGACCTTTGCCGTCAGGCGTTCGAGTTCCGCCTCCATCAGGCGGAAGCGCTCGGGCGACTGGAGACGGCACTGTACCAGCGCAGCACGTTTGTGCACTCGTCCGGCACTTTGATGCGCGCCGGTTTCATGAAATCCATGGCGATCATGCCGGTGATATCGGCGATCGAATAGGCGTCGCCGGCGGCGAATTCGCGGTTTGCCAGTTCGGGGTCGAGCAGTTTCAGGAATTCAACCGCTTTCGCCTTGTTGGCCTCGCCCCATTCGGGGATCTGCGGAATTTCCCATTCCTTCATCGCCGGATGGATGTGGCGAAAAGCCTGGGCGACGCAGCTGAGCAGATTGAACTCCATGCGCCTTTGCCACATCTCGACCTTGGCCTTGCCGAGCGCGCCTTGCCCGAACAGCGCCGGTTCGGGATGCAGTTCCTCGAAATAGCGGCAGATGGCGACGGATTCGGTGAGAATGGTGCCGTCGTCGAGCTCGAGCACCGGCAGCCGCTGCAGCGGGTTGCGCGACCTGACCGGTTCCTGCTTGTGCCCCATCGCACCCATGTCGACCGGCACCAGCGGCACTGCGATGCCCTTCTCGGCGAGGAAAACCCGTACTCGCCGCGGGTTGGGGGCGCGGCCGCCGTCGAACAGTTTCATGCTTATCCTCCCGATCTGGTCCTTCAACTATAGTGCTCGTCACCAGAAGCGAAACATCTCTCGCAAGGCATCACCGACCGAAGCCAGCGTGCCGTGCTTTCTTTCGAGCGGGCCGTCGTGGTGGCTTTCGCGCCACTCTTGCGGCGCATCGAAAGTGCCGGCCCAGATGCCAACCTTGCCGGCGCGGGCAATGGCCTGCTCGGCGTCGAAATCGCCATAGGCAATGGCCCAGCCGGCCTCAACCTGGGCCCGGTTGAGATCCTTGCCACCGGCCTTACAATCGCCGAGCAGGCGGCCGTAGCGGTCGCGCTGCCAGCCGCTGCAGGTCACCGGATTGCCTGATATCAGCCGCACCAGCGCCTGGCGTGCCAGCCTGCCGCAAGCGTAGTCTGCGCCATCCCTACGGCAGATCTGCTGGTATTCCGGAGCGTCGATGCCGCGCATGCGGATACGTTCGGTGCCAAGGGTGAGTGAATCGCCATCGTTGACGATCGCCGCCCCTTGCGCCTTGCGCGTCTCGAAACGGTCGAGGCGTGCGGCGAGCAGGATCAGCAGGCCGAGCAGAATGACCGTCAGCGCGTAATCCAGCAGCTTGCGCCACAGGCTTCGCGGCGGCGGCGGATGGTATCGCCGGCGCGGCCTTGGCGACCACGAACGGCTCATATGGCAAACAGTCTCTTAATCATTCGAACGTAGCTTAACGAATTGAGATCGCTGCGCGCATAAATCGAAGTTTCCATGCCTCTGCTACGCTCGAACACAGCGGATAAATTCATTGTGGACCGCCGGAAACCGCACCGCAACAGCGATGTGGCGCGCGCGGTGCGCAAGACGCGCGACCGTCTTTCGCAGCAGGTCGGCAATCTCGACTTCGACCGCGAGCTGCTGAAGCTGCATGCCGGGACCATGGTGCGCGGCGCAGCCATCATCCCACTGCTGGTGTTGGCGTTCGCGGCGGCCGGGCTGCTGGCCGGTGTGGACAAACAGATCAGCGTCTGGGCGCTGTTCACCCTGATCTGCTATTCGATCGTCGCCTTCATGGCGCGCCGCGTCGAGCGCACCGAAGCCGCCGAGCTCAATCCTGTTCGCACCCGCAGGGAATTCCTGATCGGACATTCGCTGTGCGGCCTCGGCTGGGCGTGGTTCGCATGGCTCGGCTGCGCCACCTGCCAGATCGACCAGTTCCAGGCCGCCAAGGCGGTGGTGCTGCTGCTGGCCATGGCGGCGACCGCTATCATGGCGTCGTCCTTGCGTGGCTCTCTGCTTGCCACCTTCGTCGTTCCGGTGGCGGTCTATGCCTATGCTGAAACGAAATTTTGGGTGCCGGTCGGGACGATCATGGTCGCCCTGCTGGTCGCGGCATTGCCGTTCTTTGCCTATATCGCGCGCCATCTCAACCGCTCGTCGCTGATACTTCTGTCCTTCCGCTCCGAAAAGGACGCGCTGCTCGCCGAGGTGGAGACAGCGAAATCGATGTCGGACGAAGCTCGTCGGCGGGCCGAAGACGCCAATCTGGCGAAGTCGCGCTTCCTTGCTTCTATGAGCCATGAGCTGAGGACGCCCCTCAACGCCATTCTCGGTTTTTCCGAGGTGATGGCCAATGAGGTGCTCGGGCCGATGAGCAACCCGACCTATCGCGACTACGCCCGCGACGTGCACGATTCCGGCCAGCATCTGCTCGACCTGATCAACGAAATCCTCGATCTGTCGCGCATCGAGGCCGGCCGCTATCAGCTCAACGAAGAGCCGGTGATGCTGCTCAACATCGCCGAAGATTGCTGCCACATGATGGAATTGAAGGCGCGCAACAAGGACATCCGCATCGTCCAGGATTTCGAAAGTGCCCTGCCGCGGCTGTTCGCCGACGAGCGCGCGGTGCGGCAGATCACGCTCAACCTCCTGTCCAATGCCATCAAATTCACCGCCACCGGCGGCGAAGTTCGCGTGCGCGTCGGCTGGACGGCGGGCGGCGGCCAGTACATTTCGGTCAAGGACAATGGGCCGGGCATACCGGAAGACGAAATCCCGATCGTGCTGTCGGCCTTCGGCCAGGGCTCGATCGCCATCAAGAGCGCCGAACAGGGCACCGGGCTCGGACTGCCGATTGTGCAGGGCCTGCTCGCCATGCATGGCGGCGAATTCGAACTTCAGTCGAAATTGCGCGAAGGCACCGAGGCAATCGCCATCTTCCCGCTCGCCCGAGTGATGGAGGAACTGCCGGCGCTGCCGACAAAGGCGGTCGCGGCGGCTCGCCGACGCTGACAGCTTGTTCTAGGCTTTGACCGCCGCCGCCATGCCCGAACTGGTAAGCGCCGCCGCGTTGACCAGACCGGCGGCAAGGGCGGCCCCTACCCCTTCGCCATGGCTGATGCCGAGATCGAACAGCGGCCTGAGGCCGAGCCGCTCGGCGGCAAGCCTTTGGCCGGGCTCCGGTGACAGACTGGCCAGCAGGCAATGGTCGAGCGCACCTGGGTTGGCGGCATGCAGCACGGCAGCGGCGGCGGTCGCGGCGAAGCCGTCGAGCAGCACCGGGATTTTTTGCATCCGGGCGGCGAGGATGGCGCCGGCAATGGCCGCAAACTCGCGGCCCCCGACCCGGCGCAGTGCTTCCAACGGGTCCTTCAGAGCCGCACCATGGAAGGCGACGGCTGCATCGGCTGCATCAGCCTTGCGCGCCTGCATGGCCGCGTCGGCACCGGAGCCGGGGCCGACCCAGTCGGCTCCGCTGCCGCCGAACAGGGCCACGCACAAGGCCGCCGCAACGGTGGAGTTGCCGACGCCGAGATCGCCGAGGCAAATCAGATCGGCGCCACCGGCGATGGCTTCCATCCCGAAGGCCATGGTGGCGGCGCAGCCGCGTTCGTCGAGGGCGGCGTCCTCGGTGATGTCGGCGGTCGCAATGTGCAGCGCCAGATCGAACACCTTGAGGCCAAGATTGTTGGCGACGCAGATCTGGTTGATTGCCGCACCGCCGGCAGCGCACAGCTCAACGGCGTTTGCGGTCGCAGCGACAGGGCGCGGCGAGATGCCGTGGCGGGTCACGCCATGGTTGCCGGCGAAGATCGCCATCAGGGGCCGGTTCACCGCCGGCGGGGCGCGCCCGCTCCAGGCAGCAAGCCAGGCGGCGATGTCCTCGATGCGGCCAAGCGAGGCTTTCGGCTTGTCGGCCTTGGAAAACAGGGTGCGCACCCTGTTTTCCGCGACTGTATCGGCAGCCGGCAGGCTCGCCAGCAGATTGCGAAAATCGTCGAAGGGCAGCGCGCTGGTCATGTCGGTCCTGATCATCCCCTGTGGTTGATCAGCGGCATAACCGCCTTGCCCGGCCGGCACAACTCCCCTCGACATTGGCGCGAAAGCGGTTGCCCGCGCCGCATTCCGAAGGGCTTGCATTGGCTTTGCCGTTGCACCATGTGGAGATGGAACGAGGGATTCCGGACGGAACCTGCAAGAGAAAGTCATGACGGCCATCGAATCCCCGTGCATCCTGGTCTGTTCGATCGACATGAAAACCGGCTTCTGCTTCGGCTGTGGCCGCACGCGTGATGAAATCGGCGCCTGGATGGGCATGACGCCGGAGCTACGCCGCAGCGTCATGGCCGAGTTGCCGGCCCGATTGGAAACGGTCGAGCGCCGGCCGCGCCGGGAAACACGCCGCAGCCGCATGGCGCGCGAGCGCGGCGTCCTCTCTTGAAACGGCAGGTCCAATGAACCGACTGTTCTGGATGGTGATGGCGGCAATCGGCCTCGGGCTGGTGCTGCTTATGATCAACAACGACGCCGGCAGCACGTTCGGCATCGAGAATTACGATTTCAGCCGTCTGGTCTGGCTGGGGGCGATCGGCTTGCTCGTCAGCGCCGGCCTTGTCCGGTCCGGCAGGCCGCTCGGCGTCATGGCCCGCAATCTCGGCACGTGGGCCCTGATCGTGCTGGCGCTCGTCGCCGGCTACCAGTACCGCTACGAGTTGCAGGATTTCGCCAGCCGGGTGACGGCGGGCCTCGTTCCCGGCAGCCCGCTGGCGCTCGGCGTCGAGGACGGCCATGCCACCGTGACCCTGGACAAGGCCGACAGCGGCCATTTCGAGGCCCGCATCACGATCAACGGCGCGCCGATCCGCACCGTCGTCGATACCGGCGCGACCAGTACAGTGCTCACCGCCGAAGACGCGGAGGCGGCCGGCTTCAATCCGGCAGCGCTGAGCTTCACCGTCCCGGTCTCGACCGCCAATGGCATGGCACGCGCCGCTTCGGTGCGCACCGACGAACTGGCGATCGGCGGCATCGTGCGCAAGAACATGCAGGTGATGGTCGCCGCGCCCGGCGCGCTCAGCCAGAGCCTGCTCGGCATGAACTTCATCGGTTCCCTGTCGGGTTTCGACGTGCGCGGCGACCGGATGATTCTGCGCGACTGAACTGCCTAAGCGGCCTTTTCAACACGGTCGAAATCGACGGCAGCGAACGCTGCCTTCAGCACATCCGGTCCGGCGCCGGGTTTCGTCGCGTCGGTGGACAGTATCTGCCGGAAGCGGCGCGCGCCCGGCAGGCCGTGGAACAGCCCGACCATGTGGCGGGTGACGTGGCCGAGCCGCCCGCCCTGCTCGATATGCCGCGCGGCGTAGTCGGCCATCGCGTCGATCAGCGCGGCAAAATCGTAGGCGCCGGCCTTGTCGCCGTAGAATGCCGCGTCGACGCCGGCCAGGATGCCTGGCGTGTGGTAGGCGGCGCGGCCAAGCATGGCGCCATCGACATGATCGAGGTGGCGAGCCGCCTCTTCGAGCGATTGAACGCCGCCATTGATGCCAATGAATTTGTTCGATTTTCTAGCCTTGAGGCGATAGACCCTGTCATAGTCGAGCGGCGGGATGTCGCGATTTTCCTTCGGGCTCAGACCCTCCAGCCAAGCCTTGCGCGCATGCACCCACAGCGCGTCGGCGCCGGCCGCGAAAACGCCGTCGGCCAGCGCGTCGAGCGCGGGCTCCGGATCCTGCTCGTCGACGCCGATGCGGCATTTGACCGTCACCGGGATTTTCACCGCCGCCTTCATCGCCGCCACACAATTGGCGACGAGGTCAGGCACTTTCATCAGGCAGGCGCCGAACGTGCCGGACTGGACGCGGTCGGACGGACAGCCGACATTGAGATTGATCTCGTCGTAACCGAAGCCCTCGCCGATGCGCGCCGCCTCAGCCAGCTTTTGCGCATCGGAGCCACCGAGTTGCAGTGCCACCGGATGTTCGGTCTCGTCAAAACCAAGCAGCCGCTCGCGCGTACCATGGATGACGGCGTCCGCCACCACCATTTCGGTGTAGAGCAGCGCACGCCGCGTCAACTGGCGGTGGAAGAACCGGCAATGCCGGTCGGTCCAATCCATCATAGGCGCAACGGAAATCCTATGGTCTTGATTTATCACGCTTTTTCTCGTATTTTCAGGGCCTTAAAACGTGCACACGTTCGCCGTTTGTACGACACGATATCCGTCAGTTTTCGCATTTTGTACCCCTCCCTGTGCACACAGCGTGCACGAAAAAGAGACCACCCATGGCATCCATCAACAAGTTGGCTTCCGGCAAGTGGCGTGTGCAGGTTCGCTGCAAGGGCCACTACCTCAGCACCAGCTTCTCGTTCCGCAAGGACGCCGAGATGTGGGCGCGCCGAATTGAGCGAGAAATCGGCCTGGGTCAGAAGCCTGCTCCCAAGCACAAGGACGGGATCAAAACGGTCTCCGACCTGATCGACCTGCATATCGCCGATATGACGGAAGTTGGCAAGTTGATCGGGCGTTCGAAGGCATTCAGCCTGGACCTGCTACGAGCCAGGCTCGGAAGGCTCAACATCGCGGATCTCAGTCGCGAACAGGTCATAAAGTTCGGCAAGGAACGAGCCGAGGAAGGCGCCGGACCTGTCACCGTTGGAATAGACATCGGATACCTCCGGACATTGCTGGTGCACGGCGCGTCTGTGTATGGACTGCCTTATTCAGCGGAGCCGGTGGAACTTGGTCGTGTCGCCCTCGCCCGCTTGGGTCTTGTTGGCAAGGGCAACGAACGCGATCGGCGACCGACACTTGGCGAGATAGAGGCCCTGATCCGGTACTTCAGAGAAAACAACTTCCAGATTATCCCCGTCGACAAGATCATCCGCTTTGCGATCGCCACCGCCATGCGGCTCGGGGAAATCTGCAACGCCACGTGGGAGGACCTGAACGACCGCAACAACACCCTGCTGATACGAGATCGCAAGGACCCACGCCACAAAAAGGGCAATCACATGCGTATCCCGCTCCTCGATGTGAGTGGTTACGACGCCCGCGCGATCCTCGAAGAGCAGCGTTTCTCCACTGAGGGAAAGGGACGCATCTTCCCCTACAATGGGAAGTCGGCCGGAACCGCCTTCCGACGTGCCTGTCATGAACTTGAGATCGAGGATCTGCACTTTCACGACCTGCGTCACGAAGGCACAAGCCGCCTGTTCGAAGCTGGCTTCACCATCGAGCAGGTCGCCATGGTCACCGGGCACAAGGATTGGAAGATGCTCCGCCGGTATACCCACTTGAGGCCGGAGCAACTTCATGTGATCGCGGCGAGGCTTCAACAAACACCGCCACATGCGGAGTTGCGGCAAGCAATCGGTTAATACCACATTGCCAGACATCCGCCGTTGCTGGGAGGACAACGACGAATCCAGGATGGATTGAGCGATGTTGTCACGGGTCGCAAGGATTGGAAGATGTTGCGTTGACATACGCATCTCAGCCGGAAACCCTGCACACGGTCAAGAGCTGCGAGGGCAGCCTAGCCGACCGCCAATAAATTGGCGCTTCCAAAGGAAACCGCAGGCGGCTCCGTGGAAAACGCAGCGATGATCGCCTCGAGCGAGACATTCAATACGCTGGAAAAGGTCCGGCCCTTCTGCCAAATCGCAACGTAGTGATAGAGCGCGGACGGCTCCACTGGCCTTATTCCCAAGTGAAACGCCGCGTACTCACGCGCAATGATCTCATTGGTTATCGAAATGCCTAGGCCAGCCGAGACGTATCCGGCTTCGTGACCGTTGCAATCGAATTCTACCAGTATGTCCGGCTCAACGCCGGCGAAGCGTAAGGCATTGAAGTTCATTTGGTGGGCGGCGAACTGGGGATCGATGTCAACGATCGTTTCGCCTGCCAGGTCGTGAGCATCGATACAGGTCTGTTTTGAAAAACGGTGGTCGGGATGAAAGATGCATACGTTTCGTGCCGACCCAAGCGGCGCCCACTCAAACAGATTTGGATCCAAGGGCAGCCTCGAGATTCCGAGTTCGGCACGCCCTGACAGTATGTGCTCGCCGATCTGCTCGTAGCTTCCCGAAAGTGACCGGACATTCGAGGCGGTCTTTGAGTGGATGATCGCCACGACCTTGGGCAAGGTCACGAAACCGAAAACAGAAGGCGCGGCAATCGCAATCCTCTGCTTTTCCTCGTTCTTCATAGCGAAGATCGACGCTTCCAGCCGATCCAGCGACGTCAGGGCAAGTTCCACGTTTCGCAGGAGTTCCCAGGCTTCCTGCAAGGGGACGATGCGGTTGGCTGATCTCTTGAAGAGTGTGATGCCGAGCGTGGTCTCGAGTTGCTTCACATGTTGACTGACGGCCGGCTGGCTTATCCCGAGCGCTGCCGCCGCTCGCCTTGTCGAACCGGCCCGCAACACCTCTCGGAAGACCTTCAGTTGACGGAGCTTCAGGTCGCTCTGCAGCAACTCCATTCCCTGCGCTCCTTTCCCTGATAACGCCACCCGGGAAGCAGATAACGCCAACCTGGGAAGCAACGAACCTCCTCAGTATATAACGGTGCGTTATAGATAAAATAATAAAAATTATAGATTGAGTGCGCAATTTCAAGCGATAGAATGAACTAATATCTCAAATTAACTCCAAATTACGAATATAACAATTCGCAACCTTGGGTTATACGTCTGAGTCCGCGCGACAAAGGGCCGGCGTATCCTGCGGTATTGCGAGTCGAGGAAAGCGCCCCATGGGTGGTTTTACTACTCAGTTTGTTGTCGCACTCACCGTGACCATAAGCCTGGCTCTTGTCAGCGGCTGCCTGGGTACGGCATTCGGGCTGTTTCTGGCCATTTCGAAGGGCACGGCACAGCCGCGCCTCAACAGCGTCGTGACGGCCTACACGACGGTTGTCCGTGGTGTGCCAGAACTTCTCATTATCCTGCTCATCTACTTCGGCGGAACGACCCTTGCCAGCAAGATCGCCGGCCGGTACGTGGAGGTGAACGCATTCACCGCAGGCGTTATCGCGCTCTCGGTCGTCTTCAGCGGCTATGCGACCGAAGTGTTTCGCGGCGCGATTGCGGCGGTACCCGCGGGTCAAACCGAAGCGGCAAAGTCGCTTGGGCTGAACGCCTGGCAGCGCTGGGTGTTCATCATCGGACCGCAGATGCTGCGGCTGGCGCTGCCGGCCTATGGCAATCTCTGGATCTCGCTCTTCAAGGATACCGCGCTGGTCTCCATCGTCGGTCTGACCGACATCATGCGCGTTGCGTATGTGGGGGCCGGATCCTTGCGCGCACCATTGACCTTTTACCTTGCCGCCGCCGCTCTCTACCTCTCGCTGACCACCGTCACGCTGCTGTCGATCCGGCTGGCTGAGCGACGTTATCCGGCCCTCGGCCGGTAGGAGGGAGCGACCATGAACCTCGGCCTGATGTTTGACGCACTGGTTGTCCTGCCTTCCGGTGTTGGTCTCACATTGACCCTGACGGTCTTGTCACTGACTGCCGGATTTCTTCTGTCCGTGCCGCTGGCCTTCATCCGCGCGTTCGGACGTCCCGGCCTCTCGCTCTCGGTGCTGGCATACACCTATGTCATACGCGGCACGCCGATGCTGGTTCAACTCTTCCTGCTCTATTATGGCCTCGCTCAGATCGAGGCGGTGCGAGCCAGCATCTTCTGGGTCATCCTGCGCGATCCTTTCTGGTGCGCCCTTTTGACATTCTCGCTGAACAGCGCGGCACACACCACCGAGATCCTGTGCCGGGGTCTCCAGTCCGTACCTAAGGGTGTCACCGAGGCGGCCACGTCTCTCGGCTTGAAACGCTTGCAGATCGCTCGCCTGGTCACCTTCCCGATCGCTTTCAGGATTTCGCTTCCGGCTTATGGGAACGAGATCGTCGGGATGATCAAGGGTTCGTCCCTGGCGAGCACCGTTACGCTGCTCGAAATCACCGGCATGGCGAGACAGATGGTTTCGACGACGTTCGCGCCCTACGAGATCTTCATCGTCGCCGGAGCGATCTATCTATCGCTGACATCGATTTCCGTAAAGGCGATCCAATTCCTGGAACGGCGGCTGTCGACGGACGGCCATCCGGTGCGTCGACGAAAGGCGCGATTGCGCCCCGCCCTACCTGACCCAGAGATCACGACGCCCCTGCCCTGACCTGCGGGTTTTTGGCAGCCCTTCCTATCCAAACCAACGAAGAGGTGCATCATGCGCATACCCCTGGCTATTGCTGTTTCTATCGCATCCCTGATGTCGGCATTCCCGGCGAGCGCCGAAAGCGAGCGCGTCATTTCGATCGCCTCCGAAGGCGCCTCGCCGCCTTGGGACAGCACCGACGCGAACGGTCAACTCTACGGTTACGATATCGATGTTGGACAGGAGCTGTGCCGTCGCATCGAGATCAAATGTACCTTTGTCCCGCAGGATTGGGACGGGATCATCCCGGCACTGCTTGTCGGCAAGTTCGACGTCATCATGTCCGGCATGGCGATCACGGAAAAGCGCAAGCAGAAGATCGCATTCTCCGTTCCCTACGCCACCGGCTTCAACCAGTTCGTTGTGCGCAAGAACCTGGGTCTCGATCCTGGCGACATCAAGCAGAAGGTCAACCTCTCGACCATCGGGGACAAGGAGAAGGCGACCATTGAACGCCTCAGATCGACACTCGCCGGCAAGGCGATCGGGGCCCTGCGCTCGTCAAATTCGGAAGCGGTCGTGAAGGAGATGCTGGGCGATGTCGTGACCATCCGCAGTTATGACAGCCAGGACAACATGAAGCTCGATCTTGCCGCGGGTCGCATCGACGGCGGTCTCGCCGACTACTTCACCTGGCGGGATTTCCTGGAGACGCCTTCCGGTTCGGATGTGGTGTTTTTCGGCCCTGAACTGAATGGCGGGCTCTGGGGGCCGGGCGTCGGCGCAGGTCTGCGCAAAGACGATACGGAGTTGCTCGCCAGGTTCAACGCGGCCATCGACGCGGCCACCAAGGATGGGACGATCAAGGCGCTGAGCCTGAAATGGTTCAAAAGCGATATCTCGCCTGCAGTCGCGCAATAGGCAGCAACCGACTTCGACATTGACGTGGCGCCGGCCGGAATGCCAGCGCCCTCCCCTCCTTCAAGGCGAGCCCCATGAAAGACCAGTTCTGCGCGGTCGTTACCGGCCAATCCCTGATCAAGCACGATATCCGTGACATCAAAGACGAACGCTTCATCGCGGTTACGGACTTCCTGCGACAAGGCGACGTCGTCTTCACCAACTTCGAGTCGACGATCCTGGGCAAGCACGGCGGGTGGCCGACCAAGGGCAAATACTTCGGATATTCCAGGGCTGAAGTGCTCGACGCATTGCAGGCGAACGGTTTCAACGCGCTTGCGCTCGCAAACAACCACGCCTTCGATCTCGGCGTTGGCGGCATCCTGTCGACGCTGGAGGAGGTGGAAGCGCGGGGCTTCCTCCATGCCGGCATCGGGGCCGACGAGACGGATGCGAGGAAACCGGGCCGCCGCCAGCTGGGCGCGCGCGAGGTCGCACTTCTTGCGATGGATGCAGGCCCTGGCCCGACCAACATGTATGCCGAAGACCGTACGGCCTTCCGGCCGGCTCGGCCGGGCGTCAATCGCCTGAGCACCGTTCGCAAGATGGGGGTGCCGGACGGACATTTCAGCAGACTGGCAAGGCTGGGCGCCCATTTGCAAAGCTCCCCGTTTGAACTGGCCAACTATGCGCAACCGGAGGACCCGGTAGAGGTGGCAGCCGGCAAGGAGATCAATTTCTACGGCACCGTGTTCACGCAAGCCGCCGATTTCGGCCGCCTCATCGAAGTCGACCAGCAGAGCGCAGCCATCCATCTGTCCGCCATCCGGCACGCCGCGGCACAAGGCGATTTCGTCATTGCCTATCTGCACCACCATGATTGGGAACCAGGTTGGCAGAACGTGCCGCGCTGGGTGCAGGCCTTTGCCAGGATGTGCATCGACGCCGGCGCCAACCTGTTCGTCAGCCACGGTGCTCCGGTGCTGCAGGCAGTGGAAATCTACAATGGCTCGCCGATCTTCTACGGCCTCGGAAATTTCCTTTTCCACGTCCACCCGAAGGAAACCGAATGGGATCCACCGGAAGTCTGGCAAAGCATCGTCGCGGCCTGCCGCTATGATGGGAGCGGAAACCTCGCAGGAATAGACCTCCTGCCCGTCGTGATCGGCGCGAAAGCTCAGTCTCTCGGATCAGCAACGGGCAGATTGGTACCCGTCGCCGTCGCTGGAAGCGCGGCGCGAGACATCCTCGAGGGATTCGCGACCCGATCGCGGGCGTTCGGCGTCGAAATCGAAGTGTCCCCGACTTGCGGCCGCATCGTCCTGCCCGCTGCACGAAAATTCGGCTGACGGCCCGACCGACCGCTCACACCGTCTTGCATTCCGCCGGCGGGGACTCGCCGCCCGTCTCGCTATCTGCCTTTGTGTCTAGCTGGGCCAGTTCTTCTCCTAACGCCGCGATCAGGGACGAGACGCGACCGCGCACACGCGGCGGAAGTTTCACTAGCCCTTCAATCAGTCGCCGACCCTCCGCGCTGGCAATGAAATCCAGGCGCTCATCGACCGGCAGGGGCCGCGCCTCGACGCGGGTTTCATCGTTTCCCGGCAGGCCTTCAAAGAAGCGGCCGACAGGAACGCCGAGCGAACTGGCGATCTCGTAAGCATCGACGCGCTCACGCGATTGCGCGCGTTCTCGTATTTCTGCAGCTGCTGGAAACTGATGCCGATGGATCGGGCAAGCTGGGCTTGCGATACGTCCGATTGGACGCGAACCGTCGCAATCTGCCTGCCGACATGCTGATCGGCGGGATGCGGGTCGCTTTCGATCTTCGGCTTCGGCCCCGTCCGAAGGAGGACTGAGCGTTGCGGTTTCAACAAGGCCTTTCGATCCTCCATTAGTCAGCCGGACAGAGAGTCTGTCGCCACGCGCCGGGCTCTCCGCACCGATGTGATCTGCAGGTCGACTCGCCATTTTATATACCTTATGGGGTGCAAAATGACCCTATTGGTGGCAAAGAAAATCTGCCTGCCGATTGTGGCCTCATGGTCAGTCCACGACAGATTCGAGCCGCACGAGCTTTGCTTGGTTGGTCGCAGCAGGAGCTTGCGGACAAGGCAATCGTGTCGCTGAACGCTCTGACCCGGTTGGAAAACGGCAAGGTAGATTCCCGGATCAGCACTTTGCAGGCCATTGAGGCGGCCCTGATAAAGGCGGGTGTCGAATTCTTATCCGCTGGTCAAAAGGGTGAAGGTGTTCGGCTCTTAGATCCTCAGGCTTGAATGTCCCGTTGGCGGAAGGACAGGTTCTCGCAGCTGCAACCGCCACAACTACCCTCCGGCGGGTGACGAGAGGCAAAGTCGTGGTATTGTCGGAATCAGCCATGATCCGAGTTTCCTGAAGCTTGGTTGTGGTCAGGCTGGGATGACTCCCCGACGCACGTCCTCAGCCGAGTCCAAATGTGAGCCCCTGCTCCTATGAAACTTTGGAAGCAGAAAAACTATGTGAGCGGTTTCATATCACATGAGCCATAAGTGATCAACTTGAAATTAGATGATATGAAAGAAATTATGGGCGCCCAGATCAGAGGAGCGCGAGGATTAATACGTTGGAGTGCCGAAGATTTGGCCGATGCGGCGAGCGTGGGAGTAGCCACAGTTAGGCGCGCAGAAGCTGCGGATGGCGTCCCTCCAATCACAATAGCAAATCGGAATGCGATCCGTGGTGCCCTGGAAAGGGCGGGCATCGAGTTCATTTCGGAAAACGGCGGTGGCGCTGGCGTGCGCTTGGCCAAACGGCAATAGCGAACAACGCGCAGCTTCGAGCGATCGTCTAAATCTCATCGCCGACGTCCCGCTTGCTTTTTGCACTAGGTGCGGCCATCCGCACAGGTGACATTGAACGACTGAAAAGGGGCCGAAAGGGGACTGTCAGCTTCTAAGCACGAATTTTCACAAGCGGACTTTCATGCCGCAATGGAATCGACCTGACAGGGCGCAATCCAAGCCCTAGCCAGG